>DFNH01000007.1 GCA_002375985.1 Firmicutes bacterium UBA3572 | reverse complement strand
TCCTGGACCGCATGTCCAAGCTGCGCGTCGGCGAGTGGGTGAAAACGATCTACCGGCCGGAGTGGAAGGGGCTGGAACCCAATCACTTCTACCGTGCGCTGGACTTCCTTGCCGAGCACAAGGGCCGGCTCGAGGAAGCGTTGCGTACCCGGTGTGGGGTCTTTTTCAACCCGAATAAATCTGGCCCCGGCCCAAACGGAGCCCCCCGGCAAAGCGGTCTCCGGGGGGCTCCATTAACGGTTAGCGATAACCAGGGTTACCCATCACACAACTTAAGTTTTTCGAGCCAGAGACTCGCCCACGACGCCTAACGGTGGCGTTCCAAAGCATCCCGGTGAATACAAACGCGCCGGGAAGCGCGCGGGGCCACAGCCGGGCCGGAAACCACCCGTTTCAAAAGCCAAATCCCCGTGGCGGTGATCAGACCGGCAAACAATAAGGCCGTCTGCGGTCCAGGCTTAACCCAATCGCGCACCGTTGCGGCCGCCGCCACCAGGAGTTCGGCCACCCAACTCAGGAAGCGCACCTGGTTTTCCAGAACCACTCCGGCGGCAAAAACGCAGGCCGCGAGCAAGAAGGGTGTTCCTAAAGCAACCGTTCGTAGCCGCCAAAAACGATCTACGATGGCCACTAACACGCGTACCACCCGAACGGCCAACCCTTTCCGTTCCGGGAAAGGCGCACGATAATAATCCGAACAATAATCGTAGTCGTGGCGGGCCTCAAAATAGTCGTCATAGTCGTCGGCAACTGGTTCTCGGTTTGCAACACGCTCCGGCGGCCTGCGCCGGGCTACTTCTGCGGAGGGGTTCCCCCGGCGGGGCGGTTCCGAGCGGGGCGGCGGGTCACGGTACGTTTCGGCTTCTCTGCGGTCGCGGAGACCGGGTTCCAGGGTCACGCAGGCCCAATTTCTACCCGGTTCGGCTTCCCGCCGATCAAAACCGGCATTTACCACGGCTTGGCTTAGCCCGCTACGAACCCGGTATCTACGGACCCGCTGATAACCAAGACTATCTTCCGATTTGGCCATGCGCTTTATTTATCCTCCTGTCGGGTAAGCCGCGCGGAGAATGGTGCGTAAACCCCGCCGGCCTCCCCCCAGATATTTCACCTCATAGGGCTTTTTGCGGTCCGGATTACACGCATTAATTGGGTTTATCTTTCACCTCCGTACGGGAAAGTCAGCTATCAGTTTTTTCGGAAAAAGCTCGTGCTGGGCCATGACCCGGTTAGGCACGCCGGTAAAGCCATCTCTTTGTTGGCCGCCCGGCCCACACCGGGTGGGGTGATTTTCGTGATCGGCGCAGGTAGCGCCACCTAAACGGTAACCTGAGTAAGAGTCCAGACAGTACAGAACCTGCCAGCAATACCGGGCAGACCAACGGATTAAGCCAATCCGTTCCCGGCGGCACTAGCGGCTTTTCGTCAGGCACCGGCACCAGGTACCCGCCAATTGCGCCAGAAAACGGGCCAACCATCAAGCCAAGGCCGATTATCAGCAAAATCGCCAGGGCTTTCGCGCCCGAACCACGCCTATGCAAACCCGTCACGCGTTCTCACCCCCGGGTCCTGACCCTTCTCTGACCTCTGTACGGAGGCCTGCCGAGCCGGTTTCGTAGCAGGCTCATCAGGATACCTGCCGACCGCGGGGTAGGCTTTATGCAATTGTCCCCGGGTGTCTTTGCCCCCCGCATCCGGGGAAGGCGAACGGATGCGCGTGTCCACGGCTTATTCCCCCCCAACGCCGGGCCCAGGCGGTTTTTTCCATATGATACCATGAGGCCGCAAGGTTAATCTAGGCCGGACTAGGGTGATTAAGTCACTCACACTCCTTTAGCGACCTGTTTTCGCCCACCAGATTAGCGTTGTGGCATTTATTTACAGAACGCCTGCCGCAGCGCCCGCTTCAGGGAGCGGTGTCCCCCTTTTCCGGCCGGAAATCTTGACGCACTTTGACTGAAGGACTAAGTAGTGACGTTAAAGCGGAAGTAAATGACGTCGCCGTCCTGGACCCGGTAATCACGCCCTTCCATGCGCACCAGGCCCCGCTCCCGGGCAGCGGTCGGGTCCCCGGCAGCCATCAACGCATCGAAGGAGATCACCTCGGCACGAATGAAGCCGCGGGCAAAGTCCGTGTGGATTTTCCCGGCGGCCTCCACCGCCGTGGCCCCGTCCTGGACCGTCCAGGCCCGCAGTTCTGGCAGGCGGGTGGTGAAAAAGCTAATCAGTCCCAGGAGGCGGTAGGCGGCCCGTATCAGGGTCGGAAGAAAGGGCTCCTGGCGGCCGAGATCCTGCAAAAACAGTTCACGCTCGTCCGGCTCCAGACCGGCCAATTCGGCCTCAAAGGCGGCGCTCAACACCACCACCGGGGCACCTTCCACCCGAGCGTGCGTCAGGAGCGCTTCCAGCGCGGGGTCGGGCCGTGCCGTCAGGGCGGATTCGGAAACGTTGGCAGCGTACAATACCGGGCGGGCCGTCAGCAGGTGCAGATTACGGAGGGCTTCCCATTCCGAGCGTGCCAAGGGCTGGCGGCGCACGGGCACCCCGGCGTTAAGCTGTTTGGCCACGCGGTCAAGGACGGCCACCTCGGCCCGGTAATGCGCCTGGCCCAGGCGAGCGGGCTTGGCGATCCGCTCGAGGCGCCGCGAAACGGTTTCCAGGTCCGCCAGGCAGAGCTCGGTATCCACCGTTTCCACGTCCCGCACCGGGTCCACCGCACCTTCAACGTGGGGTACCTGCGGATCCCCAAACAAGCGCACCACGTGTACCACCGCGTCGACTTCCCGGATGTGGCCCAGAAAGCGATTGCCCAGACCCTCGCCCCGGGAAGCGCCGCGAACTAGGCCGGCGATGTCCACGAAGTTCACCACGGCCGGGGTAACCTTCTCCGGCCGGACCATGCGGGCGAGCACATCCAGACGGACATCCGGCACCGGCACCACCCCCACGTTGGGAGTAACGGTGCTAAACGGGTAAGGCGCCACCGCCGCCGCGCTTCCGGTAAGAGCATTGAACAGCGTAGATTTTCCCGCGTTGGGAAGACCGATAATGCCTAGCCGGATGGCTTTTCACCCTCTCCCGCAGCCGCCACCTTGCGCCTGACGCCCTTGAGAAACTTGGGGCGCGGGATCAGCACCACCCGGCCGCATTTCCGGCAGCGAAGACGAAAATCAACCCCGGTGCGCAGCACTTCCCACTCCCAACTCCCGCACGGATGGATTTTGCGCATCTCTACGATATCGCCCACTTCAAACTTAGGGATCACCTGTGAAACCTCCGTTGCACCCTGTTTTACCCTCTGCCACAAGCGGTGTGCTCACCCGGAGAACGGCAGCACCAGCGCCCAGATATAACGCAGGAAAGCGAAATAAGCGGGCGCCAGCTGGGAACCTTCCAGCCCCGTGGCCATTGTATCCGCGCCGAAGAGCGCACTCGAAAAACTCAACACCCGGACGAGGGCGAGCACGATCAGGCCGTAGAAAAACCCGCGCGCCAGACCAAAAACAAAGCCCCCGGCCCGGTCTACCGGCCCCAGGATGGGGAGGTGCGGAATGCGGGCTAAAAGCCGTCCACCCAACCAGGCCGTCAGGATGAAAACAATCAGAAAACTAACCACGCTCAGGGCCGCGGGGGCCACTACCCCGGTCACCGCCTGACCCAACCCGTCCACTTGGCCGGCCAGGAACTGATCCAACAGCCCGGTGAAACCATCTAGACCCGCCGCGCTTTCCGGGAACGGTTCCTTTGCGGGAACAACCCCCGGAGCGGCCACAGGCTCTCCGTCGGCGGCCCGGCCCAGAATAAAACTTTCCAACCTGGCCCCCAGGTCAAACTGCTCGTCCAGGTATGTGCCCACCGGGCGGTAATACTTGAAAGCCACGAACAGGCCCACGCCCACGGCCACCACACCCAAGGCACTGCGTGAAAAACCCTGGACGAGCCCGCCCCAGGCGCTTAAGGCAAGTATAGCCAACAATACGTAGTCCACCCAGTTCAAACGCCATCTCTCCTGAAGCGAGTTTTAGCCGGCTCCTTACCTGACTTCCTCCCCACGGCTAAAGCCGGGGGGTTCCTGAAAGCTTACGCCACTTTAGGAACGCCGCTCGCCGCTCCTGTGGGCGTACCGGCGGCGGATGCGAAGCGGCTTTCCCACCGGTGGTAGTTCCACCGGAGAGAAAGCGGCTTCCGGGGTGCAACCTCCACCCCGTGCCCCTTCGAGGAGCCCTGAAGGAGTATGTTCAGGGCTGCGTTGGCATCGGCGTGCCAAACGCAGCCGCAAGTTTCGCACACCGCCTTGTACCGGACGGGACGCAGAACAGAAGAACCACAAACCGCGCACCCGGAAGATGTGCCGCGCGGCGCGCTGGCCACGACCCCGATCCCGACCCGGGCGCAGGCCGCCGCGACGAGTCTTCTCAGCATCCCGAAGGCCCAGAAGTTGTGGACCAGGATGTTCTTTGGTCCGAAGTCCATGTCGTCCCGTATTCCGGTCAGGTCTTCGACGAAGAGTACGGTCACCCGGTGGCGCTTCAGAATCCGCACCAGCTCCGCGGCCAGAGCGACGAAAGCGTGTTTGAGTCTGCGGGCGCGGATCTGGTAGAGCTTCTTGAGTCTTCGGGATGTCTTCCGGCCGGCTTTGTTGAGCCGCGCTTGTTCTGCGGCGATCTTCTTCGTCCAGTAGACAAAGTCTTTCCAGACTTCACGGCCGGAGAAGAGCAGCTGATGATGCCATCCCTCGACGGCCAAAGCGGCCAAAACCCTGGCCCCCAGATTAAGCGCGGCCTGCTTTTCAGGCTTCTTCTTGCGCTCCGGCTCCGGGACTTTTACCACCTGGTGGGCGTACCAGCGCTTCTTCGCAGGATCGTACCAGAGTTCCAGTGTCTTCGGGACGCCCGCGAAGCGCAAGATACCCCGCACCGGGAGCACCAAGCGGTCTCCCCGTTTCGCGCGCAGATCCTGCGGCAGGGTGAGGGAGAGGTACCGGGTGTTCAGAGAGTAGGAGGTGGATGCTTTGACGGGGACGATGCGGAAGAAACGCTTTCCCGTCCGACGATCCTTCCAGTACCGCGGAATGCGCGGCGGCTTTTTCAGTTCGCCTTTCCGGTACAGACGCAAAAGTGCGAAGAAGGAGTCCCACGCCTTCCGTGCTTTTTTGATCACCTCCTGCCCGATGTGGGCGGGCAGGGCTTTGTAGGATTCGTGCTCTTTAAATTCAGAGCACAGCCTTCCGTAGGAAGGAACAGACTCTCCTTCGAAAAACGCCTGTCTGCACCGGTACTGGACGGCGTTCCAGAGCGCCGCGCAGCGGTCCCCGATAATCTCGAGTATTTGTTTTTGCTGTTTGCCGGACAAAACCCGGACTACATTGGCGCGCCTCATGTCTTCATTTTAGCAAACCTGGAAGCTGCTTTCATCCCCAGACCTCAAGGTCGGAGCTTTCAGCGGCCGGTATTTTGTAATTATTCTACAGCTTTCGCCCCGTGTGGCAAAACCCTGCCAACGGTCTGGCCAGAAGCGCCGCCAGCAGCACCAGGCCGAGGCAGCCGAAGAGAGGGTAGAAAAAGCCTACCAGCGTGGCAAAGTCAAAAAAGGTCACCGGAATCACTATTATTATCGCCGCCAGCCCCGCCGCCCGGTATCCGGAAGAACCGGGCAAAGCCACGCGGCTGGCGAAACCGTGGGCGTTGGCGATACCGGTGGTGAACACGGCCAGCCAGATTACCACCGTGCTCACGGTGCCGACCGCCGGATGTACCGCCGCCGCCAGGTAAAGCAAGGGCACCTGGTAAGGCCATACCTGGGCGTAGTGCACGACGATCGCCGCCGTCACCAGGCCGGCGGCTAGACCCAGCAACACCCCGCCGGCCAGGCCGCCCCGGACGGCTTGGGCAGGCGTCAGGTGGCACCCCAGAGTGGACAGAACGGCCAGGGGCACCACCATGTTGTAAGAAACGTACAGCACCGCCGCCCAAACCCAGCTACCACTCAACAGGCTTACCGCCGGCATCCCCCCGTGTCCGGTAGGCACGGGACCTTGCGTGGTGCAGAGGGCTAACACCGCCACCCCCATCACCAGGATCAGTTTGACGGGCACCAATATCGCGTTCACGACCACCACCCCGGTCAGCCCGGCCCAGATGATGATGCCGATCAGAACCGCCAGAAACAAGACCCCCGTCAACGACGACAAACCCAGCCTTTCTTGGAAAATGGCGCCGCTGCCCGCCAGCATGATGCCTAAACCGACCACCAGCATGCCCATGCTAAGGTAGTCCACCAGCAGGGCCGTTTTTTTGCCCAGCAGGTGTACCAGTATCTCCCGGTAACTAGTCGCACCAATACGCACCGCGGCGACTTGGATCACGGCCCCCAGGTAAGCAAAAAGAACGGTGGCTAAGGCCACCCCCCATAAGCCCCGGGTGCCGAACGAACCAAAGAACTGCATGATTTCCTGGCCGGAAGAAAAACCGGCGCCGAGCACGGCCCCGACGTACAGCACCGCTACTTTAAAGACTCCGCGCGGCAATGTACCCACCTCAAATAATCTTTATGTTGGCCGTGTGGGTTTTTGCCCGGTTTCGGTATAAGCAGGTGTCTGCGGGGCAATAAATATTACTAATTATGCACGCCAAGGGAGGAATTGCCAATGGAGTCTTTTCTGGACCGGCTGGAAACCCGCTCCGCCTACACGCGGATTCATATAGATGAGGCTCAAGCCCCGCATCTTTTCGCCAGGTGCCTGAAGCGCCATCTGCAGCACGTGCCTCCAGACCGCCCGGTGCTACTGGTGTGCATCGGCTCGGACCGTTCCACCGGTGACAGCTTGGGACCGTTAATCGGTTCCCGGGTACAGGAGCTGGCTCAGGATGTGTTTAAGGTTTACGGTACGTTGGACCGGCCGGTACACGCCACCAACTTGCAGGAAACGCTGCATTCAATTCGGCGTGAATACGAGAACGCCTTTATTATCGCGGTTGATGCCTGTCTGGGCCGCGCCGAAAACATCGGCTGCATCAATATTTGCGAAGGAGCACTGAAACCGGGGGCCGGCGTGAAGAAAGACCTGCCGGCGGTAGGGGATATACACATTACCGGCGTGGTCAACGTCAGCGGCTTTATGGAGTTTACCATTCTGCAAAACACCCGGTTGAATGTGGTGATGCGCCTGGCCGACGTAATTGTTGCCGGGCTGAAGCTGTTTTTACAGGAGTACAGCCCTCCAGTGGCGCTGGAAACGGCGCCCGAGGCCAGAGTGAGTAGAACCCAGGCTGTATAAGCCTGGGTTATTTTGCGATCCTGGAAGCTCTTTCGACCTGTTGAAAGATCTGTTCCGGCGTCTGACCCTCCGCGTTTACCACCGGCACCTTCAAGGCCCTTTCTTGCACGCCCGTAAAATCTAGCGTCGCGCCGGAAACTACCAGGGCCACCGCGTTGTCCGCCTCGTCGGGAGGCAGCACCTGATAGCCCCGTTCACGGAAGAAGCGGTCAAGTCCGCTTAAACCCTCGGCCATAGCCACTTTTTTCACCGGATTCACCTCCGTTGCCTATCGCCCTGTCCGTCTTATTATGTGGCCTGCGCGGGGTTTTATGCATCGGCCCCGGGCCGAAGCAAGGCGATTACATCCTGGTTACTGTTTTGGCGAAAGTCCTGGTAGAACTGGCCCACCGCCCAAAAGTCGTGCGGGCTGGCCAGGCAGACGATGTGGTCCACCTCCGGTTTGAGCCGCGCCAGGGTTTCCGGCGGCGCCACCGGCACCGCCAGGATAATCTTTTTGGCTCCGGCCCGCCGCAGGGAACGTAGCGCGGCCAGCACCGTGTAGCCGGTGGCAACGCCGTCGTCCACCAAGATCACGGTCCGGCCACCGAGTTTCGGCGGCACCCGGGAGCCGCGATACAGGGCCATGCGTCGCTCGATTTCGCGGATTTCAGCCTGGACTTGTTCCGCAAGGTCGGCCTCATCCAGGTGTAGCCTCCGGAGCAACGCGGTGTTGTAGATCACCGTGCCATCTTGGGCCACGGCACCAACGGCCAACTCGGGATTGGCAGGCGCGCCGATTTTCCGGGGCACGATGATATCCAGCGGCAGGTCTAGCGCCCGGGCTACTTCGGCGGCCACCACCACCCCGCCCCGTGGAATGCCGAGCACCAGGGCATCGGGCAGAGCTTCGCCTGCCAAGCGTTCCGCCAAGCGGCGGCCGGCGTCGACGCGGTCTTTGAACAACAAGGAACCCACCCCCAGACACCGTTTTTGGTTTCGTTCATATTTGTTGATGAACATTCACATCCTTAGTATTGGGTTCTCGGGCCTTACGGGGGCGATCTCCGGAGCGCCCAAAACCCGGTCCACGGCTTTCTGTTCTTCGGCGCTCAAGGCGTATGTAGAGTGTCCGCCCTGCACCGGCTTGCCGTACGCGTAGGAACTGTTACGGGTATAAATGCCGGTGAGCACCACCCCGTCGCCCTTGCCGTCCAGGAGAGCGCACGAAAAGCTCTGGTCGCCGCCGACCCCGTCCAGGGCCTGATAACGAACCATTGCCGGCGTGCGCAGGCACCGGGCCAGGACAGCGTCGGTCTTGCTCCTCCAAGTGGTAAGGTCGTCCAGTTGGCGCCGGAGGTCTTCCATCTCGGCCTGGGAAGCCTTGATGAATTCATCCAGACTCCCGCGGTCGGTGACCCGTAGTAAACGGGTCAACCGGCGCACCCGGGCACTGATGCGGCGCCAAAGAATGAACTGGCCCAGATTTACGAGCACCAGCACCCCGATAATACCCATTAGGATCTCCTGCGTGTTAGCGGGGAAAATGGTCCCCTCACTCCTTCCATCTGCCGGCTCCGGCGGTTGCTACCGCCTTCGGTCACCACCGGGCAAAATCTGGCGCGGTTGACACGGCATGCCGGCCTGCTCTAAACTGCAACCAGGAGGTCGTCCATGGTTAGGGCTGACGAACATACGGTTCGCACCTTCATCCGAACACTCCCGGGGGCGGTGGTGGCCCTGTCGGGCGGCGTGGATTCGGCCGTTGTGTTGCAACTGGCCCGTACCGAATTGAAGCATAACCTGCTGGCGGTCACCGCCACGGGGCATATTTACCCGCCCGCTGATCTGGCGTACGCACGGCGCTTGGCCGCCTCACTCGGAGTACGCCACCGCGAACTGCCAATGGACCAACTGGCGGACCCGCTTTTTGCAGCCAACCCCCCGGACCGCTGTTACCGGTGCAAATCTATGTTGTTCGCCGCGTTAAGGACCTTGGCCGCGGCAGAAGGCTTCCGCGTAATTCTCGACGGTACGAATGCCGAGGATGCGCAGCAGTACCGCCCCGGACTGCGTGCCGCCGCCGAAGCCGGCGTAGTTAGTCCCCTGCGTGCGGCGGGACTGACGAAAGAGCAGGTCCGCAACCTGGCCAAGAATCTTGGGCTGGATTTTTGGAACCGCCCGTCCGAAAGTTGCCTGGCCACCCGCATCCCCTACGGTGAACCCCTGACCCGTCGGCGTCTTGAACAAGTACGCCGCGGGGAGGAATTCCTGCGCGGGCTCGGCTACACGACGGTGCGGGTGCGTCACCACGGAGCGCTGGCCCGGATCGAGGTGGACCCGGCCCTACTGCCCCGGCTGATTACTGCGCCCCATCGTGAACTGGTCCTGGAAAAGCTCCGCCAGCTTGGTTTCCGTTTTGTCACCGCCGATCTAGCCGGCTATCGTTTCGGATGTTTTGACGTTGAACCGCGGTAAACATCGCTTGTCCGGCTGCCCTCATTATTTTATTTTAATAATTAATATTATAGTGGGAGCGAATGACCGTGAACAAGGAGAAACTGACCAACCTGCTCCGGCAGGTGGCCGCCGGCCGCTTGGACGTGGAGACGGCGCTGGAGAGTCTCCGGCACCTACCCTACGAGGATCTCGGTTTCGCCCGCGTAGACCATCACCGCACCCTGCGCAAGGGTTTCCCCGAGGTCATTTTTTGTCAGGGTAAAACCCCGGCACAGGTAGCACGTATTTTTTTTAGCCTGAAGCAAAGCGGGCAGCCCGTCCTGGCCACCCGGGCGAACCGGGAAACCTTCACGGCCGTGCACCGGGTGGCCCCGAGGGCGCGCTATCATCCTACGGCCCGATGCATTACCATTAACGCCCCCCGCCCGGCCACCGGTCCCGAGGTGCTGGTACTCGGCGCCGGTACGGCCGATTTGCCGGTGGTGGAGGAGGCTGCCGTTTCGGTCCGGGTCATGGGGCACCCGGTGCTTACGGTGCCCGACGTCGGGGTTGCCGGTGTTCACCGGCTGCTGGCGCACCGGGACCTCTTGGAGAAATGCCGGGTGATCATCGTCGTCGCCGGGATGGAAGGGGCGCTCCCCTCGGTTGTGGCCGGTTTGACCCCCCGGCCGGTGATCGCCGTTCCGACCAGCGTGGGCTACGGGGCCAGCTTCCACGGGCTGGCGGCGCTTTTAGCTATGTTAAACAGCTGCGCACCGGGGGTCGGCGTGGTGAACATTGACAACGGGTACGGCGCCGCCGCCCTGGCCAGTGCCATCATCCAGGCGGGGGAGGAGAAGTAGATGCGCACTTTGTACTGGGACTGCTTTGCCGGCATTAGCGGGGATATGGCCCTCGGGTCTCTGATTGACGCCGGTGCGGACCCGGAACGGCTCCGGAAATTGCTCGCCCGTCTCCCCCTGAACGGATGGCAGCTGGAGATCCGAGAGGACAAGAAAAACGGGTTCCGGGGCGTCCAAGCCGGGGTGCGGGTGCCTGCCGGCGGCCAGCCGCACCGCCGCCTCGCGGACATCGAACGCATTCTGGCTACAGGGGATTTGCCGGAGTGGGTGGCGCAGACGGCGGCCCGCGTATTCCGGCGTCTGGCTGCGGCCGAAGCCCGGGTGCACGGTACCTCCCCGGCCCAAATACACTTCCATGAAGTCGGCGCGGTAGATGCGATCATTGAGATCGTCGGGAGCGTCGCCGCCCTGCACCTGCTGGGCATAGAGCGAATCCAGGTTTCCCCGCTGCCCCTGGGACGCGGTTTTGTGCGCTGCGCGCACGGCCTGTTGCCGGTGCCGGCTCCCGCCGTTTTGGAACTTTTGCGCGGTCTGCCGACGGCTCCGGCCCCGGTAGACGGCGAATTGGTCACCCCCACAGGCGCCGCCCTGGTTGCGACTCTGGCCGAGGCCGCCGGACCAATCCCGGACATGCGTATCGACCGAATCGGCTACGGCGTGGGCTCCGCCGTTTTCCCTTTCCCGAACCTTTTACGCGCCATTATCGGCGAGGTGAGTTCTACCACGGCCGCCATCCGGGAAAAGGTAACGGTCCTCGAAACGGTACTGGACGACGTGAACCCTGAACATTACCCCTTCTACCTGGAACGACTCCGGGCCAGAGGCGCTTTGGACGCCTACCTCACTCCGCTAACGGCCAAAAAAGGGCGCCCGGGCATAAAACTTACCGTGCTGTCCCCGGAACACGTATGGAGAGACCTGGTTAAGGACATAATACTAGAAACGGGAACACTGGGGGTGCGGGTGCGTCACGAGGACCGGGTTACCGTAGCGCGGGAGATACTGCGGGTGGATACGGCCTATGGTCCGGTGCGGGTGAAAATAGCGCGCCTGGACGGGGTGGTCGTGCGGCTCAAAGCGGAGTACGAGGATTGCCGGGAGCTGGCGTTGCGTCACGGGGTGCCGGTGCGCGTCGTAACCTTCGCCGCCGAAAAGGCGGCGGCGGAAAGTATCGCGGCATGTCCCCGAGAGTTCCCAGCGGGTCAACGCCGGCCCAACCCGCCGGTTAGGGAAGCTTGTAGTCCGCTTTCATCTTCTGGTAACGGAGAAAGGTCGGGGGACTGATCTCCGCCATGGGAAGTGCGTCCAGAACCGGCAACAGTGCGTGCAGAGCCGCACCCCGGACCATCCATTGGCAATAGTCTCGTCCGCCGTGATGGTAAGGTCCGTAAACCCGCGATCCGGGAACCGTCCGCAAGAGCCATTCAAAAAGTGCCCGGTGCCTGGAATGCATCCGGACCGTAATGTGCGGCTGCCGTCCGTCACCGCCGAAATGTCCTTCACCAATCAGGACTCCGAGGAGTAATCCCCGGTCGAAGGCCTCCACGGCGTTTACCTCCTTGGTTGTTTCACCGTCAGGTTTTACGTGAAACATTTTCATTCATCCAGCGGCCCGGCCTTGCCGAACAAAGCCACCAAATCCAGCACCTGCTGCAGTTCCTTTTCGTTCCGGTAGTGGATTTCCAGGCGGCCTTTTTGGTAGTTGCCCCGCACGGTAAGGCGCTCCCCGAAGACGCCGGCCCGCTGGCGGATCAGCAGTTCCAATTCCTTGTCCTGACGCCGCCGCTTCGGCGCAGGCCGGGCGGGTCCGGTCTGCGACTCCAGGTTCCGGCGCACTTCGGCCTCCAAAGCACGCACCGAAAGTCCCCTCGCCACCGCCTGTTGGGCCAGTTCGACCTGCCGCGCCGGATCGCCAATCGCTAACAAGGCCCGGGCGTGCCCGGCGCTAAGCACCCCGGAGCCCACCATCTCTTGTACCGGGAGGGGAAGGGTAAGGAGACGCAGGCTATTGGTCACGTGCACCCGACTCTTGCCCACCCGCCGAGCCACTTCTTCCTGAGTCAGTTGGAATTCCTCAAGCAGCTTCCGGTAGGCCTCGGCTTCTTCCAAGGGGCTCAGGTTTTCGCGCTGGATATTCTCGATTAGTACGGTCGCCGCCGCCTCGACTTCGGCCATTTCCCGCACCAGGGCCGGGATGCGCTGGCGGCCAAGCGCTTGAAACGCCCGCAGTCGCCGCTCCCCGGAGATCAACTCATAAGCGTCCCCGACCTGGCGAACCACGATGGGCTGCACCAGGCCAACCTCCTCGATAGAAGCCGCCAATTCGGCCAATTTCGCCTCGTCGAACACCTGGCGCGTCTGGCGAGGGTTGGTGCGAATCTCGTCCACCGGTATCTCGCGCAAGGTTTCGCCGGCCGCGGCCACTTCACCGCCCGGGAACAGCGCGTCCAGCCCTCGGCCCAGAGCCCTCTTTTTAGCCACTAGCCATCACTTCCCTTGCCAGTTCCCGATACACCTCGGCGCCACGGCATTTCGGGTCGTACACCACCACCGGCTTGCCAAAACTGGGCGCCTCGCTCAACCGGATATTACGGGGGATAATCGTCCGGTACACCTTTTGGCGAAAATACTTTTTAACTTCCTCCACCACCTGGATGGAAAGGTTGGTTCGCCCGTCAAACATGGTCAGTAGTACGCCTTCAATGGTCAGTTTGGTATTCAACCGCCGCTGCACCCGTTGGATGGTGCCCATCAGATGCCCTAACCCTTCGAGCGCGTAATACTCACATTGAATGGGAATCAACACCGAATCGGCGGCGGCAAGGGCATTTAGCGTCAAGAGACCCAAGGACGGCGGACAGTCGATAAAAATGTAGTCATAATTGTCCCGTACCTTCTGCAGTGCCTTTTTCAACACCAGTTCCCGGTCCGGCACGCCCACCATTTCGATTTCGGCCGCCGCCAACCTGAGGGAGGCAGGTACGATATCCAACCCCTTGATAACGCGGCAGGGGTAAATCAACGACCGCAGGGAATCGCCGTCAATCAGCGCGTTGTAAACACACCGTTTGACGCCGTCCCGGTCTACCCCAAGCCCGCTGGTAGCATTCCCCTGCGGGTCGATGTCGATCAACAGCACCCGCTTTTCGTTTAAAGCCAGGGCCGACGCCAGGTTGACGCACGTGGTGGTTTTGGCCACGCCGCCCTTTTGGTTCGCGATGGCGATTACCCTGCCCAAGACAAGACCCCCCGTTTACTTAGCCGTAATGAAAAAGACCCGAACCTGAGGGGTTATTCCACAACGTGACAAAAAAATCCTGCTACCCGCCAAGCGATCCCCGCACGAGAAACAATCTAACCTAAAGATCCTGCCGGAAAAGTAACCTTACGAGCGCTTAGCTCCGGGGGGGCACGCCAGGCAGCGTTTTCAGCAGGAACTAAAACTAATTACAACGGCCTCTTCGCGGCCATGCCGGGACGTCGCGGGAAACGCGCGGGTGTGGGGGCCCGCTTTTCGATCACCACCAGGGAGCGCCCGGCTTCCGCCTCGGGCAGGCGAAATTCCTCCACCTCGCGTACGACGCCACCCAAAGCCGCCAGGGCCCTCTCCGCCCGTTCCAGCTCCGGATAAATGTCCGGTCCCTTGTAAGCGATGAACAGACCGCCCACGCAAAGGAAGGGGAGACAGTATTCAACCAGAACCCGAACCTCGGCCACCGCCCGCGCCACCGCGAACCTGTAACGTTCTCGGTGTTCCGGATCCCGCCCGGCCTCTTCGGCCCGGGCGTGCACCACCCGCACGCCGGCCAAGCCCAGCCGGGCAACCATATCGCGCAGAAAAGCGGCCTTCCTGCCGCTGGCCTCTAATAACGTAATTTCAAGCCCCGGGCAGGCGATCTTCAAGGGCAGACCGGGGAAACCAGCGCCGCTGCCGACATCGATCAGCCGACTCCCGGGCGTGACCCTCCCCAGCACCCGGCTGCCCGCCAGGGAATCCAAGAAATGTTTGCTCACGATCTCCAGGGGTTCCCGGATGGCCGTAAGATTGGTACGTGCCGCCGCTGCGATCAAGCCTTCCAGGAAGCGCCCGAAAAGATCAATCTGCCCGTTATCCAGAGCCAGCCCCCAGCGCGCCGCACCCGTCCGGAGCATCCGGACCGCTTCCGGTTCCATCGCCACTCTCCTTCACACGCCGCCGCTTCTCCAAATGCACCAAAAGCACGGCGATATCGGCCGGGCTTACCCCGGAGATGCGGCCTGCCTGGCCGATCGAAACCGGGCGGATGGCCGCCAGTTTCTCGGCCGCTTCCCTGGACAGACCGCAAACCTCCCCGTAATCTAAATCGGCGGGAATACGCCGCGCCTCCATTTTTTCAAACCGGGCCACCTGCGCCAACTGCTTTTGAATATACCCCGCATACTTGACCTGGTTTTCGATTTCCGCCACCACGTCCTCGGCCAGCCCGGAATTGGCCAGTCCCAACGGCGCCAAATCCCTGTAACCGATTTCTGGACGCCGCAACAAGTCGCACAGTCGGGTAGGCTTGGCCAGCGGCGCCGAACCGCGCGCGGCCAGCCACTCTTGGACCTCATCCGTAACCGGCACCACCGTCTGCTCCAGACGCCCCAACTCTCGCTCGATCTCTTCCCGCTTCCGCAGATACCGCTCGTACCGGGCACCCGAAACCAGCCCGATCTCGTGCGCCCGTTCGGTGAAACGGAGGTCGGCGTTGTCCTGGCGCAGCGCCAGACGGTACTCGGCCCGCGAGGTAAAAATCCGGTACGGTTCCCGGGTGCCTTTGGTGACCAGGTCGTCAATCAGCACGCCGATATATCCCTCGGCACGGCTGATCACCAGCGGTGCCCGCCCCCGCACGAACTGGGCGGCGTTGATTCCGGCCACCAAGCCTTGCGCGGCCGCTTCCTCGTAACCCGAAGTGCCGTTGATCTGTCCCGCCAGGAAGAGGCCCGCCACCGCCTTGGTTTCCAGACTGGGCTTCAGCTGCGTAGGCACGACATAGTCGTACTCGATGGCGTATCCGTAGCGGACGATCTCCACCTTCTCCAGCCCGGGAATGCTCCGCAACATGGCCAACTGAACCTCTTCGGGCAGACTAGTGGACATCCCCTGCACGTACAGCTCGTTGGTGTGCATCCCTTCCGGTTCCACAAACACCTGATGCCGTTCTCGGTCCGCAAAGCGCACCACCTTATCCTCAATGGACGGACAGTATCGCGGCCCGGTGCCCTGAATAATGCCCGTGTACAGGGGGGAGCGATCTAAATTCTCACGAATGATCTCGTGGGTACGCGGCGAGGTGTAGGTCAACCAGCACGGCACTTGTATCCGTTCCCGGATATCGGAAGTAAAGGAAAACTGTAGCAGCTTTTCGTCCCCAAACTGCGGACTCATCCGGGAAAAGTCCACCGTCCGCCGGTCGACCCGCGGCGGCGTGCCGGTCTTAAACCTGCCCATTTCAAAGCCCGCTTCCCGGAGGCTGGCAGCCAGTCCGACCGCCGGAAACTGGCCGTTAGGTGCCCCTTCGTAGCTCACTTGGCCCACCAGGATCCGCGACCGTAGGTAAGTGCCGGTGGTCACCACCACCACCGGCGCGAGGAACCGCGCCCCGGTACGCGTGACCACCCCGCGGACGGCATCACCTTCAATAAGCAGCCTTTCCACCTGGGCCTGCTTCAGGTCCAGATGCGGCTCGCTTTCAACTACCCGTCGCATATATTCCTGGTACAATCGCTTGTCGGTCTGCGCCCTCAGCGCGCGCACGGCCGGGCCCTTGCGGGTATTCAGCATCCGCACCTGAATGGCCGCGCGGTCGGTGTTCCGAGCCATCTCACCCCCGAGGGCGTCGATCTCCCGTACCAGATGCCCCTTACCCGGTCCTCCGACCGCGGGGTTACAGGGCATGAGGGCCACAAAATCTATGTTCAAAGTCAACAGTAAGGTGCGACAACCCAGGCGGGCCGCGGCCAGCGCCGCCTCACAACCGGCGTGCCCGCCGCCAACCACGATGACGTCGTACTTGCCGGCCGTGTATTCCATTTCCTTCACCTCCCCCGCCAACAAGATTGCGTATTGCACAAAACACCTTTTTATCCCCGTGCCGGTGCCTGGGGGCTGTCCCCATTTATTTGCCGATGCAAAAATCCCCAAAAATCCGGTCCAAAAGATCGTCGGACACCGTGGTGCCGGTGATCTCCCCGAGGGCGTCCAGGGCATTCCGCACGTCGATCGCCGCCAGCTCCAGGGGCCACCCCCCGGCCAAGGCCGCCCGCGCCTCGTCCAGGTGGCGCCGGGCCCTTTCCAGGGCGTTTTTGTGCCGGACATTGGAAACCAGGATCGGATCGCGCCCGGCTACGTGGCCGCCCAAAACCAGTTCGGCGATGGTTTCTTCGAGTTTGTCCAGGCCTACTCCTTCACGGACGGCCATCCGCAACACCGGCGCCTTCACGAAGGCCCGTACGGCCTCGGGCGTAATGCCCGCCGGTGCCAAGTCTATCTTGTTGATCACGACCAACATGGGCTTGGCCGCCGCCACGGCAAGCACTTCACGATCCTCATCCGTGATTCCCGTTGCCGCGTCCAGCACCGCCAACACCAGGTCGGCCTCGGCCACCACGCTCCGCGTCCGGGCCACCCCGATCCTTTCTACCGTATCTTCGGTTTCCCGCAGTCCCGCCGTATCCAACAACCGCACGGGGATACCCCTGATGTTCACCGTCTCTTCGATGACGTCCCTGGTGGTGCCGGGAACGTCGGTCACAATGGCCCGCGCCTCACGCAAAAGAGCGTTTAGAAGCGAAGATTTACCCACGTTCGGCTTGCCCACGATGGCTACACCCAGGCCCTCCCGGTATACCCGGCCCGCGTCCGCCCCGGCCAGCAGCCGCCCGCATTCGTCCGCCACCTCCTGCAGGCGCCCGATTAGAGCGTCTGCCTCGGTCTGGGGCACATCTTCCTCCTCGGGAAAGTCGATTCCCGCCTCCATTTCAGCCAGCACACCCAGCACAGTGTTCCGCAACACCCCGATCCGCTCCGAGAGGGCGCCGCGCAGTTGCTCTACGGCGATCCGGAGGCCGTTATCGGTACGGGCCCGGATCACATCCAGAATAGCCTCCGCCTGGGCCAGATCCAGGCGGCCGTTCAGAAAGGCCCGCCGGGTAAATTCGCCAGGCTCGGCGAGCCTGGCTCCGTAATCAAGTACCAGTTGTAAAATCCGCCGGAGCGGCACGATCCCGCCGTGGCCGTTGATTTCCACCACGTCTTCCCGGGTATAGCTTTTGGGCGCACGCATCAGCGCCAACAGTACCTCGTCTACCGTTTCACCGGTTGCCGGATCCACCACGTAACCGTAATACAACCGGTATCCGGGTCCGGACCGCCAGTCCTGGGCCACGGCCGGACGGAACAAACGCCCGGCGATCTCAAGAGCCGCCGGGCCGCTGATACGAACAATGCCGATACCGCCCTCCCCCGGGGGCGTGGCAATAGCTGCAATCGTATCGTGCAGCAACCCCCACACCTACTTTCGGGGTACGATGATGATCTTACGGAAGGGATCCTCCCCTTCACTAAAGGTGTACACGTCGTCCCGGCCGCGCAGGGTGGTGTGGATGATCCGTCTTTCCTGCGGGTTCATCGGTTCTAAAACCACACTGCGCCCGCGCCGCTTCGCCTTCTCGGCCAACTTGTGCGCCAAACTCACCAGAGTATCCTCGCGCTTTTTACGGTAACCCTCGACGTCCAGAAAGATGCGCTTTTTATCCTTACAGTTTTTATTCACCACTAAGTTCAACAAATACTGGAGAGCATTCAGCGTTTCGCCTCGCCTGCCGATCAGGATGCCGAGATTCTGGCCTTCCAGGCCTATATAAATATCTTGTTCCCGCTCGTCGATCGAGATCTTGGCCTGAATATCCATAGCCCCCGTAACCTTTTCCAGGAAGGCCCGGGCCCGGTCCACCGCCGTCTCCTTGAGCATAACCCTTACCCGTGCCCGGCGGCTCCCCAGGATCCCAAACAAACCGCGCGAAGGCTCTTCTAACACCTCGACGTCCACGCGCTCCCGGCTTACCCCTAGTTCCCTGAGGGCTTCCTCAACTGCCTCCTCCACGTTTCTTCCGCTTCCTTCGACCACCTTCACCCTGTGCTACCTCCTCCTTACCGGGCTTGCCACGCCTGCCCTTCGCGGAAGATTTCTTCCCCGAGTTTTTGGCCGGCGCCGGTTTGCCGCCCGCCGGCACCTCTACCAGTCTTTTCTTCGTTTCCCCACCCGCAGGCGCTTCGTCCTCTTTTTGCTGCGGACCCGACTTCCCTAACAATTGTTTGTTAATAAGCACCTGCTGTATGCTACCGACCACGTTAAAGGTCACCCAGTAAACCGAAAGACCGGCCGGCAGGGTGGCGCTAATCCAGCCGATGAACAGCGGCATCACGGTCAACATTATCTTTTGCATTGATTCCTGAGCCGGGTTCCCGGTGTTCGCGCTCAGAGCCATGCTCAGTTTGACCTGCACAAAGGTGGTCACCGCCGCCAGCACCGGGAGAATGAACAGCGGATCCCGCAGGCTCAGGTTCTCAATCCACAGAAAACCGGCGTGCTCCGGGTTTAAGTACGGGAAATCCCACAAGGCCCGGTACAAAGCGATCAAGATCGGTAACTGCACCAGAAGCAGCAAACAACCGGACATGGGGTTGACCTTGCGTTCTTTGTAAAGCTCCATTATCTTCTGCTGCATCTTCTGCTTGTCTTTTCCGTAAGCGTCCTGAATGCGCTTAATCTCCGGTTGCAACTGGCTCATCTGGGCCATGGAGCGCATTTGAATCCGCGTTAACGGATGTAAAACAATTTTGATCAGAATCGTGACCAGGATAATGGCCAAACCGTAACTGGGCACCCCAACAGCCAGAGTCAGCCCGTATAACCAATTGATGAGCGCGGTTATCCCGTTGCCTAGTGCTTCAAACAAATGTTTTTACCCCCAGAAAAGAGTTTAAACCGGGTCGTAACCGCCCGGAGACAAAGGGTGGCACCGCAAAATCCGCCAGCAGGCCCGGATTCCGCCGCGCAACAAACCGTATTTAGCGATCGCCTGCAAGGCATATTCGGAACACGAAGGATAAAACCGGCAGGTAGACGGGAAAAGCGGCGAAATACCTACCTGATAGGCCCTAATCAGCTTAATCACCAACTGCCTACACCACATCATCGTAAACTACCTGCCAGTTTTAGCAGACTGCCCTCTAAGGCGCGATACTCCGCCTCTACCGCCGGCGGCCGCGCAATCACCACGTAATCGTAACCGGCGGGAAAAACAGCCTGGTGCCGCCGGCAGATCTCCTTCAGCCGGCGCCGCACCCGGTTGCGTACGACCGCACCGCCTAATTTCCGACTTACCGCAAAACCAAAACGGCTCTCCCCGGTTCTATTAGGCCGGCGGTACAATACGAGGAGCCGGTCCGCCTGGAAACTTCCCTGGGTAAAAACCTTTTGGTAAGTCCGACTGTCCTTAATGGTGATTATTCCCATTAGACGTGCCGCACATTCGCTTCCTTAAAATATTTCTTCACCAAACAAAAAAGCCCGCCAGCGGCTTACGCGGTCAGTCTCTTTCTTCCTTTCGCCCGCCTGCGCCTAATTACGTTCCTTCCGGACCTTGTCCGCATGCGGCGGAGAAACCCGTGTAAGCGCTTTCTTTTCCTCTTTTTCGGCTGGTAAGTTCTTTTCAACGCTGCACCTCCTGGGCAATTCCTGGAAACTTCGCATAGGTCACAGAACATTATAAAGTATCCTTCCCGCGCCAGTCAAGGAGTGACAGAGGACGGGCAAAAGTCTGTTTGCCCCCATAGTAAAAACCCTATGGGTAAAATAGTTCCGGGCAAATGAGGGTCCGGGGCGGGGGTCAAGCGCGAAAGCTTTCAGAGTCACTCTAAAAAGACCGCCTGCCCTGAAAATAGTCGTTAGTCGTCGGTCGTCAGTCGTCGGATTACTGGTAAGAACTTGCTAAAGCGAATTCCTGAGTGGCCCATTTTCATCCTCTGATGGTGTCACCCGCCAAGGGTGACATGGGCGTCTGTTGATAACTCCCTAGAAATCTGCTATTGTTGTTATTACTTAGCACCGACAGTTGTAGTTCAGATTCAAAAGCCCGAAGGCCAGATCATTCACACCCTGTGTATAACATTGTGTATAAATTGTTTATGACTGAAAAATTTTTTACAGGAGGTCGCCATGCTTCCACCGGAAATGATGGCCATTTGGAACCAGGTTTTAGAAGGTTTGGCGCGCAAGGTCAACCGGCAGTCCTATGACCATTGGCTCAGACCTTTAAGACCTATTGCCTACCATAATAATACCATCCTGATCGAAGTACCCAACAATTTCACGCGCGACTGGTTAATGGAAAGATATGCCCTACAAATGAAACAATCCCTCGAACAATTGGCGGGTCACGAGGTCGCCTTGAAATTCGTGCTTTCCAATGAAGTGCCGGAAATCCAAAAGCAGCTGGGTAAAAACCCGCCGCCGGACAAATGGCAGACCGATCTGTCCGCTTTAAACCCAAAGTATACCTTCGATTCGTTCGTGATTGGCAACAGCAACCGCTTTGCCCACGCCGCCGCCTTCGCGGTGGCCGACACGCCGGTCAAGACCTACAATCCCCTTTTCCTCTACGGAGGGGTGGGTCTGGGGAAAACCCACCTGATGCACGCCATTGGCCACCATATCCTGCAGCAGCATTCCTCGCGTTACCGGGTGGGCTATGTGACCTCTGAGCGTTTCACCAATGAACTAATTAACGCCATCAAAGACGACGAAACAACACAATTTCGCAATAAATACCGTAGCATCGACATTCTCCTAATCGATGACATCCAGTTCCTGGCCGGCAAGGAGCGCACACAGGAGGAGTTTTTCCACACTTTCAACAGTCTTTACGAAGATCACAAACAAATCGTGATTTCCAGCGACCGGCCCCCGAAAGAGATTCCGACGCTGGAGGAAAGGTTGCGTTCGCGTTTCGAATGGGGGTTAATCGCCGACATTCAACCCCCCGACTTGGAAACGCGCATCGCCATTTTGCGTAAAAAAAACCAGGCAGCGGAAAACAATCTGGTACCCGACGAAACCCTCGCCTGGATTGCGGACCGTATTCAATCCAACATTCGGGAACTGGAGGGGGCTTTTGTCCGGGTTTCCGCCTACGCTTCCCTCACCGGCTCCGTGGTGACTCCCGAAAAGGCGGCCGAGGTTTTAAAGGATATCCTGCCGCCCCACAAACCGCGGCAGATCACCTGCCCAATGATTCAGCAGGAGGTGGCCGCCTATTTTAAACTCCGCCCGGAGGAGTTCAAGGCCAAAAAACGTACCCGGGCCGTGGCTTACCCGCGGCAAATCGCCATGTACCTAACGCGGGAACTCACCGACCTTTCTCTGCCTAAGATCGGGGAGGAATTCGGCGGCCGCGACCACACCACAGTTATCCACGCCTGTGAAAAAATCGCCCGGGAAATACAGGACGACCCTAGCCTGCAGGAAATGATCAACGAGATCATGCGCCGTATTCAAAAACAGTAGACATCTTTATACACAAGGGGAAGTATTTCGACGCCCGGTCTCACAGCCGATTTGCACATATCACCAGCCCTTACTACTAGGACTGCTACACATGAAAAGCATGCGCATGTCCACGACGCGCACACTGCGGATCCACAGGGAGGCGATGCAGGTAAATGCGTTTTCAAACCACGCCAGACAATCTCCAGGCCGGTATCAGTACCGTCCAGCGGGCCGTAGCCCCCAAAAGTCCACTGGCCATACTCTCAGGTATACTTTTTGAATTTGCTCCGGGGACGGCCACGCTTACGGGGAGCAATATGGACTTGACCATTAGCCGGACCATACCGGTAATACCGGTAACAGGCGATTGTCAAGCAAGCGTGGTACTGCCGACGAAACAATTGGCCGAAGTCGTCCGGCGTCTTTCGGATTCACCGCTTGTTCTAACGATTGACCCGGTCACCAACAGCACCGAACTGAGCTATGGTCAGGGGCGGGTACGTTTAAACGGTTTTGATCCGGCTGAGTATCCCCGACCGGTCGAACCAGAAGAGCCACAGATTGAGTTCCAGGCCCCCTGCGATGTTTTTCAAGCTCTCTTTCGGCGGGTCCTTTACGCCGTCGGGCAGGACGAACTGCGACCGGTTTTTACCGGGGTACTCCTGGAGATCGAAGGGGACCAGGTCAGGGCGGTGGCCACCGATGCCCACCGCTTGGCGCTGAATCAGGTTGCTTTTCCGGGTGGAGCCGGAACGGAGGTCAGGGTGATCATTTCCGGTCGCGCTTTGTCCGAACTGGTACGCATCTTGGCCCAGACGGAGGAAGAGAAATTTCGGATGGCGCTGGCCGAAAACCACGTTTCTTTCACCGTGGGGCCGACAAAGCTCTTGAGCCGGGTCATCAACGGCAACTATCCGGACTACCGCCGGGTTATTCCCACCAGTTTTCAGGCCAGGATTACGGGACTGGACGCTATGTTGTTGCTACGCACGGTAGAACGAGCGGCCACACTGGCCCAGGACACCTCACCGGTGGTCAATTTCCAGCTGGAAAACGGCCTTTTGCGAATCACCGCCCAGTCGGATACCGGTGCGGCCTGGGAAGAGATTCCGGTGGACTTCGAAGGGGAAGCCCAGGAGGTTAGTTTTAACGCCAAATATCTGGAAGATGCCCTGCGGTGGTGCGAAACGTCCGCACTGGTCCTGGAGCTAAACGGACCGGTCGGTCCGGCCATTTTCCGGCCAGTTTCGGACACGGACCATTATTTGGCTTTGGTACTCCCGGTTCGCCTTTTTTAGGAGGCGCTCGCTTGCGCGTACTCAGGATCAAGGCCCGCAATTTTCGCAACTACGCGGCGCTGGAGATTGTTCCGGCACCGGGTGTAAACGTAATCCGGGGCAAAAACGCCCAGGGAAAAACCAATTTAATCGAGGGCCTGTACCTGGCCCTGCGCGGTTTTTCTTTCCGGACGGCACGGATTAATGAAGTGTTACGCTGGGGACAGGAACAAGGGTTTGTGGAGGTTCAGGTAGAAAGAAGAGATGGTCGGGCGGTTTCGATCCGGGTGGATTTGCGCTGTTCGGAGAAGACGATCCTTCTGGCGGGAAAGCCCGTGGCCCAGACCGAGCTTGGCCGGCAGTTCGGCGTGGTGTTGTTCACCCCGGACGACTTGCAGTTGGTAAAGGGTGCGCCCAGTGCCCGCCGCCGTTTTTTGGATTTGGAACTTGGTTGTTTTGTTCCCGGTTACGTGGAGGCGTTAAAACGGTACCGGCAGGCCCTGCACCAGCGTAACCACCTTTTGCGCCGCGGCGGACGTGCGGTGCGGGAGACTCTGGACCAGTGGACCGAACAATTGTGCCGCTACGGTGCCGGGGTGATCCTGGGCCGCCTGACGGTGCTTCGGGAGTTTGTTCCCTTGGCCTGTCGCCTGTTTAGTGCCTGGGCCGGTGAAGATCTGGCGGTCAGGTACCGCAGTTCGGTCAACCTGAATAATGATGACCGCCGGGCGCCGGTGGAGGAAAACCTGCGCCGCGCCTTTGCGGCGGTGCACCAGGACGAATTGCGCCTGGGCCGTACCCAGGTCGGCCCCCATTTGGATGACCTGGCTTTCATCATTAACGGCCGGGACGCCCGGTCCTTTGCTTCCCAGGGGCAGCAGCGATCGGTGGTTTTGGCGCTCAAGCTGGCCCAGATTACGCTTTGGGAACGTTACACCGGGGAAACACCGGTGGCGCTGTTGGACGACGTGTTGTTTGAGTTCGACCGGGAGCGTCGTGTCCGGGTGCTGGAAACCGTCCGTACGCACGCCCAAGTTTTCTTAACGGCAGGCGAGCGCGTTTTTCCGGGGGACAGTGTTTTTCGGGTAGAATCAGGAGTCATCAGAAAGGAGCGCGAATAGGTATGTTTTTACATTTAGGCGCCGACGTGACGGTACCCAAAAACAAAGTTGTCGCCATCCTGGACGTGCAGACCGGGATGGTGAACGCGACGCGAGATTTTATCAATATGGCGCGTAACCAAGGGATACTCCATACCATTGGCGATCCGGACAGGGCCCGCTCCTACGTGATCACCGGTGAAAAGGTATATCTTTCACCCATATCCTGCGGCACACTAAAAAAACGGGCGTTGTCCGGAGATCCCGGTCAGTATGAACCGTAGTTTTTGTGTTTAATGTTTGATTTTTTATTTTGGATCCGGCCACATTTTATCTACATGTCGTTTTATGGTAACATTAAAGGTTAGAGTCGTAAAAACAGGGGAGTGGAAAGGATTTGGACAAAAGTTATTCCGAGTACCGGGCGGAGGATATCCAGATTTTAGAAGGTCTGGAGGCGGTACGCAAACGGCCCGGAATGTACATCGGTTCAACCGGCACGCGGGGCTTGCACCACTTGATTTTTGAGGTGGTGGATAACAGTATTGACGAAGCCCTGGCCGGATTTTGTGATTATATCGAAGTTACCATCCACCGGGGGAACGCGGTGACCATCGCGGATAACGGCCGCGGCATACCCGTAGACATCCACCCGCAGGTCGGCCGGCCAGCCCTGGAGGTGGTTTTGACCAGGCTCCACGCCGGCGGCAAGTTCGGCGGCACACTGTATAAGATTTCGGGCGGCCTGCACGGTGTGGGGGTCTCGGTAGTGAATGCCCTGGCGGAATGGATGGAGGTGGAGGTCAAGCGTGAAGGTTACCGGTACCGGCAAGCCTTTCGGCGTGGGGAGCCGGTCAGTGAGTTGGAACTGCTCGGGGAAGCCGACGACACGGGTACCCGGGTCACCTTCAAGCCCGACCCGAAGATCTTTGAAGAAGTGGAATTTCAGTACGACATTGTGCACAAGCGGTTACGCGAATTGGCTTTTCTAAATGCCGGTATCACCCTAGTCCTGCGCGACGAGCGGAGCGGCAAAGAAAAAGTATTCCAACACGCCGGAGGCATCCGGGATTACGTGCGTCACCTTAACCTGCACAAGGAAGTGTTGCCCGAGGACCCGATTTACATCCAGGACAGCAAACAGGGTATTTTCGCGGAAGTGGCCTTACAATACGTGAATGCGGATCGCGAATTGATCCTGTCCTACGCCAATACCATTCACACCGTTGACGGTGGCACGCACGAGTCCGGGTTTAAGGCCGCTCTGACGCGCACCATCAATGATTACGCCCGCAAGCACAACCTGATCAAAAACGGGGCCTTTACCGGTGAGGACATCCGTGAAGGCTTGACGGCCGTGATCAACGTCAAGGTGCCCGAACCGCAGTTTGAAGGCCAGACCAAGACCAAGCTGGGTAACAGTGAGGTTCGGGGCGTTTTGGATTGGGTCGTTTCCCAGATGCTGACCAGCTATCTGGAGGAGCATCCGGCCGAGGCCCGGCGCATTGTGCAGCGGGTGATCCTGGCTTCGCGGGCCCGGGAGGCGGCCCGGCGCGCGCGGGAGTTGACCAAGCGCAAAAACTTTCTGGAACATTCCACGCTGCCCGGTAAACTGGCCGATTGCGCGTCGCGTGATCCGCGCCGTACCGAACTGTACCTGGTAGAGGGTGATTCGGCCGGCGGTTCGGCTAAACAGGGGCGGGACCGGGAGTTTCAGGCCGTGCTGCCCCTGCGGGGTAAGATCTTGAACGCGGAGAAAGCGCGTCGGGACAAGCTTTTAGGTAACGAGGAGATCCGGGCGCTCATTACGGCCATCGGTACCGGGATTATGGAAGATTTCGAACTGTCCAAGGCCCGTTACCACCGCATCATCATCATGACCGATGCCGACGTAGATGGGGCCCACATCCGCACTCTCCTGCTAACCTTTTTTTACCGGTACATGAAGCCGTTAATCGACGCCGGCTACGTGTATATTGCCCAGCCGCCGCTCTACAAAGTAACGCCCAAAAAGGGGAAAAAGGAAGTGACCTACCTCTACAGTGACGAACAGTTGGAGAGCTTTTTGCGGGAAATGGGTCGCGACTTTCATATCCAACGGTATAAGGGTCTCGGGGAGATGAACCCTGAACAGCTTTGGGAAACCACCATGAACCCTGCGAGCCGTACGATGCTTCGGGTCACCCTGGAGGATGCTCTGGCCGCGGAGCAACTGTTTTCCACCCTGATGGGCGAACAGGTTGAGCCCCGGCGCGAGTTTATCCAGTGCCACGCTCGGGAGGTTCGTAATCTTGACATCTAAAAACAACAATAACGCATCGCTGGAAGGCTTCACCCCGTATTTTACCCCCGCAGACCGTGAGGCCTTGCATCGGCTGCTGTGGGAGCGCGCCTTCCAGTGGGGCGATTTTGTGCTCTCGTCCGGCAAAAAGACCACCTATTACTTTGATGGCAAGCAGGTGACGCTGCATCCGGAAGGGGCGTACCTGGTGGCCCGGGCCGTGTTGGACAAGGTAGAGGGCCGGGACGTCCAGGCCATAGGCGGCCCAATCATCGGCGCCGACCCGATCATCGGGGCGGTGGCGGTGATGTGTGCACTTCAGCGGCTGGATGTGGGTCTTTTCCTGGTACGTAAGGACGCGAAGCAGTACGGCAAGCGGAGGCGGATCGAGGGACCGCCGCTTTCACCCGGCACACGCGTGGCGGTGGTCGACGACGTGCTGACCACCGGCGGTTCGCTCTACACCGCCATAGAAGCCGTGCAGGAGGCCGGTTGTGAAGTGGCCCTGGCGGTGGTGCTGATCGACCGCCGCGAAGGCGGCACCGAGTTTTTGCAAGAAAAAGGCATTCCGGTCGCTCCCATCTTTACCGTGGAAGACTTTGGGATCGAACGCTGACTTACCGTGTAAGGGCACCGGTTTTTTCCACCGGTGCCTCTTCATGTAGAACCCCGGGTCCAGCCCGTTTATTTATCCACAGAGTTATCCTCCTGATCCACAGGCCGTTTCATTTATTAGAAAAATCTACCAAATAATATAGGCTCGGAAAAAGTCCAGGGGGAGAGCTAGCGGGTGCTGAGCAGCGGGTATTCGGCGCTGACGCGCCTATATGCTATTTGCCATTACATGGTAATATGTAACCAGCCAAAAGCATATGGTCTTGATCCGGGTCCCGGCCGGCGCACCGGCGCAAGGCGAGCGATCCCGGACGCCAGAATGTCCGGAGGGGGCAGACGCGTTGGTGGAATTGAGTCTAAGGCGGTTGACGGCCTTTGTGGTCATAGCCTTTCTGGGCGGGGTGTTGATGGAACGCTGGTTGTCGCTTACCGAGCCGGTGGCCCGGGTAATGGCTCCGGTGGCGGCGACGGTCGGGGTGCCGCTCTTGTGGCTTGTGGCCGGCGCGCTGGCGGGCGCGGCCGGCGTGGTTATTTTTGGCCGGGTGCGGGAGGCCAACAGTCTGGACAAAATTGGCACCGCGCGTTTCAAGCGCGATGCGGACCGCTTTTAGTGCCTATTAGTCTAGTTGGTCTAGTCAGGCAAACGTTTGGGTTCGGGTCGGTTTCTGGTATAATACTGGACAGATTGTCTCATTTTTTTCTGCACAGGGAGTGAAAGTGTTTGGCTGCCGACCCGGGAAAAGTTGTACCCGTAGACATTAACCAGGAACTCAAACAGTCCTACCTAGATTACGCCATGAGTGTCATTGTGGGACGGGCTTTGCCCGACGTGCGGGACGGTCTCAAACCGGTGCACCGGCGGATTCTTTACGCCATGCACAGCCTGGGATTAACGGCGGACAAGCCCCACCGCAAGTCGGCTTACGTGGTGGGCGAGGTGCTGTCCAAGTACCACCCGCACGGCGATGCCGCCGTTTACGACACCCTGGTGCGGCTGGCCCAGGATTTCGCCTGCCGTTACCCCCTGGTGGACGGCCATGGGAATTTCGGCTCTATCGACGGCGACGCGGCCGCGGCCATGCGGTACACGGAAGTGCGCATGGCTAAGATCACCGATCTGATGTTGGCCGACATCGACAAGGAAACGGTTGACTTCGTTCCTAACTATGACGGTAGCGAGCAGGAACCGGTGGTGCTGCCGTCGCGAATTCCTAACTTGCTGGTGAACGGTTCGGCCGGGATCGCGGTGGGCATGGCGACCAATATCCCGCCGCACAACCTGAGGGAGGTCATCAGCGGCCTGGTGTACCTGGCCGACAACCCGGAGGCGACCGTAGAAGAGCTAATGCGCCTGATTCCCGGGCCCGACTTTCCAACGGGCGGCCGGATCATGGGACGGGAGGGCATTCTGGAGGCTTACCGCACCGGCCGCGGCAGCATCAAGACCCGTGGTGTGGCCGAGATCGAGAAGCACGGAAATAAGCAGAGGATTGTCATCACAGAGCTTCCCTATCAGGTAAATAAAGCCCGGCTGGTGGAGAAGATCGCCGCCCTGGTGCGCGAAAAGAAGATCGAAGGCATTGCCGATCTGCGTGACGAGTCCGACCGCCGGGGAATGCGCGTGGTGATCGAACTCCGGCGGGAAGCCAAACCGCAGGTGGTCTTAAACCTCTTATACAAGCATACCCAGCTTCAGGAAAGCTTCGGCGTGAATATGCTGGCTCTGGTGGACGGCCAGCCCCGGACGCTTAGCCTTAAGGAAGTGCTGGAACACTATCTTGCCCATCAAAAAGAGGTTATCACCCGCCGCTCACGCTACCTGCTGGCCCAAGCCCGGACCCGCCTGCACATCGTGGAGGGGCTGCGCATCGCCCTGACCCACCTGGATGAAGTCATCCGGACCATCCGGCGCAGTCAAGACGTGGCCGAAGCGCGTCGGAACCTGATGGAGAACTTCAACCTGAGCGAAAAACAGGCCCAGGCCATCCTGGACATGCGCCTGCAGCGACTGACCGCTCTGGAGCGGGATAAACTGGAGGAGGAATACAAGGACCTGGTGGCGCGCATTGCCTACCTGGAGGATGTGCTGGCCGACGAGATGAAGATCCTCGGCATCGTAAAGGAAGAAATGATCAAGGTGCGGGACGCCTTTGCCGATCCTCGGCGTACCCTCATCACCGACGAAGAAGTTAATTTCAACCCCGAGGACCTAATCCCGCAGGAGGATGCGGTGATCATCCTCACCAACGAAGGCTACATTAAGCGTATGGCGCCGTCCGTTTACCGCAGTCAGAAGCGCGGCGGCCGCGGGATTACAGGTGTGGAACCCAAGGTGCAAGACTTCGTGCGTCACCTCTTCGTGTCCAAGACGCATGATTACCTTTTGTTCTTCACCGAGCGCGGCAAAGTTTACCGGCTGAAGGTGTATGAAATACCCGAAGCGGGCCGCCACGCCCGAGGGACGGCCCTCGTGAACCTGATTCCTTTGGCGGGCGGCGAACGCATCACCGCCGTTATCCCGGTGAGTGAATACACCCAGGATGCCTATCTGTTCATGGTGACCCAAAAAGGAACGGTGAAAAAAACGCCGTTGGGAGAATACGGTTCGGTGCGGCGGGACGGGCTGGTGGCCCTCAATCTGGATGAGGGCGACGAACTGGTGGACGTGAAAATTACCGACGGTGGTGCGGAAGTGATCCTGGGTACCAGAAACGGTCTGGCGATCCGCTTTAAGGAAGACGAGGTGCGACCCATGGGCCGTACCGCGCGGGGTGTGCGCGGGATCGTGGTGGACGAAGGTGACGCGGTGATCGGAATGGATATCGTTGATCCCCAAAAACAGCTTTTGGTGGTCAACGAGAAGGGTTACGGCAAGATAACGCCGCTGGACCTTTTCCGCCGCCAAGGCCGGGCCGGACGGGGGTTGCTGGCCACCCGGGTCAGCGACCGTAACGGTCCGGTGGTTTCCATCAGCATCGTGGCGCGGGACGAGGAAGTATTCATAGTTAGCCGGAGCGGTATTCTGATCCGCTTGCGAACCCGGGAGATTCCCACATTCGGACGCTCGGCCCAGGGCGTTCGTTTGATGCGCCTCGACGACGGCGACGCGGTGGTGTCCGTCGCCCGGGTACACCCGGATGAATAACTCAAACGGCGCGGGGGCCGGCTGGCCGACCGCGCCGCGCTGTTCCCAGGGTTGTTTTTCTGGTAACGGTGTTGTAAGATTAAAGGCGAGAAATGGCAGGCGGAGGCGCAAAACCACATGGTTGAAAAGGGTACATGGACAGTCAAAAAAGGTCTGGCCGAGATGCTCAAGGGTGGGGTAATCATGGATGTGACCACCCCGGAGCAGGCCAAGATTGCCGAGGCGGCCGGGGCGTGTGCGGTCATGGCCTTGGAACGGGTGCCGGCGGACATTCGGGCGGCCGGTGGGATCGCGCGGATGGCCGACCCCACCGTGATTCAATGGATTATGGATGCGGTGACCATTCCGGTCATGGCCAAAATTCGTATCGGACATTTTGTGGAAGCTCAAATCCTGGAAGCGCTGGGTGTGGACTATATCGACGAGAGTGAAGTGCTTACCCCGGCTGACGAGCGGTACCACGTGGACAAACATCAGTTCAAGGTACCCTTTGTGTGCGGCTGCCGGAATCTGGGCGAGGCCCTGCGGCGGATTGCCGAAGGTGCGGCCATGCTCCGCACCAAGGGCGAGCCGGGCACCGGCAACGTGGTGGAAGCCGTCCGGCACGTGCGGATGGTGAATGAAGAAATCCGGCGGGTGCAGGCGGCTCCGCGGGAAGAGCTGGTGACCATTGCCCGGGAGCTGGGCGCCCCCTACGAACTGGTGCTGCAGGTCGCCGAATTGGGCCGACTCCCGGTGGTGAACTTTGCGGCCGGCGGCATCGCTACGCCTGCCGACGCGGCGCTCATGATGCAGTTGGGCTGCGACGGCATCTTCGTCGGGTCCGGAATTTTCAAGTCGGCCGACCCGGAAGCCCGTGCGAAGGCAATTGTGGCGGCCACCACCCACTACAATGACCCGCAAATCCTGGCCGAAATATCCCGCGGCTTGGGGGAAGCCATGCCGGGCGTGGATATTAGCGTTATTCCGGATCATGAGCGCATGCAGGAGCGTGGCTGGTAGTGGCGACGGTAGGTATTTTGGCCCTGCAGGGTGCCTTTCGGGAGCACGCCCGATCGGTGGCGGCCTGCGGTCATCACCCCGTGGAGGTTAGAAAACCGGCGCAACTTGCGGACTGCCAGGCCCTGATCATTCCCGGCGGGGAATCTACCGCCATCGGTGAGTTGATGGTGCGGTTTAACTTCATCGATGAGGTGCGCCGTTTCGGCGCCGCGGGCGGGCCGATATTTGGTACCTGCGCCGGCATGGTCCTGTTGGCGAAGGAGATTGAGGGTTCGGCGCAACTGCGCCTGGGACTTATGGACATCGCCGTTAAGCGTAACGCCTTCGGCCGCCAGGTGGAGAGTTTCGAGGCCGACATCCACGTGCCAGCGTTGGGTGAGGAGCCGGTGCGGGGCGTGTTCATCCGGGCGCCTTACGTCACGGCGGTCGGCCAAGGGGTCGAAACGCTGGCCAGCTTTGACGGGAAGGTGGTGCTGGTCCGTCAGGGCCGGCTTTTGGCGGCGGCCTTCCATCCTGAACTGACTACGGACACCCGCCTGCATGCTTACTTCCTGAAATTTCTCGATTAATTTTGGATGTTTTTATTTTCCCGTAAGCCTGTTGTTGCCTTTTACCGGCAATTGTATTAGAATGGTGGACGATGCTAGGTCAAAACCCGATGCTGGGGAAGAGTAGCCGTTGCTCCTGAGACAGAGAGCCGGTGGTTGGTGCGAACCGGCCGGGAAAACGGTGAATTCCGCCCCGAAGGGGTCCCGCCGATAACGTAGGCGGGAACGGTGGGCGCCGTTACCGCCGGCGAGTGGGCCGTGTCCGCGGAGGAACGGTCAAGAAGGGTGGCAACGCGGGAGGAAGACCTCTCGTCCCTTTGTGTTGAAGGGCGGGGGGTTTTGTGTTTTAAAGTTCAGGAAATTAAAACAATACCAACAGCAGAAGGAGAGAGTCACGTCTGATGTCCAGGAAACTGCGTCTGATGATTCCGGGTCCCACGCCGCTGCCGCCGGAGGTCAGCGCGGCATTAGCGCGGCCTATGGTGGGGCATCGCGCCAGGGATTTCGCGGCGCTGACCGAAAGGCTGCACGGTAAATTGCAGCAGGTTATGCAGACCAAAAACGAGGTGTTCATCCTCACCAGTTCGGGAACCGGGGGGCTGGAGGCGGCCATCGCCAATACGGTCAACCCCGGCGACAAGGTCCTGGCGCTGGTGGCCGGCAAGTTCGGCGAGCGTTTTCGGGATTTGGCCCGGACCTACGGTGCCGAAGTGGTGGAACTGCAATTTCCCTGGGGCACCCCGGTGGATTTGGACGCGGTAGCCGAAGCACTGCGGAAACACCCGGACCTAAAAATGGTCCTGGCCACCCAGAACGAAACCTCCACCGGCGTCGTGCACGATATCCGGGGGCTGGGGTATTTGACGGCACAGCATGCGGCCGTCCTCGCCGTGGACGCGGTCAGCGGGCTGGGCGGCATCGACCTGCCCGCAGACGAATGGGGTGTGGACATCCTGGTCACGGCCTCGCAGAAGGCGCTGATGACCCCGCCCGGGCTGGCCATGATCAGTCTGAGCGCGAAGGCCTGGGCCCTGGTAGATCAATGCCGTGCACCCCGGTACTACTTCAGCCTGCCGGCGGCCAAGAAAGCCTTGGCCAAGTGGAATACCGCGTACACGCCGGCCGTTTCGCTCTTTTTCGCCCAGGAGGCGGCGCTGGACCTGATTCTTGCGGAGGGCCTGGAGCAGGTATTCGCCCGGCACCGCTTGTTGGGCCAAGCGGTCCGCGAAGGGGTCAAGGCGCTGGGGTTGGAGCTTTTGCCGGCACCGGAAGCCGCCGCCTCCCCCGTGGTGACCGCCGTGAAGAGTCCGGATGGTATCCCGGCGGACGACCTGCGCAAGCTCTTATTTGACCGGTACGGGGTACTGTTTGCCGGCGGGCAGGCCGCACTGAAAGGGAGGATTTTCCGTATCGCGCACATGGGTTACGTGGATAAGTTGGACGTGCTCACCGCACTCGGAGCTCTGGAACTGGCCTTGAACGATCTGGGATACAAGGTGCCGCTAGGCAGCGGCGTCGCGGCGGCCCAGCGGGTATTCCTGGGAGGTGTGGTCTAATGCGCGTACTGGTAATGGATAACGTGGCGCCCGAAGGGGTGGCGGTCCTCCGGCAGGCGGGAGTGGAAGTGGAGGTCCCCGGTAAGCTGACCGAGGAGGAGCTGTTGGCGATTATCCCGCGTTTTGACGGCCTTATTATCCGGAGTGCCACCAAGGTTGACGCCCGGGTGCTCGAGCGGGCGGTGAACCTGAAGGTCATCGGCCGGGCCGGGGTGGGGGTGGACAACATCGACGTGCCGGCGGCCACGGCTAAGGGGATCATCGTGGTGAACGCCCCGGACGGGAATACTATCGCCGCCACCGAGCACACCATGGCCCTGATGCTGGCGCTGGCCCGGAACATACCCCAGGCCGACGCACGCTTAAAGGCCGGAGTTTGGGACAAGAAGGCCTTTGTGGGCGTGGAGCTGCGTAATAAATGCCTGGGAGTACTGGGGCTGGGCCGGATCGGCAGCGGTGTAGCCCGCCGGGCCTTCGCCATGGAGATGGAAGTGGTGGCCTACGATCCGTTCATCAGCGAGGACCGGGCGCGTGAATTGGGCGTACCCTTGCTGCCCCTGGAAGAGGTCTTCCGGCGGGCCGACTTTTTGACCATCCACATGCCGTTGACCAAGGAGAACCGCCACCTGCTGAACGACGAGGCCTTCGCGATGATGAAGGACGGCGTGCGGATCATCAACTGCGCCCGGGGCGGGATCATCGACGAAGCGGCGCTTTACCGGGCGCTTGTTTCCGGCAAAGTGGCCGGGGCCGCTCTGGACGTGTTCGAGGTGGAGCCTCAGACCGAAAGCCCTCTCTTTAAGTTGCCCAATTTCATCGCCACTCCCCACCTGGGGGCGTCTACGCGCGAGGCCCAGGTCAGCGTGGCCGTGGACGTGGCCGAGGAAGTCATCGCGGCCCTGAAAGGGGATTTGGTGAAAAACGCGGTGAACATTCCCTCCCTGAAGCCGGACGTGCTGAAGGAGATTGGACCGTACCTGGGTTTAGCCGAAAAACTGGGCCGGTTTCACGCCCAACTCCTGCAGGGGCGCTTAAACCGGATCGAAATTACTTACAGCGGCGAATTGGCCGCCTTCAAGGAGGTGGATCCCCTGACCAGGGCATTGGTGAAGGGTATCCTGGACACCATCCTGCAGGAGCGGGTAAACTACGTGAACGCCCAGCTGGTGGCCCGGAACCGGGGCATTGAGATCAGCCAGACCAAATCCGACCGGGCCGAGGACTACACCGGCCTCATGTCCGTGCGGGTAACCTCCAGCGAGGGGGAACACGAGTTGGCCGGGACTCTGTTTCGGGGCGATGACCCCCGGGTGGTGTTTATCGACGGCATGCGGGTGGATGCTGTGCCCGAGGGACACATGCTGATCATCCCTCACTACGACCGGCCGCGGATTATCGGTGCGGTGGGCACCCTGATTGGGCAGCGCGACGTGAATATCGCCGCCATGCAGGTCGGACGTAAGGTGATCGGGGGCCGGGCGGTAATGGTCCTGACGGTGGACAGTCCGGTACCGCCGGAGACCCTCGAGGAGATCGCCAAGGTGGACGGCGTGCTGGGCGTGCGGATGGTGAGTCTGTAGCGATGCTGGAACTGAAGTTTATCCGCAAAAACCCCGAGGTGGTACGGGCGGCTCTGGAAAAAAGGGGCGTGGATTTTGACCTGGAGGCGCTTTTAGACCTGGACGACGAGTGGCGCCAGAAGCTCTTCACGGTGGAACAGCTGAAGAGCAGGCGCAACGCGGTTTCCGAGGAGATCGCCCGCCTGAAGAAAACCGGTGGGCCGGCGAAAGCCCTGATCACCGAGATGCGGGAGGTGTCCCAGCAGATCAAGGAAATGGACGCGGAGATCCGCCAGGTGGAAGAGCGACTACAGGGATTCTTGCTCCAACTGCCCAACATACCGCACCCGCTGGTGCCCTTCGGTCGTGACGAGGCGGACAATCAGGAGATACGTTCCTGGGGCGTTTTGCCGGCGTTTTCCTTCGCCCCCCGCCCGCATTGGGAATTGGGCGAGGCTTTGAACATCATCGACTTTGGGCGTGGGAGCAAGGTCAGCGGCGCGCGGTTTAGTTTTTACCGGGGTGCGGGGGCCCGGTTGGAGCGGGCGCTGATCAACTTTATGCTCGACCTGCACGTGGACCGGCACGGTTACACCGAATTGTTCCCGCCGTTTCTGGTCAACGGCCGGAGTATGACCGGTACCGGGCAGTTGCCCAAGTTTGCCGCCGACATGTATAAGGTCGAGGGTGAGGACTACTACCTGATCCCCACGGCCGAAGTTCCGGTGACCAACTTTCTACGGGATGAGATCGTGGAGGCGGACAGCCTACCGCAAAAATACGTGGCCTACAGCGCCTGTTTCCGGGCCGAGGCCGGGGCGGCCGGACGTGACACCCGGGGGCTGATCCGCCAGCACCAGTTCAATAAAGTGGAGTTGGTCAAGTTTTGCCGGCCTGAGGAATCGGATGACGAACTAGAGATGCTGGTCCGCGACGCGGAAGAGGTCCTCAAGCTTTTGGGACTGCCTTACCGGGTGGTGCTTCTGTGCACCGGAGATTTGGGCTTCGCGGCGGCCAAGACGTACGACCTGGAGGTGTGGATGCCCTACCAGGGCGTTTACCGCGAGATTTCGTCCTGCTCCAATTTTACCGACTTCCAAGCCCGCCGCGCGAACATCCGGTACCGGCCGGCGCCGAAAGCCAAGGCGGTGTTTGTGCATACGCTGAACGGTTCGGGGTTGGCCGTGGGCCGGACGCTGGCCGCCATCTTGGAGAACTACCAGCAGCCAGACGGCACGGTCGTGGTTCCGGAGGTCTTAAGACCGTATATGGGCGGTCTGGCGCGGATCGAGCCGGAGTAACGCGGCCGGGCACCGTACGGAGCACCGGGTAGGCCGCCGTTTATTGACACTGCCCGGCCGGTGTGCTATAGTGGTATTTGCCTATGGAGACCCGGAGGGGTGTCCGAGCGGTTTAAGGAGGCGGTCTTGAAAACCGTTGAACCCGAGTGAGGTTCCGTGGGTTCGAATCCCACCCCCTCCGCCATTCGAGAAGTGCGAATGAGAGGTAAGAGGTGGGATGTGCGCGGAGAGATGGCCGAGTAGGTCGAAGGCGCTCGCCTGCTAAGCGAGTAGATGGGTAATAGCCTGTCTCGAGGGTTCGAATCCCTCTCTCTCCGCCATAAAACAGTGATCGGTCGTCAGTGGTCGGTCGTCGGACTGGCGGAAGGAATGCGCGGCGCGCATTCCCGAAATAGATGAGGCTGTTTGGCGGACGACCGATGACCAGCGACCAACGACTAACGTGCGCCCGTAGCTCAACGGATAGAGCGCCAGACTACGGATCTGTAGGTTGGGGGTTCGAATCCCTCCGGGCGCACCATAACAGTAATCAGTCGTCAGTGGTCAGTCGTCGGAACTGTCCGGAAGGAATGCACGCTCTGCATTCCGTTATTTGTCTTGGTCAAGCGGTCGGTCCTACCGATGACCGAAGACTGACGGTTGGCGAGCTAGCGGAGCGACTGAATATACTGACGACCAACGACTGAAGACTGACGACCGCACATGCGCCCGTAGCTCAGGAGGATAGAGCAGCGGTTTCCTAAACCGCGTGCCGGGGGTTCGAGTCCCTCCGGGCGCACCATAACGGTAATCAGTCGTCAGTGGTCAGTCGTCGGAACTGTCCGGAAGGAATGCGCGGCGCGCATTCCAGAAACAAAACGGGGTTTGATCAGCGGGTGGACCATGTACCGGACCTGGCGGTGCACGCCGGGTACATGCGCGAGGCGCTTTTGGAGGCCGAAAAGGCCCGCCGGCTGGGCGAAGTGCCGGTCGGTGCTGTGGTGGTAGTCGCGGAAGCAATCGTGGCCCGCGGGCACAACCGCCGGGAAACCCTGAAGGACGCTACTGCCCATGCTGAACTTCTGGCGATGCGGGAGGCGGCCCGGGCGCTTGGCGACTGGCGGTTAAACG
>DFNH01000028.1:16511-20679 GCA_002375985.1 Firmicutes bacterium UBA3572 | reverse complement strand
GAAGGAGTGGAATGAGCGAAACTCCGTGTATTCTATGGGGCTACTGGTTGCCTTTATTATTCTAGCTCTTCTTCTCAGCGGCCTCCTAAAATGGCTCTGGAACACTACCATGCCTGCGATCTTCAGCCTGCCCCGGCTGACATACTGGCAGGCCTTCCGACTGATAGTTATCGCCTAGATCCTCTTTGGAGTTTTCAGGGTTTAATTTACTGAAGACTGGACGGCTGCCGGCGTTGGGTGGGCAGCGCCGTCCGGTGATACGGTATAGACACCGGGCGTACATCTTCGTGATGACCGGAGAGAACTGCCGGTTCCGGGGGGGCTTGAGAAAACAGAAACTAGAACGTAAAAAATGAGGGAGCTTGCCTGAAAATGACCAAAACGAAGGTGGCCCCCTTTCTGACTATCACAGTGGTCCTCTTGGCTCGTTTGGTCTAAAGAGCAAATCTGTGAGTACTGCGCCGGCTCCAGGAGAAAGACCGGATCATGCGTTCGAATCCCAACTTTTTGAACTTACCTCCCCACTGCAGTGTAAGGATATCATAACTGCTGTTATTAAAAGACTTGCAGGTATTACAATAAACAGAGCTCTACTAGAAAAACGGGCTTTAAGCGCTTAAAGCTTCGCCACGTGCGGGATACCCTTGATCCTGGCTATATGTTCAATTTTGAACGAAAAAGCGTTCAAGAGTAGACAGCGCAGCGTTTACGTTAATTATTGAACTATGTTTATAATGCTGGTATTCTAAGGGCGTAGAATGGTCCAAAGGAGGTCCGAGCGTGGCCGCGGACAAGGCGCCGAAAGCCATTGAAGTGCACGGCCTGAAAAAACGTTTTAACGGATTCGACGCCCTTAAAGGTCTAGATTTTAGTGTGGAATTGGGCGAAATCTTCGGTTTTCTGGGTCCAAACGGCGCCGGCAAAACGACCACGATCCGTATCCTGACCGGCTTGGCCCGGCCCTCTGCCGGTACCGCCCGTATACTCGGCCTGGACATCGGGCGGGACATGCGCCGGATCAAGAAACAAATCGGGGTGGTGCCCGATGTCTCCAACCTGTACGGTGAACTGTCGGCTGCCGACAACTTGCGTTTCATGGCCGCGCTTTACGGAGTCCCTCGGTCGGAACGTACGGCGCGGGCCGGGGAACTGCTGGAAGAATTCCAGTTGGCGAATCGTGCCGGCTCACCCTTCCGCACCCTGTCCCGGGGCATGAAGCGGCGCGTTACCATTGCGGCCGCTCTGATTCACCGCCCGCGGATCCTTTTCCTGGACGAGCCGACGATCGGCCTGGACGTGAACAACGCCCGGGCCTTGCGCCGGGCGATCATCGCCCTCCGGGAAAAGGGAACCACCGTGTTTTTGACAACCCACAACCTTGAAGAGGCCAACTTTCTGTGCGACCGGGTGGCGATCATTCAGGCCGGAGAGATTCTAACCGTCCAGACCCCGGCCGCGCTGCGGGCGGCAGCGGTGGAGAGACCGATTCTGGAAGTGACCTTCGACGGTGCTGTCAGCGACCGCATAACGGCTGCGATACAGAGTCTGCCCGGAGTGTGCGCGGTGCGCCTCGAAGCAGGGGGGACCGTTGCGCGGGTGGAGGCCGATGAATTGTCTGCAATACTGCCGCGCTTAGTCTCCCTGCTGGATGAGACCGGCTTGCTAATCAAAGAAATCAACACCTTGAAACCGACTTTGGAGGACGCCTTTATCCGTTTAACCGGTTCCGGCGAGGAGGTGCACCCCGGTGCTTGACAACATACGGGGCGGTTACCATATCGCCCTGAAGGACATCGTCACCTACTACTTTAAAGCGCCGAACATCAGCTGGGGACTACTCTTTCCGTTTGCCCTGATCCTGGCCTTTTACCTGCGTAGCCCGGGAGAATTTCTGGAACTCGTTCCCGGTCTACTGGCCCTCACCGTCCTGTTCGGGTCGACGTCCATGGAAGCGATCGTCATTACCTTTGAACGACGCATTGGCACCATGGAAAGGCTGTTTCTGGCTCCCATTTCGGTGGGGGCGCTGGTTGCCGGTAAGATAGTGGCCGGGGCGGCCTTCGGGTTCTGTACCGCTCTTGCGGTACTGGTCATCGCTGTACCGCTGCTTTCCATTCCGGTTCACCATCCGGTACTGCTGCTGCTCGGACTGGCCATCCAATCCCTGACCTACGCATCCATGGGCGCCCTGGTGGCCGTCACCGTAAAAGAGGTGTTCGAAGCACAGACCCTGGCCAACTTCCTGCGCTTCCCGATGGTTTTTCTCGGCGGGGTGTTCTACCCGGTGGCGGCTATGCCGGAAGTGCTACAATACGTGGCCAAGGTATTCCCCCTCACCTACGGCGTAAACACTGTACAGGCCGCGCTCGGCATTGGTCTCCCGCCGGACGCGGCGTATATCTGGGGACAACTGGCGATTGTGGCCGCCTTCGGACTGGGCCTTTACTTCATCTCGACTCTGGTGCTTTCCAGACAGCTAAGGTAGGCTGGCTGTGCTTGAGACGCTCAACTTTTCCAAAAGCACCCGTACCTGGGGGCCTTTGTCGCTTGTTATGTGTTAACCCCGCGGATGGGACTGGGAATTCTGGATCCGTTCCGGGGGTTACGAAAAGCCACATGCCGGATATTTGCCCGTAGGTGCCGCACTAGGAGTGTTGAATAACGGGTTGACACATTGTGGAGAAAGGGGGATTGTGAGAGTCTTCGTTCGACTGGTAGCGGAGAGTTATTCAGTAGCGGCGGTGTACGGGATGTGGTAGTTGCGCACGGTGAGGGACAGTTGAACGACCAGGGCCAAGGCGAGCATCACGCGGGCGGGCGCCGCAGCGCCGGTGGCGTACAGGTAGAGTATCGAGATGATCAGCAGCGCTAGGACCGGCGGGAGCAAGCGGGCCTCCGGGAGGCGGTGGCGGCGGGCGATGCCGGCCGCAACGGTGCAGGCGCCGGCGAACACAAGTGCCAGGCCGGCGGGGATCAGATACTTTACGTTGGTGATTTCACCGGTAAGGGGTACCCAGGTGACCGCCGTCAGCTGGAGCACGCAGCCGGCCACGGCCAGACCCAGGACAGGGGTGCGGAGCGGGCGCAAAGGCGCGGGCAGCAGCCAACCGGAGACGAGTACGCCCAGGTTGACCAGCGTGTAGCCGGAGGCACACCAGAGCGGACCTTGCGAAGCGAACATAAGGAAAAGGCCCGCGGCCTGCAGGGCAAGGGCACCGCGAAAAGCGGCCTGCTTGTTTGTCATGTTTTCACCTCTAGAGAGTTCGCTTGCCACCATTATACTCCAAAAAAGGGTAGGGGGCGGAGGATGTTTGGTCGACAGCGAACATAACATAATGTTTCCCGTGCGGGTGATACTAACCGGCGTTCGTGCTATTCCGGCCGCCGATACCTGCTGACTCCTGTGTCTTGTGGAGAAAAAGGGGATTGTCACCTGTGTGTGCGGTCAAGGGTTTTGGGTTCGGGGTTATCTGCCAGGCTTCAAGCACTCCTGCTGCGGTAATCAACGGATCGAGATTCCGTGGGCGCTTAAGATCTGCGACAGGGGACGGCCGAAAACAAAGAAACTGTATTCCATGCTCAGTCCCAGTTCAGAGACGGCATAGGCGCGTATGGCTTGGTCCTGCCGGGTTAGGTGGGTCAGCCGCGCCAAGATCGTGGCATTATCCGCTGCGGTGGATAGACCTTCAATCAATTCATTTACCTCGTGCACGGGACATTCCTGCTCATGGGCGGCAATCAACGCGAGCACCGGATCCCCGGGGTTGATGATATCGGCGCGGACGATGGTATCCTTGCCTATGACCGACAGAAGCTCCGCTGGATCCCAGCACTTTAGCAGACGGCACTCCAGCAGGCGGTGCTCGTAAATGGTGCACGTGGAGTTCGCCTCGTCAAAAAAGCGACAGGTCCAGCGGCTACCTTTACCCCGTATCTTGATCATTTCGCGGTCGGTCGGGCACAGCGCGTTGACTCTCGGGTCGAACATCAGTTCGCCTTTCCGAATGGTGACCAGATGCTCGTGCCGCACGTAACCGGCGCGCAGGATGTCCTTGTCCTCGTGGTGGAGGGTCGGACCGCCTTTTACACAGCAGGTGCCGCACCGGATGCAACTATCGCGCTTGTTGTTCTGCATCTTTCCGTCCGCCTTCCCGACGTTTCTGGTTGG
>DFNH01000028.1:0-16153 GCA_002375985.1 Firmicutes bacterium UBA3572 | reverse complement strand
GATTGTATCACATTAGGGGGTGGCTTTGCTTTCGTATCTTTTGTGGAGATCACCGGGGCGGATTTGGCAGAGGAGTTGCGGTTTTGCCGCCGAAACTGCATAATAACCTCAGTATGGTAAGAATCAGAAGGTGAGGGAGAACTTTGCGTTATTCGGAAGCAAACCTCGGCCGTGTTTTTGTCCTCCGCCTGGAAGACGGTGACCGGTTGCCGGACACGTTGGAGCGGTTTGCCCGGGAACAGGGCATCAGGGCGGCTGCCGTGTTTTTGCTTGGCGGGGCGGAAACGGGCGGCAGGGTGGTGGTCGGACCGGAAGACGGTGCGGCCGCGAGGCCCGTGCCCATGATTGAACGGCTCTCGGGCGCCAGTGAGGCCTTGGGTGTGGGTACAATCTTTGTTAATGAGGACGGTGTCCCCAAGCTTCACTTGCACTCCGCCTTCGGAAGGCACCGGGAGACGGTCACCGGGTGTACCCGGGAGGGCGTAGAGATCTGGCGTATCGGCGAGGTGATCATCCTGGAGCTGACTAACACCACCGCGCAAAGGAAGATCAACCCGCAGACCGGTTTCGAGCTCCTGGAAGTGGGCAGTTCGAGCGGCCAGGGCGATGAGCGGCAGGCAAAGGGGGTTAACAGATAGGTGCCGAAGGACCATTTCATTATCGTCGCGTCACCGGTGGAAACGGCGAAGGGAATCCTTTCCGCCTACAGGTTCTGGAGCGAGCTGACAGAAAAGCAGGTTTGGTACGTAACTCCGGAAACACCGCATCAGGACCGGATCAAGGGCGGTGACCAAGTGGTTTTCTTCCTGGAGAACTCAACGGGGGACGGCGGTTTCGTAGCCCACGGCCTGTGTTCCGGCCCGGTCGCGCCGCTCACTGGTGAGGACCGGGCTTTTCTGGCCGAATTGGGCCTGACCCAATTCACCGGTCGGATTCCCCTGCTGCTGGTAATCTACTGGCTGACGGATGTGCCCCTCGCGCCTTTAGTTCCCAACCTGCGCTTTATTGAGGACAAGGAGCATTACACCGCTTACCTTCGTCAGGGGATTGTACCGATTGAAAAGGAAGACTTCGAGTTGATCGTGGCCCAAAGTGCGCCGGACGAAAGCCGAGAACGTTAGGTTTCTCTTCGTGAGCCACCGGGGCTTGCGCCAGCGGAAGATTGCTCTGGGAGACCCAGGATGTCCAAGAACTCGTCCCATGAGTCAACGATTACGTCGGGGGCGTGGGCGGCGAGTTGTTCTCGAGGCGCCACGCCCCAGGTGACGGCCACGGTGATGACGCCGGCTTGCTTCCCGGCCGTGATGTCGTACTCGCTGTCCCCGACGTAAACCGTTTTTTCAGGACGGCCGCCCAACAGTTGCAACGCCGTGAACAGCGGTTCCGGATGAGGTTTGGATTTGACCACGTCGTCTGCCGCCACGGTTACTTCGATGTACCGGTCGATACCGGTAAAGGCCATACCTTCCAGGGCCGGGTGCCGGCGTTTGGAAGTCACCACCCCGGTGCGGCGACCGCCGCTACGGACGATCTTCAGCGTTTCCAGCGTTCCCGGATAGGCCCTGGTCAGCTCCCGATGCTTAGTTTTTTGGATGGTAGTATAAAGGTGAACGAAATCCTCAACCTGTTGTGGTGCGTAGCGGGCGGCGATTTGTCGTAAGGGGAGCCCAACGGTGCGCATCACTTCTTGCTCCCGCCAGGGTATGTTCAGGTGAGCAAAAACGTTTTTCAGAGTCCAGCGGATGAGCGGTATGGTGTTGATCAGGGTTCCGTCCAGGTCGAAAAGCACCGTGTCGATGCGCAAGAATGATCATCTCCTCCAGCGGCCCTTGTGTCTTGCACCGGGAAGCAACAGGGCTTCTTAATAACTCTATAACTCTCGGTGCTGGCTGTGAACCGGCGGCTTCAGGGGATTAGTTCGCCCCAGCTAATCCTTATCCCTGCGACGAAAAGGAACCCTACGGTGGGTGCGCCCGCAAAGCATTGACCACCAGCGCCCGCGCTCTGGCTGGGTGCAGGAAGTGATGGGTGGTTTGCCGAATTTTTGGGGAGCGCAGAATTGAAGGTGATGCCGCGTGAGGCGACTGGGACTCGTACTCCTGTTGCCGCTTCTGCTTATTCTTTTCCTGGCGCTAACGGCGGGGGCCGCTCCCCGGGTGATTGTGGATGGGGTGGCGCTTAATACGCGCGTGCCCCCGCAGGTGGAAGAGGGTATCATTTTGGTTCCCGTACGGGATATTTTTGAAGCCCTGGGGGCCGGGGTGACCTGGGACAGGACTACCGGAACCATTGACGCGCGCAAGGGGAACGATCATGTAAGGTTGCGTATTGGTGCGGATAACGCCATCGTGAATGATTTCGTGGTGCCGTTGTCCGTGTCCCCCAGGATCGAAAACGGAGTGACCCTGGTGCCGCTGCGGTTTGTCGGCGAGGCGCTGGGCGCGAAGGTCAGCTGGAATTTTTTGACCCGGACCGTAACCGTCACTTCCGGTACTGAGCCTGCTTCAATTTCTGCTCCGGCCGGACCGCAACCATCGCCCGAACTGTTCCACCGGGAATTTGTTTGGGACTACGGCGGTAAGCGCTGGACCTACAAGCTGCAGGTTCCGCGTGAAGTTTACGATTATTTCACCAGCCTGAAACGCCTGCCCACCAGCGACTATTCGGTTTACGTTACCGACCCGGCGGATGATCCGTACATTTCCGCCATTGCCGCCCGGTTCCAGGAGGTTGCGGCGCGGGAGGGTTATTCACCGAAACAGACCGTGGAGTTCGTGGTGGCCTTTGTCCAGAGCTTGAGATACGTTACCGATGACGTCTCCAAGGGCTTTGACCAGTATGCGCGCTACCCGCTGGAGACTTTGGTTGAGCAGGAGGGCGACTGCGAAGATACCAGCATCTTGTTGGCGGCCATCTTGCGGGAAATGGGGTTCGGCGTGGTATTGATCCTGCTGCCCGGTGATCCGGGACATATGGCGGTGGGCGTCAAGGGCGAAAACCTGCCCGGTGTCTACTACGAGTTTGAGGGCGCCCGGTACTACTACGTGGAGACGACCGCTACCAGGTGGCCAATCGGCCGGATCCCCGACGAGTTCCGGGGCCGGAAGGCCGTCATCCTCCCGCTGGTGCCACGGCCGGTGATTACTCACGAATGGACGTCCCGCAGGACAATTAGCGGTCACATTGAGCTGAAGGTACGGGTACAAAACGATGGGACGGCCGTGGCCCGGAACACAAAAGTGTATGCGGCCTTAGAGGCGGGAGACGGCCGGGTATATGACCAGCGGTGGTCCGAGCCGCTGGACCTGGAGCCGCGTACCAAGGGCACCTACACCCTTTACCTGAAGGCTCCGCTGAACGTCCGCACCCGGCTGATCGTGAAAATTGTCAGCGGCGGTTACCTTGTGGACGAAAGCACTTCCGAACCATTCCGCACCTAAAGGGTTTTCGGCGGCCGATAAACGGACCGGTTTACAGAAGCATCCTGCCGGACTGCCCTTCTGTCGGGTTTTTCTCCCCGTTTTTTGCACCCAGTTGCCCGCGTGATTCCGCATGGCCAAGCATACATTGCACAGAACTAGCAGTGGTGACATAAATTGCTACATGGCTTCGGCACTCGAGTATCGTTTTTAGGAGGGAAGTCGGAATGGCCAAGGATCCTTTGGATGTGAACGGTATACGTGATCTGGTGCAGGGCTTGGTCAATCGGCGGAATGTAGGTGGTGGTGATCCACAGCCGGTTCCGGATAAGGCTCAACTGCAGGAAGTGTTGAGGGGTGCGATGCGACTGGCCAAAGAACGTTTGGAGCCGGAACAGCAAGAAGTGGTCGCCCAGCTTATGCAGTCGCTGCTGCAGCGACTGAAGGAATAACGTCGGGGAGATTCTCAGCGAAGGAAGTGGGAGGATGGATTCGGCCGACCGGAGAGTTTTTGTTACCTTGGAAAAGCTGTCTAAGCGTGTGGATAACCTTGAAGCCAGGCTTGAGCAGCAGAGAGATATGATTCTACAACTTGCGTCTGCCTTAGAAGGCGCCAAAGAACGCCTGTCCAGATTGGATGCCCAGCTGCAAGCGCACCACGAACGGTATCCGCCGGAACAGCCCAAGGACGAAGTGTATCCAACCGACGCGTTATTGGACGCCGTAAAGCAGTACAGCGGCCTCGTTAAAAACACGGGGGAAACGATCCAACATTTTGCCAGTGCCGCCAACCAGGCCCTCGAATGTGTACAGAAGGTCGAAGCTTCGGTGCGTGCCTCGGGGCACGGCCCGGGCTTGGGCAGGGATTCGGTTTCGGATAGTCTGCCACAAGCGGTGAACGAGTTGATTCGCAGGTTTCAGGCGGCCAGTGGCAAGTGAAGTTTACGCAAAATGGCAGGTGGTTTTTGCGCATTACTCCAAAATAAGGTAGCACCCTCGGCACCGAAGGCATATCGTGATCCTAGAAAATTGGTGAAAGGGGGTACCAAAATATGTCTGAAGCCGGTGGACTGACCAGGATTCTGCCTCCTGGTATTGCCAAGCAGATCATTCTCTTCATGCTCGTGGTCATTCTAGTGACTATCATTCTCCTGGCGTTTGAATGGTAGTCAGGGCACCTTAAAGCGAGGTGAAGCTTATGACTCTGCCTCCGGGAATCGCCAAACAAATAATCCTGTTTATGCTCATCGTGATACTGGTCACCATTATCCTCCTGGCGTTTGAATGGTAGTTCAAAACGGTTACCGTAAAAATCGCCCATAACGGGCGATTTTTACGGTAGGTCATTTTGGCACAAACCTTAATAACCTTGCGCCGGGCGCTGAAATGTTAGCTTGTTGGGGGAAAAGCCCGGGTGTAGGTACCCGGGGGTGGAGGGGTTGTTTTCAGATTGGGTTAACTAAGCGTACTGGCAGGTCGCGCCCCGCGGACAGGGCGATCTTCGCTGTCACGTTCAACGGCACACCCTGAACCCCTGCGCCGACGGAGGGGATAGCCACGGAAGTGACCCCCAGTTCGTCGGCCCGCAACAGCGCGTTCCAGTAGGCCTGCCGCAGCAGCTTTTTCTCCTGACGCTGTCCCGTGGTCCGGTTGGGAGCCGCCGCGTGGATTACGTAGTCGGCCTTGAGTCTCCCGGCCCAGTTACCAACCGCTTCGCCGATGGGACAACCGCCGTTCCGGGCCACCTGATACCTGCACTCCTTCAGGAAGCCGACGCCGCCGGCACGCTTTAGGGCCAAGTCCACCGGATCGTTGGAATTGAGGGTGGTGTTGGTCGAGTTTACGATGGCGCCGGTGTCCTGTTGGCTAATGTCGCCGAAAAGGAACTGACCTTGACCGTTCCGGGCGTTGCTTCCACAGGTATCACTTCCTCGCAGTTAGCGGCAGATTAGCTATTTCAATTCTACCCCGGGCCGAAGCAAGCCGGAAAGGACGGAAAGGCCTGTTTTCCCTGGGACTTGAGTCCTAATTGGCCGGCCTTGGCGTTCTGTTTCAGAGATGTGGGTCATCGGAGTTACTGCGTTTTGGGCGACGCTTCCCCCTTGGAGCTATTCCGATCGGCATCGGAAGCCATCAGGCCGCGGAACAACCCGTTTGCTGCCTGCAGCAGGTCCGTCAGGTCCAATTCTCCGGATTGTCCCGCATTTTTGCCGGGTTGGTTTGCTTCTGCTTTTTTCTTGCGAATGGAATCGATGATCAGAATGACTGCACCGGCCAAAATCTGCACGATCTGTCCGGTGATCTCGGCCACGTTGCTGTAGTACCTAAGGGTTTCCAGAATCTGGTCTAAATTTATTATTTTCTTTTGCCTCTTTTCCTCTTGCGGGTCCGGAGAGAGTTGCGCCTGCAACGCTTCGAGTTTGGACAGTTTGGAGAGCACCTCGTCCAGAACGGTGTTCAACCGTGCGGTTTTGTCCTTTTGCCAGTTGAGTCTGCCTTCGAGTTCATCTATTCTTCTGACAATTCTCTCCAAGGTCTCCGTTGTCTTGCGCTCGATGGAGTCCATAAAGACACTTCCTTTCGTTGGGCGTTGAAACCAAGTGCCGACCTGCGGCGACACGAGTAGTACACATATATAGCGGGCGACGTGTTGTTTAATGCAGGTTATGAGACTGAGTAGTCTACCGTGACATTTCCCAAGGCCCCGGCAAGTTTTTCCGGTTTGACTGGGCGTTAGGCCAAACGTATAATCATAATCAACAACTGGGGGGCATTGCCCGGAGTTTTCCGGAACAGAACCTGATTATGCACGGAGGGATGAAAGATAATGGCCAAGGAACGAATTCTGATCGTCGGGGGTGTGGCCGCCGGACCCAAGGTCGCGGCTCGAACCCGGCGCCTGATGCCCAATGCCGAAATCACGGTGGTGGACAAGGGCCGCTACATCTCCTACGCGGGGTGCGGGATGCCCTTTTACGTGGATGATCAGGTGGGGCATTTCCAGGAGCTTTTCAGTACCGGCTACGGACTGCCGCGGGATGCGGAGTACTTTCGCAGCGAACGCGGGATAAACTTTCTGACCCGGACCGAAGCTCTGGCCATCGACCGGGTGCGCAAGCAGGTGCGGGTGCGGGACCTGGAGACCGGCCGCGAAGGAACGCTGCCCTACGACCGGTTAGTCCTGGCTACCGGCGCGGACCCGGTTTTGCCGCGACTCGAAGGGATAGACCTTGCGGGTGTGTTTAAGTTCCGGGATCCGGGGGATGCGCAGGCCGTGAAGAAATACCTGGAGCAAAGAAATGTCCAGGAGGCCGTGGTGGTCGGTGCCGGTTTCATCGGCATTGAATTGGCGGGCGCCTTGGCCAATCTAAAACTCTTGACCACGGTGATCGAGTTCCAGGAACGGATACTGCCGCAGATGCTGGATGCCGACATGGCCCGGCTGCTGGAAGAACGGCTTGCCGCCGCGCACGGCATCGAATTCCGGACCGGGGAGCGCGTTACGCGCCTGGAGGGTGACGCACAGGGTCGGGTTTGCCGGGTGCATACCGACCGCGGCGTGTACGATGCGGAATTGGTGATCGTGGCGGTGGGGGTGCGCCCCAACGTCAATCTGGCACGGGAGGCCGGCCTGGTTATCGGCCGGACTGGGGCCATCGCCATTGACGAGCACTGCCGCACCAGTGATCCGGACATCTATGCTTGCGGTGATTGCGTAGAGATCACCCACCGCCTCACCGGGGAAAAGATTTACGCGCCTTTTGCTTCCGCGGCGAACCGCCAGGGACGTGTGGTCGCTGACAACCTGGCCGGCCGTCCCAGCGTCTACCGGGGCGTACTCGGCACGGCCGTCCTGCAGGCCGGCAGTTTTAACGCCGGCCGCACCGGGCTGACCGAGGAGCAGGCCGTCAAACTTGGCTACGAGGTGGTGACCGGCCTCGCCCCCCAAAGGGACCGGACCCACTACCACCCCGGCAGCGGCATGCTCATTCTGAAAGTGATTGCCGACCGGGTCTCCGGCCGCCTTTTGGGTGTCCAGGGCATCGGTCCCGGCGAGGTGGTGAAGCGGATCGACGTAGCCGCTTCCGTCCTGCATTTCGGGGGCACGGTGTCCGATCTCATTGAACTGGACCTGGGCTACGCGCCGCCTTTCAACACGCCCGTTGACCCCTTGCAGCACGCGGCCAACGCCCTGGTTAACAAACTGGACGGCATCGTGGAGACCATCAGCGCCGACGAACTGAAGGCCAAGTTGGATACGGACGAGGCCTTTGTGCTCCTGGACGTGCGCCTGGAGAAGGAGGCCAGACACCGCAAGATCGACGACCCGCGCCGGGTGCTGGTTACGCTGAGCGAACTGCGCCGCCGGCTGGCAGAGCTCCCGCGCGATAAGGAAATCATTATCATTTGCGATATCGGCGTCCGCAGTTACGAGGCTTACCGCTTGCTGCGGGGCGCCGGGTTCACCAGAGTAAAATCGGTGGAGGGCGGGATGCGTGCCTGGCCCTTCGGTCCTGCAAGCATGTTTTAACCTTGGTCTCGCCACTTGTTTTGTCTGCCCCGGTGCAACGAGCCGGGGCTTTTCTTTTGTTTTTCCCTGTTCTTGGGTGTACTTGAACCCTTGACGATGAAATGCATAAAGTGGTTTTATGGACCGATCAAGGCGGCGCTTCAAAGCCGCGGAAGAGGGGCAGGTTTGAGTGTATCTTGTCGCCAAGTACGACCTGGCCATTATCTGGTTCTTGTGCCTTCTTTTTCTCGCGGTGGCTGCTTTTACCGACATGCAGACCTTGCGTCTGTTCTTGGGTTTGCCCTTTGCGCTGCTGTTTCCGGGTTACGTATTTTGGGCCGCTATTTCACCTCCAGACAAGGCACCGGATACTTACGCGCGGTGGCTCCTCCGTGTCGGATTAAGCGTGGCGGTGTTGGCGGCGGGCGGCTGGTGTCTGGTGCAAAGCCCCTGGGGTATCAGCTTTCACACGGTGTTTGGTTACTTGTTCGTGTTTATCACTGCCATGTCGGCTGTAGCCTGCTACCGGCGTTTTCGGTATTTTTCCAGGAGGCACGGTGAAATATGATGGTGGTAGCGAACAGAGAATGAAAAAGCAAAAGCAAAAGAGGCCGCGTTGACCGGCCTCTTCTGCGCATTACCGTTAAACGGGTGTGGCTCAGGTCTTCACCGTGGGTCTGAATAGGTCGATGATGCCGAGGACGATCCAGGCCAGGCCGAATCCGGTGACACCGGCGCCCCAGAGGCCGGTGATAAACAGCCAGCCGACTGCGGCCACGATAACACCGATACCGATCACGGCCCAACTGGTAAGACTGCCGCGAAGTGCTTCAGCCACTGCGCACACCTCCTTTGCACATTAGGATGTCCGTCTGGGCAGAAGAATATTCCACTATTGCAGTTTTCTGGTGGCAGGTTTAGCGGATTACTAGGCGGCGCATTAGACGCACGGTGAGCGGGAGAAGAGCGGCAGATACTACTACCAACCAGGCGGTGCTGTACACCAGGGTCACACCCACATCGCCGGTAGCCAGGCCGCGGGTCAGTACCACCACGTGGTAAAGAGGACTGGCCCAAGCCAGCATCTGCAGGAACGGATGCAGGTCGGACAAGGGGAAGAATACCCCCGAAAACAGGAACAGCGGGGTGATGATGAGCGAAAAGAAATAGTGGAAACTGTCGATGTTAGGTACCAGTCCGGTCCATAACATAGACAACAGGGCAAACAGAAAGCCGCCCAGGATCATCACCGGTGGAATCAGGAGTGCCCAGGCCGACGGCACAAGGCCTAAGGCGAAAATGACGAACAGGATGATGGTACCGTACAGAAAACTCTTAAAGGTGCCCCAGAGGATTTCGCCCAGCACCACGTCGTCCATGCTCAGCGGCGTGGCCACCATAGCTTGGAAGGTCTTCTGGTATTTGAAACGGACAAAGGTACCGTAAGTACACTCGTAGGTGGTGGCGAACATGGCCGAGGCGGCCACCAGCCCGGGGGCCAGATAGTTTAGGTACGGCAGTCCTTCCATGGGGCGCACGTAGACTCCGAGACCGATACCCAGAGCGGTCAGGTACAGTAAGGGTTCAAAGAAGTTCAGGGCTACGCTGGTTTTCCAGGTGCGGCTGAAGACAGTCAGGTGGCGCTGGAAAACCCGCAGGGCCAAGGGGGAAAAATCTAGGCGTAGGTTGCCGATCATCCGTCAAAACCTCTTCCGGTGAGTTTGAGAAACACGTCTTCCAGGGAGGCCGGGCGGAGTAACAGGCGGGCAAAGCGGTGCTGCCGGTCCTGCAGCGCGCCTAGCAGCGCCCGTCCGTCCCGGGGGTAAAGAACCAGGTCGTCCCCTACGACCTGGTACCCGCGGATCAAAGGGCCGACCGCCGCAAGGAGAGTGTCGGCTTCAGCGGCAGCCCGGCCCAGTTCCAAAACCTCCGTCCCGATGTGCCGGTGCACCAGATCGCAGGGTGTGCCCGTATCCAAGATTGTCCCGCGGTCCATAATTACCAACCGGTCGCAAAGTTGGCCAGCTTCCTCCATATAGTGGGTGGTCAGGATCAGGGTCACCCCTCGTTCCTTTAACCGGAACAGCCGCTGCCAAACCAGATGTCGGGCTTGGGGATCCAGCCCCGTGGTCGGCTCGTCCAGGACCACCAGCTCCGGATCGTTGATCAAGGCCCGGGCGATGGTTAACCGCCGCTTCATACCGCCGGAAAGGTGCTCAACCTTCTCCCCGGACTTAGCGGCCAGGTCAAAGAATTTCAGCAGTTCCAGGCCGCGGGTGCGGGCCGTGTGCCGCGGAATATTGAAGTAACTGGCGTATACCACCAGATTCTGCATGACGGTAAGGTCGGTATCCAGGTTGTTATCCTGGGGAACCACGCCGAGCCGGCGCTTGATCTGCCGTGCCGCCGTCCGGACGTCCAGGCCAAATACGCGCAGCTCCCCGGCGGTAACCGGGGACAGGCCGATGAGCATATTGATCGTCGAACTCTTGCCGGCGCCGTTAGGTCCCAGGATGCCGAAGCATTCCCGGGCGCGCACGGTGAAGTCGATGCCTTTGACGGCTTCCATACCATTATACTTTTTCACCAATTTTCTGGCGGCGACAACGACGTCCAATACCCATTCTCTCCCGCTGCCAAGCCCTTGTGAAGACGTCCAACAGAATGTTAGCACCGGCGGACCCGGCGGTCAAGGCGGCTTGCGTTCCGGAGTGAGTCAACAGGTTCCGGGCGGTTTTCCTTCCCAGAAGTGGTGCTGGCCATCTGACCAGGAACGACCACCTAAACGGCTCTTAAGCTTGTCTACGTTGGACTCCCCGGCACCCATCGCCCGGAAATCATAAGGCAGCTCCCAACCCATAGCTAGTTTGCGCCGCTTCTTCCAAGGCTTTCTGCCGGGTATGCTGGGCAGGATGCCATTTTGCACCGGTGATTTCGTAGAAGTAATCGAGGGGCGCCATCTTGAAAACCACGACTGGATCTACGGAAGGGGCACCTGTGTAACTATAGAAGGGCGTGTAAGACTGTAAATAAAGCTGAAATCGACGGTTTTAACAACCTCTCTCAAGAAGTGGTTGGGCGGGACGCGCTCATCCAGGCTAAACTGGTAGAACAGCTTGCCTTGTGGCCGTTTATATCCCATCATTGTTATCATCACCATGTATTGGTTTTCATGGATTAGTTCTACATGCCGAGCTCAAAATCCTTTCTTTATCCGTGATTTTTCGGGAGGTTGGCAACAGGTCCATGATCACATGGTTCATTTTTAGATTAGCATTCAGAGGTGAAATACATTGACCCGTAGTATATGAACTTCGTCGGTTAACGAAAGGAGAATTTAGAGGTTATGAGTATGAAACTTATAAAACAAAACAAGACATACATATCAATCATTATAATTATTACTATCTTATTTTTGTTGGTCATAAATTTTGCTGTGAGCCGAAAATATGAATTAGAAGTAGAATTGTTCAACAAAACTATAAGCGCTGAATTACTCTCTGCCAAAGAGATTATCGAGTCATATTTTTTTGATTTTAAAGAAGATTTGTTCTTTATAAAGGAACTTCTGAGCATTGAAGGTTATGTAGACAGTGATTTTGAATCTGTTGATAAAGATAAAATTGAGAAAATATTCTATGCGTTCATGCAGGATGAGTTCGCGAAGGGTCAGCTACACTATTATCAAATCACAATTCTCGATACTTCGGGATATGAAGTAGTAAGAGTAGATAATAAGGGGGATGGAAGAACGGAAGTTGCCCTGAATTCCGAACTGCAAAATAAGAAAGACCGCTGCTATTTTCAAGAGGCCATGAAACTGGAGAAGGACCAGGTCTATGTTTCTCCCATAGGTTTGAATATTGAATGGGAAGAAATAGAGGCACCTCATAAACCGGTGATAAAATTAGCCACTCCTTTGTTTGACTCCAAAAACGAAAAGAAGGGGATTTTGGTTTTGAGCATGTGTCTCTCGGGAATTTTTAAATACCTACCAGAAAACACTTTTATTCAGACTGAAGAAGGGAACTTAATTGCATTAAACCTGGATGGGGTTGATCTTAGTGAGTACGGTTCCGTTAACTTTACCAAGTCCGAGTATGTCTTTAATGATGATTCTGGCCTGTTGTACATCTCAGACGTAGAATTTATTCGATATTCTACCGTGGAGTTTTTTCCTGACAAGAGATTGGTCGTAGCAATATACCAGGACATTTCTTTGTTGTCAGAATCGTTACAGAGACTGAAATTGAACTATTTAATGTTTTGTGCTGCATTTTTGGGGCTAATATTGATTGTTAGCTCCATAGGTATTTTGAGATTCCACGAGATGATAAAGGCACAAAAAGCTATTATATTCTCCCTTGCAAAACTTACAGAATCGCGAGACCCTGAGACAGGATATCATTTAGAAAGAACCAGAAGCTATTCGGTGGCACTGGCAAGAGAGCTGCGCAACAATAAAAAATACCGGAAAATCATCACTCAGGAATTCATTGATGACCTTTACGAAGTTGCACCTTTGCATGATATCGGCAAGGTAGGAATACCTGATTCTATTTTATTAAAAGACTCAAGACTGACGGATGAAGAATACGAGAAAATGAAGAAACACGTCCTCATCGGCGAACAGGTTCTTCAGGATATAATTGATAGGTTCCAACCCAAACAGTCTTTCTTTATTATGGCGAGAAACATCTGTGCGTATCATCATGAGAAGTACAATGGCCAGGGATATCTGAAGGGTTTGAAGAGAGAGGAGATTCCCTTGGAAGCAAGGATCTTCGCTCTGGCTGATGCCTATGACGCCATCAGGTCAAAAAGACCTTATAAAGAAGCTTTGCCCCATGTAGAGGCGGTTCGGATAATCAAATCGGATAGCGGTAAACACTTTGACCCGGATATTGTGGAGGCATTTTTGAAATGTGAGCAGGAGTTTAAGGAAATTAGCGACACTTATAAATATTGAAGAAATGCGGTTCGCCTAACAGCGCGTTTTTGGTTTCACTCCCTTCGGTCGTTCCACCAAAATGCCTTCGGCGCTTCGTAAATACGTAGATCGTTAGGGGAAATGGCGGCAAAAAAGCCATTTGCGCTGTTCGGGAACAAAGATAAACAGCTGGTTTCAGCGATGCTGACAAAGCATTTTGCCCCAGGCCGATCCAGATTTTACGCGGGTTTTAGAAACGGACAGGTGGTGTAAAAGTAAAATTGACCCCAGAGAGAGAAAACCAGAGAGAAGGAGAAACAGCAAGCAGCACGGAGAAAAACTTAGAAAAAGAGGAAGGGGAAACCTCACCTTATGAAGAATTCTTTTTCAAACCCCAAAAAAAGAACCAAAGGAGGTTTCCCCTTTTGGCCATTATACCACAACAACGGCTCTTTGGGTGGCAGGAAATAGATGAGTTAGGCGATTTGGAGCGCCTGGTATTGGTTCTCCACAACCTGCCGGATGAAGAGTTAATGCGCAAGCTGGAACAGGAACGCGGGAAGGGTCGGGATGATTACCCGGTACGGGCGGTTTGGAATTCAATCCTGGCGGGGATCGTATTTCAGCACCCATCCATAGAAAGCCTGCGGCGGGAACTTTCACGGAACGCGCAAGTATCCGGGAGATTTGCGGTTTCGATCCGTGTGGGGAACGGGCGGTTCCGCTCAAGCGCATGTTTACTCCCGTTTCTTGAAAAAGCTTATACGGTGCGCCGACGAAGTGGAAAAAATGTTTGCGCGGCTGGTGGACGAAGTAAGCACGCTGCTGCCGGATTTTGGGCAGGTTTTGGCTTTAGACAGCAAAGCCATAACGAGCCTAGCTCGGGGTAAAAAGCAGGATGAGAAGCCGCTAAAGCCCGCTTGTACCCGCGATACCGATGCCGACTGATGAGCCGGAAAACATACCGGGGGCGCAGAAAAGACGGTACTCTGTGGGAAAAATGGTTTCGTGGTTTGGCTACAAACTTCACCTGCTGGTTGATGCGCTATATGAACTGCCCGTGGCCTTTGCGGTGACGAAGGCCTCGGCCAGCGACGTCAAGGAAGGGCACGCCTTGATCGACCGGTTGGCTAAAGAACGGCCGGCCTTGGTGGAAAGATGCGAGGCTTTGCTGGCCGATAAAGCTTACGACGACACGAAACTAATCGTGAAACTATGGGATGAACACCGGATCAAGCCGGTGATCGACATCCGCAACCAGTGGCGGGACGGAGAGGAAACACGGGTTTTAGCCGGCAAAAAACAAACGTCTATGATTATCGTGGCACGGTCTACTGTCACTGTCCCCGGACGAACAAACGCCGGGAGATGGCCTACGGGGGATTTGAAAAGGACCGGGAAACCTTGAAATACCGTTGTCCGGCCCGGCACTACGGGGTGGCGTGTCAGGGGATGGGGCGGTGTTCCGCGGCTGGCGGCGTCGGGTTCCCCTCGCGGAGGATCGGCGGATCTTCACCCCGTTAGCACGGTCCAGTTACAAATGGGAGACGACCTACAGGAAGCGCACGGCTGTGGAAAGAGTAAACGCCCGTTTGGACGAAGCCTTTGGGTTTGAAAAGCACTTCATCCGGGGCTTGAAAAAAATGCGTTTGCGCTGCGGGTTGGCCCTGATCGTGATGCTGGCGCTTGTCCTGTGGGCCGGATCCGGGCAAAGCAGGGAGTCAAGCTAAGGAGCGCGGGATTAGGGCGGCTTAAATCCTGCGCTAAACCGGCAGAAAACTCAGTACAGCCAAAAGGGTGGGCTGGGTGGCTGTGCCCATTTTCGGGGCAACATATGGATAGATAATCCATCTGGCTCAGATAGTACCTTAAAACGCACGGTTTCAGGCTGCAAAGAGGCGCAAGTCTGGGATGGATTTCAGTCATGTTTAGCCAAAACGCTTGTCTCCCCAGGCAAAAATGCTTACAGCACAAATAGCTTAATGTATCAAATAGCGGTTGACACAGAATTATTGTAAGGGTAGTAACGAGCGCAACTGACGAGAAATAGACGATGAAACTTGTGGGGAGGAGATCAGGTTGAAACGAAAGCGGTGGCTGAGGACGGGCTTGGTAGCCCTGTTGGCGCTGGTGCTCACGGGCTGCGGTTGGGGCGAACGGGACGGGGTGACCGATCCCGGTGCGGATCAGGTGGTGCCGGTGATGCTCCCCACGGAGCAGGAAGGCGAGGCTGGGGGACATACATTCGCCAGGCTGGAGGGAGTGCCCGAATACTACCGGGTTGCCGGCTGGTTGGACCAGGACCGTTTGATCGGATTGAGCGGGGAGCAGATTACCATTTTCAACGTGGTGTCCGGAGCGGTCGACCATCTGGGTATCAAAGCATGGAATATCTGGCTGTCGCCGGACCGGGGGATGATCGCTTTCAATAATGAAACAGGCCTTTCCTGTGCTACTGTGGATGGGGGGCAGGTACGCCTGCTTGTACCGGCAGATGCGGACATGGGAGTGCCGGACGGGGTGGTCTGGTCCCCGGACAGCCGTCGGATGGTTTACCGGGTCGATCATGAGTGGGATAGTGTTCATTATGTGTTCGACCTGGATACCGGTGTGCCGCAGGAATTGAACACCGTGCTGGACGGCTACTTTATGAACCGGGCGGTGGCTTGGCCCACCCCGGAACGGATATTGTTTCAGACGGTAGCCTCCGTCGGGCACGATGGGGCGCGTGAGTACACGGAGATAGGTTATCGTGGGGATTTGGCCGTATTGAATCTGGAAAACGGAGAGTACAGTCTTGTTACCGGGGTAAAAGACGGCGAATTCCTTGTGTTCCAGGGTCTCACAAGCGCAAATGAAGTCGTTTTTATCCTGAAGGATCCGGTAAAGGGCTCCCGGGAGTGGGGAATACTGGCTCTGGATGGGAGCACGGTACAGGTACAGGAAGTTGATCAGAACGTGACGGCTGTGCAGGTGGCAGACGGCGAACCGGCGGTTTACTTTATCCGGGAGGCCGGTCCGGTTGGCGAAAACATGCGTCTCGAGTTTTTGCATGCCGGTACGCAAGACTGGACGGCGGCGGTCACTCTGGCGGAGATAACCAGTGAGAGCGGGTTTTTCTCCTTTGTGCCTTCACCGGACTCCGGGCGCTTGGTGTTAAGTTTCGCCGTGCTTGAGCCGGTGCCGGAAGGATTTCAGACCAAGGAGTACCTGTATCTGGTGACCAGAAGGTAGAACTAAGTAGTTTCCGCCCTGAAAATAGTCGTTAGTCGTCGGTCGTCAGTCGTCGGATTA
>DFNH01000014.1 GCA_002375985.1 Firmicutes bacterium UBA3572 | reverse complement strand
CCATCGTATATCTTCCGCACCTTGAACTGCAACCTCCTTTTGGAACCGGTTAGCTGACTAACAGGCAAATCCGCTTAACTTCTACAGCGTACACGGAACGCAACTCCATCGCCGCAAACAAGGTGCTTTGCCCAGACTCAATCGCTTTCGTGCACCGAAAAAGACCGTAATCGTTAAACCCGGAAATCGCCTTGGAGAATGCTGTTTGTCGGAGCATACCACCTCCTTTTTGGCGTGGCCGCCAAAAAGAAAGGCCGCTAAACCACTGGAGGGAGTATGTTGTTGGCTGGAAATAGCGGCCTATCGTTGTTCGATTCGGCACTAAAGGTCACACCGCGCGGAAAGTAATGTGAAAACTATCACTTAACGGTTTCCACGCAACTAGTTTCTATTAACCCTATGGTAACCTTAGCAGGGAATCCCGTATCTGTCAATAGTCCTGTGCAGGAATAAAATAACACCCCTCCCCCCAAGCCTGCTGCACGGCTTTGCCCGGCCTTCATCCCGCTGCTACTTCCCCAAGGGCACCTACTGATGTACAATTAACCTTGGAACCGATAACTTAACGCTTTCACAAGTGCTGCCGTACGGTCTCTCCCCGTCTTGTCCGGGAACACGGCCAGATTCCCAGCGCCGGAGGGATATCATTGGTAAATTTCTACGACTTATTCAATCTGTCCCCCGAAATGCCCGTCGCGGAAATGCTGCCCCGGTTACAAGCCTACCGAAACTGGTGGGTGTTTCGCACGAACATCCCCGACAGGCAGCGGTGCCGCCATGCCGAGCGCATGGCCGCACTGGTGGAGGAGGCAGGCGTTCTCCTCGATGACGACCGCCGTGCCGAATACGACCGGGAGTTGGCCCGACATTCTGCGCCGCCGTCTTCCTCGGCCCCGGCGCTGGCAACGACCGTCGAAGACTCCGCGCCTCACCTCCTGGAGAGTGCCTGGGGGTTGATGCACAAGGCCCGCTTTGCCGAAGCAGCGGACGTCGCCGACCGCGCCGTCCGGCTTAGCAGGGCGGACGCCGCAGCGTTGGCGGTCCGGGGATACGCCCACTGGCAGCAGCGCCGGCTGGACAAGGCCGCCCGTGACCACAAAGCCGCCTTGGAACGGGACCCGGCCAACCCCCTTCTCCATCACGATTTGGGGTGGATCCTGTGGGAACAAGGTGAATCCGACCGGGCCCTGGAGACCGTCCGGCAGGCCGCGCAACTAGCCCCCGACACGCCTTTTTACACCGCCTCCCTGGGGGTCCTTTTCCGCCTACGCGGCGACCTCGACAAGGCCATCCAATTACTAGAGGAGGCTCATTCGCACGCCCCTTCCCTCCGGAGCATCGAGAATGAGCTCGCTCTCGCCTACAATCAGAAAGGACTCTCCCGCTTTTATTACAACCCGGATGACGGTTTGCGTTACTGCCTTAGCAAGCGTAGCGCAAACGAAGCCTGCTGCTGGTTCAAGAAAGCGTTACGTTTTGAAGACAAGCTCTTTCCCGACCTTCACCAGGAGATCTACTTGCACCTGGACATCGCCGAGCGGATGAAGAACCGCAAGTTTGTAGGCCACCGGGGACTGCTGCTGGGAGGCATCCTGGTTTCCTTCCTTGCGCTCATCATCTGGCCCATCAGCGGTATCGTTTTGGGACTCGCCACCGGCGTCTACGCCCTCCGGACGACGGTGCCCTACTGGAAGCTCAACCGGCAAATGTTTCCCAACGCCCGGGAGCCCTGGCAGGAGGAGTAGAGAAAAGAAAAACGCCCCCTTATTGCAAGGAGGCGTTATAGCAGTGGCGATGGTTACACACCAAAGCCTAAACTTCCGCCTTCTTGGCCTTCGCCATGGTAATCCCCAGACCTTCGAACAGATAATAGACGGAAAAGCCCCACCACATCGTATAAATCACGTAAAACACCAGCAGAAAGACGACAACCCCCGCGAATTCGCGGATCTCCAGCGGCTCCACCCCGTAGTAGTTGTAGGCAGCCTCGATGGTCCGGGTCTTCAGCTCGCCCAGGAAGTTGGCCGCCTCATACTGCTCGGCGCGCATCAGGTAAGCTTCCGCCCCGTCAATCGTTAACCACCACAGGTACAGGACCTCGCGCTCGTCGAAACCGTACCGGGCGACCAGGGTCTCGCCCCGGTTGTGGTACATCTCCTCGGCGTCAGCCACCGCGGCCAGGGCCACCGAACCCAGGTCGCCGGAGATGGTCAACTTGCCGTCGGAGACGGTCACCTCCGCCCCGGCCTCCCGGTACAACAGAGCCGCCTTCTCGGCCTTGTCAGCATCCTTGACCTCAACCGTTACTTCGAAAGCGGTGCCCCGCCATTCCTCGGCCCCGGCCCGAATGGTGGGAACAAAGTAGGCCGAACCCTTGGAAATCGAGTTAAACAGGTCGTCCGCATACTGCAAACCCGTCTGACCGTTGAACACCGGGGAGCAGAAGACGGCCAGCACGATGAAAAAGGTGATGGTCAGGACGACCCCCAGCGATAGGCTCTTCTTGTTCGTGACAATCATCCGCTAACCGCCCCCCCTTGCGCCTGCTGGACCGCTTCCGCGCGCAGCGTGCCCAGATTACGGATGAAGGTGTTTATCACCCACAGGCTGAAAATCCCGATGATCACGAAGAACACATAGTACCCGGCCTTGTCCAAGGCGGCACATAATTCTTTGGACCATGTGATGTACTCCATTTCCCGCAGGTACTTCGGCAGCGCGAACAGCCGGTTGATGAAACCGGCCAGGATGGTCACCGCGTAGAAGCCACGGATGTAAACACCCTTCACCACCTTGGTGGTCACCGCGCCCACCTGGATGCCCAGCAACGATCCGAGCAAAAGTCCCATGGCCAGGGTGTAGAACACGTAGCCGTAAATCGCGTACTGCGTAATCGAAGCAAAACCCGCGGTGAAGATGATCTGCAAAATGTCGGTACCCACCGTGGTAAAGGACGACACACCAAAGGCATAGATGAACATCGGGAAGGTGATAAAACCGCCGCCAACACCCAAAATGGCCGCCACGAAACCCACGATGGCCCCGCCGAAGGCCACGATCCAGCCGGAGATCTTCCGCCCGCCCGGAGTAAGGTCGTGGTCAAACGCGATCATCGGCGGGATGTTCACACTCTGCAGCTTAACCGCCAGGTTGGTCATCCCGGTCGGCCCTCCGTGGGCGTCGCCACCCGACCCCTTCGCCGGCCCCTTGCGAGACTTGAGGAAGTCGGTCATGGCGTAGGTGCCCAGGAAGCCGAGCAGCAGCGTGTAAACGATGCTGATGAAGGTGTCGCTCAACATCGGGTCCGCCGCGTAAATGGCCCGCTGGATGGCGCCACCGCCAACCACGCCCAGCAGAGAGCCGGCCACGAAGGCCACCGCCAGGCCCACCGAAACGTTGCCGAGCTTCTTGTGCACAGTGGTACCCATGATCGCCTTGGCAAAGATGTGGAACAGGTCGGTACCGACCGCCAGGATACCGCGCACCCCCACGCTCATCAGCGCCGGAGTGAGAATGAACCCGCCGCCGGCCCCGATGCAGCCGGTAATCAGGCCGGCACAAAGCCCGACAATGATGGAGATGAAGAAGACCTCGGGCGAGTAGTAGGCCGGGGCATAGGCTGCCTTGCCGCCCAATAGTGTCGGCAGGGCGTTTCCGCCGGCCCAGGCCAGCGTCGGAATCAGCACCGGCAGTGCCAACAAGAGCAAAATCAGGACTTTCTTGCGGTTCTTGATGATGTTCATCGACGTCTCGTAGTCCCAACGGGCATACGCCATCGAAGCCATCATCAAACCATCGTATATCTTCCGCACCTTTTTTAATACCTCCTCATCACGGTACGATTCTGAATCCGCGTTTAGGTGTGCCGGACTTGATTTGCACACAAACGCAACTTAAAGACCCGTTGCTGTCAAACACCTCCCTCTTCCAAAACTTTTTGCAAAAAGACAATAGACCATCTTACGCCGAAGGACGGCGGAAGACGGCCTATTGTTGTTCAATTCGGCCCCACACCATATTCAGTTATCGGTAACGGCCAGATACCTAGCGCCACGCTCCACTGGCGGAACGCTTCCGTTTCGAGACTTCACAACACGCCTGGCCCGACCCCTCGTCGTCCAGGCGAATGGTCCGCACCGCTTCGTAGATCAGTACCGGCTGGCCGTTTTGCACCAACAGCCTTACTTCGCCCCATCCCATTTCTCTGATGAACTGGATTAACTTGACCTCCCTGGGCTGCAGGGAGTCCAGCTTTCCCCGAACCATGCGCTCCCTCCTAGGACTGCGGAAAGCCAACCCCGGCTGCACAAGCACACCCTGTACGCGGCTTCCCCCATAGCAAACTAATGAATACAAGGCGCTTAAATCAACCTAACTAGATTACTTTTCGTTGCTCATAAGACCATAACTACCCTAATCCTGCTATTTACAAAGGTGCTTTGAGCACAAATCGATCCGCGACAGTTCCTGGGGAGTAGCACTAATATCTTGGCTGCCAATTGTACTGGGGCCTCACCCCCCCCCTACGGGTTTTTGAGCCCGATTTCACAAGGTACTGGTTTCAGTATAATGGCTCCGTTTCTCTCCGTCAACACATTCAAGAAATTATCCCATTCCTCACTTGCGGGGTTCACGGCGGAAACAGCCGAGAAAAAAGGTAAAAGACCCTGGAGTGACCAGGGTCTTTTACATATTAGTTCCGGCGGCGACCTACTC
>DFNH01000030.1 GCA_002375985.1 Firmicutes bacterium UBA3572 | reverse complement strand
TCTGCTGGTGTTTTACGTGATTTATACGATGTGGTGGGGCTTTTCCGTCTATTATCTGTTCGAAGGTCTGGGGATTACCATGGCGAAGGCCAAGAAGGCGGAAGTCTAAGGGTGGAACTTGTAATCTCTCGTCTGACGGCCGCTCCCGGGGTTACCCGGGGGCGGTTGTTTGTGTGCTCCGTTTCTACTCGATTCACGGTGGGAATCGGGCGGAGGCAAAGGGAAAGCAATTCCATCGGCGAAGTACATGGAGGAAAACGGCCTTATGGCTGCTGGAGAGTTGGGAAGGAGTGGTCCCTTTTGTTACCGGCGGTGGAACTGGCTACCCGTACGCCGCTGAACGACGAAAAGGTGGCGGGGAAAGTTTTGGTCGGCGGTGTTCTATGGCTCATTCCGGTAGTCAACCTGGTGTGTCTTGGCTTTTTGGCTGAGGTTATGCGGCGGACTGCGAGAGGTAACCCTGGATTGCCCGAGTGGCAGGATTGGGCGGATATGCTGTGGGACGGGCTGTTCGTGCTGTTGATCACCTTGTGCTATCTGGGTCCGCCGGTAGCCGTCAGTGTCGTGGTGCGGGATCTGCCACTGGCCTTTATTATGACCATCCTGATGACGCTGGCCGTGGCGCTGTTGGTACCCATGGCGGTGGTGCGCTACGCGGTTACGGATCGGCTTACGGCGGCGCTTAGCCTGCGGGAAGTGTTGCGAGACATCCGAGCCGCCTCCCCCGTCTATTCGGTGGGCTGCATCATGGCCTTAGGGCTCTATGTGGTTGTGGGTTTGTTCGGGTTGGTTCCCTACGTCGGTGTCTTTATCTGGGCTATCGGGGGTTTTTACGCCTCGATTGTGCTGGCTGTTCTATTCGGGGAGATTTACCGCCTGCGGGCACGGAAGGGAAAAGGTTGAACAAGCGCGAATTAAATCGATATGGAGCCTATCGATTTCCATGCCCATTTTTTCCCGGAGCCGGTTGCGGCCAAAGTGGTAAAAACCCTGGCTGATCATTACCGCATTCCGGTTAATCATCGCGGGCTGAAGGCCGAATACCTCAAGCTCTTTGCCGAGGCCGGGCTCGGCGCCGCGGTGTTTTTTACGGCGGCCACACGTCCCGATCAGGTGCGCGCGGCCAACGACTGGGCCCTGGCCAATAGCGGCGGGCACCTTATCGGGTTTGGCACCTTGCATCCCCACGCCGAAACGGCCGAGACCGAGGCCGAGATTGCCCGGTTGCGGGCGCACGGCGTCAAGGGATTAAAGTTTCATCCTGATTTCCAGCGGTTTTACCTGGACGAGGAGCGGGCCCTGGCCGTTTACGAACGGGTGGCGCGGGAATTCTTGGTGGTCTTTCACGTGGGTGACGACGAGGTGCCGACCAAGACCAACTTTGCCACACCGGAAAGACTCGCGCGGGTGCTGGATTTGGTGCCGGGGCTGCAGGTGGTGGCCGCGCACATGGGCGGCTACCAGATGTGGGAACGTGCGTGGCGTTGTCTGGTCGGACGGCCGGTTTATTTCGATGTCTCCAGCACGTTTGGCTTTCTTCCGGATGACGAGATCAGAGAGATGATTCTAGCGCACGGCGTGAACCGCATTCTCTTTGGCAGCGATTATCCGTTCCGGAGTCCGGGGTGGGAACTTGGGCGCCTGCGCGGACTCGACCTTGACCGGGCCGCGCTAGAGGCGGTCACCGGCGGCAATGCCAAGAGGTTGCTGGCGACGCTGGGTTGGTAGCTTTCCACCCTGGAAAGACATACAATTTATAAGTGTTTAGAAGGAACCACGGGCGGGAACACGAATATATGCGGTACAAGAAAGAGCAAAACGCACTTGTTGGTTGATAACTTTGTGCGGGATCCAAACGTGTTAGTATCATGACGTTAATCAAGAAAAGCGGGGGGATTTGGTGGACTGGCAGACGGTGGTGCCCAAACTTAGGGATTGGCTGCGGCAAAAGGTCGCCGAGGCGGGAGCCCGGGGATTGGTATTGGGCTTGAGCGGCGGGATCGATTCGGCCGTAGCCGCGGCGCTTTGCAAACAGGCATTTCCCCAGCATTCTCTCGGGGTGATTATGCCCTGCTATAGTATTCCCCAGGACGAGGAAGATGCCCGGCTGGTAGCGGAGCACCTTGGCCTGGAAACACGGACGGTTATCTTGGACCCGGTCTTCACCACCTTTCTGAAACAGTTAAGCGGTGAGGATTATAGCGAAGCGAACAAGCGTGATCTGGCGGTGGCCAACATTAAACCGCGCCTCAGAATGGCTACCCTTTACTTTTTTGCGTCCCGTTTGGGTTACCTGGTTGTGGGTACCGGCAACCGGAGCGAGATTATGATTGGTTACTTCACCAAATATGGGGACGGCGGGGCCGACCTGTTACCTTTGGCGAATCTGCTAAAGGCGGAGGTCAAGGAACTGGCCCGCTATTTGGGTCTGCCGCGCCGGATCATCGAAAAGTCGCCATCCGCCGGACTCTGGGACGGTCACAAGGACGAGGTCGAGCTGGGTATCAGCTATGAGGAACTGGACCGCTACCTGATGAGTGGAAAAGGCAGTGACCGTGTCAAGAGTATCGTGAACGAACTTATTAAACGAAGTGAACATAAGCGGTGCATGCCGCCGACGCCGCCGCTCGATTAGCGAACATGTACCTTGGCCCTCTGGGTTCGCGGTCTGCTCTGTGCAGGCCTTTTTTGTTTGGCGTATGCTGGCCACCGGACCTGGTTAAAATGGCGATTAAACCAATATTTCCCGCAGGGAGGCACGTGCATGGATAGAAAAAAGACTTTACCCGCGGCTGTGCTGGCGCTGGCTATATTGGCCTCCGTGGGGTGGTGGGTCTGGGGCGCCAACCTTAACGCAACCGCTGAAGAACCGATGGTGCCGTGGACGGTGGAGAAGGCTACCGCGTTTCGCCACGAAATAGTTTATGCCTGCGGCGACCGGGAAATTCGTTACCAGGGCCAAGCCCCGTCTGAACTGCACGGTTTGACTAAGGCCGGGGTATTGGAACGTTATCCGGATACACAAGGCTGGTCGGTCTTCTTTGATCTCCCGGCGGAGTTGGTAGTTGTGGAGCAGCCCGGCACCTTCTGCGCGGAACATGCTGGTTACCGCCATCTGGGTGTTTACGACGGTTGGGTGGCCGTTTACGAAGGGCCGCTGGGCGGTGGTGGACAACTGCGGCAGGTGGTGGAACTGCCGCTGGACAGTCTGCCGGAGTCTTGGCGCCGAAAACTATGCCAGGCGGCCGCCTTCCAAGCGCAACCCCCGGAAATACAAGCCGAACTGCGCCGGGAAATGGAATTTTCGGATGAGAAAGACCTGTACTCTGCCCTGGAAAATCTGGACGAATGGCGGCAGGATTAGCGTGTTGGCCGTCGAAATAGGCTTTCCAGGAGGAAAGTTATGGCGTTAATTATGGGTCTTGACCCGGGTATGGCCATCACCGGTTTTAGCATACTGAATCTCACCGGCAGCCAATACCGGGTGGTGACTTACGACAGTGTGCGCACACCGGCCACTTTACCTCCGGCGCTCCGTTTGGAATTCTTGTACCGGCAGTTGAGCACCGTTTTACAGCAGTATCGTCCAGAGGAAGTGGCCGTGGAACAGCTTTTCATCAACCGCAACGCCAGCACCGCGATTCCGGTGGGGCAGGCCCGGGGGGTGGCCCTGCTGGCCGCCGTGCACGCGGGCGCGCGGGTCTTTGAGTACTCCCCGTTGCAGGTAAAACAAGGAATCACCGGATCCGGCCGGGCCTCCAAAAAGCAGATTCAGTATATGGTGCGTGCCATCTTGGGCTTGGCGGATACACCGCGCCCGGACGACGTCGCCGATGCGCTGGCGGTTGCCGTTTGTCACTGTCACTACCGGCGGGTGGAGGCACTGGGATGATCGACTACTTAAACGGTAAACTGGTTGGCGTGTATCCGGAGGCCGTAGTGGTTGAGGTAGGCGGCTTTGGACTCCGGGTGCAGGTACCCCAGTCTTTGGTGGCCACTCTTCCCCCGCCCGGCGCCACCGTGAAGCTCTACACCTACCTGGCCGTTCGCGAGGAGGCCTTGGTTCTCTTCGGGTTTGGCGACGAGCTGGACCGCACCGCTTTTGTTCACCTGCTGCAAGTGAGCGGTATCGGTCCGCGGACGGCCCTGGTGGTGGTCGGGCGGCTTGGCGCCCGCCGTTTGTGGTCGGCCATCCTGCAGGAGGACACCTCCCTGCTGGCCACGGTGCCGGGCATCGGCACCAAATCGGCACGCCGGATCGTGGTCGAACTGAAAGACCGGCTGGAAAAACAGCAACTGCTGCCCGCCGGTGAGGGGACGGCGGACACAACGGCCCGCCGCGAAGCGTTGGCGGCACTGGTGAGCCTAGGATACAGCGTGCGTGAGGCCGGGGCGGCCCTGGAGCACGCAACAGATAAGGGGGGCGACGCCGCCGACTTGGTCAGATCTGCCCTGCGCGTTTTGGGTGCCGGTTAGTTTTGGAGGTTCAACGTGGATAACGTGGACGAAAGAATCGTGGTGCCAAGCCTTAGGGATGAGGATGTCGACGAGGTCAGCCTGCGGCCCCGGTATCTGGATGAGTTTATCGGGCAAGACCGGGTGCGCGAGACGCTGAGTGTTTGCATTGAGGCGGCACGAAACCGCGGTGAGCCGTTGGACCACGTGTTGCTCTATGGTCCGCCCGGTCTGGGCAAGACCACCCTTGCCCACATTATCGCCCGGGAGATGGGCCAGAACATCCGGGTCACATCCGGGCCGGCTATCGAGCGGCCGGGTGACCTGGCTGCCATTCTTACCAATTTGTCCCCGGGAGACGTCCTGTTCATTGACGAGGTGCACCGGCTGTCCAGAAGCGTAGAGGAGATTCTCTACCCGGGGATGGAAGACTTCGCCCTGGACATAGTAATCGGCAAGGGACCTGGTGCACGTTCCCTGCGCCTGAATCTGCCCCGGTTTACCCTGGTCGGGGCGACTACGCGGGCGGGGCTTTTAACCTCCCCGCTGCGGGACCGGTTCGGTGTGATCAGCCGGCTGGAATTTTATAGCACCCAGGATTTGGAAGCCGTGGTCCGGCGCGGCGCGGCGATCATCCAAGTCGAGATTGACCCGGAAGGCGCCCGGGAAATCGCCAAGCGCTCCCGCGGTACACCGCGGGTAGCCAACCGTTTGCTAAAGCGGGTCCGGGACTATGTGCAAGTTCGGGCCGGAGGCGTGATCACGGCCGAAAAAGCGGTCGAAGCACTGGATTTCCTGGGCATTGACAGTCTGGGGCTGGACGCCACGGACCGCCACTTACTGGCGGTTTTAGTAGAAAGGTTCGGTGGCGGCCCGGTGGGGTTGGATAGCCTGGCGGCCGCCACCAGTGAGGAGTCGGTGACCCTAGAGGACGTCTGCGAGCCTTATCTCTTACAGATCGGACTGTTGGCCCGCACGCCCCGGGGCCGCGTAGCCACGCCACTGGCCTATCGCCATTTGGGCTACCCGGTTCCCGCCGGTACCGGCCAAGAAACCTTGTGGTAATGGAGGGATGGACATCCCCGGGGGAGAAAGCCGCAAACTACTTTTGCACGTTTGCTGCGGACCATGCGCGATTTATCCTCTGGCCCGGCTGAGAGAGCAGGGTTGGGCGCCCCACGGCTACTTTTTCAATCCTAACATTCACCCCTTTGGCGAGTATCTGCGTCGCCGGGACACCTTGGCCGACTTCGCCCGGCTTGAGAATTGGCCGGTGATTTTTGCCGGGGAGTATCCGCTGGAAGATTATTTTCGGGGGGTTGTCTACCGGGAGGGGGAGCGGTGCCGCTTCTGCTATGCGCTGCGGCTCCGGCAGGCGGCCAGGGTGGCGAAGAAGGGCCGGTTTGACGCCTTTTCCACCACCCTGCTGGTCAGCCCCTTCCAACAGCACGAGCTGGTCCGGGAGTCCGGGGAGGCTGCGGCGGCCGAATACGGCGTACCTTTTTACTATGAGGATTTTCGTGCGGGTTTTCGCGACGGCGTGGCCCGCTCCCGGGAACTGGGGATGTACCGCCAACAGTATTGCGGGTGTGTCTTCAGCGAGAGGGAACGTTTTGAACGCCGCACAAAGAGGAAGTCAAAGAGGAAGTGAGGCGTGTGGATTTGTTTCAGGAATTTGGCAGGATATTGATTATAATGGGTATCGTAGTCACCGTTTTGGGGGCGCTTTTGTTTTTCGGCGGAAAAATACCGGGCATCGGTCGCCTGCCTGGGGACATCTTCGTGCAGCGGGGCAACTTTACCTTTTACTTCCCGTTGATGACCGCCATCTTGCTCAGCATTATCCTTACCGTGGTGCTGAACCTCTTTTTCCGGCGGTAGACGTGCGGGAAATTTTCCTGCCGGGGCGGTTGCTAAAAACCCTCATTTTTGATGCCGGAGGTGATTGGGGTGGAAATCAAGATACTTGGCCCGGGCTGCCGCAAGTGCCACCAGTTGCACAGCGATGTGTGTGCGGTGGTTGAAGAACTGGGCCTCGACGCACAAATTACCAAGGTCGAAAACCTGGACATAATCGCCAGTTACGGTGTCTTCCTCACTCCCGGGTTGGTAATCAACGGTGATGTAAAGGTTGCCGGCCGGATGCCGAAAAAAGCCGAAATTAAAAAATGGATCCTGGAGTATACCCAGCACTGACGCCGGCGTTAGGGCGACACCAGAGGTTTTTGCCAGCATTGACAACAGGGAATAGCCGTTTTTTGTCGAAATGAGTTATTTTTAGTAATCACGCGGTTGCGGGAGGACTCTCTCTAGGTGGTACTGCGCGGGTTAAGCATTATAGTGATGGTGGTGGCCCTGTTTTTGATCGCGCTTTTGGCGGTGCCGGGGCATCTCTTTGCGGCCGAACCGGAGCCCGTGATCAGGGTCGCCCTGTTGCAGGCGGCCCCGGCGGTGACCTTCGGGGTTAACGGTACCTTCCAGATCATTGACGGCGCCACGGGAAGGCTGATCGGCGTGCCGGCCAGGGAAGAAACCTGGGGGATAGAGCCCTCCGGGGCAGCGCTGCGGGTTTTCCGAAACGGGACACTCGTGGGAGAGGTCGGCGGGCCGGTTTCGGTACGCGCCAGCGGCCGCGTGGTGGTCTTGCAGGGCGCTGGGCCGGCGCAGGTACAGCGGCCGGTTCAGGGTGCCTTTGTGGTGGGGGCGGATGGCCGGGTCAACCCCCTGCCGCGGGAGCGGGAAAGGGTGACGGTAGCGACTGCCACCGGTACAAAGGCGCTCGCGGTAGCCGGAGAGTCTGGTTCTTTGTCCGTACGCGTGGACGGGGCGTGGCGGAATTACCGGGGCGACCTTGAGATCCGCAATCAAGGAGGGGCGCTGCTGGCCGTCAACGAACTGCCGCTAGAGGACTACCTATACGGAGTTGTTCCGGCCGAAATGCCGTACACCTGGCCGCAGGCGGCGCTTCGGGCCCAGGCGGTCGCGGCGCGTACTTACGCGCTGCGTCATCTGCAAAATCCCGTGCACCAGCATTATCACGTTTGCCGCAGTCAGAGCACCCAGGTATACCAGGGTCTGGATTGGGAGCGACCTTCCTCCAACCAGGCGGTGGACGCCACCCGCGGGCAGGTTTTGTTGTATAACGGCCAACCCATCGCCGCCATTTATCATTCCAGCAGCGGGGGTTACACCGAGAATGCGGAGGATGTGTGGTCCGAGCCCCTGCCTTATATCCGCGGCAAGGTGGATCCCTTTGACCATAACGAGCGGCACTACGGCTGGCGGGTCAGCCTGACGGCCAACCAGTTGGTAAACCAGTTGGCCGGTCGAAACTACGACTTTGTCCGCGTTACGGATGTGGAAGTTATCCAGACCACCGCTTCGGGGAAGCGGGTACAGAAACTGCGGATCACCGGTATCGGTCTTAACCACCAGCCGCGTACCGAGATTATCGCCAACGCCGACCGGGTTAGGACGGCGCTGGGGTTAAAAAGCGCCCTTTTTGAACTGCACAAGGAAACCGATCCGGTTACGGGGAACCTTGCGTGGGTAGACATTGTCGGGCACGGTTGGGGACACGGCTTGGGCATGTCCCAGTATGGAGCCCTGGGGATGGCGCAGATGGGATTCAATCATATGCAGATTTTAAATCATTACTATACAGGGGTGACACTTAGGCCTGATTACGGCTGCTGACCGTGCTACAGCTCCCCGGTGTGCTGTTGTCGTTTGCGTTCCGGCGGGTTATGGTCGGCGGCCAGGCCGGTTATGCTAAGGTGATGAAGCTTTCCGATTTCGATTACGAATTGCCCGCAGAATTAATTGCCCAGGAACCTCTGCCTGACCGGGCCGGTTCGCGCCTGCTGGTGCTGCACCGCGAAAGTGGTGACCTGGAACACCGGCATTTTCGTGATTTACCCGCCTATCTACGGCCCGGAGATCTCTTGGTGCTGAACGAGACCAAGGTGCTGCCCGTACGCCTGTTGGGGCGCAAAGAGCCCACCGGCGGGCAGGTGGAAATATTGTTGTTGCGTCCGGCAGCCGGCTTTGGGCGGAGGCAAACCGCTGACCGGCCGTCCGCCGCCGCGGAAGAAATCTGGGAAGCGCTGGTACGCCCGGGAAAGCGGTTGCGCGCGGGTACCCGTATTTCCTTCGGGGGGGCGCAACTGGAGGCCGAAATACTGGGGCGGACCGAGGCCGGTGGCCGGCTGGTGCGCCTGACCTGGACCGGCGATTTTGAAGCGGTGTTGCGCGCGGTGGGGGAGGTGCCGCTGCCCCCGTACATCAAAAGGCCGCTCATGCCGGGTGAGGAAGAACGCTATCAAACGGTTTATGCCCAAAAACCGGGGTCGGCGGCGGCGCCGACGGCCGGGCTGCACTTCACCCCGGAGATGCTTGCCAATCTCCGCAAAAGCGGTCTCGGTATCGTTTCGGTCGTCCTGCATATCGGGTTGGACACTTTCCGCCCGGTGCAGGTGGAAAATATCCTGGAGCACCGGATGCATACCGAGTTTTACGAGATCGGCGAGGAGGCGGCCCGGGCCATTCAACGGGTGAAGGCGGGGGGAGGTCGGGTCATCGCCGTCGGCACCACGGTCACCCGCTGCCTGGAAGCGGCCGCGGCCGAAACGGGCCGCGTGGAACCGGCCGCCGGGCAGACCGACCTGTTTATTTACCCCGGCTACCGGTTCCGGGTCATTGACGGCCTGATTACCAACTTCCACTTGCCCCGGTCTACCCTGCTGATGTTGGTGTCGGCTTTTGCCGGGCGGGAAAGAGTTCTGGCCGCTTACCGGGAGGCGGTCCGCCTCCGTTACCGGTTCTTCAGCTTCGGCGACGCCATGCTCATCATCTGAAACCTTTTATTCTCAGGAGAGGGTCAATGAGCGTTTCGTTTGAGGTGATCAAGGAGGATGCACATTCCCAGGCGCGTCTTGGGCGGCTGACCACCCGGCGGGGGGTGGTGGAGACGCCGGCTTTTATGCCGGTGGGTACCCGGGCTACGGTGCGGACCATGACGCCCGAAGAAGTCAAAAGCCTTGGGGCCCAAATTATCCTCAGCAATACCTACCACCTTTATCTGCGGCCGGGCCACGAACTGATCCAGGAAGCAGGCGGCCTGCACCGGTTTATGCACTGGGACGGACCGATTCTCACCGATAGCGGCGGTTTTCAGGTTTTCAGCCTGGCGCCGCTCCGGAAGATCACCGACGGCGGTGTCGACTTCCGTTCCCATATCGACGGTTCGCGCCATTTCTTCAGCCCGGAGAAAGTGGTGGCGATCCAGCGGGCGCTCGGGTCGGACATCGCCATGGTCCTGGACGAATGCGCCCCTTATCCTTGTTCCTATGAGGAGGCCCGTGCCGCCATGGAGCGAACGACCCGGTGGGCGGAGCGGGCCCGGCTGGCGGAAACCGGTGCCGGGCAAGCCACCTTTGGGATCATTCAGGGTTCGGTGTTCCGCGAACTCCGGGAGAAAAGCGCGCGGGCCCTGGTTGAACTGGACTTTCCGGGTTACGGCATCGGCGGTCTCTCGGTGGGTGAGCCCAAACCACTGATGTACGAGGCCTTGGAATGGACCATACCGCTGATTCCGCCGGACCGGCCGCGTTACCTGATGGGTGTCGGGTCCCCGGACTGCTTGTTCGAGGCCGTGGCTCGTGGGGTGGACATGTTTGACTGCGTGCTCCCTACGCGCATGGCCCGGCACGGAGCAGTGTTTACCCGGACCGGGAGACTGGTGGTGCGTAATGCGGGGTGCGCCCGGGACCTTCGCCCCTTGGACCCGGACTGCGGTTGTTATACCTGCCGGCACTATACCAGGGCCTACGTGCACCACCTGTTGAAGGCCGGGGAGGTACTCGGCATCAGGTTGACGACCATCCATAATCTCTATTTTGTGTTGGACCTGGCGCGTCGGATTAGGGAGGCCATTCGGGAGGGACAATTCAGCCGTTTAAGGCAAGAATTTGCCTCTCTGAGTTTGACTTCGGCCTGATTTTGTAGTAAAAGTGAATGGGGCTAGACAGGAAGAATATGTGGGTAAAGCGAATGTTTTAGCTATCTTATAAGAAAGGGGGTCGGGTATGAGCGACATCGTCTTTATCCTTTATATTGTCGGTTTGTTTGCCCTGCTTTACTTCCTGTTGATCAGACCTCAGCAGGTGCGGCAGAAAAAGCACATGGAGATGATCAAGAACCTGAAGGTGAATGATCCGGTGATCACGGCCGGAGGGATTTACGGCACGGTTGTGAAGCTGAAAGACGACACCGTGACCCTCAAAATTGCCGACAACGTCAAGATTGAGGTTTTACGGACTTCGATCGCCCAGGTTCGCAGGGAGAGTTAGGATGAACAATCTCCGGGGCCTGATGGGAGGGCGTGGGATTGGTCACCCTGCGGGAAGTTAAAGCCCATCCGACCGTAGACAGTTTTATCCGTAACGGCAATAAATTCCTGGGTGTGATGGGTTTTACCGAACATAGCTACCGTCACGTCAACCTCGTGTCCAGCATCGCGCGCAATATTCTCGAGCGCCTGGGCTATTCGGGACGGGAAGCGGAATTGGCGGCCATCGCCGGTTACCTCCACGACATCGGTAACGTGGTCAGCCGAAACAACCACGGCATTTCGGGGGCCCTGATCGCCTTTAGCGTTTTGCAGGAGTTGGGGATGCCCCCCGACGAGGTCGCCAAGGTGGTTTCGGCCATTGCCAACCACGAAGAAGAGTACGGCCAGCCGGTGAATGTGGTGGCCGCTGCTCTTATTTTGGCGGACAAGTCTGACGTACATCGTTCACGGGTGCGAAACCCCGATTTTGCCACCTTCGACATCCACGACCGGGTTAACTATGCGGCGGAGCATTCTTTTTTGTGGGTGCACGAGGATCGGCGGGCGATCACTTTAGAGCTGACCATCGACATTGAGATTTGCCCCGTGATGGAATATTTTGAGATATTTTTGACCCGCATGTCTTTGTGCCGCCGGGCCGCAAACTTCTTGAATTCGAATTTTGAATTGGTGATCAACGGAGCCAAACTGTTGTAGGGGGAGTAGTTTGACTTGCGATGGGGTAACTTGCTCAAGGTCGCCTTGATTCTTCTGCTGGCGGCCGGCGTTACGTTTGCGGCTTTTTTCAGGGTTCCGGCCGTGCCGTGGCTGCCGCTCACCCAGGACATCAGCCTGGGCCTGGACCTGCAGGGCGGCGTGCACGTAGTCCTGGAGGCGGTGGACACCGAAGAAATGAAGGCCACACCGGACGCGGTCCGGCGGGCCATGGGTATGCTGGAGGAACGGATCAACCAGTTCGGGGTGACCGAGCCCCTGCTGCAGCAGCAGGGTGCCAGCCGGATCATCGTGGAGATCGCGGGTGTGAACGATCCCGAACAAGTGGTCAACGACCTCATCCGCCCGGCCCATTTGGAGTTTAAGACCGAAGACGGGGAGACCGTTCTGACCGGCGCGGATCTGGCCGATGCCCGGGAACAGTATGATCCGGCGACCATGCAGGCCGTGGTTAACCTAACCTGGAGCGCCGAGGGCGCCAAGGTGTTCGCCGACGTGACGACCGAACACGTGGGCCGGACCTTGGGCATTTACTTAGACGGCCAACTCTTGCAAAACCCGGTGATTAAACAGCCCATTCTGGATGGCAAGGCCGTTATCACCGGTTACGAGTCACTGGAGGAGGCGCACCGCATCGCCGTGCTGCTGCGTTCCGGGGCGCTGCCGGTCAAGCTGGAGGTCATGGAGAAGCGGACCGTCGGGCCGCAGTTGGGTGCCGATTCTCTGGCGCGGTCGGTGAACGCCGGGATCATCGGTTTCGGGGCCATTCTCCTGTTCATGCTGGCTTATTACCGCCTGCCCGGCCTGGTGGCCGCCTTTTCGCTGTCGGTGTACGGTGTGCTGGTGCTTTTAATTCTGGCGGCTTTCAACGCCACCCTTACGCTGGCAGGGATATTCGGGTTCCTGCTTTCTTTGGGGATCGCCATCGACGCCAACATCATCATTTTCGAACGCCTCAAGGAGGAGCTGCGCACAGGCCGGTCCTTGCGCTCGGCGGTAGACGCCGGGTTCAAGCGGGCGTTCGTGACCATTCTTGATGCCAACGTTACTACCCTAATCGCGGCTGCGATCCTGTTTGCCTTCTTGCCGATAGCTTACAAGGGCTTTGCGTTGACGCTGGGAATCGGCATCCTGACGAGCATGTTTACCGGCCTGGTGTTGACCAGATGGATGTTGCAGCTTATCGCGGGCAGCGGGTTGGCCAACAGTCCCCGGCTGTACCGGGCTTAGGAGGGTCAAGATGTTCTTTCATTTCGTTAAGCCACGGAAGTACTGGTACCTGATCTCGCTTTTGATCATTATCCCGGGGATCATCTCCCTCCTGTTCCGGGGGCTGAACTTGGGTATTGACTTTACCGGCGGTAGCTTGATTGAAGTGGAATTCCAGCGGGAGGTCACGGTGCAGGAGGTCCGGACCGTGCTGGCGGAATACGGTCTGGAGCGAAGCGTCATCCAGCTGAGCGGCGACAGACAGGTATTGCTGCGCACCCCGGTGATTACCCAGGAGCAGAACAGCGCGCTGGTTAAGGCCTTGGACGAGCAACTGGGCGGTCATACCGTGCTGCGCAATGACGCCGTGGGTCCGGTGATCGGCAAGGAGTTGACCCAGCGTGCCATTCTGGCGCTGGTCATTGCGTCCGTGGCCATGGTCGTCTACATCACCTGGCGTTTTGAGTTTAGACAGGGCATTGCCGCGGTGGTGGCCCTGTTACACGACGCGTTGGTCACCTTAAGCCTCTTTTCTCTCTTTTGGCTGCCGGTGGACAGCGCTTTTGTGGCGGCTATCCTGACCGTGCTCGGTTATTCGATCAACGCCACCATTGTCATCTTTGACCGGATCCGGGAAACTCGAAAAACGGCCAAAAAGACCGAACCGTTGGAGGACATCATCCACCGGTGCCTGTGGCAGACCCTGGCCCGTTCGGTCAACACGGCTTTGACGGTGTTGTTCATGCTGGTCGCCCTGTACTTCCTGGGTGGCACTACGCTGAAGGCTTTTGTTCTGGCGCTGATCATCGGCATCACCAGCGGCACCTATTCGTCCATCTTCATCTCCAGCCAGGTTTGGCTGGACTTGAGCAATAAGCTGCCCAAGACCAAGCGGCCGGCCAGCGCAGAGGCCTAGGGAACGTGGAGTATGAGGCAGAATCTCTGGTAAGATATCCTTGAATGAGGGTGCCCGGCTCGCACCGCGGCGGGCATCCGTTTTCCAGGCGCAGGACCGGAACCGGTTTTGTAAGGGAGAGGTTTATGAGCAATTCAAACCGGATTATTGTCACCGTGCTGGGACGTGATCGCGTGGGGATCATTGCTGGGGTGGCCCAGGTGCTGGCCGAAAACCAGGTCAACATCCTGGACATCAGCCAGACCATCCTGCAGGAATTCCTGGCCATGATCATGATCGCCGACATAAGCGGCAGCAAGGTGGACCTGAGCACCCTGAAGGAGCTCCTGGCGGCCAAGGGCGCGGAACTTAACGTGCGCATCGACGCGCAGCACGAGGATGCTTTCCTCTACATGCACCGCATCTAGCATTCAGGAGACCGTTGAAAGAATTCGCCTTGCGGCGTCAGGCTTACCGGCCGGTGCTCACGTACCCGCCCGTACGCTCCGCTCCGCTCCGGCCGGCTTCGGCTTCTTTGCCATTGCCCGTTTCGCAACGGTTTCCGGGCGACTGCCGGGGTGATAGCAAGTACCTCGCGTCACACGGGACTGGGAGGAAACGGGGTACGGCGAAGAGGCCGCCGTCGTTGGTGCGTAGGGAGCCAGTTTGTTGGCCGTTCGTGAACCTGTGGATAACTAGCCGCTTATCCACAAAACATGCCTGTCCCTTTTTTGGAAGGAGATTAAAATGCTCGGCCTGGACGAAATCATCCAAACCATCCGCATGATCCAGGATGAAAACTTGGACATCCGCACCATCACCCTGGGAATCAGCCTGCGTGACTGTGTCGATCCCGATCCAGAGGCGCTGTGCCGCAAGATTTACGATAAAATCACCGACCGGGCCGGGCGCCTGGTGGCGGTCGGCGAGGAGATCGAGCGGGAGTACGGTCTTCCGATTGTGAACAAGCGTATCGCGGTGACGCCGATCGCGCTGGTTGTCGGTGACGGTGACCGGAATGCTTATCTGGCGGTGGCCCGGGCACTGGACCGGGCCGCCCGGGACGTCGGCGTCAATTTTCTCGGCGGTTTCTCCGCCCTGGTTCACAAGGGCTTTACCCGGGGCGACCGGACCCTGATCGAGTCCATCCCGGCCGTCCTCGCTACTACCGAACGGGTGTGCGCCTCGGTGAACGTTGCTACCACCAAGGCCGGGATCAATATGGATGCGGTGTACCTGATGGGGCGGATCATCAAGGAAACGGCGGCCCTTACGGCCGAAAGGGATGGGATCGGCTGCGCCAAGTTGGTGGTTTTCGCCAACGCACCCGAGGACAACCCTTTCATGGCCGGGGCCTTTCACGGGGTCGGCGAGCCGGAGTGCGTGCTCAACGTGGGAGTCAGCGGGCCGGGAGTGGTCAAGAACGCCGTGGCCCGGATGCCGGACGCCGATTTGGGTACGCTGGCCGAGCAGGTCAAGAAGATGGCTTTCAAGGTCACCCGCATGGGCGAACTGGTCGGCCGCGTCGCAGCCGCCAGACTGGGAGTGCCCTTCGGCACCGTCGACCTTTCCCTGGCGCCCACCCCGGCGGTGGGGGACAGTGTCGCCGAGATCATCGAGGCCATGGGTGTGGAGGTTTGCGGTGCTCCCGGCACCACGGCGGCGCTGGCCCTGCTCAACGATGCGGTCAAAAAGGGCGGGGCGATGGCCTCCTCCTACGTTGGCGGCCTTTCGGGGGCGTTCATCCCGGTAAGCGAGGACGCCGGCATGATCCGCGCTGTGGAATCGGGTGCGCTCGGACTGGATAAACTGGAGGCCATGACCGCCGTATGTTCGGTGGGGATCGACATGGTGGCCCTGCCGGGGGACACGACCGCCGAAACGGTTGCCGCCCTGATCGCCGACGAAATCGCCATCGGCGTGATAAACCACAAGACCACCGCGGTCCGCGTGATCCCGGTGCCCGGAAAGAAGGAAGGGGACTTTGTGGAGTTTGGGGGTTTGTTGGGCCGGGCACCGGTAATGGGCGTCAACCGGTTCGGGGCGGTGGGCTTCGTGTGCCGGGGCGGCCGTATCCCGGCACCGATCAGCAGTCTCAACAACTAGCTTCTTCCGGGGACCACCTTAACGTCGTCGTGTACACCACCGTTTCCCACGCCAACAACCTCAGGCGCGGTTTCCGACGGGACCTCCGCAAGGGGGTCTCGGAGGAATCTTTGTTTTCCGCGCCTTTTTGGCTCTTGTGGGCGGCCCGGGCAACCCGGCGGCAGCCGTCGGTTCGGTATTACGGCTTGGGGACGCGGCCGGATTTGCGGATCCCCTGACCGGTGAAGGCATCTACTGGGCGCTCCTGAGTGCTACCCTGGCCGCCGAAGCCATCACCGGCACACACCGTTTCCGGGAAGCGGCCGCCGCCGAATACCAGCGTTTGGTCGACCGCCGCACTCGCCCCGGACTGCGCCGGTTGGCCCGCCTGTTTTACCGCTATGTCCACCGTGCCGCGCCTTTCCTGGAGAAGCGTCCGGAACTGGCCCGCGACTTCTGGGAGGCGATTTATATGGGCGACTACGAACGCTTACGCTTCCGCCGCCTCCTGCCCGCCCTGTTTCGTGCAATCCGCAAGGGTAGCTGCGGGAAACGGGGGACAGGCACCTTTTTCCGGAGTCACATAAGATTAGGACGTTCTGATTGTTCCCGGTATTTTCGTGTTCTCAAGGTGTTAGGGCAGTTCTTGAAAAAGGAGCCAGTCCCCGTTTTCCGGCCACTTTTCCGCTGTTCCTGTCGGAGTGGAGCACCAGTCGCGAAGGGGACAGCGCTTCCGTAAGCGGGCGGTACAGGTGGTGTGCATTTTCGCCGCGGCTGCCGTTCCTTATTAATTTTTCAGGTCCCGGTAAATAATGAGCGCAGGGGGCAATGGGGACACCGATGGATAGGGAAGCGGAAAACAGGCTGTTGAGGGACCTCCAAAACAAGATCGGCGATCTGATCATCGCGATGGAGAAGATGAAGCTGGCCGAGTACGTCACCCTGCTGGAGAAGCCCTACCGCCTGCTATATATCAACTTCCTGACCGGTATCGCCCGCGGTCTGGGCATCGCCATCGGGTTTACCATCCTGGGGGCCATTTTGCTTCTAATCCTCCAGCGCTTGGTAATGCTGAATCTGCCCGTTATCGGACAGTTTATCGCCGAAATTGTGCGCCTGGTGGAACTAAACCTCAGGCCCTAGTAGGAGACCCCAAGGGACTTTAATTGAAGGAGTGACGGCTGTGGATCCGCAAGACAGAGAGGAAATACGCGCCCGCCTGTTGCGGGAACGGGATAACTTACAGCGCCAGCTGGAAGAGTTTGAAAAGATGGCGGATATGGCTCTCGAGGATAGCCTGAGCGAGCTGAGTACCTATGATAATCACCCGGCGGATATAGGTAGCGAAACTTTCGAACGGAGCAAAGACCTGGGCCTGCGGGACAACGTCCGGTTGCAGATGCAAGCCATCGACGACGCGCTGGCTAAGCTGGATCAGGGGAGCTACGGTTACTGCGACGAATGTGGCGTCCCGATCGATCCCGAACGGCTCCGGGTTTTACCGTTTACGACCAAGTGCCGGGTGTGCCAGGAGCGCAGCGAGGGCCAAGTCGACCGGCTCCGGCCCATTGAGGAAAAGACGCTGGCCCGGCCCTTTGCTTCTCCCGGCCACGCGAGAACCTTTTATGATCGGGAGGATACCTGGCAGGATGTCGCGCAGCACGGCCTTGCCGCCGAACTAGCCGACGTCGAGGAAGAAGACCGGGGACATACTGAGGAAGTGGATGCCATTCCGGTGGTCAAGGAAAATGGGGCGTTTTTCCAGGACACGCGGGTGCGCGGCGATACCGGCGGTCAGCGTTAAGTTCCGTTTGTCACGGAAAATCCGTTTCCGGAAGGATTTTTCGGACTTGCGGGCGAACTAATCTAAAAAGGCAGTGCCGTTTGAGGTAGAGAGGACTCGTGGGACATGCTGCCATTATTGGAACTGGTCCGTGATGATTTGGCCGTGGTTGAAGAGGAGCTTTACCGGGTACTGAAGAGCCCGAACCACCTGTTAATGGAGACCTCAAGCTATCTTTTCCGGGCCGGCGGCAAGCGATTGCGTCCGGCCTTTGCGCTTTTGGCCGCCAGGTTTCACGATTACAAGCTGGAAAAGGTTCTGCCGGTGGCGCTGTCTCTGGAGTTGGCCCACATGGCCACGTTGGTGCACGACGACGTGGTGGACGGCGCCGGCCTGCGGCGCGGTAAACCCAGTGTAAAGGCGCTTTGGGGGAACCGGATTTCGACCCATACCGGCGACTACCTGCTTGCCCAGGCTATGCTTATTTTGCTTTCCAACTACCAAAATCCCATTTTTGTCCAAGTATTGGCCCACACCTGCGAAAAAATGTGCGAGGGTGAACTCATCCAGTTCGACAGCACCAACCGTCCCGACCTCCGGGATTACCTGCGGCGCATCCGGTGCAAGACCGCCCTTTTGATTCAGGCCAGCTGTCAACTGGGCGCGGTTTCTACCGGTGCGCCTCCGGCGGCTTACCAGACGCTGGGCCGGTTCGGTTACTGTCTGGGTATGGCCTTCCAGATCACCGATGACGTGTTGGACATGGTGGCCGACCCGGAACAACTCGGCAAGCCGGTGGGGGGCGACTTGCGACAGGGAATCATCACGCTGCCGGTCATTTTTGCTCTGGCCCAGAGCCGCGAAAAGGAAAGACTTTCGGCTCTGGTGGCAAAGGAGCACAAGACCGAGGACGACGTCCGCGAGGCCATACGCCTTACCAAGGAATGCGGTGGCATCGACATGGCCCTACAAGTGGCCGGGAAATATCTGGACCGGGCCCAAGCTTGCCTGGGAACCCTGCCAGACATCCCCGCGCGCCGCAGTTTATCCGCCTTGGCCGAGTTCATCCGGGGACGCGAATACTAGTTTTTTGTTCGGGGGCGAGAAAAGTGGCCCAACTATATCCGGTTTTTATAAAGCTGGCGGGAGAGCCCTGCCTGGTGGTGGGTGGTGGCCGGGTGGCCGCGCGCAAGGTGCGGGCGCTGTTGGCGGCCGGCGCGCGGGTCCGGGTGATTAGCCCCGCGGTTACCGACGAGCTCCGGGCCTTGGCGGACGCCGGCGATATTGAATACCAGGCGCGTGCTTACCGTACGGGAGACGCGGAGGGAGTCCTGCTGGTGATCATTGCGACCAACGACCCGGAAGTAAACCGGGAGGTAGCCCGGGACTGCCGGGCCCGGCGCATTCTGCACAACGCGGTTGACGATCCGGCACACTGCAGTTTCTTCGTGCCGGCCTCCGTGCGGCGGGGCGACCTGACCATTGCCATCTCCACGGGGGGGAAAAGTCCTCTCTTGGCCCGGAAGATCCGGGAACGCCTGGAGTCGGAGTTCGGTCCCGCGTACGCGGACTACCTTGCACTTCTCGGCCAAATACGCCATAATATCATTCGGAATGTAAACGATCCGCGTGAAAAGGAACAGTTGCTCGAGGCGTTGGTGGCCCCCGAGATTCTTGATGCGCTTCAGGACGGGAATTTTGACTGGGCAAAGGAGCTGGTAGACCGTGTTAATCACTGCGGTGGGTCTTAACCACCGCACGGCCCCGCTGGCGGTGCGCGAGCGTCTTTCTTTTCCGGAAAACACCTTGAAAGAGGCGCTACGCACCCTGACCGAACAGGACGGGGTAGAAAGCTGCGTGATCATTTCCACCTGCAACCGCACCGAGATTTACGCCGTACTCACCGATGAGGGTGGCCTGGACAGCATCCTGCGTTTCTTGGCCGACCGTTGCGAAACTACGGTGGAGACGCTCAAGGGTTACATCTACGTTTATACTTTCGGGGAAGGGGTGCGCCACCTGTTCCGGGTGGCCTCCGGCTTGGACTCCATGGTGCTGGGTGAGACCCAGATTCTCGGCCAGGTCAAACAGGCCTACCAGTGCGCCCAACAGGTGGAAACGGTGAACTGGCTGATGAATTGTACCTTCCAGCAGGCCTTGGCGGTGGGCAAGCGGGTGCGTACCGAAACGGGTATCGACCGCAACCCGGTTTCCATCAGCTACGCGGCGGTGGAACTGGCGCGGCAGACCCTGGGCAACCTGGAGGGCCGGGAGGTCCTGATCGTGGGCGCCGGGAAGATGAGCGAGTTGACCGCCAAGCATCTTTTGTCCAACGGCGTGGCCGGGGTGATCGTTTCCAACCGTTCGTACGACCGGGCGGTGGAATTGGCCCGGCAGTTTGGCGGCCGGGCGGTCCGGTTTGACGAACTCTACCAATGGATGGAACACGCCGACATCGTCATCAGCTGCACCGCCGCCAGCCACTACGTGATCCGGCCGGAGCCTATGGCCGTGGTCCAGGAGCGGCGCGGGGGCCGGCAGATCTTTCTGATCGACATCGCCGTGCCGCGGGATGTGGCCCCGGAAGTGGGGCAGTTGCCCGGCGTGGTCCTTTACGATATCGACAGCCTGCAGAGTGTCGTCGACGCCAACCTGGCCGAGCGTCGCCGCGCGGCGGTGGTGGCCGAGCGGATCATTGACGCCGAACTGCGGGAATTCTTGCTTTCCCTGGGCGCACGCTTTGTGATCCCCACCGTGGTGGCGCTGAAAAAGCGTGGTGAGGAGATCAAACAAAACGAAATGCGCCGGGCCTTAAACCGCCTGGGTAATGTTTCGGACCGGGAGCGGAAGATAATTGGCGCCATGGCCAACTCGATCGTCAACCAATTGCTGCACGAGCCCATCACCCGCTTGAAGAAATTGGCCCTCACACCCGAAGGCCACATTTATTCCGACGCCCTGCAGAAGCTTTTCGACCTAAAAACCGCGGAAGAGACGGATCAGGAACCCTGTCCCGTTTCCTGCGGGAAAGGGAAGCGCGGCTGATGCGGGGCGAAGTTGTGGTCGGCACGCGGGGGTCCGCACTCGCCCTGGCGCAGGCCGACTGGGTGATGGAACGCCTGCGGGCAAGCTATCCGGCGATCCGGTTCCGGCGCAAGGAGATCCGGACCACCGGGGATAATATCTTGGAAGTGGCCCTGGCCAAAATCGGCGACAAGGGCCTTTTTACCAAAGAGTTGGAGAAAGCCCTGCTAGAAAGGGAAATCGACCTGGCGGTGCACAGCATGAAAGACCTGCCCACCCGGTTGCCGGATGGTTTGGTCATCGGGGCGATTTCGGTGCGGGAGCCGCCGGGTGACGTGTTTATTTCCCGGGACGGCCGTTCGTTGGAGGAACTGCCGCCGGGTGCGGTGGTGGGTACCAGCAGCCTGCGCCGGACGGCACAACTGTTGGCTTACCGGCCGGACCTGAAGGTGGTCCCGGTGCGGGGGAACGTCCTGACCAGATTGCAGAAACTGGACGAAGGGCTGGTGGACGCTCTGGTGCTGGCTTGGGCCGGTGTTTACCGCCTGAATCTAACCGGCCGGGTGACGCACCGCATCCCGGTCTCCATCTGTCTCCCGGCGGTCGGCCAGGGGGCACTAGGGGTTGAAGTGCGCCAGGACGACCAGGAGATAATATCCATGTTGCAGTGCATCGACCATGCGCCCACGCGGGCGGCCGTGCTGGCCGAGCGCACGCTGCTGCGGCGTTTGGAAGGCGGCTGCCAGGTGCCCATCGGGGCGCTGGGCCGCGTACAGGACGATCGGCTTTTCCTGGAGGCCGTGGTGGCCTCCCTGGACGGGCGCCAACTGGTCCGGGCCGAGGATCAGGGTCCGGTGACTGAGCCGGAGCAGCTTGGCGAGAAGCTGGCCGGCAAGCTCTTAGCCGTGGGGGCCGGTGAAATCCTGAACCGGCTACGCAAGGGGGTGGAGACCTAGTGCCTTTGGGCTTGGTTTATCTGGTGGGAGCTGGCCCGGGTGATGCGGGCCTTTTGACCTTGAAAGGGCAGTCTTGCATCCGGGAGGCCGACGTGGTGGTTTACGACCGCCTGGTGAACCCCCGCATCCTGGCCCATGCGCGGCCTGATGCCGAACTCGTTTTTGCGGGTAAGTCTCCCGACGGCCATGTCTTGACGCAGGAGCAAATCAACGTTCTGCTGCTGGCCAAGGCCCGTGAAGGCCGGACGGTGGCGCGGCTCAAAGGAGGGGACCCCTTTGTGTTCGGCCGGGGCGGGGAGGAAGCCGAATACCTGGCGGAAAACGGTATTCCTTTCGAGGTGGTTCCCGGGGTGACCTCGGCGGTGGCTGCGCCGGCCTACGCCGGCATCCCGCTGACGCACCGGGACTTTACGGCTTCGCTGGCCGTGATCACCGGCAACGAAGACCCCCGGAAGGACGAAAGCAACATCGCCTGGGACAAACTTAGCACCGGGGCCGGCACCATTGTGTTTTTGATGGGCATGGCCAATCTGCCGGACATTGTGGACCGTCTGATGCGGCACGGCCGGCCGGGATCTACCCCGGCGGCGGTCATCCGCTGGGGCACGCTGCCCGAGCAGGAGACCGTGCAGGGCACCCTGGAGACCATCGTGGACCGGGTGCGGGCGGCAGATTTGAAGAACCCGGCGGTGGTCGTGGTGGGCGAAGTTTGCCGGCTCAGGGCGAGGCTAGCCTGGTTTGAGCAAAAGCCCTTGTTCGGCCGGCGGATCCTGGTGACCCGGGCGCGGGAGCAGGCCAGCGTACTGGCCGAAAGAATTAACCGTTTGGGGGGCGAAGCGCTGGAGTTTCCTACCATCGCCATCCGCCCGCCGGCGGATTATGGCCCCCTGGACGAGGCGATCGCCCAGATCGCCACCTACGATTGGATTGTGTTTACCAGCGTGAACGGCGTCGACCATTTCTTCGGCCGCTTCCAGGAATTGGGGCGCGACGTGCGGGAGATGGGTCCGGCGCGGCTCTGTGCCATCGGCCCGCGCACCAGGGAGGCGTTAGAGGAGCGGGGCTTTAGGGTGGCTTACGTTCCGGAAGAGTACCGGGCCGAGCGGATCGCGGAAGGTATGCGGCAAATGCTGCGCCCGGGGGAACGCGTGCTGTTGCCGCGTGCCGACATTGCCCCACCGGCGCTGGCCGAGGCCCTGGCCGGGGCCGGGGCGGTAGTTACCGACGTTACGGCCTACCGCACGGTGCCGGTGGCCGGAAATGCCGCGTTGGTACGACAGTTACTGACGGAGGGGCGCATACACGCGGTCACCTTTACCAGTTCCTCGACCGTGAAGAACTTTGTCGGTGCCTTGGGCGCCGGGGATTTACCGCGTTTGATGTCCGGGGTGGCCGTGATCTGCATCGGGCCGGTAACCGCCCGGACTGCCGCCGAAATGGGCCTGCCGGTGCACGCCGTTGCGCGCACGTACACCATCGACGGACTGGTGGAAGCGATCCGGGACTACTTTGGTGGGAGTGGGACTGGTGCTGAGCATCTCTAAAATGGTGTCCGGCCGTGCGGAAACCGGAGACCACCTGCGTTACCATCAACGCCCGCAGGCAATGGGTCCGGTGGTGGTGTGGAACTCCACCCGGGTCTGCAACCTGAAGTGCAAACACTGCTACGCCAGCGCCGTAACCCGGCCCGACCCTGATGAGCTGACCACCGCCGAGGCGCGGCGGCTGATTGACGACCTGGCCGAGGCACGCGTTCCGGTACTGCTTTTTTCGGGCGGGGAACCGCTATTACGGCCCGATTTCTACGAACTTGCGGCCTATGCCCGGGAACGGGGTTTACGGCCGGTGATCTCCACCAACGGCACCCTGATCACCCGGGAGGTAGCCTGGCGGCTGAAGAAGCTCGGCGTCGGTTACGTTGGCGTGAGCATCGACGGCATCCGGGAGACGAACGACCGGATCCGGGGTTACGACGGCGCCTTCGAGGCGGCGCTGGAAGGCATCCGGCACTGCGTGGCCATCGGACAGCGGGTCGGACTCCGGTTTACCATCACCCGTTACAATTACCGGGAAATCGAAACCATCTTCGACCTGATCGAGCGCGAACAGGTGAACCGGGTGTGCTTTTACCACCTCGTTTATGCGGGAAGAGGCAGCCGCCTGCGGGAACAGGACCTGACGCCCCAGGAGAAGCGGGACGTCCTGGACCTGATCTACCGGCGGACGGCCGATCTCTGTGCGCGCGGACTGGAAAAAGAAATCCTCACGGTGGATAACCACGCGGACGCCGTATACATTTACCTTAAACTCAGAAAAGAGGACCCCGCACGGGCGGCCACCGTGTGGGAGTGGCTGCGAAAATCCGGCGGGAACCGCAGCGGCATCGCCATTGGGGCGGTTGACTGGTACGGCAACGTGCACCCCGATCAGTTCACCATGAACCATACCCTGGGGAACGTCCGGGAGCGTAAGTTTGGCGAAATCTGGCACGATACCACGCACCCGATCGTGGCCGGGCTGAAGAACCGCAAACCGTTGTTGCGCGGGCGTTGTGCTCGGTGCCGCTGGCTGGCCATCTGCAACGGTAATTTCCGGCCCCGGGCCGAAGCGGTTACCGGCGATTTTTGGGCCTCCGACCCGGCCTGCTATCTAACCGACGCCGAGATCGGGCTGGGAGAGAAGGAGAATACAGAATTCAGAATCCAGAATTCCGAAGATGGAGTCAAGGCTCTTGGTCTATCCGGAACCTGATATTATCGTTTCCGCTGCCCGGAACACAGGGTAAGGAAAGAACAGGAGGTTGCCCTAAATGCTGATCCGGATGCGCAGGTTGCGCCAAAAACCGGCGCTGCGGCGCCTGGTACGGGAAACACACCTCACGCTGGACGATCTCATCTACCCGGTGTTCGTGGTTGAAGGGCACGGGGTGGTCCAGCCGGTGCAGGCCATGCCCGGGGTAAACCGTTATTCGGTCGACACCCTGCCCCGGCTCCTGGATCGGGTGGTGGAATTAGGTGTTCCCGGGATCATTCTATTCGGCGTTCCGGATACCAAGGACGATCGGGCCACCGCGGCCTACGACCCGGACGGAGTAGTCCAGCGGGCGGTGGCGACGGTCAAGGCGTGTTACCCGGATCTCCTGGTGATTACCGACGTGTGCCTCTGCGCCTACACTGACCACGGGCATTGCGGGCTGGTGGAAAAGGGCGTCATTCTGAACGACCCCTCCGTCGAGTTGCTCGCCCGCACGGCGCTTTCCCACGCGCGCGCCGGTGCCGATATGGTTGCCCCTTCGGACATGATGGACGGCCGCATCGGGGCGATCAGGGAACTGCTGGACGCCGAGGGGTACGTGCACCTTCCGATAATGTCCTACGCGGCCAAGTACGCTTCGGCCTTTTACGGCCCCTTCCGGGAAGCGGCCGGTTCGGCGCCGCAGTTCGGCGACCGGCGCACCTACCAGCTGGACCCGGCCAACGTTGCCGAAGCGTTGCGCGAGGTGGCCTTGGACCTGGAGGAGGGCGCCGACATCGTGATGGTCAAGCCGGCCCTGGCCTACCTGGACGTTATCCGGCAGGTGAAGGAGACATTCGGTGTGCCGGTGGCGGCGTACAATGTCAGTGGCGAGTATTCCCTGGTCAAGGCCGCGGCGGCGAGGGGTTGGGTGGACGAGCGCGCGCTGGTGCTCGAGATGCTGACCGGGATGAAGCGGGCGGGCGCGGACATCATTCTTACCTATTTTGCCCTGGATGTGGCCCGCTGGCTCAAGGAGGCGTAAAGGTGCTGGTATCCTGGAACACCACGAATATGTGCAACCTGGCCTGTGCGCACTGCTATCGTGACGCGGGGCAAAAGGCCGACGCGGAGCTGACCACCGCCGAGGGCCGGCGGTTGATCGACGAGATCGCCGCCGCGGGGTTTAAGGTGATGATCTTTTCGGGCGGGGAGCCGCTGATGCGCCCGGACATCTACGAATTGATTGCGCATGCCGCCGAGAGGGGTCTGCGTCCGGTGCTTGGTTCCAACGGTACCATGATCACGGAAAAGGTGGCCCGCCGCCTGGTGGAATCCGGGGCCCGGGCCGTCGGTATCAGCCTGGACAGCGTTGACCCCGCGGCGCACGACCGTTTCCGGGCCGAACAGGGTTCCTGGCAGGCCGCGGTGGACGGCATGAAGAATTGCCGGGCGGCCGGGCTGCCGTTTCAACTGCACACCACGGTTATGGACTGGAATTACGAAGAAGTGGAGCAGTTGACCGACCTGGCCGTGGAACTGGGCTGTATGGCACACCACGTGTTTTTCCTGGTGCCCACCGGCCGGGGGGCGGATATAGAGCGTACCACCCTGCGTGCCGTCCAGTATGAACGGTTGTTGCGCCGCCTGCTGAAAAAACAGCAGTCGACCGGCCTGGAGATAAAGCCGACCTGCGCCCCGCAGTTCATCCGGGTGGCCGACCAGTTGGGGGTCAAGACCCGGTTTCAGCGCGGTTGTCTGGCCGGCATCGCTTACTGTCTGATTAACCCGGTAGGGGACCTGCAGGCCTGCGCTTACCTGGACGAAATGGTCGGGAATGTGCGGGAGACGTCCTTCGGAAAGCTCTGGCGGGAGGCCAAGCTGTTTCGCGATCTGCGTTCCCGGCGGTACTCCGGGCATTGCGGTGCCTGCGATTACCGCGATACCTGCGGCGGATGCCGGGCGCGGGCCAAGTTCTACTACGGGGACTACATGGCCGAGGAGCCGTGGTGTCTCTACCGCAGGGGGAAAACCGAACATGCAACTCGATAGCGTAGACCGCAGGTTGCTGGAGATGATCCAAAAGGAGATTCCGCTCGTGCCTCGACCTTACCTGGAGCTGGCGCGGGAACTGGGAATTGAGGAGTCCGAGGTTCTGGACCGGATCGGCCGGCTGCGCCGGGCCGGCATCATCCGGCGGATGGGCGGTTTCTTCGATTCGCGGAAATTGGGTTACACCGGGACGCTTTGCGCCATGCAGGTGCCCGCGGAGCGTATTGCGGAGGTCGCCGCGGTGATCAATGCCTATCCCGAGGTAAGCCACAATTACCTGCGCACCTACGAGTACAATATGTGGTTTACGGTATTGGCGCCTTCGCCGGCCGACTTGAACCGGATCATTGATGAGATCAAGACGCGTACCGGGATCAGTCATATATTAAGTCTTCCGGCCGAGCGCCTGTTTAAAATCAAGGTCAGATTTGACGTATCCGAGGTGCCTGATGCTAAGTGATTTTGAAAAACGCGTGATCCGGGAACTGGGCGATGACCTGCCCCTGGAAAGCCGCCCCTTTGCGGCCATGGCCCACCGCCTGGGTGTGACCGAGGAAAAGCTCCTGGATACCATCCGGGATCTGCGGCGCCGGGGACTGCTGCGGCGTTTCGGCGCCGCCCTGCGGCACCAGCGGGTCGGCTACGGCGGTAACGCCCTGGTGGCCTGGGTGGTGCCGCCGGACAGAATAGAAGAGGTGGGGCGGGCCGTCGCCGCCTACCCGGAGGTCACCCATTGTTACCAGCGGGCCCCCGCGCCCGGCTGGCCTTACAACCTGTATTCGATGGTGCACCGGCGCTCGGAGACCGAGTGCCGGGAGTTGGTGCGCCGGATCAGCGCGGCGATTGGCGTCGAGGACTACATCGTGCTCTTTAGTACGGCGGAGTTGAAACGGAGCAGCATGCAGTACTTCCGGTAATCCTCAACATACACAACTTACACGACGGGAGGGGTTCGATGGCGCGGCGTTTTTCCCGGTCGGAGAGATTGTTTGCGCAGGCGCAAAAGTACATGCCGGGTGGGGTGAACAGTCCGGTGCGCGCCTATAAGGCGGTAGGCGGCAACCCCGTCTTTTTCGCCCGGGGGGAAGGTGCCCTGGTGTACGACGTGGACGGGAACGAGTATATTGACTATGTGGCCTCCTGGGGACCGTTGATCCTGGGGCACGCCGCCCCCGAAGTGGTAAGAGCGCTCAAGGAATGCGCCGAGTTCGGCACCAGTTTTGGCGCGCCTACCGAACTGGAGACCGAATTGGCCCGGTTGCTGGTGGAGGCGCTGCCGGCGGTGGAAATGGTCCGGCTGGTGAATTCCGGCACCGAGGCCACCATGAGCGCTTTGCGTCTTGCGCGCGCGTACACCGGGCGGGAGAAGATCGTCAAATTTGAAGGCTGTTACCACGGGCACGTCGATGCCCTGCTGGTCAAAGCCGGTTCCGGTGCGCTGACCCTGGGCATTCCCACCAGCCCCGGCGTGCCGGTAGATACCGCCCAGAACACCATCGTGGCGGATTTCAATGACCCGGACGGTTTGCGGGACCTGTTCGCCCGGCACGGGGAAGAAATCGCCGCGGTAATCGTGGAGCCGGTGCCCGGCAACATGGGGGTGATTCCGCCCCGGCCCGGCTACCTGCAAGAACTGCGCGCGCTTACGGCGCAGTATGGTGCCCTACTGATTTTCGACGAGGTGATCACGGGCTTTAGGGTGGCCTACGGCGGTGCCCAAAGCCTTTACGACGTGCATCCCGATTTGACCTGCCTGGGCAAGATCATCGGTGGCGGACTGCCGGTGGGCGCCTACGGCGGGCGCCGCGAGATTATGGAACTGGTCGCGCCCTCGGGTCCGGTGTATCAGGCCGGCACGCTGTCCGGCAACCCGCTGGCCATGACCGCCGGCATTGTCACGCTGAAAACCCTGGCGCAGCCCGGCACCTACGAAGAACTGGAGCGCAAAGCGGCCCGCCTGGCCGCCGGCCTGAAAGAAGCGGCGCACACCGCCGGGGCCGAGGTGTTTTTCACGCGGGTCGGTTCGATGCTTTGCACCTTTTTCCAGCCCGGGCCGGTGACCGACTTTGCCAGTGCGATGCGTTCCGACACGGCACGGTACGCGCGGTTTTTCCGGGCGCTCCTGGAGCGGGGGGTGTATATCGCTCCGGCCCAGTTCGAGGCGATGTTTGTTTCCACCGCCCATACGGACGAACACATCGACCGGACGGTGGCCGCCTGCACCGAGGCCTTCCGGGAAACCTTCGCCGAGTAGGGAACCCTGGGTGGGTGCACGCGTACCAGAGCGCTGTCCCCTTGGCGACTGGTGCTTCATCGGCGGGAATCGTGGATAGGGCGGGAAATGGGGACAGGCTACTTTTTCTGCAAGAAGCATATCGTGTCAAGGTAACCAGACATCTGAGGACAACACGTTTGACTAAGAACTTTCGTATCGTCGGAAAAAGTTGCCTGTACCCTTTTCCCGCCCGGATTAGAGGAGAGGGGTAACTAGAATGCCTGTGGAAGTGTTGGTGATTGGGGAGCACCCGGCAGAAGGCGGCGCGCCTTGTTGACCTCCGGACGGGGGAGGGGTCGGGCTGCCCCTGGACGCTCAGTTCAAGCTCTTAAAGGGCGTTATGAGAAGGATGTACGGGGACCGGGTTGCGGTGGCGTACAGGCAGTACGCCATCCTGGAGGATGCCGCACTCTGCAGGCAAGTCTTACCGCTTCCGTCTGTGTTGGTTAACGGCGCGGTCGTCCTCCGCGGAAATCTGCACATTCAGGTCATCGCCAGCCGGTTGGCCGATCTCGGTGTGTTGCCCGATCCGCCTGAGGGAGAGGGGAAAGTTGGCTGAGTCAAACATGGCGGAAGCCGAAGTTCTGGTGATCGGGGAGACCCTGGAGGGCCGTGAGGCGCCCTGAACGGCGGACGCCAAAGGGGACTTGCTCCCCGTGGACGCCCGGGTCAGGGTGCTGCAAAAGGTGCTCCGGGTGTGCTACGGCGACCGGGTGACGGTGGCCTACCGCCAACACGCCACCATCGCGGACGAGGCTTTGCGCTGAGCCGCCTGGCCTTTTTGCCGGCCCTGGCGGTGAACGGCGAAGTAATCCTGCGGGGCCGCCTGGATCTGCAGACCGTGGTCGAACGCCTCGCGGCCTTGGGCGTGTGGGAACGGCGCTAAACGCCGGTTCCCGGGTTCGAGCTTAATTGATTTCGACCCGGTGGGTATTACGCCTTTTCCCTGCCTCGGTCTTGGGGATGCGTATCTCTAAAAGGCCGTTTTCGAAACGCCCCCGGGCCTCCTCGGGTTTCACTTCCACCGGGAGCGGCAGGGTACGGGAGAAGCTTCCGTAGTAGCGCTCGCTGTGGATGTAGTCTTCCTCACGGATGTCGTGGGTCCGCCGGATTTCGCCGCGGATGGAGAGGCTGTCTTCGGTGACGTGCACCTCGATATCATCTCTAGAGGGAATGCCCGGCAGTTCGGCCACCGCGACCACTTCGTCTTCGGTTTGGTGGATGTCAATCCGAGGCATAACGGTTTCCCGGCCTCCGGTCCGCAAAAACTCCCACATCCGGTTCATCTGTTCCCGTAAGGTGTTCAGTTCCGGCGGATCCCAACGTCTTAAGCCCATAATTCAACCTCCTTTAGCACCGCCATTTTTGTTTTCTATATCTTTGCTTTAAGATCTGTTTTCTATACCGTGCCGATCGCCTGAAAACCGGCAGGTAAACGGTTGTCCGCCGGCGAAAGCAGTAATTGGATACGATATAAACACACCAGAAAGAGGGTTGGGCGGTTTGGACCTGCGCGAAGAACGTTTGGCTTCAGAGTACGTGTTCCGGGGGAAAATCCTCAAGGTGCGGGTGGACACAGTGCGTCTACCCGATGGCCGGTCCAGCACCCGAGAGGTGGTAGAATATGCGGGTGCGGTGGCGGTGGTGGCTTTGGATGACGAGGAACGGGCCATCCTGGTCCGCCAGTACCGGTATCCGGTGGGCGCGGAACTCCTGGAAATCCCGGCGGGCAAGCTGGAGCCTGGCGAGGATCCGCTGGCGTGCGCGCGGCGGGAATTGCAGGAAGAAACCGGTTACGTGGCCCGGGATTGGCAGTTGGTATGCACTTACTACTCCACGCCTGGGTTCACCAACGAGCGGATGCATATTTTTACGGCTCGGGGATTGGAAAAGGGGCCGGCGTCCACGGATCAGGACGAATTTATACAGGTAGAGGCGGTACCGTTTACGCAGGCGCTCGATCTCATCCGTACGGGTGTTATTTGTGACGGCAAGTCGCTGGTGGGATTGCTCACGGTGGCGGCGGCAAACAAAGGCCGGTGAAAAGCGGCCACCGGCCGCGGTGGTTATTCTGGCCAGACTGGGTTTGCCATTACAAGGGCACATTTCCTTTTTGTGTGGGAAATGGTTCAAAAACGATCTTTTCATCCCGCAGGACGGCCCGGTGTGGTCCGGGCCCAGGGACCGAAACGGCTTCGCCGGTCAGGGCGTGTATGCCGGCGATACTTACCACCGCGCCCCGGAACGCGAGGCTGACCACCTTGGCCCGGCGGTTGCCGTGTATTCCGGCACGGACGGTGCCGGCACAGCTGCCCATGATGATCACGTGTCCACCGGCTTCAACCAGGGCGCCGGAGTGCACGTTGCCCATGACCACCAGGTGTCCCAAATCGTGGCGGATCTCCTGTCCGGAACGCAGACCCTGCCAGATGATGTGTGTCCGGCCGCCGGACTGGACTTTTTTGACTGGGGGGGCCGGCTGGCGGGGCAGGGTGATGTCGGGGGCGGGTACCAGCCCGTACCCGGTGAGCAACTGCTCCAGTTCTTTCCGCTGGTGAGAGGGCAGGGGGGCCTTTTCCTGGTGCAGGGTGAATCGTGCCCCTTGGAAAAAACCCTTCGCTGACTCCATTTTTTGACAAAGACTTTGCTTTAGTTCATCGAAGCTGCCGGTTGTGGGTAGCAAAATGACCAGGCCGTTTCGGGTACCCTTGATCTGTATTTCGCCCGCCATGGAAGACAGCCCCTTCTGCCAAAAGTTACAAATTTGACTGCTTGTTTCTTATTTCGATCAAACCTGACTTTTTCCCTTTCGTCTGGCATAAAAAAACCGAATCCCGTAAACCATTTAGTAGGGTAAAACAATAATTCGCCGAGGGCGGCTTTGAAAGGAGGCTTTCCCCCATGCCGGAGTGGCGCAAGGATCCGGTGGTAGACCGGTGGGTCATTATCGCCACCGAAAGAGCAAAGCGTCCCACCGATTTCCGTTGTCCTCCCGATGAGCCCAACCCGGGAAACTGCCCCCTCTGTGTGGGTAACGAAGATAAGACCCCTCCGGAAGTGCTTGCTTTCCGGGAGAACGGTTCACCACCCAACGCCCGGGGTTGGTGGGTGCGCGTCGTGCCCAATAAGTTCCCCGCGGTACGCGCCGACGAGCGGCAGTACTCGTGGCGGGAGGGGATTTACGAGGCCATGAACGGCATCGGAGTCCACGAGGTAATTGTGGAGTCCACCGCGCACGAGCCCGACCTGGTCAACCAAACCGAGTGGCAGATCCAGGAAGTGCTGTGGGCCTGGCGGGCCCGTTCCCTTGAACTTCGTGCCGACACGCGCCTCAAATACATCCAGATCTTCAAAAACAAGGGCCGTACGGCGGGTGCGTCCCTGGAGCATACCCACTCGCAACTGCTCGGCATCCCGATGGTGCCGGTGGACGTTAGCCAGGAATTAGCCGGTTTTCATGACTACCGCAAAAACCGCGGTACCTGCGTTCTTTGCGATATGGTGCGGCAGGAAACAACGCGGCCGGACCGGGTGGTGATGGAAAACGACCGGTTCGTCTGTTTTTCCCCTTTCGCGGCCCGGTTCCCCTTCGAAATGTGGGTTGTGCCCAAGTATCACCAGCCCGACTTCGGCCAGATCGGGGAGGAAGACATCCGCGACCTGGCCCCGATACTCCGGGGCGCGCTGGTCAAGCTGGCCGCAACCGTATGCCAACCGCCGTACAACATGGTGTTGCACACCGCGCCGGTCAACGTGGGTGGGGAGATTTTCTACCACTGGCACTTTGAAATCCTGCCCCGGCTGACGATCATCGCCGGCTACGAACTGGGCACCGGTTACTACATCAACCCGACTCCCCCGGAACTGGCGGCCGAAGTGCTCCGGGAAGCGGGCGTCCCGCTGCCGCACCAGATTCCCACACCGTTTGCAGAGGAGGCAAGGCGCTATGTTTGATCGCCCCCTGAAAATCCTGTTCGTCTCTTCGGAAGTGGTTCCTTTCGCCAAAACCGGGGGCCTGGCCGACGTAGCCGGGTCGCTGCCCAAAGCGCTGGCCACGGTGGTTGATCACGGCCTGCCGCACCACGACGTGCGCGTGGTGATGCCCCGGTACAAGATGATCGAGGAAGCCCAGTACCTGACCGACTTCCCGGTTTGGTTCGCCGATCGTTATGAAGGGGCCATCATCCGCCAGCGGGAGATCGAAGCCCGTTTCCAGGATGGGGTAAAGACCATACCGGTTTACATGATCGACAATTATCATTATTACCACCGGGACAGGATTTACGACTTTGATGATGAGGCTGAACGGTTCGGGTTCTTCTGCAAGGCGGTGTTGGAACTTTTGCCGCGGTTGGGCTGGCCGCCGGATGTGATCCATTGCAACGACTGGCAGACCGGTCCGATCCCGCTGCTCTTGAAGACCCACTACAGCGCCGATCCGTTCTACCAGCGCACGGCGACCGTGTACACGATCCACAACCTGCAGTACCAGGGCAATTTCCCGCCGGAAGTGTTACGCTTGTTGGAGCTGGGCATGGAACACTTCCGGCCCGAGGATCTGGAGTTCTACGGGGCGGTGAGCTTTACGAAGGCCGGGATTCTTTACGCCGATGTGCTCAATACGGTGAGCCGGACCTACGCCCGCGAGATCCAGACGGCCGAATTCGGACAGCGGATGGAAGGCGTGCTCCGCCAGCGTGCCCACGAACTGTACGGCATCATCAACGGCATCAACTATCACGAATTCGACCCCAAAACCGACCCCAGGTTGCACCGCAACTACGACGCTGCCGGGGCGGAACACAAGAAGGAGAATAAGTACGCCCTCCAACGCGAACTGAACCTCCCGGTACGGGACGTCCCGGTCCTGGGCCTGATTTCTCGTTTGTACGACCAGAAGGGTCTGGACCTGATCGCCGAAATCGTCGACGAATTGATGCGCTTGGATATTCAACTTGTGGTGCTGGGTTCCGGTGACCGGCATTACGAGGACATGTTCCGGAAAATGAAGGCCCGCTACCCGCAGAAGATCGGCCTGCACATCGGCTTTAACGCCGTGCTGGCGCAGCGGATTTACGCCGGCGCGGACATGTTCTTGATGCCGTCGCGGTTCGAGCCCTGCGGCTTGGGACAGTTGATCAGCCTGCGTTACGGCACCATTCCGATTGTGCGGGCGACCGGCGGCTTGGCCGATACGGTCACGGAGTATGATCCGGCTACCGGGGACGGGAACGGGTTTTCTTTCCGTGAGTACGACGGCCGGGCGCTATATAGCGCCATTGCCCGGGCGCTCAAACTGTACCGGGATGACCGGGAAGCCTGGGCCCGGCTGGTTCGTAACGCGATGGAGATGGATTTTTCCTGGGCGCGTTCGGCCGTAGAATACCTCCAGCTATACCGGGACGCCATGGAGAAGGTGGGCGCTCGCAAGGGCATCCGCATCGCCTGAGGTAAAAATACTGAGCCGGCACCAACAAAATGGCCACCGCCGCGGTGGCCATTCCGTTTGTCCCGGCAGGAGTGACGTTAACCGGATAACGGACCAACGGGTTCGGCACTTAACGGACTCTCCTGAGATTTGAGATTGCCTAACTGGCTAACATATTATACGTAATCAAGCAACAATTAGGTAGAAATGAAGGATCATGCTAATCTTTGGTGAAATAAGCAACTATAGGGTGTAGTTGGGCAGGTGCTATGATGGACCAGATGTCGGTGTTAGCCGTAGTCTTTCAGTCCATACCCGAAAGTGTGGTTTTGTTCAGTTTGGCGGGCGCAATACTCGGGGTGCGCTGGGAACTCCGGATGTTAAGATATATCTTGTCAAGATATGATGGATTAAATTTTCACCCCCTGGGTAATTAAATATTCTTTTATTTCCTGTTGATCACGATAGTTTTCCCGGACCAGCCTCAAATGCTCTTTAATCAGAGAAATGCCCCTCTTTAACAAGCGGGCCATAAGCTCAGGAGGAACGCCGAACAAATACAAAATTAGCACAGCTTCAAAAGTACCGATGTAGTTGTCCACCGCCCGCGGCGAATGGTGGGTCATGCGGGCAATCTCTTTAACCGTGTAACCCTGCAGGCGCAGGCTGACAATCACATCCTTGTGTGTCATGCTTCTCCCGGCGTCAAGGATAGTCCCCGGGGTGGGCACCACCAGGTTGTGTTCCCGCTGCACGCTGCGAATCAATTCCGAGATGCGGGCCGAACTGATCTG
>DFNH01000015.1 GCA_002375985.1 Firmicutes bacterium UBA3572 | reverse complement strand
GGCGGGCGTCCACCAGGCCGACCAGGTCGCCGCCGGTCGAGGTGAACACGTTCGCGGCCAGGATGGTCTGCATGGCTGCCTCGATCTGGGCGGCGGTCAGGTCCTCCCGGGGGTCGGGCACCCGGACGGTGACCGTCCGGCCCGCCTGGTTGGCGAAGCGGAGTTCCAAAGTGCGCGTCAGGCTCATCCGGTCTCACCTCCGTTTGGGAGACGGCGGCCCCGGAGGGCCGCCGGGAAGAGGCCGTTACTGGACCTCGATCAGTTCGCTGGTCAGCTGGCGCTCCACGGCGGCCAGGGTGTGCATCTGCAGCCCGGCCAGGGCCAGGGCGGCGTCGTAGACGTTCTGGTCCGTGGCGGCGGGCTTGATGTTGGACCAGCGCCGGGCGCGGAGGATCGGGTTACCCTCGTCGTCCACGCCGGTGACGAAGCGGGCGATCAGGACGCTGGCAAGCGGGACCGCTTCGACGGCCATTCGCAATCACCTCCTCGGGGCGCAAACGGGCGCGGGTTGATGAGCACCCGGGCCCGGGAAACTTGACCGGCCGGGGGGCCGGGGGTTTTGGCGTTACCGGGCTTTTCGGGCGGCCTGTTGCTCCCTTTCCCGGTGGGCGGCGGCGCGGCGGAGCATCTCCCGGCGCAGGACTTGCGGGCGGGTGCCCGCCAGGCGGCAGCACACCTCGAAGAGAGGCGTGTCCAGAAAGCGCCGGGCGCTCAGGTAGGTGCTGCGGTACGGGCCGCGGGCGCCGCGGCAGAGATCCTGGTAGGTGCTGCGGAGCAGGGCCCGGGCCAGAGCTTTGTGTCCTTCCAAGACAATTCACCCCTTGCCGGAAAACGGCGGACCGGGCGGTGGCAGCGGGGGTGACCGTTATGTACGGATATATCACCCCTTGAGCGGCCGGTGTTCTCCGGTCCTCACTTATATAATACCGGGGGGCGGGCTTGGGTCAACGGGGCGGAATTTTTGTTCCGGTGAAATAGCTCCGGCGGGTGCGGGCGGAGGGGCGGTATCTGTAAATATCAGTAGGGATTTGGGGCTTGACCGGCGGGCGGGGCTTGGCGTGATCCGCGCCTGGTGGGTCTGGCCGTCAAACCTACGGTCGCAAGAATCTGTCTTTGATGCTCGCGGCGAAAGCGACGAGGTCTTCCAGGTTTTGCCGGAGAATGCCGGCGAGGATCTCAGGGTCGACCCGTGCATAGTCGTGCACAATCACCTTGCGAAATTGGGCCATTCTTTGATACTGTTCCAGTTTTTCTTTCGGCAGAATACCGTTTTCGGTGAGGACCGCGAAGATATCCTTGTAGTCTTCGGGTTCCCGGAGACGAAGGTCCGCAATCAGATGGTTGCCGATATCCAGGCAGGCCTGTACCGCGAGGTGCAAGGTCCGTTCGATGTAGCGGCGCAGAAGCTTGTTTTCTTTCAGCTCGGCAAGTGATACATGACGGTGTTCTTGCAGGTCGGCAATGTATTCGGCAAGCAGGCGCGTTTTTTCTTCCAGGAGCGGTTGGTTGACCACTACTATCCCTCCAGTTTCTTTAAGACGGTTGCGGTGCGGCAACGGTACACCGGCTGCATATCCAGATAAAGGCGGCGGGCGGCGACCTCCTGGCTGATGCGGTGCGCCCGGTCTTTTTCCAGGATGAGTTGGCCGTGTTTGCGAATCTGGTGCTGCAGCAGCGGGGGTGCCAGCTCCAGGTCGACCACCTGCACCGGACGGCCGAGCAGTTGTTCCATTTGGATCTCCAGGTCGAGGCGTTTTTCGAAGCGGGCAAGCTTGTCGCCGAGCGGGGCCAACAGGACGGCCACGTCTACGTCACTCCCGGCGCGCAACCGTCCCCGGGCCAGGGAACCGAAGATGTAGGCGGCCTGTACCTCCAGCTGCCGGGATAAATAACCGGTAACCGTGGCCAGTATTTCATCCGGTTGCATGTCTTTGGAGGCTCCTTCCATTTGCAAGCTGTCTTTCCCGTGGCGTTTTTCGTATTGTTATTGTAAGTGGGGATGCGCCCGCCGCGCAAGGTATGAGGGAGACAGGGCTTGAACCTCTATGCCGGGGTCAAATCCGGATTGATAAGGTTACCGCTGGGATAAAGCGCTTGGCGAAGATCCGCGGCTCAAAGAGAACAGTTCGCGGAGTTCCCGGTCGGAGAATTCGGTCAGCCAGTTTTCGCCGACGGCGACGGCCAGCGCCGCTAGTTCCTTCTTGGCGGCGAGCATTTCGTCGATTTTTTCCTCGAAGGTGCCGATGGTGAGCCGGTGCACGGTGATGTTCCGGGTCTGCCCGATGCGGTAGGTGCGGTCGGTGGCCTGGTTTTCCACCGCCGGGTTCCACCAGAGGTCGTAGTGGATGACGTGGGTGGCGGCGGCCAGGATGTGCCGGAGCAGGTGGAGGGTCTTTTCGGCTTTGCCGGATAGGGCCGGCTCGGCTTCACCCCGCCCGGCGAAGTGCGTTTGTTGCATTGTACGGTATGTTGTCCGGAGCGGGTAAGGGTAGGCGGCCACGTGACGGTCAGCACTTTTCAATCTCGGCACCGGTATGACAGCGGACCGGGCACGGTTTATGATAATATTATGTTATTTATATAGTAAGTATAATTCAGGGCGGATGTCAGTGAAAGATCGCGAACCCATAAAAGCTCTTCCCCCTGTGTGCGACCCGGTGAATCTGGCAATCCCGGTCCGGTTTCTGTCCCGGGCGGGGGCCGGAAGCGGGGGGAGAGGGGAGAAGGTGGAGTTTGGGGAAATGAAACCCAAAGACGCCCGGCAACAGGAGGAATACGTTCGCTCACTTTTTGCCTTTTTGGCCAGCCGTTACGATTTTGTAAGCAGTGCTCTCAGCCTTACCCGCACCAAGCACTGGCGGCGCTTCGCCGCGGCCAAAAGCGGGCTGAAACCGGGCGGGCATGCCTTGGACGTAGGCTGCGGTACGGGACTTTTTACCTTTGAACTGGCCAGGATTGTCGGTTCCACCGGCCGGGTGGTCGGCCTGGACTCCTGCCCGGAAATGCTGGCGCGGGCGCGGGAGAAGTGTGCGCGCACTCCGTTCCGGGATGCGGTGGAGTTTCTGGAGGGTACGGCCGTTGAACTCCCATTTCCGGACGGAAGCTTCGACTGTGCGGCTACGGCTTTTACGCTGCATACGGTGCCTGATCTGGAAAAGACCCTCTCCGAGATGATTCGCGTAGTCAGGCCCGGCGGCCGGGTGGTCAACCTGGAATTGGCCAGACCGCGGATTCCGGGGCTCAAACAGGTTTATTCCTTTTATCTCGGCCGGGTGATGCCCTTCACGGGGCGGATCCTGAAGCGGCTGCGGGTGGGGCCTCCCGGCTTTCTGGAGTACTTCGCCCGCGCGCTGCAAGAGCTGCCAGACCAGCAGGAGATGCAGGGCCTGTTTTCCCGCCTGGGGTTGGTGGATGTCCGGTGTTATGAGTTGGACGGCGGTATTGCTGCCGTCCAGGTGGGGGTTAAGGTTGAAAGTGGGGCGCGGGGAAGGGACCAGCACTGCGGGGCATGTAACGGTGCCGGAGTTCAAGGGAGTAAAACCATATGACTGCCGAGAATAACAACATCGTCGTGGTTGGCGCCGGGGGACACGGCAAGGTTGTTGCCGACGTGGCGCGGACCGCCGGTTTTCGCGTCCTCGGGTTTGTGGACGATAGAGCGGTGCAAAGCCCCTTGCCGGATATACCGCTGCTCGGTCCGTTGTCCGTCCTTGATTCTCTGCATGCTTCCGGTTCCTTTGCGCTGGTCGTGGCAATTGGTGAAAACCACCGGCGAATGGAACTCGCGGAGATGTTGGCCGCGGCGGGATACGGGTTTGCCACGGTGGTTGCTACTTCGGCCGTGGTATCGGCTTTCGCGGCCATCGGCCCCGGCACGGTGCTGTTGCCGCAGGCGGTGGTGAATGCCGGGGCGCGGGTGGGCGCGCACGCCATCCTGAACACGGCCTGTTCGGTGGATCATGACTGCCTTGTCGGGGATTACGTGCATCTGTCTCCCGGTGTGCGGTTGTCGGGCAATGTGCGTATCGGCAGAGGTGCCCACCTTGGTACAGGCGTGTCCGTGATTCCCGGTAGGAGTGTCGGCGAGTGGTCAACGGTGGGTGGTTCTCGGTGGTTTTTGTTTCGGCCTGTTCGTCAGTAGAAACCCGACAGTAAACGGCGGCTTTCACTCTCTAAGCGCCCCCTTAGGGTAACGACCTTTGGGAGAGCATTTCTATAGGCATTGCTACTTTATCTTTATCTTTTATTACAAAGAATTTAGTGCCTGGGAGGTGGTTTGAACCGGGATCAGTTTCTTTACCTCCGGGGTATGGAAGTCCTTGTCGCCCGTAACGAACAGATCGGGCCGGGCCGTAATGGCAGCGGCCAGAATCGGAGCGTCTTTCGGATCCCGCATGAAACCGCAGGCTCTTTCAATCTCTGCCCGCGAAGGCAGGGGTACCCGCTCGAGCCGGAACGGCCGGAGGGAGTTTTTGAAAAACTTTTTGGAGACGGAGAACTTGCGTAGCAGAACCATTTTTGCCTCTGTTTCTGTTTGTTTGCACAGCACTAAAGCGTGGTCATTCTTAAGGATAGTCTCTAATAACTGGCGCTCCGGTCCTTGAAAAACCATTCCAGAGACCAGCACGTTGGTATCAAGCATCACCCTCATGCTCGTTCTCCGTAGAGTTCTTTAAAAAGTCGTTCTCGAACGGCCTCTATTTCCTGCTCGATTTCCCGGCGGGTATATCCTTTATCCTTAGCTTCGGCCACCAGGTCTTTCAGGAGTACGTCTAGAGAGGTCACCGGTTCGAGGACCACTTTATTGTTTTCTACGTAGACCCGCAGTTTCGTGGTGGGCGTAATCCGTAGTTTCCTCCGGATTTCCTTTGGAATAGTGACCTGTCCGCGCTCGGTCGGGCTTACAAACCGGTTTTGCATCTTTAGCAACCTCCTTCTTGTTGCTTCAAAATGATTTTAGCAGTAATTCTTATCGAAGACAATAAGCAATCTTATTAGAAGAAAAATGGCGCTTTCCGAAAGGTCAAAAAATTTTTTAGAAATATTTATACTATGTATAAACAGGGTAGTGAACAATGGGGTGGGTGTTTATGCAAGTCGCCAGATGGGGTAACAGGTTGGGAATCCGCATCTCCGGGACGTTGGCCGAGAAGATGAGCGGTATGGTGAGTTCCGAAGCTTACGTGCCCGACCGCGGGGATGTTGTTTGGCTGCGATTCGTAATAGCATAATAGCAAAGTAGGCCCAGTTCTTATGTGCCCTATCTCTTCCCGGGTAAAGGGTTATCCTTTTGAGGTGTCTTTGCCTAAAGGGCTGAGCGTTTCTGGTGTGGTATTGGCCGATCAGCTGAAGAGCCTCGATTGGCGGGCCAGGCAGGTGGAATTGGTTTGCAAAGTGCCTGCGGAGGTTATTGCAGAAGCGCAGGCCGAAATCCAGACGTTGGTTTTTTGACCTGGTGCATCCAGATGGTTGGGGAGTGCGTTAAATTTGACCCCGGCGTGGGGTAGCGCCGTCACCCCCGGGTGCGGCCTAAGGCGTAGCCCGTGAGCTTAATGTACTCGGTCAGGGTGTAGAGGGCACTCTTGTTGTTGGCCCACCAGCGGGCGGGGTCGAAGTCCGGGTCGGCGGCGGCCGAGTAAACAAGGGTGATGCCGCTGTCCCGGAACACGCGTTCGAAGGTGTACCGCACGCGGCGCATGTGGTAGTTGGAGGACACGACGATGGCCGACTGGAATTGGTGTCAGTTCGGCCGTGATGGTGTCGCGATAGGTGGGGCCGCCGGAGACGATCAGATAAGGGGCGTAGCCGGCGTGGAAGAGGGCGACGCCGTGTTCGGTGCGGTGGCCCTTGTCCCCGGCCAGGACGACGATCACGTCCGCCGGTTGCGGCAACAATCTTCTTAACCGCCAACTTCCTTTTCCGGGCAAGAAGACGTCCGGTAATTCAATTCCGCGGAAGTATTTGGGGGGGAACAAGGGGTATCCGCTTGTTGAGTAGAATAACCGCTGAGTATCACGACTTGCTGTAAGTTTGGGGTCAGGCCCCTTTCTTAACGACCTTTCTTGAGAGGATGTGAACACCTTGACGGACGAGATGGCGCGGCTGGCAGCGCTTGACGAGAAGGGGCGGGAACTACTGCAGCAAGGAAAGTTTGCCGAGGCGGCCGCTGTTTTTGAAGCGATCTGCCGGGTGGCGCCCGAGCCGACGCCGCGCAACAATCTGGCGACGGCCTACTACGCCGACGGACAGTTGGAAAAGGCTCTGGCGGTCCTCGCGCCCAACCTGGAGCCCGACGCCCCTTGGAGTCCTTACGCGCACGGTCTGGCGGCGCAGGTTTTGGCGGCCCTCGGGCGGGAGGACGAGGCCCGGGTGCAGCTCGGGGAGGCCGTGCGGGATTTTGAGGCGGGTCTGGAGGCGCAGCGGCAGGCCGGCGGCGGTGGGGTGACGCGGGCCTGGAAGGAGTACACGGTGACCATTCTGACCGCAGCCGGTGCCCTGGGGGACCACCGGCGGTTGTACGACCTCTACCGGCGCTGGGATCAATGGCACGTGGCTTGGGAGTGCCACTATCTGGCCGGCGTGGCGGCCTTCAACCTTGGGCGCTACGACCGGGCGGCCCGGTGCTGGGAGCGCGCCGGGCGGAAGGTGCCCCTGCTCCATGCCGTGGCGCGAGTGGCGGCGGTCGCCGCGCGGGGCAATGTCCCGCCTTTTGCGCTTGAATACGACCTGCCCACCAACGAGCGCCTGAAGCAACTTTTTGACGCGGCGGAGGAGGCCGAAGCCGTGCGTGAAGCCGAGGCCGGGGCTGAGGCGGAGCGGCCTGGGGACGAAGTCGGGGCTGCGAGCGCGCGGCCCGGTTCCGGGGTCCGGGGGGCGGCGAAGGGGCCGGCCCCGGAAACGGGTTTCGCGGCGAGCGGTCTATTGCGGCTTTACTTGCTTGCCCTGATCCTGGAGCCGGAGGCGGAGGATGGGCTCATCGAGCGGTCGGCACACGTCCTGGTGGCTTACGGCGGGGAATGGGGCCGGAAACTGGGCGAGGCCGTGCTGGCAGCGCACACCTTCCCGGAGGCGGCCAAGTTCGCGGCGGCCAATGCGCTGGTCGAACGCGGCGTTTACCGGCTGGACGAGCCCATTCCGATGGTGCTGGATGGCCGCGAGATGAAGTTGCAGATCAAGGCGGTGGAGGTGAGCGCCGTGCCGGACGAGGCCGTGGAAAAAGTGCTGGAACAAGCCCGGCGGTTGCGCGCGGCCGGCAAGCACGCCGAGGCGCTGGCGCTTTTGGAAGACCTGGAACGGGAAAGGAATCTTTGTGCGCCCGCCTTATCGATGCAGGCCAACCTCTACCGCACCCTGGAACGACCGGAAGAGGGCCGGCGTTTGCTCGAACTTCTGGAGAAAGTCTTTCCGGACGAGCCTACGGTGCTCTTTAACCTTGCCGGCGTGTGGATGGAACTGGGCGACCGGGAGAAGGCGTGGTCGTACTTGACGCAACTGGAAGCGGTTCTGGAAGGGCGGGAGGTACCGGAGGAGTTTGCCGAAAAGATGCGCCAACTCCGGCGGCAGGTGTTGGCGGGGTTGATCCCGGATCCCGGCGAAATAGTGGACGGGGTGCTCGAAGAGTGACGCGAAGAGGTGGCCGATAAACCCCTGCCGGTCGATGCGAGGCTGGCCCGGGTGCTGAAGAACATGCCCGCCGTTTGGCTGGACGCCGCGTGCGCCGCCTGGGGAATCGCGCCGGCGCGTGGCCGGCTCAATGACCCGAGTTCTCTTGACAGGCACAAATATCTGAGCATGCGCGTTGCATTCCCAGAAATTGTGTTATAATGGTGCCGTCGGAAAAAGGTGCGGGATCAAAATGATGGAGGATCTTTTTGTTGTCCGTGGGATCTTGTTGGCATTGCGTAAGATGGTGATGACCTGATGACCGGGAAGTGTCCACCGATGCCCGAGGGGCTGCCGCAGGCCCTGAAAACCGACCCTTTTCTGGGTAAACTTGTACGCTTACTGTTGCCTTATGAACCGGAGCGGATTATTCTCTTCGGTTCACGCGCCCGAGGCGAAGCCGATGAATACAGCGATTACGATTTAATAGTCATCAAGCGTACGAATCGGCCTTTCTTGGAGCGGCTGCAGGATATGGTGCCTGTTTTGGCAGAATTTGAGCGACCGGCAGAGATTCTGGTTTATACTCCGGAGGAATACGCGCAAATGCGCGAGACCGGGGTGGTTTGGATCGCCGAACAAGAAGGGTTGATCTTGTATGAACGTCCGCGAAATTGAAGCACAACGTTGGTTTAAGCAGGCACAGGCAGACCTGGAAGCGGTGCGGACTTTGCACGCGGCCGGCCACCATGCGGCCGCATGTTTCTATGCCCAGCAGGCGGCGAAAAAAGCTTTGAAGGCGGTGCTTTACGGTCAAGGGAAACGAGTAGTTTTGGGGCATTCGGTGCGTGATTTGACTGGGCGGTGTGCGGAGTATGACCGCAGATTTGCCGACGTGGTGGAGGAAGCGGCCTTGCTGGACCAGTTCTACATTCCCACGCGCTACCCGAATGGACTCCCCGCGCCGGCAATTCCCAGTGAAGCTTATACGGCAACGCACACGGCGGCTGCGCTGCAGGCGGCCGGCCAGGTGTTACGGTGCGCGGAGAGTTTTTTGCGCGGGAAAGCCCTGCTTTGATTTTCTGCGGGCGGTTAGCCGGTAGGCCGCAAGGCGCGTGTTACACTCCCAGAAAATGTGTATAATGGGGCCGTCAGAAAAAAGTATGGTGCCTTACTACAGCCCGTGCAGCAGTAGTCGGATGTGGTAACACTTCCGGCGTGTGGGGCGCGCCGCGGAAGAAGGCGTCCGCCACCTTGCCGGTCGCCTCCACGCCGGCAAAGGAGTGGACCAGGTGGGAGGTCGGTGCCGGGCACGGCGAATAAAGTGGCATCCTCCAAAGGGTGGGCCTCCCGCTTCGCCGGATGGAGGAGATACCATTCCGTGCGGTCCAGAACGGATGGCAGCGTGCCGTCTCCGTGGCCAGGAGGTAGTAGACGGCGGCCAGGTGTTTGCACGGGTTGGCCCAGTCCGGGCAGGAACAACGCGCCCGGAGATCGTCCCAGGAGGCCGGAAGCAGGGAAAGGCCATGTCCGGCCAGCAGGTCGAGCATTTCCGCGGGCAGTTTGCCCAAAGCGAGTTCGGCGGCCAGGGCCGGGTCTTCCGCAACGGCGGCCTTGAGGCGGGAGACCTCGGCCCGGGTGAACGGACGCAGGCGGATGGTGACCTCGTAGGGGCGGCGGCGGGTCCCCTGGACGGCGGCGCGGACGGTTTCTTCCTCGATGGCGATTTCCAGCACCCGGCCGGTGGCGGCGTAGTGGCGGCCGCGCGGTAGCCGGTTGGTGTAGCGGTCGATCCTCTGGAGGGCCTCGACCCAGGTCTGGCCCCACCAGGTGCGGCCGAATCTGGTTCTGTTGCCGGGCAACAACTTCACCTCGGGCGAAAAAGCGTTCTTGTTTGTTGCATTGTACTGCATGTTGTCCGGGGCGGGCAAGGACAGGCGGCCACTGGCGAGTGGTCAACGGTGGGTGCCGGAGCGGTAGTGATTCGGGATATCGGATCTCACGCGGTGGCGGTGGGGGTTCCGGCGGTGGAAAGGACACCGCGCGGAAGGGGAAGGGCTCGTAATGAGACTGGCCATAGAAGGCGGAAAACCGGTTCGGACTACACTTTTTGCCCCCGGCCCCACTTTGAGGCCGGTGAGGTTGGTTTGAATTTGAAGCTGGATGTTTTTGTTTTCCAGGTATGTAGTATATTACTGTAGTATATTAATTAATTGATATTGTAAACGGAAAGATATTCTTGCCGCTTTGAACGATTTGGGCGAGACTTCCCTGATGTTTTTGGTGCACCCGACGCTTTCGGAGACGGATATGGAAGACACCGCCCGGGCGGTGAAAAAGGTGCTGCGGGCGGTCAGCCGGAAGGCCGTTCTTGGGTGAAAAGCCAGGCCACGAAGTTGGCCAGACCTTCGGTAAGCGGTGTCCGCGGCCGGAAGCCCAAGAGACGGCTGGCTTTTTCGATGTCCGCCCAGGTGCGGGGCACGTCCCGGGGCTGGAGGGGCTGGCGGTCGATGGCGGCCTTTTTGCCCAAGACCTCGGTGCAGGACGCCGGCGGCCGCAAAAACATTGCGAACACCAAATTGATGGGAATCATGGAGCCTTTGCGTGCTCCTGGACGTTATTGACTGCCCTACCGCATGCGAAGTTTCAGGAGAAACCAGCGCAGCACTAAATAGACACCGATTCCGATGATTCCGCCGCTTACGTCCAGGCCCACGTCCATTACGCGGGCGGTGCGTGCAGGGTTAAAGGTTTGATGGTACTCATCGGCGGCGGCCACCGCCGTGACAAACAGTATGGTAAGCAGTATTGGGGCCCGGCGTATCGTATTGATAAGGGCCCGGATCGTCAAAAAGCCCAAGACCAGATACACCAAGACGTGCATACCCTTGCGGAAAAAGAAATTGGCCACCCGCAAAGTCTCACTATTATTGAGATTGATAGTACTCAGATCCACTCCCAGAAGGATGTTTACCACCTGGGCGGCATAGGGCAGGCGGATAAGCACATCTACCATCTTTTGCAGGACCGGTACCAGGTACGGAATCTCGGTGATAAAGATGTGGGGCAGCGAGGACAGGTAGGCCACAACACCGACCCAGATAAACACCGGAAGCCAGTAGCACACCAGGCGCATAAAGATCTCCTTTGGAACACGAATGAAATGGCTTACCTAACAGTATCACTAATTTCTTTTGGATATCAAGCCGGCATTGACAAAAGGGGGTATCGGGTTTGATCGACATCCACACCCACATTCTCCCGGGTATTGACGATGGAGCCGCCGATCAGGCCGCGGCAGTGGAAGCAGCCCGGCGCCTGGAGGCCATAGGTGTAACCCATGTGGTGGCTACGCCCCACGTCATTCCCGGGGTTTACGCCAACGATCGGGCCACCATCCTGGCTCAGGTAACCCACCTGCAGGCGGCCTTGGATGCAGCCGGCATCCGGGTCTGCGTTCTCCCCGGCGCCGAGTACTACGTCGAGCCGGAGCTACCTGAGAAATTCGACCGCGGGATGCTTCTCACCCTGAACGACCGGGGGCGGCACCTGTTGGTGGAACTGCCCGCGACCGGTGTGCCGTCTTACGTGGATCAGGTGTTCTTCGATCTTCTGGTCCGCGGGGTAACGCCCGTGCTCGCCCATCCTGAACGAAACCGGGAACTGGCTGCCCGGCCGGCCAAAGTATACCGCCTGCTGCAGAAGGGCGTATTGATACAGGTTACCGCTGGCAGTCTTGTGGGGCTCTTTGGCCGGGATGTGCGCAAGGCCGCCGAACTGTTTATCGGTCACCGGTGGGTACAGTTCATTGCCTCCGACCTGCACGGCCCGGGCGGACGCCTGGCGGCCCTGGGTGAAGCTCTTCCCAAGCTAACCGCCCTTTTAGGCCGCGAGGGTGCCCTGAAACTTTTTGAGGAAAACCCCCGCCGCGTGTTGGACGGCGCACCACCGGTGGAAATTGGCAGACAGAAGGAATACCGGCCGCCGGGGGGCTGGTTTTCGCGGTTGATCGGGAGAATGTCTGCTGGAAACTGAACTATGATGAAGTATCGTTCCGGTGGCCGGAGTCGTATTGAAGCGGGGTTTCAAAGTAAATGCTTCTGCTGGGGAAAGCCACGGACACGCCCTCCCGTTCCAGGATCTCCAGGATTTTAAAGTTGATTTCTTCCTTGACGGCCAGGTACTCCGACCATACCGTGGTGTTGGTGAAAAAATAGAGGAAGATATCCAGGCTGCTGTCACCGAAGCGGTCGAAACGGACAAAAATGGTCTCCTGGTGGATATCGGGGTGGGTTTCCAGCATGGACCGGATTGCTTGCACGCACTTTTTCAATTTATCTTGCGGGGTGGTATAGGTTACCCCCAAGTGGAAAGTGATCCGCCGCTTTTTCATCCGGGACCAGTTGGTGATCGGCTGGTTGACCAGCTCCGAGTTCGGCACGGTAACCAGGGCGTTGGCAAATGTGCGTACCTTTGTGCTTCTGAGCGACACTTCTTCCACCGTCCCCTCGACGCTGGGGGTGTAGATCCAATCGCCCACCGAGAAAGGTTTGTCCACAATGATGATCACGCCGCCGAAGATGTTGGCGAGGGTGTCTTTTGCGGCCAGGGCAAAGGCCAATCCCCCCAGCCCCAGGCCGGCGATTAACCCGTTGATGTTGTAACCCAGTTCCTGAACGATTACGCTGACTGCCAGCGCAATGATTACAAACCGCAGTATTTTCGCCAGGAAGGAGGTCAAGGTCCGGTCAAAAGCAAATTTCCGGCCGATGGTTTCGAAAGAATAATTATCGGCCAGATTATAAAGCCCCCAGGTGGTGAGCACGATTAACCCTAAGCGGAGAAATTTTACCAGCAAAAGATCCTGGTGGGCGGTTAGCGGCAAGTAGGCCAGGGAAGCGTAAATTCCGACAATCACGACCAGAGCCCGAAAAGGACTTTCAAAGGCCCGCAAAATATGATCGTCAACTTCGGTCTTGGTTTTGCTGGCCAGGCGCAAGATTATTTTGAAAACAAACCTGGTGAACAACTTCCTCAACAGCAGGAAGGCCAGAAAGATTGCCGCCGCCACGGCAATATCCCACCCCAAGGTTTCAAGGGCGGTTACTGCGCCGGTCACCCCTAGGGCTACCGTTTCCCTCATAATTTATTTACCTCCCGCTGGAACGCCCTGCTAAGCTTGCGCCGCAAACCATCACTGCGGTGGAAGCCGAAGCCGGACTCTGACCAGTTTTGTCCAAGCTGTGCCGCTCGGGCGTGCTAAATCACCTGCATCATTATGTCCAATTCGACCGGGGTCGTCAAACTCCTTCAAGCCGAATTTTCGCGGGTTGCTGAAAAAGGATTGTCACCAGTTGACCGCTTGTGGTAAAATTTGCTTTAAGCGGGATAGTATGCCCGCACTTCCATCCGGCCAGGGAAGGAGGTGAAAAGGTAATGGGCAAACTGTATGCGAACCGGCCACTGCTGGGCAACATCGCCCTGGTGGTGTTTCTGGCGTTTCTGGCCAGCCTGGCCGTGGGGCTGACCGCACCTGCAGAGGCGTCTAACCAGCCAAATGTTTGGGTTCAGGATAAAGACGGCCAGTGGCAGAGCGGCACGGCGACTTTGCAGACCGACGCGGCTCAAGAAAAGGTAGAGTTGACCATCCGGATCGCGCCGCTGACCCAGTCAGAGTTCCAGAACATCTGGTTTAAGCTGGTGGATGCGGCCGGCAATGTTTACAAGACGGTCTATGACGTTTACTTGGAAGTAAACGAAACGGTCTATGAAACCGGTTACCAGTTTGTGTACAGCTGGGTTTACGCTTTCAGCGGTTTGCTGCCGCTTGATAATGTGCAGCTGGTCGTCTATCTGGGGCAAGATGAGCTTGAGTCCATTACGCTCACCATCGAGGCTCCGCCGCCTCAGCCCAGCCCCGGTCCGGGCCCCGCGCCGAAACCGGAAACCGTTGACACCGCCACCGGCACGGTGGAGGTCGCCGACGGCCAGGGCACCCTGGTAGTGGACGAAGCCAAAGTCCGGGAACTGCTGGCGGATCCGGCCGAGAAAACGATCGTGTTCGCCATTCCCGCGGAGGCGGCGACGGAGGGGACCGTCAAGGTTTCGGCCGACCTGCTGGCCGAGGTGTTCGCGGCCGAGCGGACGGCGGTGGTGGAAATCGGCGGCACCAAGCTGACGATCCCGCCGGGGGCCCTCGATCTCGCCGTGTTCAAAGGCGAGGGAGTCACCCTCCATCTGAACATCACCAGGGATGAGGCTCCGGTGCCGGCGGCGGCCAACTACCGCATCGCGGGCGAGGTGTACAACATCACCATTGAAGCTTACGCCGACGGCGAGCGTAAGGGCGCCATCCGGAACTTCACCGCACCGGTCACGCTGACCCTGCCGTACGACCCGGCTAAGCTGCAGGGAGCACCGGCGGACTACCTCGCAATCTACCGTTACAACGAGGCCGCGCGGAAGTGGGAGTGCGTGCCCGGATCCCGCGTGGATAAGGACAACCAGGTGGTAACGGTACCGCGCGACTCCCTGAGCCTGTACACGGTGATGGTTTACACCGGCAGGTTTGCGGATCTGGCCGGGCACTGGGCGGAGCACGATGTCCACCTGATGGCGGCCAGAGGGATTGTGGCCGGCATTACGCCGACCACCTTCGCCCCGCACCAGAACGTGACCCGGGCGCAGTTCGCGGCCCTGCTGATCCGCACTCTCGGCATCACCGAGCAGCCGGCGGGCGGCGGTAAGTTCACGGACGTAGCGGTCGGCGCCTGGTACGCGGGTGCGGTCGAAACCGCGGCGGCGGCCGGTCTCGTCGGCGGCTACCCGGACGGCTCCTTCAAGCCGGACGCGGACATCACCCGCCAGGAGTTGGCGGCCATGGTTGTGCGCGGACTGGCCTATCAGGGCAAGGACGTCACGCTTGACGCCGCCGAGGTGGAAGCCATCCTGGCGCGGTTCACCGACGCGGCCACGATCAGCCCGTGGGCCCGGGAAGTGGCGGCAGTGGCTGCCGACCAGGGTATCGTGGGCGGCCGTCCCGGCAACGCGTTCGCCCCGCTGGAGAGCGCGACCCGCGCCGAGGCCGTCGTGATGCTGAAGCGCATGCTGGCGGCAGCGGACAACCTCTAAATACGTGACATTCTAACCCCGGTGGGCGGTGTTGCTCACCGGGGTTTTTTTTGCAAAAGCAGGAAGCTGGAATTCAGGAGTCGAATATAAGACATATGCCCTAGAAGACTTGGGACAAACTGTCGGGGGACCACCGTGGGAGCAAATAATTGCCGAAGGGTGTCGAAACATGTGAGCACCAAAGGGGACGCGTTAACAAACGCTAATGGTCAGCCCATCCTCCATCTTAACCTGCGTCCCTTCTTTGTGATCGGACTGTGGGCTATTCTGTTCGCCAGTCCTTTCTTCCGGGGTTTGTTTTTCGCTCCGGAACTGTTGACGGCCCACATGGTGGTGGGGGTGGTCTTTGCCCTGTGTGTATATGACCAGGTACTGCGCCGGGAGGTGGGTTTTCGGCTTACCGGCCTGGAATGGGCGCTGCTGGCCCTGGTGGCGGCTTACCTGCTCTCGCTGGTGACCGCGGTGCATATCAGACCGGCGGTGGGTGAGGTCCTGAAGGTCGTCAGTTACGCGATGATCTTCTGGATCGCTTACCGCGCGGTGCGTGCAGAGCGCGACCTGGACCGGGTTCTTCTGGTGACGTACCTTGGCGCTGTGGGTGTGGCGCTCGTTGGCCTCGCGGCGATCACCGGCCTGTTTGCCTTTCCGGGGGCGGTGGTACACGGACGGATTGCCTCTACCTTGCAGTATCCAAACACGCTGGGCATATTTCTGGCCGTGCTGAGTGTGGTAGGCGTAGCCTTAAGTGTTAAAACGGACCGGCTGTGGCAGAAAGTGTTATTTGCGGTAGGCGGCACCATCCTGGTTACGGTGGTGCTGGGGACCCAGTCCCGGGGCAGTTGGGTGATATACCCCTTCCTCCTGGGCGGTTTCGTGGCGGTGCTGCCGGAAGCTTATCGCTGGCGGGCGGCCTACCACATCCTGATCCAGGTGAGCTGCGGATTGCTGGCCGCCAAGGGCTTTTTCGATGCCCTGAAGGCGGGCGCAACGGAAACGGCACTCTGGTACCTGGGGACCGGCGTGGCGGCGGCAGTGGTGTTGCAGGCCGCCTACCATGGGTTGGGCGTTTGGCTGAACCGGGAGACGGTGGCCGAGTCCACCAGGCGGCTGGTGGCCTGGGGTGGCGTGGGTTACTGCTGTCTGGTGCTGGCCCTGTACTTGATGTATGCTGCGGCGGCCATGCCGGCGGGTGCCGGACGGGCCCTGCTGGCCGAGGATGTTTTTGTCCGGGCGGAGAGGATCTCTGCCGCGGAGAGGAGCTTTACCGAACGGATGGTCATGAACCGCGACGCGCTGCGCATCGTGCGGGACTATCCCCTGACCGGGGCGGGCGGCGGCGGTTGGAACGCGGTTTATCACCAGTACCAATCTCACCCGTATTGGTCCACCGAGGTGCATAACTACTTCTTCCAGACCTGGGTAGAGGCGGGCACCATCGGGTTCCTGGCCGTCCTGATCCTGTGGGGCCTCTTTATCTTTTTACTGGTGCGTTTCTTGCGTTACGGGACACAGCATGGGGTGTGGGTGTCCACCTGGGCGGCGGCGGTGGCGGTGCTGGGGTTGGGGTTGCACAGCTTTTTCGATTTTAACCTGTCCATGGCGGCCATGGGCTTCCTGCTTTTCGCTTATATGGGGCTGGTGCGCGGTGGGGCAGAACTGGCCCTGAACCCTGAAGGGGAAGGTTCCCCGCGCGGGGGGCGAAGGCGGAAGAAAGAGAAAGAGCCGGAGAAGGTGCCGGTGGTTTCAGCCGGGCGGCTGGTCGTGACGGCCCTCCTTGGCACGTTGGCGGCGGCGGCGCTGGTGCTGCCGGCATCGAGCCTGTACGCGGCCGGGAAGCTGGGGGCGGAGGGGGCACGCGCGCTGTACCGGCAGGACCTGGATACGGCGGCGGCACTGCTGCAGGAGGCGGCGCGGCGTGACCCGTTTACGGCCACCTATCCCGGCGACCTGGCGCAGGTCTACGCGGTGCAGGCGCTGGCCGAGGACGACGCGGTGAAGCATTACCGGGCGCTCGGGTACGCGCGGCGGGCGGCGGCGTTGGAGCCCTACGGGATTCGGATCCGGTCTTCGAATCTGAATGTGTACCACCTGCTGCGGGAGCCGAAACTGGTGGTTCAGGAGGCAGAGGCTTTGGTCCTGGCCAATCCGCTGTACCTGCCCCATTACGAAATCCTGGGCCGGGCTTACATTGGGGCGGTCCGGTACAGTACTGAGCGGGGTGAACTGGATGCGGCCCGGGAATACGTGGGGAAGGCACTGGCCCTGCCCGCGCGTGTGGAGCAGCAGACCGCACGGCTGGAGACGCGGTTTGTGCTCCAGTGGCGGGCGGCGGCCGAGCGGAGCGCGGTGTTGAAGCTGGTGCTGGGTCAGGCGCACTTTTTACAGGGCGAGTATGGGGCGGCGGAGGAATACCTGCGGGCCGCGGCGGCGGATAAGGATTTGAAGTGGGAAAGTGAACTTTGGCGGGCGGCGGCTTTGCGCAGGATGGGCGAGGATGAGGCGGCGGAAGAGATATTGACCCGGCTCCGGGCGGAGCAGGAGGAAACGGACGCACGGTTTGCGGACCTATTAGCTTTACCTGTGCTTTCAAGGGAGGCCGATTCGTGAGCGAGCAGCAAAAGAATGAGCGGGAAAGACTGGTTTTTGCCGAGGACGTGATCGACCTGCGGGCGCTTTTCAAGGTCCTGCAGAAGCGGCGCAAAGTGATCGTCCTGGTGACTTTTTTGGCCGTGTTGACCAGCGGCATTCTGAGTTTCTTCTTTCTACAGCCCGTTTACGAGGCGAAGACCCTCTTAATGGTCACCCTGGCGGCGGAGCAACAGCGGGTGGTGGAGCAGGGCGATCTGGAGGACGTGGTGGGAAAGATTGCGAGGATCCCGGTGATGACCATGAATACTTATCTGGGGCAGATCAAGAGTGAGGCCCTGATGGCGCGGGTGATTGATAAGCTGGGCCTGGAGATGTACGAACCCCGGCATTTGCTGGCGATGGTGGACGCACAAATCATCCGGGACGCCAACCTGATCGAGGTGCGGGTACAGCATACGGACCCGGTGCTGGCGCGCGATATCGCGAACGCGATCAGCAGCGAGTACCTGGTGATGCTTTCGGAAAGGAATCAGGAGCAGATGGCCCGGTCGGTGGACTTTCTGCAACGCCAGCGGGAGGAGACTCTAGCCCAACTGGATGAAGCGCAGGCTAAGCTCAAGGAATTCGAAGCCCAGCCGCGGAGCGTGGCCGTGCTGGAAGCGGAGTTTGCCCAGAAGTCTGAGGATCTGGCCCGTTACAAATCACAGCTCAACGTGGCTACGATCGAGCTGCAGCAAATCAGCGCCGGCGTGGCCCGGATGCAGGAAGAGCTTGACGCGACGCCAGCGACAGTGAGCGTGGAACGGACCACCGAGGAGGGGATGGTGGTGACAGCTAAGGAGCCTAACCCGGTTTACACCTCCCTGTCCGAACGTTTGAGCGAACGCAAAGCGGCCCAGGCGGAGAAGGAAGCCGAGGTGGCGGCGCTGACCCAACTCATCGCCACCCTGGAGGAGGAGACCCAGGTGTTGCTGGCGGAACTGTCGACCAAGCGGGCGCAGCAGGAACGTTTGCAGAGCGAGGTAAACCGGTTGGAGGCCACGGCTGATTTGCTGGCGGAGAAAGTGACTCAGACGGAGATTGCCCGTTCGATTGACCTGGGCCAGACCTCCGTGGTGGTGGTGTCGCCGGCGAACACGCCGACGGCACCGGTGAAGCCGAACAAGAAACTGAACATCGCGCTGGCGTTTGTGCTGGGCCTGATGGTGTCCGTGGTCCTGGCCTTCGTGCTGGAACACCTGGATTACACCATCAAGAATCCGGAGGATGTAGAACGGCACCTGGACCTGCCGGTGCTTGGGGTGGTGCCGGCGGTGGACGCCCGGACGGCGCGGGGCACCTACTGAGCGGCGGTGCCGCGACGTGAGGATTCCGGAACGGAGGCGAGATTAGGATGCAGATGATGAGTAAAAACGGCGCTTTCGTGGACCTAATCACCCACCGGCACCCGAAGTCGGCGGCAGCGGAGGCCTACCGTACCCTGCGTACCAACCTGGGTTTTGCCGCGCCCGACGGCGCGGCTAGGGTGATTCTGGCCACCAGTGCCGGACCGGAGGAAGGGAAAACGACGACCGTAAGCAACCTGGCGGTGGTGCTCGCCCAGGCGGGGCATAACGTCTGCCTGGTGGACGCCGACCTGCGCAAGCCCCGGCTGCATAAGGTGTTCGGGCTGGAGAGCACTGCCGGGCTGACCAACGTGCTGTCCCAGAAGACCGGGCTGGACGAGGTTATCCTTGATACCGAGGTCGCGCGGCTGGCCTTGCTGCCCAGCGGGCCCATTCCACCTAATCCGGCGGAACTCCTGGCTTCGGGCCGGATGAAAGAAGTGTTGAGGTGGCTGGCGGAGCGGTACAACTATGTGCTGGTCGACTCGCCCCCGGTGTTGGCGGTAACCGACGCCAGCCTGCTGGCCGGGCAGGTGGACGGTGTACTGTTGGTGATCAGGGGGGGAACTCGGGTGGAAATGGCCCAGGAGGCGAAGGTCCGGCTGGCCAGGGTCAACGGACGGCTGCTGGGCGTGGTGCTGAATTGGTTACGGCTGTCGTCTAAAGATTATGGTTATTATTACTACTATCACCATAGTAAGCGTAGTGTTGATCAGATGCGCTTGTAGGGGATACCGGCTGCCGGCCCGTTTTGTGAATTGAATCGATACAGTCTTGGGCGACGGACAGTTGCTTTTCCAGAGCGGTTTCGAGCTTTTCTAGCGCGGCCGCATCGAGGGTTCGGAGGTCTTGCCGGCCGCTGAGAGTGGCAATCATGTAATCGACCTCGGATGGGTTATATCCCACATTGATTAGCGCCTCTCTAAGCGCGAAAATGCGCTTGATTTCCGGGTGCATATTCTTCTGTCCATTGCGCGACAGGCGGAGAAACCCAAACATCAAGAGGAAAGCCCCTCCAAGGAAAAACAAAGTCGAACGGCGTGAGGGGCAAAAGGCAACTGAAGCTCAAAGGCAGTCTCTAGCAACCGGCTGTCCTATCACCGTGCGACTTAGACCCTCCGACTTTGCGTCCTTGCCTTTCGGCAAGTTTGCCCTTCAAGACGCCTGATTCTACATTTAACAATATTTTACTCATTCTTTAGGCTGGTTGTCAATTAGCTTAATCTAGACGCTCCCGGCGTTTGCCGTCTGTAGTCCTCAATTGACGCACGAACTGTTCACCGGTTGATGTCTGCGTCCCGCGCGTTTGAGTACTTGGCCAGATACATGTCCAGAGCCTCGTTTACAATTTGCGAATGCCCTCTCTATCCCGGGGATCTCGCCCAGGATGCGGCGGATCTCCGCGAGCTTGTGGGGGTTGCGGGTCCTGATCAGGACCTTCACTTCATTTTGACGCCCCGCAGGGAAAGCTCGCCGGCGAAGTGGCAAGCCGCAAAGTGCTTCCCATCGTAGTCCTGGAACGTAGGTGGCTCCTCAGAGCAGACCGGCTTGGCGTAGGGGCAGCGGGGGTGGAAGTAGCAGCCCGAAGGCGGGTTCACCGGGCTGGGCACGTCCCCCTGCAGGATGATCCGCTCGGACTTGTAGTCGGGGTCGGGGACCGGCACGGCGGAAAGGAGCGCCTCGGTGTAGGGATGGATGGGGTGGGTGAAGAGCTCTTCGGTCTCTGCGAGCTCCACGATCTTCCCCAGGTACATCACGGCCACCCGGTCGGAGATGTGTTTCACCACCGAGAGGTCGTGGGCGATGAACAGGTACGTGAGGTGGAATTCCTCTTGCAGGCCCTCGAGCAGGTTGAGCACCTGGGCCTGGATCGAGACGTCCAGGGCCGAGACCGGCTCGTCGCAGATGATGAGCTGGGGATCCAGGGCTAGGGCACGGGCGATCCCGATCCGCTGGCGCTGGCCGCCGGAGAACTCGTGGGGGTAGCGCTGCATGTGCTCAGGCTTTAGGCCCACCGCTTCGAGGAGCTCCTTGACCCGGTTCTCCTTCTCCTTTCCCCGGGCGACCTGGTGGACGATCAGGGGCTCGCCGATGATGTCCCCCACGGTCATGCGGGGGTTAAGGGAGGAGTACGGGTCCTGGAAGATGATCTGCATCTCCCGGCGCAGGAGCTTGAGCTCGTTTTTGCCCACCTTAGCGATGTCTACCACCTGGCCCAGGCGCTGGCTCCGGAAGAGGATTTCTCCTGCGGTGGGCTCGATCAGGCGCAGGATGGTGCGCCCGCAGGTCGACTTTCCACAACCGGACTCGCCCACCAGCCCCAGGGTCTCGCCCTCTGGGATGAACAGGTCCACGTCGTCTACGGCCTTGACCCAGCCGACGATCCGGCGGAAGACGCCTCGGCGGACGGGGAAGTACTTCTTCAGGCCCTTTACGCTGAGCAGGACGCCGTCTTGTATTGTCATCTCCAGCACCCCTTAGTAGAGCCAGCAGGCGGCTTGGTGGTCGAAAGCCACCTCTTTGAGGGGCGGCATCTCCCGCCGGCAGATCTCCATTTCATGGGGGCAGCGCGGGTGGAAGGGACAGCCCGGAGGCGCGTTCAAGGGATCCGGCACCACGCCCTTGATGGGCTCCAGCCGCTGCTTCCTGGAGGCAAGCGAAGGGATCGAGCGCAAGAGCCCCTGTGTGTAAGGGTGCTTGGGGTCGTGGAAGATGGGGCGCACCTTGGCATGCTCCACCACCCTGCCCAGGTACATCACCACCACTTCATCGCACATCTCCGCCACCACCCCAAGATCGTGGGTGATGAGCATGATGGCGGTGTGGAATTTCTTTTGCAGATCCCGCATGAGGTCCAGCACCTGGGCTTGGATGGTAACGTCGAGCGCCGTGGTGGGCTCGTCGGCGATCAGCAGTGCCGGCTTACAAGCGAGCGCCATCGCGATCATGACGCGCTGGCGCATGCCGCCACTGAGCTGGTGCGGATACTCGTTTACCCTGGTCGCCGCCGCGGGAACACCCACCAAATCCAGCATCTCCACCGCCATATTTTTGGCCTGCGCCCTGCTTAAACCCTGATGCGATTTGATAACTTCCGCGATCTGCTCGCCGATGGTCAGAACCGGATTCAACGAACTCATCGGCTCTTGAAAGATCATCGAAATCCGGTTGCCGCGTATTTTTCTCATTTCGGGCTCGCTTTTCTCGATCAGATTCTCCTTTTCAAACCAAATCTCGCCGTTAACTATCCGGCCCGGACTGGGAAGCAGGCGCATGATCGAAAGGGTGGTAACCGTTTTCCCGCATCCGGATTCGCCGACCAACCCGACGATCTCTCCCCGGCCTATTTTTAAATCTACCGCCTCCACGGCCCGCACCACCCCGTTTTCGGTGAAAAAATGGGTGCTCAGCCTGTGGATGTTCAACAATTCCTCGCTTCCACTCATCTGGCCGCCCCCTTCAACCGTGGATCGAGTACGTCTCTAAGCCCATCGCCCAGGAAATTGAAGGCCAAGACGGTCACCATTATCGCCAACCCCGGAAAAATCGTCAGGTGGGGTGCGGTCCGCATAAAAGCCCGCCCGTCGTTCAACATCGAACCCCATTCCGGGGTGGGGGGCTGCGCGCCCAACCCCAAGAAACTCAAGGCCGCCGCCGCTAAAATCACGTGGGCCATGCCCAGCGTGGCCATCACGATCACGGGCGCCGTGACGTTGGGCAATATGTGCCGGAACATAATCCGGGCCTCACCGGCACCCAACGCCCGCGCCGCCTCCACAAACTCTTTTTCTTTCACCGACAGCACCGATCCCCGAACCACCCGGGCATAACTGGTCCAACCAACGACCGCTAAAGCCAGCATAACGTTGTAGAGCGAAGGACCCAGGATGCCGGCGATCGCCAACGCCAGGATGATGCCGGGGAAGGCCAGCAAGACGTCCACGATCCGCATGATCAGTTCATCGACCAGGCCGCCGCGGTAACCGGCGATCAGCCCGAGCGTCACGCCAGTGGTCGCGGCGATACCCACCACGATGACGCCGATTTGCAGCGAAACACTCGTTCCGTGGATCAGCCGGCTCAAAATACAGCGGCCGAGGTTATCGGTTCCCAATGGGTATTCGGCGTTGGGCGGCAGCAAACGATGCTCCAAATTTTGTTCGATCGGGTCGTGGGGAGCGATAAAAGGTGCCAAGATAGCAATAAAAATCAGCACCAAGATGATCCCCGCCCCGATCAGGGCCAGGCGATGCTTTCTAAGTCCTCGGAAAACCTCGGTCGAAGGCAGCCGGCTTTCGATAATCTTGGTTACCAGATCATGCATTATTTCACCTCGTAACGTATTTTGGGATCCAAGTAGGCATAAGAAATATCAACCAACAGATTGACCAGTACAAACATGGCCGCAATGAACAAGATACAGCCCTGAATGAGCATGAAATCGCGGGCGAAGATCGAATCGACCAACAGCCGGCCGATTCCGGGCCAAGCAAAGATGACCTCAACGATGACCGCACCCTCCAGCAAAGAGGCAAACTGGAGGCCGACAATGGTGACCACCGGAATCATGGCGTTCTTTAAGGTATGTTTATAAATCACGACTTTTTCCTTCAAGCCCTTGGCCCTGGCGGTCCGGATATAATCCTGACCGAGCACTTCGAGTATGCTGGAGCGGATCAAACGGGTGGTGATGGCCGCCATGCCGGTACCAAGCGTGACGGCCGGCAGGATCAGGTGCTCTATGCTGCCGCGGCCGAATACCGGCAGCCAACCCAAATGTACCGAAAAAAACATTATGAGTAACAGCCCCAGCCAGAAATTGGGCATAGAAACTCCCAAAAGCGCACCGAACATGCTGATGTTGTCGGCCGCCGAGTATTGCCTGGTGGCCGAGATGGTCCCAACTGGAATTGCTATGATGAGAGATACCAGCATACCTGCTAGGGCAAGCTGTATCGTGGCGGGCAGTCTGGTCAGGATCTCATCCAAAACCGGACGATCGGTACGGTGAGAATATCCAAGGTCACCATGAAGAACATTGCTTAGCCAGCGAGAATACTGGACGTAAATCGGTTGATCGAGACCCAATTCCCTTCTTACATGTTCGATCGTTTCTGCTGTGATCTCCTCTCCATACCGTTCCATGGCGATCACCTCGGCTGGGTCGCCCGGCACCAAATGCATCATGGAAAAAGTGATCACCGACACGCCCAGCATGATGAAAACCATCAGGCCGAGGCGGCGCAAGACATAGGTCAACATCCGGTACCACCGGCGGCGCTACCGACATCACCGGCGTGACCGGCGCTACCAGCGTCACCTACCAGCAGCCCGGTGGTGATGACCGCAGTTGGTCTTTCCTCCCGCCAATAAAGTTTCCCGTCCTTCTCTTCCAGGGAATCCAGCAAATAAGCCCGCAAATCGCCCTCCTTTTCGGGCGCCAGATCGAGCCGCACCCGCCAGTGCTTCACGGCCTGCTCAATATTCACATAAATCTGATTCCGGGGAGTCCGTATCATTTCCACATTAGCAGGCACCCCCAGCTCATAGAGAACATTATACAGGTGAATGAAACCAGGCGGAGGATGATATTCTTCCCCTTTGAAGCGTCGCCAGATATCGGCATAAAACTTTGACTTGCCAGCTCCCATGATGATGTAAAGATGTTTTTTCGCTGCTGACAGCATCTTTTTTAGTGCCGTCTCGATGTCTGCAATATCGTAGAGCGAGTGGGCGGCCAGCACCAGGTCATGCCGGCCGACCTCCCCGCTGTCAATATCTTCCCAGCGCTTATTGATGATGCGGATGTCGGTTGTATCCATTTTGCGGCGCAGGCGGGCAAGCATCTCGGCCGACGGCTCGACCACGGTGACCGCTTTAACCCGCTGAGCCAGGGGTAGGGCGAAAGCACCGGTGCCGGCACCGATGTCCAGCACCGTTGCGTGCTCGTCCAGGTGCCTTTGCACCTTGTCCAGCAGAACCCCGGGATAATTGTTATGTTCGAGCTGCAGCTCGTACCATTCGACAAACTCCTTTGAAGTAAAAGGGCTCTGCCCCTTCCTGAATGATGACCGCAACACCAATTCCCGCCATTCTGCAAACCAGTTCATGACCTTCTCCTAATATGAAATTACTTTTCGCTCACCACGTGAATATCTTCCCAGTTGACGACAAACCAAGGGTGCATCTCATAACCTCTTATGTTATCTCTGACAGCGTTGATCATTAGCTCTTCAAAGAGAGGAATCATCAGAACTTCTGCTGCAACAATCTCTTGGACCTCAAAGAGCAGTCGTTGTGCCCTTGAATCATCAGTTTCTTTCATCGCTGCTTCAGTCAGTTCATCGACGCGTGGATTACTGAAAAAGGGCGGATTGATAGCAACAGTCATACCACCTTCTGAGTGAAAAGTATCCTTCACAGCCGAACGCGGGGAAACGCCGGCAATAGGGATTAATGTCATCTTAACATCTCCTCTCTCCATCATCTCCCGATAAAGGCCTGTATCTACAACATCTATATCCATAGCAATTCCAATCTCCCTAAGATCTGACTGAATAATCTCTGCAATGGTCTTATATGGCCAGCGCCCTACCCATCCACCAGCCAAATGCATCGTTACTTTGAACTCTTCTCCATCCTTCTCCACAATACCATCGCCGTCCATATCTGCCCACCCTGCTTCTTGCAGCAGCTTTCTGGCTTTATCCTTGTCGCTAAACTCAAAGAGCAAGTCCGGATGCATCCAATCTTTATATAATGGTGGAACAGGTGTATTCATTACTTTACCATAACCCTCCAGCGCATACCTGACAAGGCTCTCGGGATCTATGGCATATGATATTGCCTTTCTGGTCCTTACATCATCAAATGGGGGAGTGGTAGTATCAAATCCTATATGATGGTGGACAACCCCGTGAATAGTCATTACCTCTATTTCGGGATTGGCTTTAAGAACTGGTGCATGTTCTGGTAAGATTCCACCGGTATCAATGATCATATCGATTTCGCCTGCCTCCAGGGCCATAATCCTTGTCGTTGCTTCAGGGATATATCTTAAGGTAATACGTTCTAATTTGGGCAAACCACCCCAGTAAGCTTCGTTTCTCACCAGCACCAGTTTGTCTTCAGGCTGGTAATCCTCTACTTTGAATGGACCAGTTCCAATGGATTCAATAACTCTATCATCCTCATCGATAGCATTGGGACTTATCATAACCGCAAAGAATAACGAGCGGAGAAATGGAGCATGCGGTTCACTGTGGATGACCTTAATGGTATAGTCATCAACGATCTCTATTCTATCTATAGAGCCAAGAAGGCCCGGCCGTACTCTTGTTGCCCATTCCAGACTGAACTTTGCTGTCTCTGCATTAAATGGTGTACCGTCATGAAATTTAACACCTTCTCGTAGGTGGATCGTCCATGTGCGACCATCCTCAGATACTTCCCAGCTGGTCGCAAGTCCTGGTCTTGGTTTCATTTCCGCATCTAAGATGACCAACTGCTCAAAGACTCTCGTAAGATATGGATGCGCACCCCTTGCTCCCACCGGGTCTCTTCCGAGCCCGGCAACTACTTCCTGTGGAACCTGTGCCGCTGGCTGCTCATCTGCCTGCTGTTCAACACAGCCTGCCAGCAGGCTGCTCAAAAAGAGAATACCGACTACTAAACTGATTATTTTCTTATTTATTGACATTTTTCCTTCTCCCCTCCATTTCTGTAAATCTGGTCAATTCGCCATCATTTTTCTGCAATGCTAACCTCCCACAAAGGAACGTGGTCCATCACCTGGGTGGGATGAACCTGAAAGCCCTCTACATGGTTTCTTAAAGCAACGATTTCCTCCTGATGAAATAGATAAACGCCAAGCTCTTTTTCCAGAATTATTTTCTGTAGCTCGCCATATATCGCGAATCTTTCGCCATCATCCATGGTGCCTAGGCCCTTCTCTATCAACTTGTCTTCTAGTATGTGCATAGCCTGGAAAAAGCCGCTGTCCGTATGATGGCCCAGATAAAATATATAATCAGCATCGGCAGCCAGAGTTCCCGCACTGCCAAAAAAGAGATGCATATCTAGAGGTCTATTGCCCGGCGTTCCCGCCGCATCTATATAGGCGCCCCACTCCAAAACTTTCAGGCTCACATCGATCCCGACTTCTCTTAATTGAGCTTGTATTGCTTCCGCCATGGGCGGCCACTGGGGACGGAGTCCGGTTAATAGCAGGGTAATGCTAAACGGCTTTCCGTTTTTATCCAGTATGCCGTCCCCATCGGCGTCTTTCCAGCCGGCCTCGGCCAGCAAGGCCCTGGCTTTCTCGGGGTCATATTTGGGTTCGGGCAATTCGACATGGATCGACCAGCGTATTGCCGGCGATATTGGCCCCCTGGCCGGCACGCCAATGCCATCTAAAATGTGCTCCACCAACGCCTCTTGATTAATAGCGTAATCAACCGCCTGTCTCACCAAAATGTCATCGAAAGGTTCGGTTTCGGTGTTGAATACCAGAAAATGGGTGCGCACCGAAGGAGTCGTGAGCACCGTGATCTCCGGGTGGGCCTCCAGCCGGGCGACTTCTCCCTCGGGGACAAACTGAATCACATCGACTTCTCCGGCTTCCAAGGCCATTATGCGCGTGTGGTGATCCGGAATAACCACAAACGTTATTTTTTCCAGCTTAGGCGTTCCGCGCCAGTGTTCTTCGTTCCGCACCACCACCACTTTTTCTCCGGGAAGGTGCTCATGAAATTTAAACGGTCCCGTTCCTACAGGTTCCACGACATTTCCTTCTTCATCTACCGAAGCCGGACTGATGATATAACCCAGGCCGTGGGCTAAATGAGCCGGAAATGCCGCCCAAGGTTCGGTATTGGTTATTTTGATCGTGTAGTCGTCCACTATTTCTATGGAGGCAATCTTAAAGATGCCGCGTGCCGACGCCGACCTTTCTAAAATTCGTTCCAGCGAGAACTTGACCGCCTCCGCCGTAAATGGCGTGCCATCGTGGAACTTGACCCCTTCACGCAAGTAAAAGGTCCAGGTCAAGCCGTCATCTGCTACTTCCCAGTGGGTGGCAAGCATTGGTTCGGGTTTCATTGCTCCCGGTGCAGCCCCGACCAATGTTTCAAAGATGTGCGCTCTCCAAACTCCAAAATCCTTATGCCCGCCAATGTCTTTGACCACAGCTATGGTAAGCTCCTGCGGGACTTCTGTCACTTCGGCCTGTTGTCCAACACAGCCCAATAGTACTACCGCACCCAACAGCAGGACACCGATTGCGAGTATAACCGCCTTTTTAGTCATTTTAATTATTTAAACCCTCCTCAACGTAAACTAACATCTCGCAAATCCAGATTCCAATATCCACCGGAAATCTCGAATCCAGCAACATTTTCCTGCAGGGCAACAAAGATGGCACTGTGATAGAGATAGACCCCGACCGCTTCGTCAACGATGATCTCCTGAATCCGGTGGTAAAGCGCTCTCCTTTGTTCAGGATCGACAGTAACAACCATCTCCTCGATCAGGGAGTCAAGCTCCGGGTTGTTGATCAAACTCGGGTTAGGAGATTCCTCCCCTATCTTGAAGCCATATCTGGAGTGATAAAAGAAGGATATATGCATGTATGGATCGTTAGTTGGCAATCCCATTCCGCTTATTCCGGCCAGGTCGAAATCACCGGTGCGCAACAGTTTCATGTAGGCTCCTCTTTCCAGCTCGTTTATTTCCAAAGCTATCCCCACCATCCGCAATTGCTCCTGGACCGCTTCGGCAATGGCCCGCCAAGGCGGTATGTTTTGAATAATTAAAGTGACCTTGAAGGGTTTTCCATCCTTATCCAGCACGCCGTCGCCGTCGGTATCCACCCAGCCGCTTTCAGCCAGCAACGTTTTACTCTTTTCCGGATCGTAACCGGGCAACCGTAAACCGGGCTTCACCCCAAAGATCTTGGCCGGCGACCAGGGTGCGACCGCAAGGCATCCTGCTCCTTCTATTACGTGTTCAACGATGCTTTCTGCATCTATGGCGTAGTTAACGGCTTTTCTCACTCTCAAGTCCTGCAAGAACTCATTTTTTTGATTTATGGCCAGCCATACCGTATTATGGGCCGGAGACCGGCTTAGGAGCCGGACTTTAGGATCGTCCTTTAAGCGCTGAATTTCTTCGGGAGGGAGTTGGCCAAATCCAACACCGACGATGTCCACCTCGCCGGCTTCAAGGGCCATCACTCGGGTATGGGCATCCGGGATAATCTTGAAGATCACTTTCGCAAGTTGCGGAGCTCCGTCCCAGTAGTCCTCGTTTCGGCTGAGCACAATCTTTTCTTCTTTGACCCATTCTTCGAATTTAAAGGGCCCGGTACCGATAGGTTTGAACTCTCCGCCGGCGACCGAGGTCGGACTGATAATCGAGCTCCGGGTCCTGGTCAACTCACTTAAAAGGGGAACAAACGGTTCTTTCAGGGTAAGTCTTACCTTGTATTCGTCCACCACCTCTATTTTTTCTATTTCAACTCCGACCGCGAAGGGATCGGTCTCCATGTGGCGCTCAAAAGTAAACTTTACGGCTTCGGCGTTAAACGGCGTTCCATCGTGAAACCTAACCCCTTCTCGCAAGAAAAAGGTCCAGACTCTAGCATCGTCAGATACTTCCCAGCTGGTTGCCAATCTTGGTTGCACCTGCATATTCTCATCCAGATAAACCAGGGTTTCGTAGATATTCGCCCAGATTATCCGCGCATCTCCGGCCAAAGAGCCATGGGGATCCAAGCCACCGATACTCATTCCCAAGGCGATTTTTAATTCCTGCGGGACCCCTACTTTTGCTTCGTCTGCCTGCTGCCCAACACAGCCGGCCAGTATAACACCCAAAAGCACCAAACAGATTGCCAAACCAATTTTTTTTGTCTTCCTGTTCATTCTTATCATTCCTTATCCCTTCTTCAAGCTCAGTTTTCTTTTGCCGCGGCGATGAAAAGCCGATTTCTACGCTTTAACGCCCTTTACCAGGAACTGTCCTCCCTGATAGCCATATTTCAACCAGCTGATAAAGGTCTGAGCGATCGGGATATCGACCGTTTGAGCCTCGACCCCAACAAAGCCGAAGTGCTCCAGCAGCTCAACATCGGCCTCCGGACGCTTCCGGGAAAGCATCGGCAAATGCTGTACCAGGTGCCCATAGCTATTCCAGGCATACCGCCGCTCGGTAATCAGAACCAAAGGCATAGCCAGCAAGTGATACCAGACCCGCTTGGCCCACGACTTACGAAAATCCCACCAATTTCCGTCGATGATGATCAGGCGGCCCCCGCGCCTTAAAACCCGCTGCCACTCGGAAACCGCTTTCTCCGGGGTAGGCAAGGTCCACAGCAGCCATTTACTGATCACCACGTCGAAGGTGTTATCCGCAAAGGGTAGCTTTTCGGCGTCTCCAATTCTGAAATCAACGACCAAACCCCGACGCTCGGCGTTCGCTTTAGCCTTCTCCACCATCTCCGCAGTCAGGTCCAGGGCGGTCACCTGCTGTCCGGCGGCCGCCAAAGCCAAGGCGATCACCCCGGTACCGGTGCCGACATCCAACACTTTCAGACCGCCCGCCGGGCCCAGGATCGTCTTTAAAAGCTCTTTCCAGGAGCCATGCTCCCGCTCCGATTGGTGGGCTTTGTTATAGCGCACGGCAGACTTTTTCCAATACTCCCTGACCAACCCTTTGACGGCTGTACTTTCCAAAATGTGCTTCCCCCGATCAGTTAAGGTAAACATCTTTATGCAAGAGATACATCTCTGCCGGATGAACCTCAAGTCCCTGCACAGCCTCGGACATACCCAGCATATCGACCCGGTGATACAAAAATATCAAGGGGCTTTCCTCGCTGATTATCCTCTGAACCTCATTGTAAATAGCTGCTCTTGCCTGCGGCTCAAGAGTTGTTTTGCCTTCGAGCAAAAGTTCATCCAGGTCTTGACACGAAAACTTGCCATAATTGGCATCTCCGGTTGTACTGACCAGCATCTCCATGATATAGGCCGGATCACCGCTGGGTGCTGTCCCCCAGGAGGTCATAAACAGATCAAAATCACCGGCTTTAACCATTTCTTTCGCCGCCCCTAATTCAAGGGTGACAATTTCTACCTGAATACCGATCTTTGGCAGGCTGTCTGCTATTATCTCTGCAACCGGACCAAACTCCGGCCGATGTGTAGGGGCGAGAAACCTTACTTTAAACGGCTCACCATTATGCTCTACAAACCCATCGCCATCAGTATCGGTAAGGCCTGCATCCTCTAAAAGTGTTCTTGCTCTGTCCGGGTCGTAAACTGCTTTCAGGTCTCTATTTGCCCAAGGCAAAGTTGGCGGAAATATAGTTGCTGCCGGCGTGCCGGCGATACCTTCCAAAACCGCATTGATAATTCCTTCTCTGTCAATAGCATAGCTTATAGCTCGTCTTACCCTGGCATCATTCAGCGGTTCTTGTTGACAGTTGATTTTTATAAAATCTGTCCTGTGTATTTCCCCTGTAGCTACTTTAACCCCCGCTGTTTCTTTCAACCTTAAAGCGTCAACAGCCGTTATGGCCACAGCTACATCAATATCACCAGCCTCCAAAGCCATGGCTCGTGTCGCAGCATCCGGTATTAAGCGAAAGGTTACTTTTTCTAATTTAGCAGCGCCATCCCAATAGTCAGCAAACCTTTCCACAACCACATATTCGCCTGCTTGCTGCTCGACAAATTTAAACGGCCCCGTACCGGCCGGGATTTCGCCCTCCTCCGTGTTCGGGCTGACAATTGCAAAGAGCGGATCACTCAGGTGGTAGATCAGCGGCGCAAAGGGCTCCTTGGTGGTTATCCGCAGGGTATATTCATCCACCACCTTGATTTCCTTAATATTTAAAAGCGGCTGGGCCCGGGGATTGAAGCGGGGACTGTCCTCCTGAAGAAGACTCTCCAGCGAAAAGGCCACACTTTCGGCGGTAAGCGGTGTGCCGTCATGAAAGGTGACCCCCTGTCGAATATCAAACTGCCAAGTATTTTCATCCACCGGCTCCCAAGCGGTGGCCAGCCAGGGCTGCAACTCCATATTGTGGTCAAGCTTGGTCAGCGTTTCATAGAGGCCTGCCCTCCTGGAAAACCAACTGGACCAGCCAATCGCCGGATCCACAAGCCCATCCGCATGGCCTAAGCTTCCTATCCCGACCTCCAGCGTTTGTGGCTCTTCAACTTTCCCTTCTTCGGCCTGCTGTCCAACGCAGCCCATCAATATCGCGCTTAACAGCAAAATACCGATTACAAGTAGGGTCGTCCTCAGAGTCGTTTTTTTGGCCAATTTCATTTTGGTTATCTCTCCCCTCTTTTCAACAATGATTAATGATTTTCGCACCGCAAAAGCGCTTTTTGTACTGTCGCACACACCTCCTCCGGTTCGACCAAGCATTTCCGACAAACGGAAAAAGCCACGGAATTAAAGCCTCCGTGGCCTCGTTTTATAATCTTCATTGCGTTGTTTGTCTGATAAACACAAAATCAGCCGGATACATCCAGCCGCACGCGGCTTCGTGCCGCAACTACCAAAATTCTACCTGAAACGGCACGCTATGTCAAGGTTTTAAACGGTTGCGTCGCGTCAAGCCACTGTAGGACGATACCGATGATCCGCAAGCCTCTCCAGGCTGAAGGACGGCTCGAAAGACACGCCGCTCAACGATGTGGCTCACGTGTCCCTCAGCGCTCACCCCCAAATGGGCTTCTGGATACAACTGGTAAGCCAGTATCCCGTCCCAGTTGCGCCGGATGTACCGCCAGCACTCCCGTACGGCCTTCTTCTGCGCAGGGGTAGTTGTTCCCGTTGTAGATGCCGGCCAAACAGTGCGGCCGCTTGAGCCGGTACCGCTCCTTCCCCTCGTGGGCTAGACCAGCCGCGGTAGATGCACCCCGCCACGCTATTCCCCCGTCTCTTTGTGCCGGTAGTAGGTGCGTTTGTAGGTGATCTGGCCAAACGGGACTAAGGATGTTTTGGGGTTCGTTTGAGTTTTTCCCTGAGGCGCTCCTGAAAGGTTATGTAGTCCGTCCCGCACGCTAATACGTCCAAAATCATCTTCGTGATCCGGTGGAATTTCTCCCAAATGGTGTGATTTGCCGTGGCGTCTTTCTATTGGCCACGGCCGATCAAGTGGGCTATACTCAAAAGTAATACAGAAGCGGAGTAATGCTGCAAACTACCGTGTCGGAGTGCCCGTCCTTACGATGTGGAGGTAAAAGCGCCATGTCTTTGAGGCAGCCCCACGCAGAACGGCTCGCCAGAGTGCGGAAAATCGTGCTCGAGGGCTTGCGCGGCCAACAGGTGCGGGTGTACCTTTTTGGCTCTCGGCGGCGAAGGTGTTGGCCGGACCAGGGTCGGACATCGACGTTGCCGTGCTGTCGTTAAAACCCCTCCCGGTCGGGTTATTCAGTTCCGTTAGGGAACGTTTGGAAGAAAGCACTATTCCCCACAAAGTGGACCTGGTGGACCTCGCCCGTACTGCCCCCGGCATTTTGGAAACAGGTTCAACGAGAGGGACTGCTATGGAACGGATAAGAGAAAAACCGGCCTTTTCCTGGCGGGCTTTGGGCATACTGGCGATGGTGGCGATAGAATATCATTGCCCAATATGTTGCCCCCGACACCAGGGCCGGTTTTTCAAAGCACCTGATCCGGAGGATTTGTCTAAGTACGAGGCGGCGCGCGCGGCTTGGGCGCAGGTACAGCCACGCTTCACGCCCGGTGAGGAAATCCCCGCCGGTGAAGAAACGGACCGACTGCACCGTTGGGGGTACCGCTGCTACCGGGATATGTTCAACGCCCGGCAGCCGTTGGGGCTGGAATTGAGCTGTCAGGCGATTGCCGCTCATCCCGAGGAGCGGATCCGCAGCGCGCTGGCCACCAATCTATCTAATCTGCTGCGGTGCCAAAACATGCTTTGCCGCTACGATACAGCGGCGCTAAAGTCACTGGATATATTCTCTGTGCACGGTTTCCCCGTAGGGCTGATTCGGTGTGAATCCAACCTTCTGGGAATTACCGACCCCGAAAAAGGTATTAACATCGGCAGCGGGGGCTGGTCGAACATCATCCACAAATTCGCCGCGGCCAAGGCCTACTGTGAAAAGCCTTTCGAGGTGCGGCACGCGGACGGGCGCAAAGTGCGGGTGCCCATCAGGGGGGAGTGGATCGGGGACTGCCGGCCGGATTCCGAGCCATCCGACCAGAGGCGCGTTGAGTTACACTATGGCAGCGATCTGACCCACTCTCCGCGTCTTCGGACCGAAATTCGCGAAGAACAAGCGGTATATGGGGTTGAAAACGATGGGTATGGGTGTGCCCTCATGCTTCTCTACGAATGTTTTCTGGGGCGGCCTTTTGTCGGTCACCGGGATTCGGATTTTATCATACCCGGCGAGTTTAACCCGCAGGTGCAAGGAGAGGGGTAGGTGTGGTGTTCTGGTTGTCTGTTGCCGTGCCGTTCTTTATCGGCTTGGCCGTGGCGGCCGTTCTGTATTTTACGGTGGGCTGGTGGGGGTTCTGGGTTGTATTCCCCTGGATTGGGTTTTCCATTGCTGTGGGCATATACTTGATGGCGACGTTGCCCCCCAAGAAAAGGGCCGTTGGGAGGCGGGTCGCCATCCTAATGGTCCTGCCGGCGCTCTTGCTGTTTGTCCCGATTGCCAACAATGAGAACTTTCAATTGGAAGGCGTGGTCTTGTTGGTGCTGGCGGGCTACTTTTCCAAGGGAGTCATTCATTACATGGTGGCAAAAGTGTTCGGGCCGTTGATCTGGGGGCGGGGATTCTGCGGTTGGGCCTGCTGGACGGCGGCGGTGCTGGACTGGCTGCCGGTTAAAAAGGCCGGTCGGGTTCCACCGGAGCTGAAAAAAATAAGGTACCTGACCTTCGCCTTTTCGGTTTTGTTGCCGGTGGTTCTGGTATGGTTTTATAACTATGACGTGCGGCATGACTACCTGCACAAGACCGAAATGCTGTGGATGTTTGCCGGCAACGCACTCTATTATCTGGTCGCCGTGCCCCTGGCTTTTGTCTATAAGGACCAGCGGGCTTTCTGTAAGCTTGTCTGCCCGGTGCCCGTGGTAATGAAACCGGCAGCTGCGGTGGCGCTGATCACCATTGCGCCGTCTGGAAGACCGGAGGCGGCCTGTGTAGAGTGCGGTCAGTGCAACCGTGTGTGCCCCATGGATGTTGACGTGATGTCTTTCATCAGCCGGGGAAAGAAAGTGCGGGACACCGAATGCATTCTGTGTATGGAATGCCAGCTGGCCTGCCCCACCGGGGCCATTGCCGGGAGCAAGCCTGCCCACGAAACAAGTGGGGCGCGGGGGCGGCGGAAAGCGTAGTTTAGCAGTTGGGCCGGTTTGGGGTTGGGCCGGCGTAATTCCCTAAGCTATGATGGAGGGGAAAGAGGGGGGCAAATCGTGAGCGGTCATTTGGCGAACGGTGCGCCGGTCCGGGGGCGAAAAGTGCTTTTGACCGGGCGGCCGGGAGTCGGGAAAACCACGGTGCTGGTGCGATTGGCGGCGCTGCTCGGCCGGGAGGCGGCCGGCTTTTGCCAATCCCGCGTTACTGTGTGGGGGCGGGGATCACCAGGCGCGCCATTTGCACGACGAACCGGGCGTCCCGAATGGCCCGAGCGGCATCTTGGGCGGTGTACTCCTCGGTGGGGATGAAGTCGATGTCTCCATAGAAGGCGAATTCGCGCTCCTTGCGTAGCCACTTGGAAATGCCGGCCAGGGCAGCGGCTTCCCGGGCCACCTCCAGGGGCAGGCGGTCCTGGAATTCCAGTAAGAGGCCACCGACATCGTGCAGTTTCGGTGGTTCGATCCCGATTTGGCGAAGTATGCCCTTTAGGGCCAGTTCCACCAGTTCCTGCGCTTCCTGTACCACGTCGGAGTAGGCTTCTTCCCGCTCAAGCAATTCCAACACTTTTAGACGTTTGGTGGCCTTCAGCAGGTAACTTTGCGCCAAGGTGGTATTAGTCATATTTCAAACGTCTCCCCAATGCGGTAGTCGTCCTTCAAGACCCAGTACCAGGCGTTTCCCCGCCGGATTCTCCGGGCACCGAGATGGGCCAACCGTTTGCGGAAACGGTCCAGGAAACGGGCGAAAAATGCGCCTCGATCAAAGAGGATACGGGCGTCTTCGAGCATATCCAGATAGAGAAGGCTGCCTCGGCAAACCTCGTCTCTGGTTCTAATAACGGCGGAAAGGGTGGTGCGCACGCCGTGGCGGGCGGCCTCCTGCAGGCGGGGGGCCAGCAGCGTTTCCACCGCTTCAAATTCGGACACGCGACGCAGGCGACCGTCCGGCAGTTTTTCGGCTACCAGCAAGAGGTCGATGTCCGAATCGGGGCGCGGCGTCCCCCGACCTACGGAACCGAAAACTGCCAGGGTGACCAGGCGTTCGCCGTAGACCTGATGCACGGCGTGGAGGATTTCGGGCAAGAGTTGTTCAAAGACCGCCCTCAAGTTAACACCGTCCACCTCCCAGTCGGGCTGTGTCTTGATTATACCACCCGAAACGCCGCCTTTTCCAGGTTTGCTCGGGAGCAGTCGAGGTAAAAACAGTGGTATGCGAAACCGGGCGCGATGACGGACTGGGCGTTCTCCGGGAGAAAAGGCCAGGTCGGGGGAAGGTCGGTTTGGGGTTGGGCCGGCGTAAACCCCTAAGCTATGATGGAAGGGAAAGAGGGGGGGGTAAATCGTGAACGGTCATATGGCGGACGGTGCGCCGGTGCGGGGGCGAAAAGTGCTTTTGACCGGGCGGCCGGGGGTCGGGAAAACCACGGTGCTGGTGCGATTGGCGGCGCTGCTCGGCCGGGAGGCGGCCGGCTTCTACACCGCTGAGGTCCGCGAGGCCGACCGGCGGGTGGGCTTTGAGATCGTCACCCTGGGCGGCGAGCGGGCCGTACTGGCCGACGCCGGTTCGGTTTCGCGCTACCGCGTGGGGAAGTACGGGGTGGAGGTGGACAACCTTGCCCTGGCGGTGGGTGAATTGGAACGCGCCCTCGGCAGTGGAGAAAATACGTGTCTGCTCATCGACGAGATCGGAAAAATGGAGCTCTTCTCTCCGGCTTTTCGGGAGATCGTGCGGCGGTGCTTCGCGGCCCCCAATCCGGTGGTGGCGACCATTATGGCCAAGCCGCACCCTTTCTGTGACGCGCTTAAAAACCGGCCCGGCGTTCGCCTGGTGACGGTCACGCCGGCCAACCGCGACCGTCTGCCCCGGGAGCTCCTGGCGTTCTTAAAGGGGTCAGCAGCATTCTGAACGGTGATATTTCTGGTGTCGGCCCCAGGCTGGGGGTGGCTGCGGCGGGCTGGTGGTACCGGCGCGGTTGCCAACGGCGTCGGTGGATACGAGCGACGAGGTGAACCGCGGCTGATAACACCGGATTTGATCCGGCTTGGTGGCTCTTGGATTTGACAGGGGGTCCAATTCTGGTCTAAAATAGACCAAAGTATAGTCTAAACGGGGGTATGGTATGCGCAAGGTGGGTTCTTATGAAGCCAAGACCCATTTGCCCGCGCTGTTGAGGCGGGTTGCCAGGGGTGAGCGGATTACCATCATGAAGCACGGCACGCCGGTGGCGATGCTTGTGCCGGTCGGCGCGCGCGGTCAATCTGAGGTGCAGACGGTGATTCGGGAACTGCTGGAGTTTCGCAAAGGACGTACACTTGGAGAAATGAGCCTCCGGGAGATGATCGAAGAGGGGAGAAAGCATTGAGGCGCTTTGTGCTGGACTGTTCGGTGGTCATGTCCTGGTGTTTTGAGGATGAGGCGGACGCGTACGCCGATTCCGTCTTATTTCTGCTCGCCGATGCCGAGGCGGTTGTGCCGTCGATATGGACATTGGAGGTGGCCAATGTTCTGCTGGTTGGCGAAAGGAAACGACGATTAACGAAAGCCGGTACAATACGCTTTATCAAACTGCTCCGGGGTTTGCCGATCATTATTGATCAGGAGACGCCGGATTTCGTTTTTCATGAGGTTTTGTCTATCGGCAGACAGTATGGTTTGTCGGCTTATGACGCCGCGTATCTCGAGCTGGCGATGCGGGAAGGGATGCCACTGGCGACACGGGATCTAGGGCTTCGTCAAGCCGCTCTGCAATGTGGTGTAGAGCTGGTGCAGGTGGATGCGCCGTGACGTGCTACCTGTAAAGCTAAGATTAAAGAGGTGGCCATTAGCCAGGAACAGGACGAGGCCGTAGAGCAGGTGCTGGAGCGCGCCCGCGCGCTGCGCGCGGAAGGAAAATACGCGGAAGCCATCGACCTTTTGGGAAGCCTGGAGGAAGAGGGGAAGTTTTACCCGCCGGCGGTGATGATGCAGGCCAACCTGTACCGCACGCTGGGGAAATTGGAGGAAGAAAGGCACTTGCTGAAACTGCTGGAGGCGGTGTATCCGGAGGAGCCTACCGTCTTGTTTAACCTGAGCGGCGTGTGGTGGGAGTTGGGGGACAACGAAAAAGCGCGTTTCTACTTGGCACGCCTGGAGGAAAGCCTGGAAGGACGGGAGGTGGCGCCGGAATTCCAGGAAAAAGTGAACTGGCTCAAGCGGCAGGTAGAGGGTCCGGTGGTGGATGTGGACGTGCTATTGCAGGCCGTAGCGGAAAAGTGGCGGGAAGAGGTGGAGGTCAAACCCCTGCCCGTTGATCCCGGTCTGGCCAGGGGGCTGAAGAATATGCCGGCCATCTGGCTGAACGGCATGTGCGCGGAGTGGGGGATCGAGCCGGCCCGCACGCGGCAGAAGCGGGAAAAGCAAATAATCGCGCACTTGGGCGACGCGGGTAACCTGGAAAGGACAGTCACCGGGCTGGATGAGGAAAGCACCGCGCTCTTGCGCTATCTCCTGGAGAACGGCGGCTGGCGCCGCATCAACGCCGTCCCCCGCAAGTTTGGCTCCTTGGAAGGTGACGGTTACTTTTGGAATGAGAGGCGCCCGACTTCGCCTTTGGGTGCCCTTTGGTCCCGCGCCCTGGTCTGCGTTGGGCAAGCCCGAATCGACGGACGCCATTGCCGGATCACCATTATTCCCGTGGAACTGCGCGAAAGGCTTTCCCTTCCTCGGGACTCGCTGAGTAAAAGCCGGTACCGTCCCTCGACAGCCCACGGCCGCCGCCGGCATCTGGGCGGCCGTACATCCCTATAGCTTAAGCCAGAGGTCTTCCTGGCCGTTTAACGGTTACCGGGGCCGGCTCCGTGTCCAAAATACCCCGCGCCGGGTCTTCAACTGACTAGATGATTTTCTTAAACGGGGGCATCAATAGTGCAAAACCAACGATCAAGCCCAGGCCGAAGGTGGGCCATAGCGGCCACCATACTTGGACACCGTCAGCCTGAAGGACGGCCAGGACAAGCAGCATGGCGGCGGAAAGGGCCGCGATGGGGTAACCGAACAGTTCAGTCACGTTCATGTTTGCATACCTTCTTTTTCCTCAGTATACCCGCGAGTAGCGTTAAGGGAGAAGATCCTTTCTGGGTCGCCTTGCCCCTGGGTGCCGGAGCGGCCCTTGTTTGTTGCGGCTATGAAGTGCGGAGTTGAAAGTCTTGCGTCGAACGACGATGATGGTGGTGGCTGCTTGTAAAGGTGCGCTCCTGCCGGCGGCGCCTCACACGCGGATGCAAAAGCACCGGGGCCTGGCGATAACTCACCTTTTCGGGAACACGGCGGGTCGTCCGGTGTTGTTCTGGCGGTAACACCCGGACAACGCCTAACTTGAGTGTACACCACAGAAGAAAACGAATACAAGGGTGGGGAGCAGCGTCGAAGGTTTTACCACGGAACTTTTGCGCGCGGCCGGTACCGGAAACGAGAACGAAAACGGCCTTCCAAACGCTATTGGCACGGCCGATATTGATTAACAATATAAAGCGGAAGACAACCGGGCAACAATATGTTAACATAAATCATAGAAGGGAGATGTGACCCGTGCTGGCCGAGATCTAACACCCCTGGCGGTTGGGTAGTTTAAAGCTTCAATTTGTTTTAAGTAAAACTTGTTACTTTTGGAGGACATGATATGCGTGTGCGAATTAGCAGACCGAAGTAGCCCTCGCGGGATAACCCAGTCCTGCGAGGACCCCGAACCCTACTTCGAAGATTTAATGCGCGTTTACGCCCGCGCTTATGCCGGGCTGGAACAGTACGCCTACGAGGACCCGGAGGAACTGCGGGCCTACCTGGCCTGGCTGAAGTACCACGGGCAGGGGAAGATCATCATCGTCCGGGCGGACGGCCGGATCATCGGTTTCGCGGCCGTGGAGTGCCGCCGGCATTTCGCCCGCAAGGGCACGGTCGGAGAAATACACGAAATCGTGGTTGATCCGCGATACCAGCAGCACGGCATCGGACGGCAACTGTTTGCGCAGGCCTGCCGGATGCTGGAACAAAAAGGCTGTGACAAGCTAAAACTTTTAGTCGGGGCCACGAACGAGCGTGCCCGTGGCTTTTACACCCGACAGGGCTTCCGGGAAACCGGGCGCCTGGGTAAATGGATCCGTATGGAGCGTGTGGCCCCGAGGTCGGTGCCCCGGCCGCAGTTGGCGGCGGCAAGCGGCGCCACCGCCCGGGGAGGAGCGTATCCAGGTTCCGTGAGGGTGGCCCGGTAGGTACATGCGAAAAAGATCCGTCTTTCAGGACGGGTCTTTTCTTTTGCGGTCCACCAGGTTGAAGAGGACGCGGCTGGCGCCTTCGATGTCCCGCAGCGATACCCGTTCGCGGGCGGTATGGCAGGCGGCCAGGCGGCCCGGACCGAAGACCACGCTGGGGATGCCGTAGTAGGCCAGGTTTTCGGCGTCGGTCCAGCTGGGCATGCCGGCGAGCCGGGGGTTGGGGAGTACGCCGGCGCAGGCGGCGAGCAGCTCCCGGACTAGGGGGTGGTCGTCGTCCAGTTCAAAGGCGGGGCTGACGTCCGTGACGAGACAGCGCGCGTTGTAGCGGCGGCACAAGGACGTGAAGCTCTGGATGGCGGCCTCCATGTCTTGGCCGGGCAGTACCCGGCAGAAAACGCTGAATTGGCAGGCGTTAGGAATGGCCAGTTCCGGGGAGCCGCCGCTAATCCACTGCACGCTGCACCCGGCACGGCCCAGGCGGGGGTGGGCGTCGGCCGTCCAGGGCAGGTGTTCGAGGGCGCGGATGAGGGCGGCGGCTTTCATGATCGCGTTTTCGCCGGCCTCGAAGACGCTGCCGTGGGCGGCGCGTCCGGGCACGGTCACCTCCGCCTCGAAGGAACCGGCCTGCACCGGACAGACGGCCAGTTCGGTGGGTTCCAGCACCACCGCGGCCGCGGCGGCGATACTTTCCCCGAGGAGGTCGGAACCCTGTCCGCCCTTTTCCTCGTCGGCGGTGAAGGTGATGGTTACGGGGAGGGAGGTCCAATCCCAGCCGGCGGCGGCGGCGAGGTGCATCAAACCGAGGAGGGCGGCGATGCAACCCTTGGTGTCGGCCGCGCCCCGCCCGCGGATGAGGTCCCCCTCGCGCCGTACGGGGCAGCTTTCCCCCTGGATGGTTTCCGGGACGGTGTCGACGTGGGTGACCAGCAATAGCTCGGGCGCCGGCCGGGGATTCAACAGCAGGTTCCAGCGGTGGGCGTCCAGGTACTGGCGCGTGGCGGGGAGATTGAAGGTGGCGGCGCGGGCCTCGAGATGCCGGAGGATGGCCGCCTCCGCGCCCGTGACGCTGGGAATGCTGAGCAGGTGCAGCAGTTCGGCCGCTAGCCAGTCGCGCAAGATAGAACCCCCTCAGGTCCGCACGGGGAACGCTACCCATTTAGGTGGGATAGTAGATATTGTACTGCAGGGGCCGGAAATAGACAATGACAAGCCCTTGTCGTATGCTTTAAGGTAGTTGGAACCTGCTGAAAAAGTGGCCTTTGAGCGGTGTGCCGTGCCGGGTGGGGGTGCGCCCGGAAGGAAAACCGTGCTGGGGCCCAGGTACAAAGTGCAGGACGAAAATCAGGAGCTGGAGCTTGAAATCAAGTGGAAACCGGGTACCGCTTCGGTAGTGGTGGCGTAAAATCCGAGGCTTTGCCGCAGGGGCACCACGGCAAACGAGCCTGCCCCCCGACCGCGCGCCGCACCAGTATCGACGATTTCCGGGGGGTGGCGGTGTTTTTGATGTTCACCGCCAATTTCATCGTGCTTTTTGCGGCGGACCCGCCACTGTTGCTGGACCACGCCCGCGCCGGTGTATTTTTGCCGCTGGATCTGGCGGCGCCCCTTTTCGGTTTCGCGATCGGGCTCTGCCTGCCGCTTTCGTTGGCCAACGCCCGCGCCTGCGGGACGCCGGTCTGGGGACGGGTGGGCCGCCGGGTGCTGCTGATTTTCCTGATCGGCTACCTTCCCGATTTCTACTTCCGGTTTACGGCGGATGCCGGCGTTCTGGAAACGGCTTTGGGCACCTGGGGGATCCTGGAGACCTGGGCGCTGGCTTACGGATTGGCCTTCCTGTTGTGTTACGTGCGCCTTGAATTCCGGCTGGGCTTGGCCGTAGCTTTAGCGTTGGTCTATCAGCTGTTTCTGCTGGAAATACCGGCGGTGGCCCGGGCGGTGCTGGTGTTGGTGGAAGGGGGCCCGGTGGCCGTGCTGTCCTGGGCCGTGATCGTCACCGCCGGGACGATCTGCGGCGAATTGCTGTGCCGCGGAACGCGGGAGCGCTTTTTGCGCCGCGGCTTGGGCCTGGGTCTGATATTGACGGCCGGCGGGCTGTGGCTGCACTACACGCTGACCCCGTTGGACCGGGTCATGGTCAGTGCCGCCTACACCATGTTCGGGGCGGGGGTGGCCGCCCTGGCCTTCCTGGCTTTCGAGTTCGGGCGCCCGCGGTGGGGGGTATTGTTCCGGCGGGCGGGGGAGTACCCGCTGACGGCCTGGATACTGCAGCTGCTGGTCTACGGGCCGGTGCTGCTCACCGTGGGCTGGGGGTATTTTGCCTGGCCGCTGGCCGGGCTCTTGGCCGTAACTTGCGCCGTGGCGCTGCTTGTTCTTGTTTCCTTTGCGCAAAGGGCCGGGCTGCGGTTACGGGTGTAACCGGTGGGAAACGGAGAGGCAGGCGGAAATGGGGACTGGCTCGGGTGCCTGTCCCCATTTCCGCTGCCGCCGTGCATGAAAGGGACAGGGGCGGAAAGAGGTACAGGCAGCTTTTTTCCGCAGACACCGTGGTTTGAACCGGAGCTTTTGGTCCCCGGATGTTTTGGTGTTTGGGAGAAGGTATGTTTCTCGTAAAAAAAAGCAGCCCGTCCCCGTTTCCGCCCCGCTAGCCGATGCGGTAGAGCACCCTCCGGGTGATGTCGTCCAGGGTGGCGCAGCCGGTTAGAATCATGGCCTGGCGGAGTTCGGCGGTCAGTTGCTCAATGATGAACTGCACGCCCGCGGTGCCGCCGCCGAAGGCGCCTACCACCAGCGGCCGGCCCACCAGCACCGCGTCCGCGCCCAGGGCCAAAAGCTTCAGCACGTCGGTTCCGGACCGCACGCCGCCGTCGGCGAGGATGGTCACCCGGCCTTTCACCGCTTCTACGATGTCCGGCAGCACGTCGGCCGCGCCGGGGGTGTGGTCCAGGATGCGCCCGCCGTGGTTGGAGACGACGATGGCTTTGGCCCCGGCATCGGCGGCCAGTTGGGCCTCGTCCGGGGTCATGATCCCCTTGACAATGAAGGGCAGTCTGGTGGCCGCGGTGATCTGCCGCAGTTCGTCGGGGGTTTTGGGGCCCACCGGCTGGCCCTTTAAGGCCATGGTCACCAGGCCGGCTCCGTCGATGTCCATGCCCACCGCCACCGCCCCGGCGGCTTCGGCCCGGCGGAGGCGGTCGATCACCACCTGCTGCTCCCGGGGTTTAATGATCGGCACGCCCCGGCCGTCCGCGGCGGCGATGGCCTCCACACCGGCGTCGTACATGGTCGGGTCGGCGCCGTCGCCGGAAAACCCCAGGCTGCCGGCGGCCCGGCTGCCGGAGATGACCATCCCGATGAACTCCCGCTCGGTAAGGGCGCCGCCCATGTTATAGGGTGTCCCGGTGATTGGCGCGGCCAGCACCGGGGTCTTCAGGTCCAAGCCAAAAAGGCGGCAGGAGGTGTCCGGGTTTTTGGCGGCGTGCAGGGTGCGCAGCTGGAGACGGTAGCGGGCGAGCGCCTCGAGATTGGCCCGGAAGGAGGCGCCCGAACCGGTGCCGCCCATGCCCGGCACTTCCCCGGCACAGGCGCGGCCGTCACACACCGGGCACACCCGGCAGTAGCCGGCGAGCTTCTCGCGGGCCTGGGCCCGGATGGTTTTTAGGTCCATAAAAAGACGCTCCTTTTTTATTCGGGGATGGGGTATACCGTTTATTGTATCCGGAACGCACGGCACAGGCAACCGTCTCCCGCGGAGCGCCTTTTAACTTGCATAGTTTTGGATTTCGAAGGCTAGACTACCGGTGACATTGCGACCAAGGAAACGGAGGTGGCTTGTGTGCAGGTAGAGGTTGATCCGGAACTTTGCATCAGCTGTGGGGTCTGTATTGAGACCTGTCCGGAGATTTTTGTGTGGGGCGAGGACGACAAGGCGGAGGCGACCAGCGAGGACGTGCCCGAAGACCTGGAGGAATGCGCCCAGGAAGCGGTGGAGAGTTGCCCGACCGAGGCCATCAAGGAACACTGAGCCGGGCGGCCGAACCGCGCATAAAGCTCCCCTGAATGCACGGGGAGTTTTACTTTGTCTTCCGGCGGGGCAGCATGTTCCAAAATGCGGAAAACGAAAGTGGCGTGGGGTAATGGCAGAGCGCTTTGACGTAATGCACGTGATCCGGCCGGCCGCCGGGGGCATGAAAAACCACCTGCGCGCCCTGGTACGGGGTACGGTGGCCCGGGGACACCGGGTGCTGGTGGCCGGCCCGGCGGATCTGGTGGCCGACATGGACGGTGACGGGCCGGCGGTGTGCCCGGTTTGGATCGAACCGGGATACCGTCCGGAGCGCTGGTTGGTGGCGGTGGGGCGGCTGGCACGCTTGGCGCGGCGGCACCGGGTGGCGGTGCTGCACGCCCACGGAGGGGCGGGGGCGTTGGTGGCCGGCCCGGCGGGCCGGCTGGCCGGGGTGCCGGCGGTGATCGTCACCGTGCACGGGTCGCTCTGCCTCGGCTCCGGCTTGCGCCGGCGCGCCGCGGCGCTGGCACAGCGAGGGGTGCTCCGCCTGACCGACCGGGTGATTACGGTGGCGGACGGTCTGCGGGCCGAGCTCCTGGCGCAGGGTCTGGTGCGGCCGGACCAGGTGGTCACCGTGCACAACGGGACTGCGCCGCCGGACGGTTTGAGCCGGGAGGCGGCCCGGGCGGAAATAAGACGGGAATTGGGGCTTGGCCCGGACCGTTCGCTGGTGGGTACGGTGGCACGGCTGGCGCCCCAGAAGGGCTTAGAATACCTGGTGCGGGCGCTGGCCCGGCTAAAGGCGCGGGAACCGCGGCCGGTGCTGGTAGTGGTCGGGGACGGCCCGCGGCGCGGGGAGTTGGCGAGTGAGGCCGGGACGCTGGGGGTGACGGCGGTGTTTCTGGGGCACCGGGCGGACGTGGCCTGGCTGTTGGGAGCGTTTGACCTCTTTGTCCTGCCGTCGGTCACCGAGGGGCTGCCGTTGGTGGTGCTGGAGGCCATGGCCGCGGGCTGTCCGGTGGTGGCCGCCCGGGTCGGCGGGGTGTCTGAGGCGGTACGGGACGGCGCGACCGGATGGCTGGTGCCGCCCGCCGATCCGGACGCCCTGGCCCGGGCGATCGACGAGGCCCTGGCGAACCCGATCCGCGCCCAAGCTTACGCCGCGGCGGCGCGGGTGCGGGTGCGGCGCCGGTTCACCGTGGACCGGATGGTGGAAAAGACGCTGGCTGTGTACCGGGAGGCGCTTTGCGCCCGCGGATTCCCGGAGTTAGGTATTGTTTTCTGACGTGTGGCTCGTTAGAATGATTTAGGATGATTTTGGCGCCCGGACCGTGACCGTGAGAGTAGAGGTGTTGTTGTTGCGGACTTTGGGGCTGGGGCTTGTCGCGGCCCTCTTATTTTTGTCGGCCCTGGGTGCGGGGCAGCCGGCGGCGGCCGGGGAACGGGGCCGGGTGGTGATGGTCGTCATCGACCGCCTGGCACTCGACGACCTGGCGGCCGAGGGGTTCGCCGACACGGTGGCGCACGCCGCCCTGGGCCTGATGAACACCAATACCGGCGGCATACGGAACGTGGAGAACACCCACGCCACCATCGGGGCCGGCAGCCGCATCGTGGCTACCGGCGCCGGTTTTCTTGCTTTTGAGGCCGGAGAGAAGGTGCACCGGATTCCGGCTGGTGAGGAGTTTGCGCGGCGGACGGGGGTGCCGGCCCCGGAGGGCAGTGTGGTCCACCTGGGGGTCGCCCGTATCTGGCAACTCAGTCAGGGGCTGCCCTACCCGGTAGAGGTCGGCGCCCTGGGTACGACCCTGCGGAACGCCGGTCTGGTGACCGGTATCCTCGGGAACGCCGATTGGGGCGGCACGCCCCGGCGGGCGGCCGCGACCATCGTGATGGATAACCGGGGGCTGGTGGACCGGGGCCTGGTGGGCGACGACACGCTGACCGCCGACCAAGAGTTCCCCGGCCGGCTGCGTACCGACTACAACCGCCTGTACGAAGCTTTCCGGGAGTACGGCGACGTCGATTTCCTGGTGATCGACCTGGGTGACCTGTCCCGCCTGGACGAGGCCCGGCAACTGGTGGTGCCCGACGTGCTGGAGGGTTTAAGGGCGGCGTCCGTGGCGCGGGCGGCGGAGTTCGTGGACCGGATCCGGCGGGAGCTTGATCCGGAACGGGATCTTTTGCTGGTGGTCTCCCCTACGCCGCCGGCGGCGCACATTTCGGCCGGGAGCACGCTGAGCCCGGTGCTTCTAATCGGGCCGTCCGGCAGCGGGACGCTTACCTCGGCTTCGACCCGGCGGGAGGGCATCGTCACCAATATGGATCTTGCCCCCACCGTGGTCGAGTTCTTCGGCCTGACACCGCCGCCGACCATGACCGGACGGGCCCTGGCCGTGCTGCCCGGTTCCGCGGACCTTCCCGCCCTGCAGGCCCTGAATACGCAACTGGTGCTGACCCACAACGTGCGGGTGCCGATCATCAAGGGGTACGTGACCCTGCAGATCGCCCTGGTGATCGCCGCCTTGCTGTTCATCCTGGTCCGGGATTTACGCCCTTTCCGGCGGCGTTACCTGCAGGACCTGCTTCTTGTGGCCATGGGTTTCCCGCTGGCCGCCCTGCTCCTGCCGCTTCTGCCCCAACCCGGCCCGTTCGCCGTCGGGGTCACGATCACCGCCCTCACCCTGGCCATCGGCGTCGTGGCTGTGCTTTTAAGCCGCCGCAATCCATTCCTGGCCTTCGCTTTTCTGGGTGGGACCACGGCCCTGGCCCTCGTGACGGACTTGTTTTTGGGCGTGCCGCTGCAAAAGTATTCGCTACTCAGCTATGATCCGCTGGGCGGGGCGCGGTTTTACGGCATCGGCAACGAGTTTATGGGCGTGCTGATCGGGGCGACCATCATGACCGCTGCGGTGTCGCTGACCCTGGTAGGCCAGCGGTACCGGCGGCCGGCGGTAGTGCTGGTCGGTCTTTGGTTCCTGGTGACCTTGTTGGTCGTGGCCCATCCCGGCCTGGGGGCGAATATGGGCGGCACCATTACGGCCGCGGTTTCTTTTCTGGTGACCATTCTGCTCTTTTTGGGGGTGCGGTTCACCCGGCGGGTGCTGTTGGCCGGTGCCGGGGGCGTGGTGCTGTTCCTGGCCGGGCTGACCGCTTTTGATTTCCTGCGCGGTGCGGAGCAGCAGTCCCATATCGGGCGGGCGGCCCGCCTGGTGTTCGGAGGCAACCTGGCCACCGCGGTCCAGGAGGCGTATAACATCATTGAACGCAAGGTATCCATGAACCTAAGGCTTTTGCGCTACACCATCTGGAGCCGGGTGTTCCTGGCTAGCCTGGGCGGTCTGATCCTGCTCTTTTACCGGCCCAGCGGCCGGATGCAGGCTTTCCGGAAACAGTACCCCTACCTCTTTCAGGGGCTGGTCGGCATCGTGGTGGCCAGCGTGGTCGCCTTGATCTTCAACGATTCCGGGGTGGTGGCCGCGGCTACGGTGATGGTGCTGGGCGCGCCGCCGCTATTGTATGTTTTTCTGGACGAGGCCGCTTAAAGGCGGTGAGGCGCTAGCCGGAGCAAGCGCGCGGAACCGGCGGCATGCGGTAAAAATTTTGTTGACAAACCACCCGTTTGTGTTAGAATTGTTGTTGGTTGAAATTAGCCAAAGGATACCGGTTTCGGGTAATTTCAACTAAATTTTCTTTTTTAAAGGGGGAAGATAATGCCAATGAAACTGATGGGGCGGCACATTCTGGCTGAAATTTACGGGTGTGACTTCGATATCCTGAACGACCGGCAGAAGATCGAAGAAATAATGATCAACGCAGCGCTCGAAGCAGGAGCAGAAGTCAGGGAGTGTGTGTTTCACAAGTTCAGCCCCCAGGGAGTGAGTGGCGTCGTGGTCATTTCCGAATCGCACCTGACCATCCATACCTGGCCTGAGTTGGGTTACGCCGCGGTAGATGTCTTCACCTGCGGTGACCGGGTCAATCCCTGGGATGCCTGTAACTACCTCAGCAGCCGCTTCAAGGCCAAGCAACTTAAAGCAGAAGAAACAGTGCGCGGTATTTTCCCGGATAATATGCCCGAGTTAAAGGCGGTAAACCATTAGGGGGGATATTTATTAGTACCAAGCCGCACAGGGATGTAGAGGTTTGAATCGGCCTTGCAATTTCGGACGGAATGGATTGCAGGGCCATTTTATTTTATAATCAAATTGGTCTCATTTTTGGGGACCGTTTTGCACAAGTTTACTAGAGGACCTGATCGTAAAAGCCCGAATCATGCATGTTGGGAGACCTGTCCGTGAAAGTAGCCGATACTGTGAGTCATAAACTGTTCAGTCCGATCCGGTCCGAGTTGGCGGCGGTGCAGCGCGCCACCGAGATTGCCGGTCGGTTCCTAGAGGCCTACCGGCACAACGTTGCCAGTCTGGTGCCCCTGCCGCCGTTTGACACCCACATCCGGCCCGCGGTGGTCTTGCTGGTGGGTCGCATTTACGGTGGTGCCACGGAGCGGTTGATTTCCCTGGCGGCCATGGTGCAGCTGGTGTTTCTCGGGATGCGGGTGCACCAGCAGGTCGGCGAAGACGGCGCGCAGCCGGACGACCGGAACCGCCTGGCGGTGTTAATCGGGGACTATTGTTTCTGCCGGTTTTTCGTACTGGGGGCGCACAGCGGCAACACCGCGTTTATGCGGCCCTTTGCCGAGATTGTCCGCCGCTTTACCGAGGGGGCGGTGGCCCGCCTGGACGCACCGCCGACGCCCGAGGTGATCCGGAGCGCGGTGCGCCACGAGACGGCGGCCCTGGTGGCCGAGGCGTGCCGGATGGCCGGCCAGGTGGCCGGAACCAGTGCGAGGGAACAAGAACGGCTTTACCAACTGGGACAAGACCTGGGAATGGGCTACGGGTTGTCGATGGCGCGGGGCGTAGAGTCCGAGGCCTGGACGCACCTCCAGGCGGCCAGGGCCCGGCTTTCCGAACTTCCGGCCGGTGCCGCGCGGGACGTACTGGACGCGGTGATCGGGTCCTTGCTGGACCGGCTGGGACAGTCCGTAGCCGAGGTTCAGGGGTAGAGACCATGGGGTACGGGGAACTGCGGCGCCGCACGGAGTGGTTGCGGGCGATGTACGCCTCCATAGTCGACACTTACGACCTTTTGAACAATGTGTTGAGTTTCAAACAGGCCAATCACTGGCGGCGCTTTGCGGCCGAGTGCAGCGGGCTGGCGCCCGGCGGGCGCGGCCTGGACGTGGCCTGCGGTACGGGGCTTTTGACCCTGGAACTGGCCCGGCTGGCCGGGTCCTCCGGCCGGGTGGTCGGCGTGGACTTTTGCCTCGAAATGCTGAACCGGGCGCGGAAGAATGTGCGGCGTTCGCCCTTCCGGGACATTATCCGCTTTGAATTGGGCAACGCGGACGCCCTGCCGTTTTCGGACCAAAGCTTTGACTGTGTCACCATGGGTTTTGCGTTGCGGGCGGTGCCCGACCCGGAGCGGTCCATTGCGGAGTTGATCCGGGTGGTGAAGCCCGGCGGGCGGGTGGTTACCCTGGAGTTGGCCAAGCCCAGCGTGCCGGTTTTTAAAGAGATCTACGCCGTTTACCTGAGCCGGCTGGTGCCCCTGGTGGGCCGGCTGGGTGTGGGCCGACCGGGGCCGTACGACTTCTTGGCCCGTTCGGTACGGGCGTTCCGGCACCAGGCCGAGATCCGGGACCTCTTCGTGCGCGCCGGTCTGGCCGACGTACGGTACTACGAGTTGACCGGCGGAATTGCCGCGGTGCACGTGGGCACCAGGTCCCTGCCCGCCTAGAAACTGGCGTTTTATTGGGGAGCGGAGCGTATGCTGCAACGGGTGGTAGTTGTCGCCCAGATGATCCGTTTCGAACACACCGTATTCGCGCTTCCTTTTGCCTACATCGGCGCGCTCCTGGTAGAGCAGCGGTTTCCCTCCGGTCACGAGCTGTTGTGGATCACCCTGGCCATGGTCGGGGCGCGCACGGCGGCCATGTCTTTAAACCGCATTATCGACCGCCATTTGGATGCCGAAAACCCCCGCACGGCCGACCGGGCTCTACCGCGGGGGCTTTTGTCGGTGGCCGAGGTTTGGGTATACGTGGTGCTTTCGTTGGGACTTTTGTTTTTGGCGGCCACCCAATTAACTCCGCTTTGCGTAAAGCTTTTCCCGCTGGCCGTGGCGGGGCTGGTGTTTTACTCCTACACCAAGCGCTTCACCTGGACCTGCCATCTTTGGCTGGGGGCGGTGCTCGGCGGGACGCCGCTGGCGGGTTGGATCGCCATCTCCGACAGCCTCTCCTCGGTGCCGATTGTGCTTGGTTTGGGCGTGCTGTTCTGGGTGGCCGGGTTTGACATCATTTACGCCTGCCTGGACTACGATTTCGACCGGCAGCGGGGGCTTTATTCCATCCCGGCCCGGTTCGGCATCCCGCGGGCGCTGACGATCGCCTTGGGGTTTCATATGTTGGCGCCGTTGTTCTTCCTGGTCGCGGGGCTGATGCTCGGACTCGGGCTCTTTTACTACCTGGGCGTCGGTCTGGCGGTGGTGCTCCTGGCTTACGAGCACATCATCATTTCGCAGGAGCTGACCCCGGCGCGGATCAATGTTGCCTTTTTCCACGCCAACGCGGCCCTGAGCCTGGGAATGCTGTTTTTTACGCTTGCTGATATACTGGTTAACTAAAAGTAAGAGAAGGGGAAGGAGTACAGGCAACTTCGCAAGAACGGCCGGACACCGCTCTTGTTGCATTTTCGAGGCAAGGGAAAAAGGGGTAAGGCAACTTTTTTGAAATGGGCGTGTTTTCGCGGAGCTTAAGGGTATCTTTATCAAAAAAGTAGCCCCTCCCCTTTTCCCCGGTGGAAATGGAGGCTTTTAATGTGGAAGAGATTCACGCGGACTTCTTTGAAGACCCCGGGCTCCACGAAATCGCCGCCAAGGTGGCGGCGGGGGAGCGTCTCGACTTCGCGGACGGGGTGCGCCTGTTTCGTTCTCCGGATCTTTTGGGCGTGGGCCGTCTGGCCGATGCCGTACGCCGGCGCAAGCACGGTGACCGGGTGTATTTTGTGGTCAACCGGCACATTAACCATACCAACATCTGTGTGAACGGCTGTGCCTTTTGCGCCTTTAGCAAGGAGGACGGCGATCCGGCGGGATACCTGATGTCCCTGGACGAAGTCGTCGCCCGCGCGCGGGAGTCGTGGCGGCAGGGCATTTCGGAAGTGCATATCGTCGGGGGGCTGCACCCGCGGTTGGACCTGGACTACTACCTGAAGATGCTCGCCCGACTGCGCGAAGCCGTGCCCGGGGTGATCATCCAGGCACTGACGGCGGTGGAGGTGGACTATCTGGCCGAACGGCACGGGCTCTCTCTGGAGGAGGTGCTCACCGAACTGCGGGCGGCGGGGTTGGACGCCCTGCCCGGAGGGGGGGCCGAAGTGTTTGCCCCCCGGGTGCGCGAACTGATTTGCCCGAAGAAGACCAGCGGTGAACGCTGGTTGGCGGTACACGCCGCGGCGCACCGGCTTGGCCTGCGCACCAACGCCACCATGCTCTACGGGCACCTGGAGACCCTGGAAGAACGGGTGGATCACCTGTTGCGGCTCCGGGAACTGCAGGACCGGACCGGGGGTTTTTTAACGTTCATCCCGCTGGCCTTTCACCGGCGGCACACGCGGCTGGAGTCCACCGTACGGTACCAAACCACCGGGTACGACGACCTGAAGACACTGGCGGTGGCCCGACTTTTGCTGGACAACTTCGACCACATCAAGGCGTACTGGATTATGATCGGGCCGAAGCTCGCCCAGATCTCCCTGAGTTTCGGGGTAAACGACTTTGACGGCACCGTGGTGGAGGAACGGATCACCCACGCCGCCGGGGCCGACGCCGGCAAGGCGCTGCCCTGCGAGGAACTCCGGCGCCTGATCCGGGACGCCGGCCGGGTGCCGGTGGAACGGGATACGCTTTACAACGTGCTAAAGGAGGATTTTCGCCAGTGAGGCCCATGCGGTTGGGGCAGGTGGACTACCTGAACTGCCTGCCCATTTGTTATGCTTTCGAGCAGGGCCTGTCGGACGTGCCCGTGGAACTGGTAAAGGGTCCGCCCACGCGGCTGAACGAGCTTTTCCTGCGGGGCGGTCTGGAGATGACGCCGCTTTCCAGCATTGAGTTCGCGCGGCATCCCCAGCACTGCCTGATCGTCCCCGACCTGTCCATCAGCGCCGACGGCCGGGTGGGGAGTATCTTTTTGTTCAGCAAGGTCCCGGTTACCGAGTTGGACGGCCGCAAGGTTTGCCTGCCGGACACCTCGGCCACGTCGGTGGTGCTTTTGAAGATCCTCTTCCAGCACTACTACCACGTGGACGTAGCCTGGGAGACAACCCCGCCCGATCTGGAACTGATGCTCGCGCGGGCCGACGCCGCGCTGTTGATCGGCGACGACGCCCTGGCTGCGCACCGGCGCCTGACGCGGGCCGGCACCGGCCTGGCGGCGGTGGACCTGGGCGAGGTGTGGAAGACTTTCACCGGCCTGCCGATGGTGTTCGCCGTGTGGGTGGTCCGCCGCGATTACGCCGCGGCTCATCCGGAAGAAGTGGCCGCGCTCGTGGCCGCGCTTTACCGGGCGCGGGAAATCGGCCGGGAACAGCAGGCGGCGGTGTTGGAGCTGGCGCGGCGGCGGACCGGCCTGCCGCGGGACTTTATCGAGGAGTATTTCACCCTGATCCGGCACGATTTCGACGCCGGTTACCGGCAGGGGCTCATGACCTTTTACGACTACGCCTACAAAACCGGCCTGATTGAAGAACGGGTGAGGTTGGCCGTCTGGGGGGAAGGGGTTGGCTGAAACGCGGGTGCTGCTGGACAAGGCGGCGTCCGGCGGGCGGCTCTCCGAGTCGGAGGGCCTGGCGCTGCTGGAGTCGGCCGATCTTTTGAGTTTGGGCCGGGCGGCGGATCGGGTGCGACGGCGGTGGCATCCGGAAGGGCGGGTCACTTTTGTGATCGACCGCAACATCAACTACACCAACGTGTGCGTTTCGGCCTGCCGTTTCTGCGCCTTTTACCGCCAGCCGGGGTCGCCCGAAGCCTACCTGCTGACCCACGACCAGGTTTTGGAGAAAATCGGGGAACTGGCGGCGTTGGGAGGCACCCAGGTGTTGATCCAGGGCGGGCTGCACCCCGAACTGGACCTCGATTACTTCCGCGGTATGTTTCGGGCGATCAAGGCCCGTTACCCCGCCATCCAGGTGCATTCACTGTCCCCGCCGGAGATCGTCCATCTGGCCCGGCGCGAGGGGCTGAGCGTGCGCGACCTGCTAATAGACTTGCGGGACGCCGGGTTGGACTCGTTACCCGGGGGCGGGGCGGAAATCCTGGTGGACCGGGTGCGGCGCCTGATCAGTCCGCGTAAGATCTCGTGGCGGGAATGGAGGGACGTGATGATCACCGCCCATGAGCTCGGGATGCGGACCACGGCCACCATGATGTTCGGCACGGTGGAAACGCCGGCCGAAAGAATCCGTCACCTGGTCCGGTTGCGGGAAACACAAGACCGCACCGGGGGTTTCACGGCCTTCATTCCCTGGTCCTACCAGCCGGCCAATACCGCCCTGGGCGGGCGCGCCGCGGGCAGCGTGGACTACCTGCGCATCCTGGCCGTGTCCCGGCTGATGTTGGATAACTTTCCCAACATCCAGGCCTCCTGGGTGACCCAGGGGGCGAAGGTGGGACAGATCGCCCTGACCTTCGGGGCCAACGACTTCGGCGGCACCATGCTGGAGGAAAACGTGGTGCGGGCCGCCGGGGCTTCGTACCGGGTGCCGCTGGACGAGATCGTCCGGGTGATCCGGGACGCCGGTTTCCGGCCGGCGCAGCGGACGACCACTTACGAAATCGTGCGGGAATACTAGGCCGGGTTCGTACCCCGGTATACCTTTCAGGGTGTACAAGCCCGGGGCCAAAGGGTAAACTGTAGGCGATGGGAGGTCTGGAAAATGGCTCCGCATAACATCTGGATTCAGTGTGCGCCGGCCGCGGCCAAAGGCGAGGCGGTGCGGTGTTACCTATACTACGGTCACTACCTGGAACCCGACGGCCAGGCGGAGGCCGCCCGGGTCCGCTGGTGGGTGGCGGCGCCGTCCCGCGAACCGGAAGCACTCCGCCCGGCCGCGTCCGGTCAAGCGCTGGCGGCCGCGTTTACCCCCGACACGCACGGGGTGTACACCCTGCTCGCCACGTACGACCGGGGTCTCTTCACGGTCACCCGGGACGGGCGGTGGCTGCCTGGGGCCGCCGCCCACCCGGGGGAGGAGGTCGCGCGCACCGTGGAGCTTTGCTATTTTGCCAAACGCCTGGTGTTTGTGGACGCGACGGAGCCCTGGCCCGGTTCTTTCGCCCAGGAACTGGAGATTGTACCTTTTAAGCCAGAGCGGGACGAGTTGACGGTGCTGGTCCAGCACCGGGGCCGGCCCCTGCCCGGGGCGCAGGTTTGGGCGCATTGTCAGGGCAAACCCCGGACACGTTTGGCCGTTACCGATATGCACGGCAAGGCCGACTTCGGGCTCACACCGGGCGAGTGGCTGTTGTTGGTGCGGCACGAAGGGCGGCCCGCCCAAGCGGACGCGGACGCCCGGATAACCAACGCCGTGTTTGGTTTGACCTGGGCGTGAGACCTTGGGAGGCAGGGATTTTGCTTTCGACGGGAGGTTGGTTTGATTGACGTCTGCGGATCCGGGAGAACGTTTGCGCAACCTGCCCCAGGTGGACCAGTTACTGCGGGAACCGGCGATGGAGACGCTGCTTTCGACGCACCCGCGGATGCTGGTGGTCGCCGCGGTTCGGGAAGTGATGGCGCGGTGGCGGGAAAAAATCACCGCGGACCCGGAAAAGGTGCCGGCTGCGCGGGAGGAAATGGTGCCCTTGATCGTCGCCGAGGCGGTAACGGCGGTGACCGAGAAGGCACGGCCCGCGCTGCGGCGGGTGATCAACGCGACCGGCGTGGTGCTGCACACGAACCTGGGCCGGGCCGTGCTTTCGGAGCGGGCGCGGCAGGCGGTGGATATGGCGGCCGCCGGTTACACCAACCTGGAGTTCGACCTGGCCACCGGGCGGCGTGGTTCCCGCTACGCGCTGGTGGACGACCTGTTGCGTCAACTGACCGGGGCGGAAGCTTCGCTGGTGGTAAACAACAACGCTGCGGCCGTGCTGTTGGCTTTGGGCACCTTGGCCGCAGGGCGGGAGGTGGTCGTTTCGCGGGGGCAATTGGTGGAGATCGGCGGGTCTTTTCGGATCCCCGAGGTGATGGCCCAGAGCGGTGCCCGGCTGGTAGAGGTGGGGGCCACCAACAAGACGCACCTCCGCGATTACCGGGAGGCGATTCGCCCCGAAACGGCCCTGCTGTTGCACGTCCACGCGTCGAATTACCGTATCGTGGGCTTCACCAAGGAGGTCAGCCTTTCGGAACTGGTGGCTCTGGGGGCCGAATACGGGTTGCCGGTGATGTCCGATCTGGGGAGCGGCTTTTTGGTGGACCTCACCCGGTACGGCTATCCGTACGAGCCGACGGTGCAGGAGACGCTGGCCGCCGGGGTGGACGTGGTTACTTTTAGCGGCGATAAACTGTTGGGCGGGCCGCAGGCCGGCATCATCATCGGGCGCCGCGAACTGGTGGACCGAATGAAGAAGAATCCGCTTACCCGGGCGGTGCGGGTGGACAAGATGACCCTGGCCGCGCTGGAGGCGACCTTACGCGAGTACCTGGAGCCCGAAAAGGCCCTGGAGCGGATTCCGACCCTGCGGATGCTGACCGCAGACACCGGCGCCCTGGAGGCCGCGGCCAAGCAGCTGGCCGACCTGCTGCGCGGCGCCCTGGACGGGCGGGCCGCAGTCGGAGTGACGGCGGACGTTTCGCAGGTGGGCGGGGGCGCGCTACCCACCGCCGCGCCGCCGACCTTCCTGGTTACGGTGCGGCCGGAGGGGCTGGCCGTTCAAGATCTGGTAGACCGGCTCCGCGCGCAAGACCCGGCGGTGGTCGGCCGGGTGCACGACGACACCTTCTGCCTGGACCCGCGGACCATCTTTCCCGGCGACTATGAAGCGCTGGCCCGGGCCCTGCGCCAGGCGCTGGGGGTGGGCGGATGAGGTACCTGGTCATCGGGACGGCGGGTCACGTCGACCACGGCAAGACGGCTCTCATCAAGGCGCTCACCGGGATCGATACGGACCGGCTCCGGGAGGAAAAGGAGCGGGGCATCTCCATTGAATTGGGTTTCGCCCACCTGGACCTACCCGACGGCCGTCGCGCCGGCGTCATAGACGTTCCCGGACACGAAAAATTCGTCAAGCACATGTTGGCCGGCATCGGCGGTATCGACCTGGTGCTGCTGGTGATCGCGGCCGACGAAGGGGTCATGCCCCAGACCCGGGAGCACCTGGACATCATCCAGCTTTTGGGGATTGAACGCGGGATCGTGGTGCTGAGCAAGATCGACCTGGTGGAGGCCGACTGGTTGGAGTTGGTGGAGGAAGAACTGCGTGAGTTTCTGGCCGGCACGGTGCTGGAAGGGGCGCCGGTCTGCAAGGTTTCGGCGGTGACCGGTGCCGGCCTGCCGGAACTATTGGAAACCATCACTGCTTGCACCGCCGAACTACCTGCACGCACGGCGGCGGGGGCGGCGCGCCTCCCCGTGGACCGGGTGTTTACCGTGGTCGGGTTCGGGACGGTTGTCACCGGCACCCTGGCGTCCGGCACCTTGAGGGTGGGGGAAGCCGTCGAAATCATGCCCCACCGGCGTCCGGCCCGGGTACGCTCCCTGCAGACCCACAAGCAGAAGGTACAGCAGGCGGGTGCCGGACAACGGGTGGCGGTGAACCTGGCCGGGGTGGACGTGTCGGACATCAGGCGCGGCGACGTGGTCACCACCGTGGGGGCGTTTACACCAACGCGCCGCCTGGATGTGCGGCTTTTGTTGCTGTCGGGCGCGCCGCGGGCGCTGAAAAACCGGACGCGGATCCGCCTGCACCTCGGGGCGGCCGAGATCATGAGCCGGGTGCTGTTGTTGGACCGGGATGAACTTGAACCGGGACAGGAATGCTACGCCCAGTTGTACCTGGAGACCGAAACCATTGCCGGCAAGGGTGACCGGTTTGTCATCCGCTCCTACTCGCCCATGCACACCATCGGCGGCGGACGGGTGGTGGACCCCAACCCACCGCGCCACAAGCGGTTTCAAAGCGCCGTGCTCGAAAGGCTGGCCATCCTGGAGAAAGGCACCCCGCACGAACTGGTAGAAGAGGCTAGCCGGAGAATTGAAGCGCCCCAGAGCGCGGAAGACCTTGCCGCGGCCACCGGGCTCGATCCGGACAGGGTGCAGGCGGCGGTGAACGAGCTGGAAGGCCGGGGTGTGTTGGTGCGCCTGGCCGACGGAGTACAGGTGGCGCACGCCGAGCATTTCGAGCAGTGGAAGCGCACCGTTTTGGGCGCGCTTCAGGACTACCACCGCCGCTACCCGCTGCGGGAGGGTTATCCGAAAGAGGAGCTGCGGTCGCGGTCCTTTGCGGTTTTTAACCCCGGCAAGTTCCAGGTTTTGCTGCAGTCCCTGGCCGCCAAAGGGCTGATTACGCTGTATTCCCAGAACGTGGCGCTTAAGGAATTCAGTACGGAGGAACTGCCGGAAAAGACGCGCCAACTGCTGGATAGAATGGAAACGGCCTTCCGCGAAGGCGGCATGCAGCCGCCTACGGTGGCCCAGGTGTGCGCAAAACTGGAGCTCGGAGAGGCCGAAGGGCAGGAATACCTGCACTACCTGATTCGTCACGGGAAGCTGGTGCGGGTGGACGAGGAGTGGTGCTTTCACGCGGAAGCGGTGGAGGAGGCCCGGAACCGGATTCGGGATTTTCTCCGGGAGCACGGCGAGTTGTCCGTGGGTGAGGCCCGTGATCTCCTGGGTTCTTCGCGCCGGTACGTCCTGCCGTTGTTAACGTACTTTGACCGGAAGCGGTTCACCAGGCGGGTGGGTGATCTGCGCGTACTGGTAAAACCATAGGGCGCCGTGGGGGCGCCCTGTTTGCGTGCGACTATTGTTGCTGCTGGGGGTCGAGCACCTTGTACTGGGGCTCCTCCCGTTCGATGTAGTTAACACGCCCGCGCAGGCCCTGCGCGATGTTCTCAAGCTGGTTGGCGTAGTCCGAGAACATCTTTTTGGCGTTTTGGTCCTGGGTGTCCAGGGCGAAACTCTTTAGGTCGCCGGCCGCGCTCTGGAGGCTGGCCAGGCACTGGTGCATTTTTTGACCGATGGTCATTGGTCTGATCCCCTCCTTGAGTGGTGAAGTGTTTCCATATTACGGACACCGATTAACATACCCATGTGCCTTCTATAATATTTATGATTTGCGATTGTTGGGGGCTGGAAACAGAATGGATTTGCGCCGGGTGGAGGCAGAAGCCGGCAAGGGTCGATTCCTGGTCCGGGCGGCGGCTACGGTGACGCCGGACGGGGTGATCGTGGAAATCCTGGGCGGGGAGCGGCCGCACGTGGGAGCGGTGGCGCTGGGGCTGCCGCGACCGAGCCTGGAGAACCCGGAGCGGATCAGTTGCAACGTCGCCGTGTTGCCGGTACTCGGCCATAAGGACGACGAAGTGGCCCGGCCGGCCGCGGCGCGTCTGGCCCGGGAGCTGAATCAGGCGGTGGTGGTGGTGGCCGGACTGCACGTAGACCGCGCCGGTCCGGAAGACATCGCGCGGTTGTCGGCCAACGCCGCCCAGGCAGTCGACGGGCTCTTGGCCCTGGTGTTAAAAGGAAGGACAGGCAACGGACCCTAGGCTTTGCCAACATTTACGGGCTGGAAAACGGAAGAAGCTAAGGTATAATGGCGAAAAACAGCCGAATCGCTGGGTAAATAGGGGATACAGGGGAAATATGGATTTCGGCCGTAAACATCGGGAGGTGATGGAAAAAGGACGTGCCGCCCTGCGCCCCGCCGTGTTAACCCCGCGGTGGCTGGTTTGTGGAGGTAACCATGGTTTTTCGCGTTTTCCAGACCGCTGTCGGCGCTTGTATTCTGCTTCTCTTTTCCGCCAGTGCCGCTTTCGCGGCTACCTACACGGTACAACCAGGCGATTCCCTGTTTAAAATTGCACAGCATTTTGGCACGACCCCGCAGGTCTTGCAGGCGGCCAACGGCCTGGGCAACCGGACCTTGATCCTGCCGGGCCAGAGACTGACCATCCCGGGAGCCGGCACCTACACGGTCCGGGCCGGCGACAGCCTCTTCAAGATCGCCACGCGTTACGGGATCTCTTACCAGCACCTGATGCGGGTCAACGGCCTTACGCGGACCGAGATTCGCCCCGGACAGGTGTTGATTATCCCGGGTTCGGGTCAGACTTATGTGGTCCGTGCGGGCGACAGCTTGTTTAAGATTGCCCAGCGTTACGGAATATCCTATCGGGATCTGATGCGGGCGAACGGCCTTACCCAGACCGAGGTTCGCCCCGGGCAGGTGCTGACCATTCCGGCGGGACTCTCGGGCGCGGCACCCAGCCGCTGGGCGGTTTCCAGCCGGGATCTTGATCTCCTGGCCCGGCTCATCACCGCCGAGGCCGACTGCCAGCCGTTCCTGGTCAAGGTGGCCGTGGGGGCCGTGGTGCTCAATCGGGTCCGCTCGCCGCTTTTCCCCAACAGCATCGCCGGCGTAGTTTACGAGGTCGTAAACGGCCGTTACCAGTTCGAGCCGGTACTGAACGGATGGATCAACCGGCCGGCCAGCCTGGAATCGATACGGGCCGCCCAGGCGGCGCTGGCGGGGGAGGATCCGTCCTGGGGCGCGCTTTTCTTCTTCGAGCCCTGGGTGACCAACCGCTTTTTGCACACCTTGCCGGTCGCCCGGGACCTCGGCGCCTTTCGTTTTGCCTACGCCCGCTAATCGGTTTACCAAGTTGGCTTAACCCCCTCAGGTGCGGCGGACCCCTCCGGGTCCGCCCTGTTTTATCCACAGACGAGCCAGAAATGGGGACAGGCACATTTTTTGAGATGGTAGTTGTTCCCAAACCGCGAGGTTATTTTCTTCTCAAAAAATGAGCCAGTCCCTATTTCCGTGGGCTGCCGGCAAGTTAAGACCCCACCGAAATTCTTGTCAAGGGTACAAGGTTTTTGGCGGGTGGACGCAGAATAATTAAAGTATATGAGGGGGTAAATGTGTGGCGGCACCCGTTTACTTCGCCGATATGCGTGCCAATGAAAAGCAAAACCTGCTGGATAAACTGACCAAGTTGTACCGGCGGGCGGGTCTGGGCGGCATTGTGGCCAAGGGCGACCTGGTGGCGCTCAAGGTACACTTCGGCGAGCGGGGCAACACCGCCTTTTTGCGGCCCCAGTACGTGCGGCGGCTGGTGGACCTGGTGCGCAAGTCGGGGGCAAGCCGTTTCTCAACGACGCCAACACGCTGTACGTGGGGGGGCGGTCCAACGCGGTCGATCACCTGGAAACGGCGGTGCTGCACGGTTTTGACTTTGCGGTGACCGGGGCCCCCGTGGTGATTGCCGACGGCCTTACCGGCAAGGACTACGTGGAGGTGGCCGTAAACCTGAAGCACTTTCGGACGGTGAAGATTGCGAGCGCCGCTTGCCACGCCGATGCTCTGCTGGTGGTATCCCATTTCAGGGGCACGTGGCCACCGGTTTCGGCGGCGTGCTGAAGAATGTTGGTATGGGGTTGGGCTCCCGCAGCGGCAAACAGATGATGCACTCGGACGGGCGGCCCGCGGTGGATCCGGGAGAAATGCCAGGGTTGCGCCCGGTGCCGGTGCTGGTGTCCGGCGGAGGCCATCACCCTGACCTGGGAGCAGCCCGACCTGCCGGGTGGTGATTGATCAAGAAAAATGCCTGGGCTGCGGGGAGTGTACGGTGACCTGCACCCACGGGGCCATCGCCATCAATTGGAAGACCGAGCCGGACGTGATCCAGGAAAAGATTGTCGAGTACGCGTACGGCGTTTTAAAGGATAAGGCGGGCAAGGCCGCCTTCATCACCTTCCTGAACAACGTTACTCCAGACTGCGACTGCTGCAGTTGGAGCGATGCCCCGATCGTAAGGGATATCGGTGTCCTGGCCTCTCTGGACCCGATAGCCCTGGATCAGGCCTGTGTGGACCTGGTGAACAGGGAGCGTGGCCTCAGCGCCTCCCGGTTGGCTGGCCATGAAGACAGTCCCGACAAATTTCGGGCGCTGTTCCCCAACGTGGACTGGAACCGCCAGTTAGAGTACGGAGAGAAAGTGGGCTTGGGCCGCCGGGCATACCGCCTGGTCAAGGTGAAATAAATCTGCTCGATTTCGGCTGTAAGAAAGCTTGACTTGGCAGGAGCGAAAAGATAAAATGTTGGCATTAAAAAGATAAAATATTGGCATTAAGTTTTCTGCTGGGCTTCGCCTTTTATTTTTTCGAATTAACTTGCTGATTATTTTGAAAAATTATTCACGAACTAGATAATGAGGACGGGAGGAGGCGGTCGTCTTGGGACTCTAGCACCCCCCCAAAGCGGTCTGGTTCAACCCGATTTTTATGGGAGTAATGGGAGGTAGAGAGAGATAATGGCTGGAGAAGCCCTGATCGCCATCCTGATCCTGCTTCCGGTGGCGACGGCCCTGGCGGGCCTGGCGGTTAAGAACGAACAACTGCGGCGACCCCTGATCATTCTCCCTTGCGCGGTGCTGATCGCTGCTTCGCTGTTGCTGACGTTTCAGGTTGCGGCGCACGGTCCGCTTACCCTCACCCCTGCTGCTTCTTGGGACACCATCATCCTGGTCTTGGAACTGGTCCTGCTCGCCTACTTCGTGTACGTCGGCGTGGTGCGCAAGCACGTCCTGGTTCTGGGACTGGGCGCTTTACAACTGGTCTTGTTTACACTCTTGAAGTTTGTCTGGTTGCCGTCCGGGTTTAAGGTTCAGCCGGCGCTGTACATCGACCTGCTGGCCGTGGTGATGTGCCTGGTCATTTCGGTGGTCGGCGCCCTGATTGTGATTTACGGTCTTAACTATATGCAGAACCACGAACGGCACCTCAAGCTGAGCGCCACCAGGCAGCACATTTTCTTCTTCTTTCTGGTAGGCTTCCTGGGCGCGATGAACGGGGTGGTGTTTGCCAACAGTCTGTTGTGGCTGTTTTTCTTCTGGGAGCTTACCACGCTTTGCTGTTATCACCTGATCCGGCACGATTTGACGGAGGAAGCCGAACAATCGGCGCTGCGGGCACTGTGGATGAACCTGTTCGGCGGGGTGGCCCTGCTGACGGGTATGGCCCTCACTTACCAAGCTTCCGGAACGCTATCCCTTCTGGATATTACCGGTTTGGGCGCCGTCGGCTCCGTGTTGCTGCTGCCGCTGGCCCTGTTCTGCCTGGCCGGCTTCACCAAGGCCGCGCAGGTACCTTTCCAGCGCTGGCTCTTGGGCGCGATGGTGGCGCCTACCCCGGTCTCGGCCCTCCTACACTCCAGCACGATGGTCAAGGCCGGCGTGTACCTGGTGCTGCGCCTCGCCCCCGCCTACGAGGGCACCTACCTGACGGCGGTGTTGGCGGTGTTCGGCGCCTTCGTGTTTATGGTGACTTCGCTCCTGGCCATCAGCCAGCGGATTTCCAAGCGGGTGCTGGCCTACTCCACCATTTCCAGCCTGGGCCTGGTGATCTGCCTGGCCGGGATCAACACCGGGCTGGCCATTGCGGCTGCGGTGGCCCTGATCATCTTCCACGCGGTGACCAAGGGCCTGTTGTTCCTGGTGGTGGGCATCGTGGAACAGGACATTCACAGCCGGGACATCGAGGATATGGAAGGCCTCACCACCCGTCTGCCATTGGTTTCGGGCCTGGCCATCCTGGGCATGATCGTGATCCTGTTCGTGCCCTTCGGGGTCTTGTTTACCAAGTGGGCCGGCCTTCAGGCGGCGGCCACTCCGTTCTCCGATCTGTATCCGCTGGTAGTGGTCTTCCTGGCCGTGGGCAGCGCCGCCGGCGTGGTGTTCTGGGTGCGCTGGATCGGGCGGCTGATCAGCGTTGTTTCGCCCGCGGAGGGCACGTCGGCCGAGTCGCGGCCTGAACCCCGCCTTTCCGGCTCTTACCTGGTGGTATTCTCGCTGCTGGCCGGCGCGGTGGTTTTAAGCGCCCTGGCGGCACCGCTGGTGTCTGGACTGATCAACCCCACCGTGGTGGCCATGGGTTACAGCCCGGCCCTGGATACGACGGGTTGGCATCTGGCGACGCCCTACGGGTTCTTTTCGCCCTGGGCCCTGTTCGTCGTTATCGCCCTGGCGCTGGTGTTGCCGGCCCTGTTGGTGAAAATTCGTCCGGAAGAAGTGCGGCCTGTATACCTGTGCGGGGAAAACCAGCCAGCCGCCGGCCCGACCTTCCGGTCCATTGCCGATCAGCCGGTGCCGGCCCAGACCGGCGGCATTTACTGGACCGAAGCCTTCGGTGAGAAGAGTCTTAACGCCTGGGTCAACGGGGCCGGGATTGTGCTGCTCGCAGCTTTGATCGCGGGGGTGATCGTGTGAGCGGGTTTGACTGGTTGATCGGCTTGGCCGCTCTGGTACTGGCGCCGCTCGTGGGCGGATTCCTGCGCGGCGTCGATCGCAAGCTCACGGCACGGATGCAAGGCCGCATCGGGCCGCCGGTCTGGCAGCAGTTCTACGACTTTTTCAAGCTGGTCGGCAAAACCCGGGCGGTGACCACCAAGGGCGCCCTGGTGTGGATCTGGGGCTACCTGCTCCTGACCATGCTGGCGGTGTTTATGCTGTTTGCGCGGCAAGACCTGCTGATCATCTTCTTCATCTTGGCGTTTGCCGGTGCCTGCCTGGTTTTCGGCGCCTTCAGCGTCCGGTCCCCCTATTCCCAGATCGGGGGACACCGGGAGATCATGCAGATGCTTTCGTACGAACCGATTTTGCTGTTGGCCGCGGTCGCCATCTTCCTGCAGACCGGAACCTTCAAGGTTTCGGGGATTTTTGAACACGGTGAGCCGCTTCTGCTTACGCTCCCGCTGGTGTTCGTAGCCGTACTGATTGCGCTGACGATCAAGCTCCGCAAGTCGCCGTTTGACATCTCGGCTTCGGAGCACGCCCACCAGGAGTTGGTCCGGGGGGTTTACACCGAGTACTCCGGGCGGCACCTGGCCTTGATCGAATTGACCCACTGGTACGAACTGGTGCTCATTTTGGCTTTTGTGGCCCTCTTCTGGGCTCAGCCGTTGTGGATCGGCGTACTGCTGGCCCTGGCCGTGTATTTCCTGGAATTGATCGTGGACAATGTGGAGGCGCGGCTGCAGTGGGGCTGGATGCTGTCCATCAGCTGGGCGGCCGGGGTCGGTTTCATTCTGGTGAACATCCTCATGATCGAGCTGTTGTTCGGCAACGTGCTGAGGCTGTAGGGAGGGGGAGTTAAGATGATGGGGTTAATCACCAAGTCGCGCATTAAGTCGCCCTGGATCGTGCATTACTGCTGCGGCAGTTGCAACGGCTGCGACATTGAACTGCTGGCCTGCCTGACGCCGCTTTACGACGTCGAGCGGTTTGGGATCCTCAACATCGGCAACCCCAAGCACGCCGATCTGTTGGTGGTCACCGGGCCGGTAAATAAACGCAACGAGCGGGTGCTGTTAAACCTTTATCATCAGATGCCGGAGCCTAGAGTAGTCGTGGCGGTGGGTGCCTGCGCCTGTACCGGCGGGATCTTCTATAACTGCTATAATGTTCTCGGCGGGATCGACAAGGTCATCCCGGTGGACGTGTACGTCCCGGGGTGCGCCGCCCGTCCGGAGGCGATCATAGACGGCATAGTTATGGCGCTGGATAAGCTCGCTAAGATCAAATAGACGGTAGGAGTGACATTGATTTATGGAAGAGATTGTGGTCGGTAAGGGTGATCTGGGTCTTACGGTGCAGCGGCTGCTGGACGAGAATTGCCGGCTGGCCACCGCGGTCTGCCTGGACCAGGGCGACCATTTCGAGGTGCTGTACTATTTCCACCGGGGTCTGGACCTGGTGCCCCTGCGGGTGAAGGTCGGGAAGGACGAGGAACTGCCGAGTATTTCCAGGCTTCACCTGCCGGCGGCCTTGATCGAAAACGAAATGAAGGAGTTCTTTGGTATTAAGATCACCGACATCGCCATCGATTTTCAGGGCCGGATGTTGCTGGCGGAGAACAGCCCCCGGCAACCGATGTGTAAAAACAACTCTCAAACCGCTACGGAGGGATAGAGAACGGCATGTCCAAGATCACTTTTCCGTTCGGCCCGCAGCATCCGGTGCTCCCGGAAGCGATTCAACTCAGCCTCACCTGTGAGGACGAGAAGGTCGTTGAGGTGCTGCCGGTGATTGGTTATATGCACCGGGGTATCGAAAAGGCCGCGGAGCGCAATCCTTACGTGAATAATGTGTTCCTGTGCGAGCGGATCTGCGGGATTTGTAGCTTTATCCACGCCCTCAGCTACTGCCAGTTGATGGAGGAGCTTATGCAGGTGGAAGTGCCGCCGCGGGCGCGCTACCTGCGGGTGGTGTGGAGCGAACTGTCCCGGATGCACAGCCACCTCCTGTGGCTGGGGCTGCTGGCCGATTCCTTCGGCTTTGAGAGCCTGTTCATGCAGTGCTGGCGGGCACGGGAAACGGTGCTCGACGCGCTGGAGATGACCACCGGCCAGCGGGTGGTCCAGTCCTCCTGCGTGATCGGCGGCGTACGGCGGGACATCAACGCCGACCAGGCGCGCCAGTTGCGGGAGATGCTGGCCGGGGTCAAGGCCCAGATCGATGCCGTGCTGCCGGTGTTCCAGAAAGACTACACCATTAAAGCCCGCACCGTAGGAAAGGGCGTTTTGCCTAAAGACCAGGCGTGGAAGCTGGGCGCGGTGGGCCCAACCCTCCGGGCCAGCGGCTGGGCCTGGGACTGCCGTTCCCTGGGCTACGCTGCGTACGGCGAACTGGGTTTCGAACCGGTGGTGGAGAACGACGGCGACAGCTACGCGCGGACGATGGTACGCGCCCGGGAGTTGGTACAGTCTTACGAGTTGGTGCTTCGGGCGCTCGATGCCCTGCCGGAAGGCCCGCTGGCCGCCAAAATAAAGGGAGTACCGCCGAAAGGCGAGGCGATCATGCGGACCGAACAGCCCCGCGGCGAATTGTTCGAATACGCCCGGGGAAACGGCACCCCGCGGTTGGAGCGGCTGAAGATCCGGACGCCAACCTTTGCCAACATCCCGGCGTTGCTGGCGATGCTGCCGGGGTGCGAAATCGCCGATGTGCCGGTGATTGTGCTCTCGATCGACCCTTGTATCGCTTGCTTGGAACGATAACCAAACGGCTAACATCAATCTTCCGGGAGGGGGGCAAGAATGCCCTGGATGATGCCCAATATCCTGCGAAACCTTTTTGGTACACCGGCTACTCGAAAGTACCCGTTTGAAAGCCACCAGTACTGGGCGGGGAGTCGCGGTCGGCTGCAGATCGACCTGGCGAAGTGTGTTTTCTGTGGGATTTGTGAAAAGATCTGCCCGTCCCGGGCGATTACCAAGTACGGTCACAAGGACGATCCGAACGTTACCATCCACTATAACCCTTTTGCTTGCATCTACTGCGCCCGCTGCGCCGAAAAGTGTCCGTCGTGCGCCATTTACATTCTTGAAGGCCACGCGGTACCGGCAGACCGGAAGATTACCTACGGGCGGGAGGATGTCCCCTTCAGCGAAGAAGAGATACCCTAGATTACCACGGAGACGAGCAGGGCCTTAAGGCCCTTTTGTTTTTTGGGGCGCTTTTTTCGCGAAACGGTACGGCACCTTGTCTTCAACGCTTGACGATTGCCCTGATATCGGGGCAGGATATTGGTTAACAAAAGCCGAAAGTATTTTAGTTAAGGGAATCTTAAACGGGGAGAGATGTAAATGTGCGTGCAGAGTCCCTGGGAAAAAGCTCTGGCGTTTCACGGCCACGTTTGTCCAGGGCTGGTGTTGGGTTTTCGGGCCGCCGAAATCGGCCTCCGGGAACTGGGCGTTGAACTGACGGCGGCCGAGGGCGCCGGACTGGTGTGCTGGGTGGAGAACCGCGCCTGCGCGGTGGACGCCATCCAGGCGGTGACCGGGTGTACCCTGGGTAAGGCCAACCTGGTGGTGGCCGATTACGGCAAACAGGTGTTCACTTTCGCCCGGCGGGACAACGGAAAAGCGGTGCGTGTATCCCTAAAGCTGTTGGATTACGGGCAGGGCGAGCTTGTGGCCCTGCAAGAGAAAGTGCTGGCGGGCGGCGGCGAGACCGCGCAAAAGGCGCTGGCGCGCAAGCGCGAGGAGATCGCCGACCGGCTGTTGGAGATGCCGGAGCAAGAACTGTTTGTGGTCCGGCCGGTCACTGTGCAACTGCCGCCGCCGCAGCGGGTACAGACGATGGTGGCCTGTAACGCCTGCGGTGAAGGGGTTTTCGCCGGTGCGGCCCAGACGCGGGACGGCCGGGTGTTGTGTGCGCCCTGCGCGGCCGGAGCGGGAGCCTAACCTTAATTTAAGCGGACGGAGGCGATAAGATGGGCAAGCCGCGACGGGGCGGGGGCAACCCGAACGGGAAGGATAAGGATAAGAATAAAAACAAGAAGAGGAAGAATGAACCAAAGAGCGCCCCGGAGCGGCCCGCGCCGGAGTCCCCGCGGATGGGGCCGGGGGCACGCATTGTGGGTATGGTGGTAAACCCCGTCGCCACCTTGGAGGAGGTGATCCGGGCGCCGCGGGCCCTGGGGGCGGTCGCCATCCTGCTCGGGACGAACCTGCTGTTGGTCATGATGCTATGGGACCGGATCCACGCGCACGCGCTCTGGCTGGTGGAGCACGCGCCGCCGGCCAACGTGCCGCCGGAGGACCTGGGCCTGTTTGCGGACCAGGTACCGGTGATGTCCGCGGCCGAGGCGCTGATCGGTCCGGCCATCACCTGGCTGATGATGGCGCTCTTGTTGCGGCTCTTGGGGAGCGGCAGCGGTCGGGTACTGACCTTCGGTTTGCTCTTTAATGTGGTAATTTTTGGCATGGTGCCGCATATGCTGGGTTTATACGTGGAGTCGGGCCTGCGGTTTCTCCTTGATCCCGCGCGTCCGGATTTCCTGAGCGTAAGCTTCTCGTTGGCTTACCTGATTCCCGGAAGCGAATACAACAACCTGTTTCCGCTGCTGAACGCTTTCCGGCCGTTTACCATTTGGGGGTTGGTCCTGGTGTCGATCGGCGGGGCCAAGGTTTTGGACACAAAGCTCCCTCGGGTGTTGGTGCCCGTGCTGGGCCTGTGGTTCCTGCTTGCCGCGGTGCAGATGTTCACCTACACCGGCCCGGGAATCTAACCGGTTTGAGGGTACGAAAGAGCCAACAACTAGCCAACGGCAGAGGGAGGGTCGGCGTAAATGAGAATCGCCGTATTTACAGATAGTTATCGCCCCTACACCAGCGGTGTGGTACGGTCTATTGAGACTTTCCGCGAAGAACTGCACGCGCTGGGGCACCAGGTGTATATTTTCGCGCCGCGCTACGGCTCGTCGCACCACCGGGAAGAAGCCGTCTACCGGTTTTTTTCTCTGCCTTCGCCCACTAACCCGGAGTACAACATTGCCATACCTATTTCTTTGCGCCTGAAAAATACGCTGAAAAGACTCCGGGTGGATCTCATTCACGCCCACTCTCCGTTTATGCTCGGTCGCCTGGGTGCCCATTGCGCCCGGGACCTTGGTTTGCCGCTGGTTTTTACCTACCACACGTTGTACGACCATTACGTGCACTATTTGCCCGTGGCCCGGAGCCTCACGCGGAAAGTAACCCGGATGCTTTGCGTGCGGTTTTGCAACCGGTGTGACATGGTCCTGGTACCCACCTGGGTGATCGGAGAGTACATCCGCGAACTCGGGGTAGCGGTGCCGATCACGAAGCTGCCTACCGGGATCGAGGTAGAACGTTTCCAGAAGGGCAATCCCCACTGGCTGCGGGAAAAGTTTGGCCTTCGGGCGGAGGAAAAAGTACTCCTTTTTGTGGGCCGGCTGGGCCAAGAGAAGAACGTGGACTTCCTGCTGCGCGCCTACCGGCGGGTGCTGGAGGCGGCGCCGGAGATACCCACGCGGCTGGTGCTGGTGGGCGGCGGTCCGGAAACCAAGCACCTGCGGCGTGTGACCGCGTCGCTCGGGCTTGAGGAGCGGGTGTTGTTTACCGGGCCGCTTTCCAGCCAGGATGTGGTGCATTGCTACGCCGGTGCTTATTTATTCGTGTTTCCTTCGGTGACCGAAACCCAGGGGCTGGTGATCGGCGAGGCCAAGGCCGCCGGGGTGCCGGCGGTAGCGGTGAACGCCTTCGGGGTGCGGGAGATGATCGCCCATGGGGAGGACGGTTACCTCACACCACTCGAGGAAGAAGCGTTTGCGGACCGCATTGTGGAGTTGCTGGCCGATCCGGAACGGCACCGGCGCATGGTCGACGCCGCCCGGGAGCGCTCCCGGGAATTGTCGGCCAAGATACTGGGGAAACGGCTGGAAGGCATTTACCGGGCCCTGATCGAAAACCACACCCGTGACAAGCAGTTATTGCGCCGGCCTTACGGAGGCTAACCGTGGTGAAACTGGACATTAAGGTTCTGGACGGGATCTTCAACCGGACTATCCAGGTGGTTGATTCGCGACTGTTAAGGACGGCGGACAAGGGTTTGACGTGGAAACCGTTTTAAACAATAGAGAGCAAGAGGGGTACGGTTTGACCGGTATCCGGGAGCGGGTGCGGTTCCTAAAGGGCGACGTGCATATCCACTCGGCGCCGGGCGCCGGCACGGCGGTGCTGGTTTCCATCCCGCTCGTAGGGCAGAGGAGGAAGGAGAAGTGAACGAAGAAAGAGTCCGGGTGCTGATCGTCGATGACCACGCCCTAATCCGGGAGGGACTGGGCAAGGTACTGTTGCTGGAAAAGCGAATCAACGTGGTCGGCGAGGCCACCACCGGGGAGGAGGCCCTGGAGTTACTCGCTGCGCAGCCGGTAGACGTAGTGTTGCTGGACATCAACCTTCCGGGTATGAACGGCATCGAAACCTGCTATCATATCAAGCGGAACTACCCGGGCATCGAGGTCATCGCGCTGACCATCCACGAGCAGGAGGAGTACCTGTTCGAGATGATCCGGGCCGGCGTGTCTGGATACCTGTTGAAGGACATCAACCCGGAACTGATCGTGGACACCGTCCTGCGGGTTTACGCCGGGGAGTCGTTTATCCCGCCGTCGCTGATGACCAAGGTGATGCGGGAATTCGGACGGCTGGCCGCAAAAACCGAAGCGCCGGTCCAACAGCTTACCCAGCGGGAGGTGGAGGTGCTCCGCCTGGTGGCGAAGGGCAAGAGCAACCGGCAGATTGCCCAAGCCCTCTTTATCAGCGAGAAGACGGTGAAAAATCACCTTACCAACATTTTTCAGAAAATCGGGGTCAGCGACCGGACGCAGGCGGCACTGTACGCCATCAAGCACAAGATCGCCGACGTGTAGCGGTGCCGGCTGCCGGGTGCTTTGTACGCCGCTTATAGGTCATCAACGGCGGGGTGGAAGGAAAAGCCGACCACGCCGGGGCCGGTGTGCGTCCCCACGATACCCCCGACCCGAGACTCCAAACGCGGGCCGAAACCAACCCGCGCGGCGAGTTTGTCTTTCAACTGCGCAAATAATTCCGGTGTATTTCCGTGCACGATGGCATACTCCAAGCGTTGCCCGGCGGCGGCTTCGGCCAAGACCGCGGCCAGCCGCTCCAGTCCCTTGGCGCGGCCGCGCACCTTTTCAAAGGGGCAGACCGTGCCGTTTTCTAACGTCAGAAGCGGTTTGATGTGCAGCAGGGTACCCAGCAGCGCCTGGGCTTTGCCGATGCGCCCGCCGCGCTGCAGGTAGTCCAGGGTGTCCACCATAAAAAAGGTCCGGGTACCGGCCAGGAGGTGCTCCAGCATGGTCAGGATCTCATCCCGGGTGCGGCCGGATTGTGCGGCGCGGGCGGCGGCCAGCACGGCCATGCCCAGCGGGGCGCTGGCGGCCTTGGAATCGATCACGTCGATGGACGCTTCCGGCAGCAGGGTCCGTGCCGCCTGCGCAGAATGCACGGTGCCGCTCAGTTTCGCCGAAATATGAATCGAGATGATCTGGTCTCCTGCTTCGGCCCAGGGCTTGTACACCTCCAGAAAGTCGGCCGGCGAGGGCTGGGAGGTGAAGGCCGGCGACTGGGCCAACCGTTCGTAAAAGCGGTCCAGGGTAATGTCCACCGTGTCCCGGTATACCTCTTCGTTGCTGAAAATGATTTTGAGGGGCACCACCGTGATGTCGTAGCGGGCCACCAGGTCGGCCGGTAGATCGGCGGTGCTGTCGGTGACAATACGGATTTTGCTCATCGTGCACTCACTCCACAGCAATAATAAAATGGTACAAGGGTTGCCCACCGTAGTAGAGTTCGAACTCCAAGTCCGGAAAGGCTTCCTGGAGCCGGCGCAGCAGTTCCTCGGCCTCGGACGTACTGACCTCTTTCCCGTGGTACAGGGTGACCAGTTCGCCCCCGGAAACCAACGCCGCAATCACGTTTGCGGTTACCTCCTGCAGGTTGGCGCCCTTTAGCAGCCGGCCTTCCGCCAGGCCGATGTATTCCCCCTCGGCCACCGTGATCCCGTCGAGCGCGGCGTCGCGCACCGCCTGGGTGACTTCCCCGGTCCGGACGCCGGCCCGGGCGCTTTCCATCTTGGTAATGTTGGTTTCCAGGTCTTGATCCGGGAGGAAGGCCAGCATGGCGGCCAGCCCTTGGGGAATGGTCCGCGTGGGCACCACCCGGACTTCCTTGCGGGAAAGGGACTGCACCTGCTGGGCCGCCAGGATGATGTTGGCGTTGTTGGGCAGGATGATCACCCGATCCGCCGGAGTTTGGTCCACCGCGCGCAAGATCTCTTCGGTGCTGGGGTTCATGGTCTGCTGGCCGTGGACAATCCTGTCTACGCCCAAACTCTCGAAGATCTTGGCCAGACCCTCGCCGGTCGCCACCGCCACGACGCCCAAGGGTTTGTTTGGTTTCTGCATGGCGATATTCTGGTCGCGCATATTATTGATGTGGATATCGTGGAGGGTTCCGAACGCAAGGCATTCTTCCAGGACCGTTCCGGGGTTGTTGGTGTGGATGTGCACCTTCAGGGTCTCACCGTTGCCCACCACCATGAGACAGTCGCCCAGGTCCCGGAGGCGCTCGCGGACCGTCGCCGCGGGAAGGTCGACGCTCCGCATCAGAAACTCGGTGCAATAAAGAAATTTAATGTCGTCCAGGCTTTCCAGGCGGGGGAGTGGTTCGTCCTCCGGGCGGTCAAAGTTCAAGGGGATGGCCGACAGTTCATCCTGGCGGAAGCGCTTGAATACCTGCAGCATACCTTCCAGAATCACGAGAAAACCCTGGCCGCCGGCGTCCACCACGCCGGCCTTTTTCAGCACCGGCAGGAGCTCGGGGGTGACGGCCAGGGTCTCGGCGGCTTTGCGGTAGGTGTAGAGACTCAGACGCCGGAGATCCCGGCTACGCTGGGCGGCGTACTCGGCGGCCTCGGCAGCACTCCGCGCCACGGTAAGCATGGTGCCCTCCACCGGGTTTGCCAGCGCGCGGTAGGCAAACTCCACCCCTTTACGCAGAGCCGCGGCGATGTCCCGGGCGTCAGCCCGGTGCTTGCCGGCCATAACGGTGGCAAACCCTTGCAGGATCTGGGAGAGGATCACGCCCGAATTGCCCCGGGCGCTGCGGAGGGCCCCCTGGGCCACCGCCTGCGTAACGGCGCCAAGTGATTCCTCGGTGACCTGGCCTATCTCCTGCAACGCGGTCATAAAGGTCAGGTACATATTGGTGCCGGTGTCTCCATCGGGCACCGGAAAAACATTCAACCGGTCGATTTCCTTGCGCCTGCGGGCCAAGCGCGCCGCGCCGGCCACCAGCACTTCCTGGAGTTGCGGACTCTCCAGATACCGCACGTTGCCCTACTCCTTTCTTCCGAAGAAACACACACCTTGCTTTTTTCGACATTTTAAGCTGCTAATCCTGCAAATAGAAGCGATTATTAACCGCGATATCTAATTATACCAGCTGGGTGCTTTTTTGCGGCCTGTCAACCGGAATGCTATAATGTGTTTACCTCTTACACGGTGACGGACGAAGACGCCTCGATCGGAAAAAGGGTACAGGCACCTTTTCCGGATGTTAGTTGCACCGTTTTATGAGGAAGGGCTGCTTTCCTGAAAAGGAGCCAGTCCCCTTTTTCAGGGAGGGGTGGCTGATGGCCGAAAGAGCGCTCCTTGTCGGGTTGGAACTACCGACGGACAACGCGGACGGGGCGCAAGAGAGCCTGACCGAACTTGCCCGGCTGGCGGACACCGCCGGGGCCGCGGTGGTGGGCACGGCCTGGCAAAAGCGTGCCCGGCCGGATGCGGCCTACTTCGTCGGCCGCGGCAAGGCCGAAGAATTGGCCGAGGTTGCTGCGGAACTTGGGGCGGACCTTTTGCTCATCGACCACGACCTTTCGCCAGCCCAGGCTCGTAACCTGGAGAGCTTGACCGGCCTCAAGGTCCTGGACCGCACCCAATTGATCCTGGATATTTTCGCCCGGCGGGCCCGCTCCCGGGAGGGTAAACTGCAGGTGGAACTGGCCCAATTGCAGTACCTTTTGCCGCGGCTTACCGGGCGGGGCACTGACCTTTCCCGGCTAGGGGGCGGCATCGGTACCCGGGGCCCTGGCGAAACCAAGCTGGAAACCGACCGGCGGCGGATCCGCAAACGGATCGCCGACTTGCAGCGTGAATTGGCCGCGGTGCGCCGGCAGCGCGCTCTGCTGCGGCGTAGCCGCAAGGCGGTTCCGGTGCCCCTGGTGGCCCTGGTCGGGTACACCAACGCCGGGAAATCGTCGCTTTTAAACGCCCTTACCGGGGCGGAGGTCTTCGTGGAAGACCGCCTGTTTGCCACTCTGGACCCGACCAGCCGCCAGCTGCGCCTGCCCAATAACGAGCTTATAGTAGTAACCGACACCGTGGGCTTCATCCGCAATCTGCCCCACCACCTGGTGGCTGCTTTCCGGGCCACGCTGGAGGAAGCGCTGGAGGCCGACCTCTTGCTGCACGTGGTGGATTACAGCCACCCGGCGCATGCCGCGCAGGTCCAGACGGTGGACCGGGTGCTCGCCGACCTCGGGGCCGGGGAAAAGCCCCGCCTGATGGTGTATAACAAAATCGACCTGTTAAACCCCGAGGCGCGCGGTCTGGCCGGGCCGGGGGAGGTCTTCGTCTCCGCACGCACGGGCGAGGGGCTCGATGCGCTCAAGGAGGCGCTGGCTTTCGCCCTGGCCGACCGCCGGGTACGGGAGCGGTTCTTCATCCCTTACGCCCAGAGTCAGTTGGTGGCCCTGCTGCACGCCCACGGCCGGGTGCTGGCCGCCGAGCACGGCCCGGACGGGGTCGACCTGGAGGCCGAACTGCCGGTGGTCTGGGCGCGCCGCATCGCCGCGCGCCTCCAGTAAGGGAAAGCGACAAATCCTTGACTTTAGGTGTGTTTTCGGCTAAGATGGTTAGGTAAGCGGGATGTAGCTCAGTTTGGTAGAGCGCACGGTTCGGGACCGTGAGGTCGCAGGTTCAAGTCCTGTCATCCCGACCATTTTTTAATTCCCCGGCTAGTGCTACTTTTCACATATCCAGAACTGTAAAGGCCATCCAAAATCCAAAGACAGGAGGGGCAGAGGAGACGTGAATCTTTTGATCATGGGGCCGCCCGGAGGCGGGAAAGGAACGCAGTGCGAGATATTGACCAAGGAGCTGAATATTACCCACATTTCGACGGGTGATATGTTCCGCGAAAACGTCAAGAAGGGCACCGAGCTCGGCAAGAAGGCGAAGGAGTATATGGATGCCGGCCAGCTGGTACCGGACGAACTGGTGGTGGCCATGGTAAAGGACAGGCTTTCCCAGCCCGACTGTGCCGCCGGGTTTTTACTCGATGGCTTTCCGCGGACCGTACCCCAGGCTGAGGCACTGGATCGTACCCTCAACGAGATGGGCATCAAGCTGGACGCCGTGCTGAACATCGCCGTGCCCCGGGAGAGGTTGCTCGAACGGCTGACCGGCCGCCGGGTTTGTAAGGCCTGCGGCGCCACCTTTCACGTGCTGTTTAACAAGCCTAAGGTAGAGGGCAAGTGCGATAAATGCGGCGGTGAGCTCTACCAGCGCAGCGACGACACCGAAGCCACCGTCAATCAGCGCCTGGACGTGTACGAAGTACAGACCCAGCCCCTTATCGCATACTACCGGGAGCAGGGACTGCTGAAGGAAGTCAACGGCGACCAGGAAATCAGCAAGGTGACCAGGGATGTGCTCGCGGTATTGGGACGGTAAGCACGCTTTTAGAATCCACAACTCCCGGAGCAGTTCCGGGAGTTGATAATTTTTGTGGCTTGAAGTAACCGTTTTGACTTTGGCCTTGCCGCCAATATAGAATTAAGGTGTGGTGTCCAAACTGGCCACGAAAGGGGAACAGGCCGTGCTCACCTTTGACATCCCCGCGCGCGGTGTGCTGAAGATCAAGAACGTGGTGTTTGACTTCAACGGCACCATGGCCGTGGACGGGCGCTTGGTGCCGGGACTGGCCCAGCGCCTGGAGGCCTTGGCCCGGCAGGTGCGAGTGCACGTCATCACCGCGGATACCTTTGGCAGCGCCGCGCAGGCCTGCCGGGAGATGTCCTGCACGCTGACCGTGTTACCGGAAAACCCCATCGGTCCCCATAAGGCGCGCCTGGTGGAATCCTTGGGAGCCGCCGAAACCGCCGCCTTCGGGAACGGCGCCAACGACGCGGCGATGCTGGCGGCGGCGGGGCTGAGCGTAGTGGTAATCGGCAGTGAGGGTGCGGCGGTGGAAACCTTGCTGGCGGCCGACGTGGCCGTCCGCGAGATCAACGACGGTGTGGATCTATTACTGCAACCCGGCCGTCTGGTGGCCACGTTACGGCGTTAGCACGGTAATCAGTTGACGGGGGAGGGAGGTTCATGCTGAAAAACTACACCGAGATCGCCGTCACCGAAGTATTTGACGAAGTGCTGAACGAACTACGCAAGCAAAACCCTGAAATCTGCAGCTGCGAACGTTGCCGGGAGGACGTTATGGCCGTGGCCCTGAACCGGCTGCCGCCAAAGTATATCGCCTCAGACAAAGGGGAAATATTTACTAAGGTCAGCTTCAGCCGGGTGGGCGGGAAGGCCGAGGTCATCGCCGCGCTCCTCCACGGCTTTGAGCTAGTTGGTAAACATCCCCGCCACGGCTAGGGTGTTTTGGCCTACGCCTGCAAAAGGAGGTAAAGAACGTGGAAAAACGGTGCATCCTCTGCGGTCGGCTGTTCGTCGTCCAGGATATGTGCGAAAAGTGCGATGAGGGCGATGATCTCTTTACCACAGCGCCCAAGAAATCGGTATCCGTGTGCGAGCTGTGCCAAAAGAAATTGAAGCACGAGGCCGACAAAGCGCAAAAACCCACCAAGCCGGTGGGCTAAGCACCTTGCCTTTAGACCTGGCGGTCGTATTGTTGGTGTGCAATCGTTCGTGCTAAGGAGGTTAAAGTATTTTGAGAGCCCAACGCTGGATGCTCTACGTCCTGATCGCAGGGGTCGTGGTTTTTGTTGTCTGTCTGGGCGGTGCGGCGCGCCTTTACACCGAGTGGCTGTGGTTTCATTCCCTCGGTTACAACCAGGTGTTCGTGAAGATTCTCTTGTCCGATATCGGTCTAAGGGTGGCCGTGGGTCTGGCCTTCTTTGCTTTTCTCTTCATTAACTTGCTGCTGACCCGGCGGGTGGTTCTGGAACAAGGGCGGATCACGCTCCAGGAGGGCAACGTCATCCAGATCAACCCGGATATACCGTGGCAGAGCCTTTTAAGCAAAAAGGTGCTCACTCTGTTGTTCTTTGCCCTGAGTGCGGTCCTGGCCTATCTGTTTACCCTGTCAGTAGCCGGGGACTGGGTGCTGCTGCAGAAGTTTTTGAACCCGACTTCCTTCGGCATTGCCGACCCGATTTTCGGGCGTGACGTGGGGTTTTACGTTTTTACGCTGCCGTTTCAAATCTTCATCTTTAATATTCTCTTCTGGACCGGTATTATCACCATCCTGTTCGTGGGCCTGGCCTACTTCATCTCCAGTCCTTTTCGGGGTCTGGGGGGGCTTCTCGGCCACAGTTTTGCCCGGGCGCATCTTTCCGCTTTGGTGGCCTTCATATTGCTGGTTAAGGCCTGGGGATACCTGCTCCAGCAGTACCTGCTGCTTTACTCGGCCAGGGGGGTAGTGTTCGGTCCCGGTTACACGGACATCAACGCCACGCTGCTGGCGTACAGGGTGTTGCTGGTGTTGGCCGTACTCGCGGCGGTGGCCGTCATCGCCAACATTTATTTGCGGCGTCCCCAAATGATACTCTACGCCGTGGGCGGGCTGATCGTCACTTCGCTCGTGTTGGGTTCCGTTTTCCCCGCGGTGCTGCAGAAGTTTGTGGTGGAGCCCAACGAGTTGAACCGTGAGCGGCCCTTCATCGAGCACAACATCAGGTTTTCCCGGCTGGCCTACGCGCTGGACCGGGTGGAACAACAACCTTTCCCGGCGGGGCGCACGGTGGGGCTGGACGCCATCGAAGCGAACGCGGCCACCGTGAACAACATCCGCCTCTGGGACTGGCAACCTTTGCAGGCCACGTACAGCCAGTTGCAGCAGATAAGGACCTACTACGAGTTCAAGGACGTGGACGTGGACCGGTACACCATTGACGGCGAATACCGGCAGGTTATGCTGGCGGCGCGCGAGTTGGACCAGGACCAGTTGCCGGAACAGGCCAAGACCTGGGTGAACCAGCGGCTGGTGTACACCCACGGGTACGGGGTGGCTATGAGCCCGGTAAACGAGGTCACCAGTGAAGGCATGCCGGTATTTCTGATGAAGGACATTCCGCCGGTCACCGACACCGATCTCGTCCTGGATCAACCGGAGATTTACTTTGGCGAGGCGACCGACAACTACGTTATCGTCCGCACCAACCAGCAGGAGTTTAACTATCCGGAAGGCGACACCAACGTGTTTACCACCTACGCTGCCGACAGCGGGGTGGAACTGGGTTCGCTCCTGCGGCGGGCGCTCTTCGCGTTGTCCTTCTCCGACTACCGGCTGCTGGTGTCCACCGAGGTGCGTCCGGACAGCCTGGTGCTGTACTACCGGAACATTTGGGAGCGTGTGCCGAAGATCGCCCCCTTCTTGAGCTTCGACCGGGACCCGTACATCGTCGTTAACGGGGGCAAACTTTACTGGATGTGGGATGCTTACACCACCACGAACATGTTCCCGTACGCCGAGCCTTTCCGCGGCCGCGAAAACTACATTCGGAACTCGGTGAAGGTGGTTGTAGACGCCTATACCGGCGAGGTCGACTTCTACGTGGCGGAGCCCGAAGATCCGCTTATCCAGACGTTCCAAAAAATCTTCCCGGGTATGTTCCGGGACCTGGATGAGATGCCGGAGGGCTTGCGGGCGCACATCCGTTACCCGGTGGATCTGTTCAAGGCCCAGGCCCAGATGTACGCCACCTACCACATGCAGAACCCGGTGGTGTTCTACAACCGGGAGGACAAATGGAACCTGCCGACCGAGATCTTCGGACGGGACGAGCAGCCCATGGAACCTTACTACACGATCATCAAGCTGCCGGGCGAGGAGAAGCCGGAGTTCACGCTGATTCTGCCGTTTACGCCACAGGGCCGGAAGAATATGATCGGTTGGATGGCCGCGCGGTCGGACGGTGACAACTACGGCAAGCTCCTGGTGTACGAGATGCCGAAGCAGAGCCTGGTGTACGGTCCGATACAGGTAGAAGCCCGCATCAACCAGGACCAGTATATTTCGCAGCAACTGACCCTGTGGGAGAACCGCGGTTCGACGGTGATCCGCGGCAACCTGCTGGCCATCCCGATAGAGGATAGCCTACTGTACATCGAGCCGATCTACCTGCAGGCCGAGGCCAGCAAGATGCCCGAACTGCGCCGGGTGGTACTCCTGCACGGCGACCGGGTAGTGTTTGAACCCGACCTGCCGCGGGCGCTGGCGGCCATGTTCGGCCGGCCGGACGACCCGGTGGCGCCCCCGCCGCCGTCGGAGGATGCGGACGGTGAGTTGCCGGCGGGACCGGGACCGGAACGGACCATGTTTGAACTGATCGAGGAGGCCAACCGGGAGTACCAGCGCGCGCAGGACCGGCTGCGTGAGGGCGACTGGAGCGGTTACGGCCGGGCCCTGGAGGCCTTGGGCAGAGTTCTCGAGGAACTGGCGCGGCAGTCCGGCAACTAAACGCGTGCCGGGGCGGGGCCGGCATCCCGGCCTCGTAGCCACTCTAATTTTGTGCATGGTTTCTGCTGAGGAACCTGCTCTGTGTGCGCCGGGGCATTTCTGGAGGTCGCATCCAGAGAACGTAAACTGTAGAATCTACCAAGGTATGTGTTTTTAAGCAGGGAAACCGGGACACTGGGCGAAGAGATAGGCGCTAGGCGCAAAAAGTGTGATACCGGAGGGATGACCGTGACCAGGGGCAGGCGCAAAGGGATCAAAAAAATCGGCATTCTCACCGGCGGCGGGGACGCGCCGGGCATCAACGCGGTGATCCGGGCTGCCGTCAAGGTGGCGGTGCGCCATTACCGGTTGAAGGTGATCGGCATTGAACAGGGGTTCGGCGGCCTGATCGAGAACCGCACCCGCAAGCTCGGGCTGAAGGAAGTCAGGGGCATCCTGCCCCGCGGAGGCACCATTCTCGGCACCACCAACCGGGACAACCCTTTCCACTACCCGGTGCGGCAGGCGGACGGCACAATCGAATTCCAGGATGTGTCGCAGCGGGTGTTGGAAAACCTGCACCGAAACGGGATCGAGGCGCTGATCATCATCGGCGGGGACGGCAGTTTGAAGATCGCCTCCCAACTCTGGGAACGCTACTCGGTTCCGGTGGTGGGTGTACCCAAAACGATCGACAACGACCTATCGGCCACCGACCAGACCTTCGGCTTTGACACGGCGCTGTCGACGGCCACCGAAGCCATCGATAAGCTGCACACCACCGCCGAGTCCCACTACCGGATCATGGTGCTGGAGGTGATGGGCCGGTACGCCGGCTGGATCGCCCTCCAGGCCGGCCTGGCCGGGGGTGCGGACGTAATCCTGATTCCGGAAATTCCGTTTGATATCAACAAGGTGTGCGACAAAATCAGGGAACGCAGCGCCGAGGGCAAACAGTTTAGCATTGTGGTGGTGGCTGAGGGGGCGAAACCCATCGGCGGGGAAATGGTGGTTAAAAAGGTGGTCCAGGACAGCTTCGAGCAGATCCGGCTCGGCGGCATCGGTAACGTCGTCGGCGAGCAGATCGAAAAGCTCACCGGCATCGAAACCCGGGTAACCGTGCTGGGGCACCTGCAGCGCGGCGGATCGCCGACGCCTTTCGACCGCATTTTGGGCAGCCGTCTGGGCGCGGCCGCCGTCAACCTGCTGATGGAAGGGCGCTTCGGCGAGATGGTCTGCCTGCGCACGCCGCACATTGCGTCTGTGCCCTTAGCCGAGGCGGTGGGGGAGATGCGGCGGGTACCGCTGGGCAGCGACATGGTCCGGATGGCCCGCCAGATCGGCATATCCTTCGGCAACTGAGCGGCCGGAGTCCGACGGAAGGGGCGTTAGGTTTTGCTGCCGAACATCGGCTTTCCGGAACTGATCCTGATCCTGGTAATCATTGTCGTCATTCTGGGGCCGGGCAAACTGCCGGAATTGGGCAAGGCGATCGGTAAGACGGTCCGGGCCTACCGCAAGGAGGCTTACGACGGCCTGCCGCCGCCGCTGAGCCGCCGCGAGCGCCGGCGCCTGGAGCAGGAGCGCGCGCAGGCGGAGGCGGGTGCGCAAGCACCGGCGGCCGCCACGCATGCCGCGCCGCCGGCCGGGGATCAGACGGTGGCCGATCCAAACCGCCGGGGAATTTTTACCGGGGTGCTGCGCGTGCTGCAGTTTCTCTTCCGCCTCTGGCGCTGGCGTAAACGTTTACCTTAATTAACCGGTTAGCTTTCCGTGTTTACCGGCAGGAAACGGGCGCGATACGGCGAATGTTCTTTTAGCTGACCGAACTGTGACAAGGAAAGGGGGGTAGCCGTTGCTACCGTTCAATATCGGCATACCCGAACTGATCCTGATCCTGGTGATCGCGCTGATCATCTTTGGCCCCGGAAAGCTGCCCGAGGTGGGCAGGTCCCTGGGGAAGACGATCCGCGAGTTTCGCAAGTCTTCCAGCGAGACCGCCGAGGTTCAGGAAGCGGTAGAGGTGTCCAAGAAAGAACGCAAAGCCGGCGAGGAGGAGGCGAAAACGGCCGCGCAAGACTCTGCGTCCGCAAAGGAAACCGCCAAGAGTTAGGACCTGGTGCCGCGAACTTCATCCGGGAAAGGGTTGAGGAGAAGTGTTTCCGAATATCGGCATGACCGAACTGATTTTGATTCTGGCCCTGGCCTTGATCATCTTTGGCCCCGGAAAGCTGCCCGAGGTGGGCAGGTCACTCGGCAAGACGATCCGGGAGTTCCGGAACGCCTCGCGCGAAAACTTTGGCGCCCTGACGGACACCGTCAAGGAAGTGAAGGAAGACTTCCAGGACGCCCGTAAGACCCTGGAGGTCGTCAAGGCCGAAGAGCCGCCCAAGTCGGCCAAGAGTTAATCCCCGCTGGCACCTAACCATCGCCTTCAACCCCTGGGGAAGGACGCGCTCCTGCTGGGGGTTGTTGTTTGACGGGAGGCGTATCCGTGGCTGATAGCGACAAGGAAATGAGCGTGGTCGAACACCTGGCCGAACTGCGCCGCGTGCTGGTGGTTTCCTTTATCGCCATCATTGTGTGTGCGATCGGTTTCTTTTTCGCCCGGGAGTTCGTCCTGGCGGTGATCAAGGACCCGGTGACCAGCCTCGGCCACGACCTGCAGTTCCTGGGCGTGACCGAGCCGATCATGACTTTTCTTCGCCTGTCGTTGTTCATGGGCTTTGTGGCGGCGCTGCCCATCGTCCTGTGGCAGGTCTGGGGCTTTATCCTGCCCGCCCTGAAGCGGGACGAGAAGAAATACTTCACCCTGTTCGTGGTGCTCTCCTACCTGGCGTTTATCGTCGGCATCTGCTTTGCCTTTTTCGTGGTTTACCGCTTCGGCGTCGCCTTCCTGCTCCGCTTTGCGGGGGATGAGCTGATCCCCATGCTTACCTTGGGCAACTACGTTTCGTTCACCATCACCTTTATGCTGCCCTTTGGTCTGGTGTTTCAGCTGCCGCTGGCCGCCTACCTGTTGTCCAAGCTGGGGATTGTCTCCCAGCGTGCGATGAAAAAGGCCCGGAAGTTTGCCCTGCTGGTGATCGTGATCATCTCCGCCATGCTCACCCCGGCCGACATCCTGACCTGCTTACTCCTGGCCACGCCTATGTACAGTCTGTTCGAGCTGAGCATCTGGATCGTGGGCCGGGTGGAGAAGCGCAAGGAAAAGCTCCGGGAACAGGCCGCGCGGGAGGAAGAGGAAGACGAAGCTTGAAGACGATAAACACTAGTTAATAAGTTGAAAAGGGGGAACGGTGCGTTGAGAAACAGAATTAGCATTATCGGAGCCGGCAACGTGGGCGCTACCTGCGCGCACTGGGCCGCGGCTAAAGGTTTGGGCGACATCGTGCTCGTCGACGTGGTGGAGGGCGTGCCGCAGGGCAAGGCTTTGGACCTGATGGAGGCCGCTCCCATCGAGGGTTTTGACTGCATGCTCACTGGGACCAACAACTACGAGGACACCGTTGGTTCGGACGTGGCCATCATCACCGCCGGCGTGGCCCGCAAGCCGGGCATGAGCCGGGACGATCTGGTCAACACCAACGTGAAGATCGTCCAGCAGGCGGCGGCGGAAATCGCCCGGTACTCGCCGGATGCCATCATCATCGTGGTTACCAACCCGCTGGACGTTATGTGCTCCGTCGCCCTCAAGGCGTCGGGTTTCCCACCGGCGCGCGTTTTCGGAATGTCCGGGATCCTGGACAGCGCCCGGTTCCGCACCTTCGTGGCCCTGGAGCTGGGGGTGTCCTTCGCAGACGTTACCACCCTGGTTTTGGGCGGCCACGGTGACCACATGGTGCCTATGGTCCGCTACACCTACGTCGGGGGCGTGCCGGTCGAAAAACTCTTGCCGCCGGAACGGCTTGAGGCCCTGGTCCAGCGTACCCGCCAAGGCGGGGCCGAGATCGTGGGACTGCTTAAGACCGGCAGTGCCTACTATGCGCCCGGCGCCGCGGTGGTCCAGATGCTCGAAGCCGTCCTCAAGGACCGCAAGCGCGTGCTGCCCTGCGCCGCCTACCTGCAGGGCCAGTACGGGCACACCGACATTTACGCTGGCGTGCCGGTCGTGCTCGGCGCCGGGGGCATCGAGCGCATCATCGAAATCGATCTTACCGCCGAGGAAAAGGCCGCCTTTGACCGCTCCGTTGAGTCCGTGCGGGCAGTGCTGCAGAGACTCGATCTGTAAGGCTTGGCAAACCTAAATATATATATATATATATTGTAATAATATATAATGAAGAAAAGGGGGACGCCGCAAGGCGTTCCCTAGTTTTTTCTGGCGGACTCATGCACGTGTACCAGCGCCCGCCCGTACAACCAGGCGCTGCGCAGCGCTACCTACCAGATGACAGGTGGTTAGCGTGATGGCCGGGTACCCGCACGGTTCAATGACGCTCCAGTTGTTGCTGACCACGGGGAAGACCCGTTCAACCTTGTACAGAAAACTCCGGTCTGCATACCGGAGGATGATAATATCGCCGGCTTCCAACCGCGCGGAACTGGCAGCGCAACCGGCCTCATTATCGGGCCGGTTTTCTGTTTTGAGTATCATAGTCCCTTCGGGGAGGTGGTACAAAGCACAGCATCGCATAATTGTAAAACGACACTGCATCTTTACCCTTAAATTCAGCATCGATTTTATCATCGAAAGTAAGAATTCATATTCCGGTTAGATGACCGAACTTTTATCTAGGCTATCTAACCTATTTTTTATTAAGAGGCGAATGTCAGCAACCAAGAAATTCACCCACCCCCCGGGGTGGAGTTGCCCCGATTCTGTGGACACTTTACAGCTTTGATTTCACGCTATCGCAAGCTGTTTCTGCAAATGCCACCTCCTTTCGAACTCGGCTGGGCTCAAATACCCTAGTGCTGAGTGCAGGTGGTGACGGTTGTGAAAGGCCTCGACGAATTCAAAAATCGCTGATCTCAGCATTTGACGGGTCGGCCAGTGCCTTTGGTTAAGCAACTCGGTCTGCAGCGTGGCAAAAAAGCTTTCGGCAATGGCGTTGTCCAGTGCGTCGCCGACCGAACCCCCATTGATCCCAGGATCTCGGCCTCTTGGAGCCGCTGGCTAAACGCCAGCGAGGTGTACTGGTGCCGGTGGCGTGCTGCGTGATGTCGGCAGCCCACAGTTGATTGGGCGCGGTGGCCGTGAAATCCCGCCGCACCAGATCCGGATAGGACGGGCGCGCCGGATCACGCTGGGTGCAGCCCCGAAGCCGGCGGTGGTGCACGCCGGTCAAGCCGGCTTGACGCATCAACCGCGCCACACGCTTTTGGCTGCAACGGATGCCGTACTTCAGGGCTAGCACCGTGTGGATACGGGGCGCCCCGTAGGTCCCGCGGCTGTCCTGGTGGATTTGCACGATCAACTCGGTTAGTCTGGCATCTTCCCGGGCCTTGGCCGAAGGCCCCTGGCCGCGCCACTTGTAGTATCCGCTGGTGGAGACACCCCGTACGCGACACATCGTGACGACGGAGTGGTTGGCCCTCTCCCGCTCCACGAAAAGGAACAAGGCTACCGTTTCCCGTTGGTCTCCTGGGCGAAGAAGGCGGCGGCTTTTTTTAGGATTTCACGCTCTTCACGCAAAATCCGGTTCTCGCGGCGCAGCCGCCGCAATTCCTCACGCTCGGCCATCGTCAGGCCCTCGCGCTGACCACTGTCGATCTCGTGCTGCCGGATCCAATGACGTAATGACTCCGTGGATACCCCCAGATCCCGGGCCACTTCCGCTCAAGTTCTTGCCGCTCTCGCGCTACCTGCACGGACGGCTTCCGCCCGAAACTCCGGTGGGTACGGTGGTCTTGTCCTCGGCATGGTGGTTCTCTCCTTATCAGGGGCTTACCCCAAGTATCAGGGTGTCCACCAAACCGGGTCAAGTCC
>DFNH01000036.1 GCA_002375985.1 Firmicutes bacterium UBA3572 | reverse complement strand
CCACACTTCTTGACCTAGAGCCCCGGCTTGCTTGACAAACGAGGCGAACTCGGGCATAATGGGAAATGACACGCGGGCGGGTAGTTCAGTGGGAGAACGTCTGCTTGACGCGCAGAAGGTCGCAGGTTCAATTCCTGCTCCGCCCACCAAGAAAGCAACGTATAGTGCGGCTTTGCGGACTGTATGCAGTTGGCAGGCCGCATTTTTCGTGGGTACTTTGCGAATAGGCTTCGTTCCAGGGTCCTACCAAGGCCGGTCCTGACTTGAATATCCAATATTGTGGGAGATAAAATGATTCAGGGTTGGAGAGAGTTGCCGGGGTGTGGCTTGTATGTCACCAGCACCTTAAAAAGCACTAGTAAGGGAGGTATGTTATGAGAAGGATCGGGGTATTCTTGCTGGTTAACCTGCTGGTGTTAACCACAATCGTCATTGTGACCAGCGTGTTGGGTGTCGGCCGCTATGTAGAAGCACACGGGATTAATTACGGTAGCTTGTTGGTATTTGCCGCGGTCATTGGTTTTTCCGGTGCTTTTATTTCGTTGGCTTTGTCGCGGTGGATGGCCAAGCGAATGCTGCGGGTCAAGGTGCTCAACCCGCAGGGCAGCCTGACGGCCCAGGAGCGCCAGTTGGTGGAAATGGTCTACGAGATGTCCCGCCGCGCCGGGTTGAAGGTGATGCCGGAAGTGGGCATCTATCAGTCTCCCGAGGTAAATGCTTTCGCTACCGGCCCGTCCAAGAGCCGCAGTCTGGTGGCCGTATCCAGCGGTCTTTTGGCCAGTATGGACACCAAGGCCGTCGAAGGTGTGATTGCCCACGAAGTGGCCCACATCGCTAACGGGGATATGGTCACGATGACCTTGGTGCAGGGGGTTATCAACACTTTCGTGGTTTTCCTGTCGCGGGTCGTCGCTTACGCCGTCTCCAATATGGTGCGCAGCGAAATCGCCGGGATCGTGCATATCGCGTCGATCATTGTTTTCCAGATCCTGTTCTCGATTCTGGGCAGCATCGCGGTCTTGGCCTACTCCAGGCACCGAGAGTATCGTGCGGACAGCGGCGGGGCCAAGCTGGCGGGCAAGGAGAAGATGATCAGTGCCCTGACGGCGCTCAAGCGGCATGTGGAGCGGGTCGATACCGGGCAGCCGGCCCTGCAAACCTTGAAAATCAATGGCGGCAAGAAAGGTTTCGCCTACCTGTTTTCGAGCCACCCCGACCTGGATGATCGGATCCGCCGTTTGCAGCAGCTTTAAAGCGGTAAAGCGGGGTAAGTCCAGCGCTTGATTGACCTGACCCTGGCGCACGCCGGGGTCAGGTTTTTTCATTGAGCTGCACGTACAGCGCGTTTTCTTTTTCGTCGTAGCGGGCTTCAAACTTGCCCTGGCTTTCGATGCCGAAGTTTTTGAAGAACCCCTTGGCGTAGATTTTGGTTTTTTTCAGCTCCATAGCCGCTTCGTTATTGGGATCTGCGGGTCGAATCCGGATTATTCGTTTTTCCGGGTCAAAAGCCAACTCCAGGTACCGGCTGTTAATTTTCTGGCGAGAGATTTTGTTCAAGACGATGGAACTCTTAGATAGTCTGACTATGGGCCGAAACTTGGCCTCCGCGCCCCTGCTTTTTGGAACATAAACCTCAAATACCATAAAGATACCACTCCTTCTATAAAATAAGTTTTTCTTACATATATTCACTCATTCTTAGAATTTCGCCACCATCGATAAATTGGGTGCTTGATAGAACTTGAAGAAATTCTTAGTATGAGGTACCTTCACTCAAGGGTCGTGCATCTGGAAAAATATATTGGCACATTGGATCTCCACATTACCCTTGGTGGTTTACCCTCCCACGTCTCACAGGGTCCTTTACGGCCCTTTACATTCCTTCATTCTACCTACCCAGGGGTAGAGGCCAGTTAAAGTCTCCTTTGCAGGGTCTTTGCCTGTATGGTGTGAAATTAGCGATTGGCTTCTCCGTGCTCCTATTGTCAATAAACATTACAGTATTCTGCGGTCAGCGTAATCTGAGTAGAAAATTGTTTGCCATGCAATGCGGTAGCTTTTTAGGCTGCATCCTGTAATGAAAGCACTGAACTGTCAGCGGGTTTTCCGCCCGCGCTGTATAATAGTGGTGCAGGGCTTTAAATTCTTTGTTTTTCGCAACTAGCGGCATGATGCATTTGTAAAGTAGAGCTCGTAAGCGCACCGCGTATGTTAACAGAGAGGTACTTTTTTGCAAAGCTTATTTTATTTCATTACAGGAATGCTCCTCTGTTAATAGTATTAGATTATTTAAGCGGAATCAATAGTGATTATTCAGTATAAATAAATAATAACCGTTGCCACCGTAACCGGTTTTGGAAGAAAACACGTGCAAAGATAATTATTGAAGCCGAAAAAGGCGGCGTCACAGCCAATTGTGTGGCTGTGACGCCCGATTACGGCTAACCGCGTGGAGTTAACAAAAGTGAGTTTTAGGTGTGGGAGCCTAGCTCCGCAGGGCCATACCGATCCGGGGGATGAAGTCTTTCTTCCGTGACATCACCTTAGGCACGAAACACTTACCGCCAGTAACCTTTACGCCAAACGCTTTTTCCACGATTTCCTTTTCCCCCTCGACCCAGATCTCTTCGCCTTTCGCGGCTAAGGGGTTGGTAATCAGCAGGACCAGGAGGTTGTAACCCCCGGCTTGGCACAGCTTGCGCATTTCGTTCTTGATCTCTTCTTCGCGGGCGGCAATTTCGTCATCGTCCAAAACCATGATCTGGTTCACCCCAATTTTTTTGCCAAGCAGCAAATATTCTTTAAAGTCCTGGGTGATAAGTTCCTGCGCCGGAATGTCCTTGGTGGTGACACTGACCTCCAGGAGTTCCCGGCCAAACTTGGCCAGGTTTAGGCCGGCCATGGCACTCAAACGGTGGGCCATGGCGTGGTCCTTTTCGGTGGTGGTGGAAAGGGTCAACAGCAGGGTGTCCGACAGAATGCCCGAAAGCAGGGCACCGGCGATTTCCGGCGAGGCCTCGATCTGGTGCAAACATAACTGTTGGGCAATGATGGTACAGGTGCTTCCTACCGGTTCGTTGTACACGGTAATCGGCTTGATAGTGGAGATATCCCCCAGCCGGTGGTGGTCGATGATTTCCACGATGTCTGCCTGCTCAATGTCCGGCACGGCTTGGGAAATCTCATTGTGGTCTACCAGGATGACCTTTTTCTGAATCGGATCTAAAAGATCGCTGCGGGTGACGATGCCGATCAGACGTTGCTCGCTGTCCACCACCATGGCGCAGCGGAACTCCGATTCCAGGATTCGCTCCTTTAGCTCGCTGATGGTGGTATGGAGTTCGGCGACCGGTACGTGGCGGGACATGATGTGGGACACCGGCAGGCATAGGTTGATCAGTTTGGCCGTGGCGAAACTGCTGTAGGGCGAACTGATCACCAGGACCTGCTCGCGCCGGGCCAGTTCCAGCACCTCATCACTTACCGGATGGTCGTCCGTGACGATTAGCGCTGAACAGCCGGCACGGATCAGATCGGTCTGCACATCGGTCCGGTCGCCCAAAATGACGATGTCTCCTTTGCCTACCTGGTTGAGCACGGTTCCCCGCTGCGAGGCGGCGGCGAACACGTTGCCTGAGAGTGCCGTGACTTTGCCGGTGTTGGCCAGGACCTTACCCTGCAAGACGGAGACCAGCAGGCTGAGTTGCACCGGACTCGCCGCCAAACCTTCGATTTCCAGGCGCTCCGCGTACAGCACGGCCAGATGTAAAGTGTCGATGACGCCCAGGAGCTTGTTGTCCGCGTCCACTACCGGAATGCTGCGCAGGTGTTTGTTCTTGATCAGATGGGTGACGTGCAGGATGGAATGGTCCGGGGAAACGGCGATGGGCTTGCTGTATTGCATATCGGCGACGGTGGCGGCGACGCTATCCAACCGCACCGGCGGTTCCAGACCGAACCTTTCCAGGATGTACTGCGTTTCCTGGTTCAGCGGACCGGCAGCACAGGGCACGTAGAGTTGGCTTTCATCCAGCAGGTTTTTGAAATATGCGTAGCCGATGGCCGCACAGACGCTATCGCTGTCCGGAGTGCGGTGGCCGACGACCAGGACGCGGTCTTTGCGCATGGGCTAAACCTCCCGGGAAAAAAATTGGTTCTTTAAATACCATATTCTAAGGTGGGAGGTGGGTTTCCTTCAGAGAAACGGCCGGCCAGTAGGAAATCGGGCGTGAATTGCCGAAATAATCTGCGAGGGGGGATGTGTGTGGCCCGGGCCTATAAACTGGCCGTGGATACAGGGGGGACTTTCACCGATTTCTGTCTGGTGGACAGTGAGGGCGGTGTGCACGTCACCAAGGAGCCTTCGACCCCAGACGATCCATCCCGGGCGGTGTTGCTCGGGCTCAGACGCCTGGTACGGGAAACCGGCATTGATCCCCGGGCCATTGACTTGTTTCTACACGGGACCACCGTGGCTACCAACGCCGTCCTGGAGCGGCGCGGGGCCCGTCTGCTCTTATTAACAACCAAAGGCTTTCGAGATGTTGTTTTCATCGGCCGTCAGAATCGCCCCCATCTTTACGATTTCCGAGTCTTGAAGCCCCAGCCGCTCCTGCCCCGGAACCTGGTGCTGGAGGTGGACGAGCGGATCGGTGCCGACGGTTCGGTAATCAAGCCGCTGGCGGCCCGGGAGATCGATTCCATTGTAGAACAGGTTCGGCAATCGGGCGCGACGGCGGTGGCCGTTTGTCTTTTGCATTCATACGCCAATCCGAAACACGAAATCCAGTTAAAAAAGGCTTTGGAGAAGGTGCTGCCGCCACTTTCCGTGACCATCTCCGCAGATATTCTGCCTGAGTTCCGCGAGTACGAAAGAACCAGCACCACGGTATTAAACGCCATGGTGCGGCCGCAAATGGAAAAGTATCTTGGCCGGCTGGAGCAAGAACTGGCTTCCACCGGAGTGAGAAGCCGGCTGTACATCATGCAGTCCAACGGTGGGGTGATCACCGCCGCTCAGGCCAGAAAACAGAGTGTCCGCACCATCCTGAGCGGGCCGGCGGGCGGGGTGTTAGCGGGGGTGTACCTGGCCCGTTTGACCGGGTGGGAAAACCTCATCACCGCGGACATGGGCGGCACCAGTATGGATATTTGCCTGATCCACCGCGGCGAACCCAGGTTTACCACCGAAGGGGCGATCGGCGGCTATCCGCTCCGGTTGCCGATGCTGGATATCCATACTATCGGGGCCGGAGGGGGAAGTGTGGCCTGGGTGGACGCCGGCGGTGCCCTGCGAGTCGGTCCGCGAAGCGCCGGTGCGGTGCCCGGGCCGGCGTGCTACGGTTTGGGGGGTACCGAACCGACGGTGACCGATGCCAACCTGGTGTTGGGCCGTTTGGATCCGGAAGCTTTCGCCGGGGGCCGCAAGATACAACCCGCATTGGCGGCGGAGTGTCTGGAGGAAAAGATCGGCCGGGTTCTGGGGCTGACCCTTGAGGAAACAGCGGAGGGCATCATTCGGGTGGTCAACGCCAGCATGGTGCGGGCCATGCGCCTGATTTCGGTCGAGCGGGGGTACGATCCCCGGGATTTCACGCTGGTGGCCTTCGGCGGCGCCGGACCGTTACACGCCGTGGCCTTAGCGCGGGAAATGGGTATTCCCCGGGTTTTGGTGCCGCCCTACCCGGGAGTTACCTCGGCCTGGGGTATGCTGGCGGCCGACGTGCGCCATGATTACTCCTTGACCTTCATCGGCGACGTGGCCGCCGGGCTGGCGGCCGAACTGAACGGGCAGTACGCCGCGTTAATCGCTACGGGGAAGGCGGACCTGAGCCGGGAGGGATTCGCCGCGGACCAGATGGTTTTTGAGCCGTTGGTGGACCTGCGCTACCGGGGGCAGGCGTACGAATTAACGGTGCCGTTGCCGGCCCAATCCCTGGATGAGGATGCGCTCCGAACCGCCGTCCAGAGGTTTCACCGCTTGCATCGGCAAAGTTACGGGTACTGCCGGGAGGACGCACCGGTGGAGGTAGTGGCCTTGCGCCTGGTGGCCCGGGGCGTCCTGCCTCGGACGAAATTCGCCGCGCCGCCGCCACATGCGGATTTGCCTGTCCCGGGCGCCAGGCGGGTCTACCTTTTGGGCACCTGGCAAGAGATACCTGTTTACCGGCGCGAGTCGTTGCCTGCCGGTTTCACCTTGACGGGGCCCTTGATCATCACCCAACAGGACACCACTACCCTGGTTTGGCCCGGCGACCGCTTGACGGTCGACCGCTGGGGCAACCTGCTCATTGAAACGGGGGAAGGATGATGGTGTTAAAGACCGATCCGGTAACTTTAGAGGTGCTCCGTAACGCCTTACAGTCGGTGGCGGAGGAGATGGGGGTCACCCTGACCCGTACCGCCTTGTCCCCCAACATCAAGGACCGGCGGGATTGTTCCACGGCGCTGTATACCCCTGCGGGGGAATTGGTGGCACAGGCCGAGCACATTCCGCTGCACCTGGGGCTGATGCCCACGGTGGTCAAAGCGGTACTGAATGTTTTCCCTTTTGGGGAACTGGCGCCGGGGGACGCCATAATCATCAATGATCCGTACATCAGCGGTTCGCATCTACCGGACGTATGCTTGATCTCGCCGGTTTTCTACGGGGGGGAACCCCTCGGTCTGGTGGCCAACCTGGCGCACCACGTGGACGTTGGAGGGGTGGTACCGGGGAGTATGTCCACCACGGCCACCGAGATTTTTCAGGAGGGTTTGCGCATTCCGCCCGTGAAACTCAGCCGCGGGGGAGTCATCAACCAGGACCTGTTGCGGGTGTTGGCCCACAACGTGCGCACTACCGGTGAGTTTTACGGGGATATCCAGGCCCAGCTTTCCGCCAATCAGGTGGGCGCCGCGCGTTTGCAGGAATTAGCGGAGAGGGTTGGCGTCCGGACCCTGGTGCATTACATGCATGAAATAATTGCCTACGCCGAGCGCCGGCTCCGGGCGGCTTTAAAGGAGCTTACCACCGGTCGGTACCATTTTACCGACTACCTGGAGGGGGACGGGCTGTCCGACGACCAGATCAGCATCGCCGTCACCCTTGAGCTTGCCGGCGGCGGCGTCCGGGTGGATTTCACCGGAACCAGTCCGCAGGTGCCGGGTCCGGTCAACGCCACCCGGGGGGTGACCCTGGCCTGTGTCTATTTCGCCGTCAAAGCGGTAGCTGATCCTGGTTTGCCTGGCAGCGAAGGGATCGCGCGGGTGGTGGAGGTCGTCACGCCGCCCGGTACCCTGGTCAACCCGCTTTTCCCGGCTCCGGTCGCCCACGCGAACATCAATACCGCCCAGCGGATCGCTGATGCGGTACTGGGTGCTTTTGCACAAGCTGCGCCGCACCGGGTAACCGCGGCCGGCACGGGAAGCATGAGCAACTTCACCATCGGCGGCCGGGATGTGCGGCACCGGTATTACTCTTACGTCGAAACCTACGGCGGGGGTCAGGGAGCCAAGTGTGATCAAGACGGCATGGACGGGGTGCACGTGAACATGACCAACACCTTGAACACGCCGGTGGAAGTGATTGAAATGAACTACCCCCTGCGGGTTGAGAGATACGGCCTGATTCCCAATTCCGGGGGTCCGGGACGTTTCCGGGGCGGTTGCGGAATCGTGCGGGAGATCGCGGTGCTGGATGAAGCTGTCGTGACGGTGAGCACCGAGCGCAACCGGCGCGGCCCCTGGGGGCTTGCCGGCGGCGGCCGGGGGCGTACTGCCCGGTGTACGGTCCGGTTGCCGGGCCGGCAGCCGGAGCCCAAACCCGGCAAATTCACCAGCCGGGTACCGCCGGGAACGGTCATCACCCTGGAAACGGCCGGAGGCGGTGGGTTCGGGGACCCTTTTACCCGGCCGCCCGCGGCGGTGCGTGCGGACGTACTTCACGGGCTGGTTTCCAAGGAGGCGGCGTTGGCGGACTACGGCGTGGTCCTGGACGAGAACCTGGAGGTGGACGAGGAAAAAACCCGCGCCACGCGCGGCCCAAGCCGGTAACGTTAACTTGCCCACGCACACCGCAAAAGGCGGCAGGAAACAGGGACAGCCTCCCAATCTAACGTCCGGCACCACTAAAAAGATGAAAACAAACCGACTCGTCGCAACTCGCCCGCACGGGAGCGGGTGGTATGGCTGGTGTTGCGTTTTTCAGGTAGGCTACTTTTTCACGGGAAGTTATGAAAAAACTTGCGAGAATAGGCGTCTCAGATTGAGAATCAAAGTATGTCGGTAAACAGTTGCCTGTCCGCTTTAGGAGGGCCGACCCGAGTGGAAACCATCTACGGTTGTCTGGAGCGCATCACTTACTACAACGAAGAAACCAACTTCATCGTGGCCCGGCTGCAAGAAAAGGGCAAGCGGGGACTGACCACCATCGTCGGCAACCTGGCGGGGCTAAACCCCGGGGAGTATCTGAAGCTTACGGGACGGTGGGTCCACGACAAGAAATTCGGACCGCAGTTCCGGGTTGAGCAGTACGAAATAGTACTCCCATCTACGGTGCACGGGATCAGGAAGTACCTGGGATCCGGCCTGATCAAGGGCATCGGTCCCGAAATGGCGCGGCGCATCGTGAAGGAATTCGGGCTTGCTACCCTTGACGTCATTGAAAAATCTCCCGCGGAACTGGCACGGGTGGACGGTATCGGTCCCAAAAGGATTGCCATGATCGCCCAGGCTTGGGCCGAGCAGCGGGAGATCAAGGATATCATGGTTTTCCTGCAGGGGCATGGGGTGGGGGCGGCGCACGCGGCCAAGATTTACAAGCAGTACGGCAAGGCGGCCGTGGAAACGGTGCGTCAGAATCCTTACCGCCTGGCGGCGGACATTCACGGCATCGGGTTTGTCACCGCCGACCGGATCGCGCGGAATCTAGGTATCGATCCCAATTCGGTCGTCCGGGCCGAGGAGGGGCTGCTCTACGTCCTGAACGAGCTGATGAACGCAGGGCACGTGTACTATCCCCGGGAACCGTTGCTGGATAAGGGCGCCGAGATGCTCGGGGTGGAGCGAAAAATCGTCCAGGAGGCGCTGGATCGGCTCAGCACCGACCGCCGGGTGGTGGTGGAGCAGGACGCGGTGTACCTGACTCCGTTTTATGTCGCCGAGGCGCAGTTGGCCAAGAGACTCCTGGCCCTGCGGGGCGATGGAAACGCGGCCCGTCGCGTGCATATGGCACAGGCGCTGGGGTGGGTGGAAAAAGATCTCGGCGTGCGGTTGGCGGACAGGCAGAAAGAGGCGGTGGCGCTGGCGGTCCAGGGTAAGGTGGTGATCATCACCGGGGGGCCGGGTACCGGCAAGACCACCATCATCAAGAGTGTGGTACGCATTCTCCGGGCATTGGGGCTTAAGGTTTTGCTGGCGGCGCCCACGGGGCGGGCCGCCAAAAGAGTTTGGGAATCCACCGGCTACGAGGCAAAAACCATCCACCGGCTGCTGGAATTCAGCCCGCAAAAAGGCGGTTTTCAAAAAAACCAGGAATTCCCTCTGGAAGCGGACGCGATCATTGTCGATGAGGCTTCCATGATCGATACCATCCTCATGTACCACCTGGTCAAGGCCGTGCCGGTGCGGGCGACCCTGATCCTGGTGGGCGATATCAACCAGCTTCCTTCGGTCGGCCCGGGCAATGTGCTGCGGGATTTGATTGACTCGGGACAGTTTCCGGTAGTTACTCTGACCGAGATTTTCAGGCAATCGCGGACCAGCCGGATTGTGGTCAACGCCCACCGGATCAACCGGGGCGAGTTTCCGGATATCCGCCAACCGCCGCCCGGGGTGGTCAGCGACTTTTACTTCATTGAGGAGGAAGATCCGGAAAAGGCTGTCGCCAAGATCAAAAGACTCTGCCTGGAGCGTGTCCCCAAGCGCTTTGGATTGCATCCGGTGCGTGACATTCAGGTTCTGACCCCTATGCACCGCGGCGTTACCGGGGTGGAAAACCTGAACGCTGAACTGCAAAGCCTGCTTAATCCGGGGGAAAATGCGGTGGCCCGTGGGCACAGGCTCTTTAAGAACGGAGATAAGGTCATGCAGATCGTGAATAACTACGAAAAGGAAGTGTTTAACGGGGACATCGGCTGGATCACCGCGGTCAACCGCGAGAATCAGGAACTGGAGGTAGAGTTTGAGGGCCGTTCTGTAAAGTATGTTTTTTCGGAACTGGACGAGTTGGTGCCCGCTTACGCCGTATCCGTCCACAAATCTCAGGGAAGCGAGTACCCGGCGGTGATTATGCCCGTGATGACCCAGCACTTCATGCTGTTGCAGCGCAATCTGGTGTATACCGGGATCACCCGCGGCAAGCAGTTGGTAATCCTGATAGGTAGCAAAAAAGCCCTAGCTATGGCCATCAAAAACGATAAACCGCAAAAACGGTACACCCGGTTGCGGGAGAGGTTGGTGGCCCCACACGGGGACTAAAATGTTCGCGCCGACCCGCATCGTTCCTATGACCATGGCGTGCCCACTGATCCGTGAACCGGGTCTGCCGGGCAGATGGGAGGCCGGCTACGCGGGACCGGTCCGGTGCCGGTCTTGCAACCGTTGTCTAGACGAGGTTAAACAGGGCCATCAGTTGCGGTGTTACTAGAACGGTGGTGCGTAGAGGGTGCCCCTAACGGGGTAGTGATCCGGCTGCCACCTTTTCTCCTAGGTGCAAACCACGTGGCAGGATTTTGAGCGGATTTGCAGAATGTTTGTAATTATCACACGCTGACTGCAAATTGCTGCATCTTGCGCCTGATCCCGCCAGCTTGGTGTGTCACCTGATTTTGCAAGGTTTGTGGATAATCAATCACGCAGGAAAGGATGTGATAAATGCTCCTGGCCAAAGTGGCCAGGGTTACGAGACCAGCATGAAGCACAAAGGAGGTTGTCAGTCTAATTGATTAAGTCGTACGAAAGGGAGAGTTGGGCATCACGTTGGGGTTTTATTCTGGCCGCCGCTGGTTCGGCTATCGGCCTGGGTAATATCTGGCGTTTTCCGTACCTGGCGGGTGAAAACGGGGGCGCCGCTTTTCTGCTTATTTACCTGGTATGTATTATTCTAATTGGTTATCCGTTGATGATTAACGAAATGGTTGTGGGCCGCAAGACCCACCGCAACCCGGTGGGCGCTTTCCGGGAACTGGCGCCGAATACTCCCTGGTGGCTGGTGGGTTCCCTGGGCGTGCTGGCCGGTTTTACTATTCTTTCATTCTACTCTATTGTCGCCGGCTGGTCGCTGGCCTACATTTACAAGACCGTGGTTGGTGCGCTGACGCCGGGTACCGACTTCGCGGGCATGTTCGTCGGCCATATCACCAGTTTGTGGGAACCGATTATTTGGCACGCGGTGTTTATGGGACTGACCATCTTGGTGGTCGCGGGCGGCATTAACAAAGGAATCCAGCGGGCCGTTCAGGTCCTGATGCCGTTGCTCTTTATCCTGCTCCTGGTTCTGATCGGGCGTGCCTTGACGCTGCCGGGCGCCGGGGCGGGCTTGACTTTTTACCTGGCACCGGATTTCAGTGAAATAACCGGGCGTACCTTGCTCAGCGCCGTGGGGCAGGCCTTCTTCAGCCTGAGCCTGGGGATGGGTGCCATGATCACTTACGGCAGTTATCTCCGGGATAAGGACGAAATTGCCGGCAACGGCGCGGCGGTCGTGGGTCTGGACACCCTCATCGCCGTCATGGGTGGTTTTGCCATTTTCCCGGCCGTGTTCGCGCTGGGCTACGACCCGGCTGCCGGTCCCGGCTTGACCTTTATCACTTTGCCGGCGGTGTTTGCCGAGATGTCGGGTGGTGTTTTCTTCGGCTTCCTGTTCTTTACCCTGCTGGCTATCGCCGCCTTAACCTCGGCGATTTCCCTGCTGGAGGTGGTGGTTGCCTGGCTGGTGGACCAGCACCGTTGGCCGCGGGTCAGGGCTGCTGTCGTCCTGGGCGTGGTGATTTTCCTGGTTGGTCTTCCGGCTACCCTGGGTTACAACGTGCTCAGCGGAGTCACTTTTCTCGGTATGGACCTTTTGGACACTTATGACTTTATTTCCGGTAACATCATGCTGCCGCTGGGCGGCCTTTTGACCGCCATCTTTGTGGGGTATGTCTGGGGTACCAAGAATGCGCAGGCCGAAGCGAACAAAGTTGCCGGTGCCTTCCGGATCGGCGACTGGTGGGGCTTTTTGATCCGCTACGTCGTACCCGTCGCGATCGCGGCCATCATGTTCTTCGGCATTTACGATACCATTAAGAGCTTCTTGGCGGGTTAACCGTAAGGCCATCCCGTTTGGCCGTTGACCCCGGGAACGGGATATTAAATGGACCTGATAAACTAACTAGAAGAAAAAAGAGGGCCCCTCTGAAGAGGGGCCCTTCGACTGCCGTCGTGCTTTAGTTCAGGGTAATCATATCTACCCGTTTGAACTTGAACTCGCCGTCTTCCTTAACAACTTCCCAAATTTCGTAGATGCCGCCGAGCCGGTCACCACCTTCGTCGAAGGTGATCGTACCGCTGGCACCCTGGTAATTCTGCCCGACTTCAAGGAGCGCGTCGCGCACCTTGGCCGGATCCTCGCTGCCGGCGTGGTTGGCGGCCAGGGCGATCAGCTTGACGGCATCGTAAACGGTGTCACAGAACACCTCGGGATCTTCATTGTACTTTGCCCGGAACGCCGCCACGAAGTTTTCGTAGGCGTCTTCTCCCTCGGGCGCCCCCGGCCGGGTGCCGATCACCGCGTTAGCCATGAAGGTGGCGGAGGCCTCGGTCTTGAACAGGCCGGTACCGTAGACACCATCACAGCCGATCCACTGGATTGTGTCCAGACCGAGGTCGAGGGCTTGCTGGTAGACTACCACTCCGTCGTCGTTGTAACCCACGTGAATCACACCGTCTGGGTTTAAGCTCTTGATTTGGGTCAACTCGGTACGGTAATCCATCTTGGCAGGGTCGTACTTGATAAAGGCCAGGATCTCGGCACCGCCCTCCTTGAGCGCAGCCTCCGCAACTTGACCCAGGCTTACCCCGTAAACGTTATCCATAGTAAACACGACTATCCGCTTCAATCCCCTGTCCAGGGCCAGCTGCGCCATTACCTTACCCTGGTATTCGTCACTTGGGGCGGTACGGAAGAAATAGTCGCGCCAGGGCTGACCGGTCAGTGCCGGAGATGTGGCCGACGGGGAGATCGCGAGCACTCCTCTTTCCGAAAGATACGGACCAATGGCACTAGCGGCGCCGCTGCTCATGCCGGTAATCAGCAGCTGCACGCCGTTGACCTCGACCAGCTTCTTTACGGCGTTCAAGCACTGGGCCGGATCGGTGGCGTCATCCTCAATGAAAAGCTCCACTTGCTTGCCGTTAATGCCGCCCGCCGCGTTGATTTCCTCCACGGCCAGCTTGACCGCGTCGGTCATCTTAACGCCCATAGGGCCAAGGAGTCCGCTCATGGAGAGAGCGCTTCCAATCTTAACAACCTCTTCTTGTTCTTGTTTGTCCGCAGGTGTCTGCTGGCCACAACCGACTAGGGCCGTAGCGAAAAAGGTCAACACCGTTATAAGCGCCAGAACCTTTTTACCCATGTTTGCTACTCCGCCCCGCAAACCATCGAATCCGGAGCGGATACCCCCCTTTCCTTAATAAAAATCAACTAATTTACTTATCCTCCTCACCTGTTTCGAACGCCGGCACAAAAACAATCCGCTGCGACGCTCACACCTCCTTTCCCAAACCTAAGAACCGTTCTCTAAGGGACCCGTCCGCAAGCAACTGCGGCCCCTTGCCCTCCATTACGCACCGCCCCTCGTTCAGGATGTATCCGTACGAAGCGTTTTGCAGGGCTTTGATGGTGTTTTGCTCGACCAGGAGCAGTGACGTGCCCTCAGCCTGGATCTGTAACAAACGGTTTAACACGACCTCCGAAGCTTTGGGGGACAAAAAGGCCAACGGCTCGTCGAGTAAAAGCAACCGGGGACGCGCCATCATTGCCCGCGCAATGGCCAGGAGTTGCCTTTCCCCCCCGCTCAACGTTTCTGCCCGGGCCTTTTTGCGGGCCGCCAGTTCGGGGAATCTCTGGTACATTTCTTCGAGATCGGACCGAATGCCTGCTTTGTCATGCCGGTGATAGGCACCCATTTCCAAGTTTTCGTTGACCGTAAGGTTAGTAAAAACATTGTTCACCTGGGGCACGTAGCCCAAGCCTACCTCCACGGCCTGCCACGGGGCGATCCGCGTGATGTCGCGTTCCCGGTACAGTACCTGGCCCGAAAACAAGTGTGCCAGGCCCAGCAGGCTCTTGAGGAGTGTGGACTTGCCGCTGCCGTTCGGCCCCACGATGGCTACTAGGTCGCCGTTGGAGACGCTGAGGCTTACATCGTTGACAATCATTACGTCGCCGTAACCGGCGCAGATGTTTTTAGCTTCGAAAAGCGGCATTTTGAGTCTCTCCCACGTAGGTGGCATAAAAGACAGGGTTTTCGATGACCTCTTTCGGTGTACCCGAAAGAACGACCCGTCCGGCATCCATCATATAGATGTAGTCGGCAAAATCCAGTAGTATATCCAGTTTATGTTCTATGATCAAAAAGCTCAAGCCTTGTTCGCGGAGTGTATAAAGCTTTTGGTAGATTCTTCGCCCCAAAACAGGGTTCACGCCGGCCGCCGGTTCGTCCAAAAGGATCATTACCGGGTCGGCCATTAACGCCCGCCCTATTTCTAACAGTTTCCGCTGCCCGCCCGACAGCTCGCCGGCGGGGTGCAGGGCCAGGTGTACCAGGCCGAGAAGTTCCAGAATCTGCATGGCCTTTTGGGCCAGTTCGGTTTCCTGCCGGCGCCAACGCCGGCGCAGGAATAAGGCGCTGGCGAAACTGGTGCCGATATGGTTGCGCGCGGCCAGCAGGAGATTATCCAGCACCGTGAGCTGGAAGAAAAGCCGCGGCAACTGAAAGGAAAAAGCCAGCCCGACTTCGTAAATCTGATGCGGTTTCAAACCGGTTATCAGTTGGTTCCGGAAGCTTACGGTGCCCGCATCGGGCTTGATCAGACCAAAGATGGTGTGCAGGAGGGTGGTCTTACCGCTGCCGTTGGGCCCCACCAGTCCGGTGATAGTTCCCTCCGCGACCTCAAGAGAAGCCTGGTTCAGCACTTGCAGGCCGCCGAAGCTCTTGCTTATGCCGTTTACGACGAGGATTGCCATTTTGCCACCTCAGCTTCAGCCCCGGTTTTTAGCGGCTTTTCACGGAACAGTCCATGAGGCCGGTAGAGAAGCAAGAAAATGATCAGGAGACCGAAGAGAGCATACTGCACGTTGTGGGGATCAAACGGGAGCGCCAGATGATCCTTTAGAATCCGCGAACCCCGGTTAAAGAACTCGACGATCACGGCACCAACCACGGCGCCCCAGGGGTTCGCCGGCCCTCCGAGAATCAGCATAACCCATACCGTAAAGGTAACAAGGGGCAAAAACATGTAGGGATCGATAAACCGGATGTACTGAGCGAAAAGCCCCCCGGCTACCCCGGCGATGGCCGATCCCACCATCAGGGCCTGAACCTTGTACAGGACATAGCTTTTGCCCAGTACCTGGACGGCCACATCATCCTCACGGATACCCCGCAACACCCTGCCGTAGGGGGAGTTCATCAACAGGTAGAGAAAGACGAAGACCGCGATCAGAATAACCCATACCAGCACCACACTGGCCCAAGTTTGCATACGCGGGGTGAAGTCCATGTTGGCGAAGGCGGACGGGACGGCGATTCCCCACACCCCGCCGGCCAACCACTGTTCTGCCTTGACAAAGATCCGTAGGATTTCCCCGAAGGAAAGCGTGACGATGGCTAGGTAGTCCTCCCGTAAGCGTAACGCCGGCAGGGAAACGAGCGCGCCCAGCACCGATGCGACCAAGCCGGCCAGTATCAGGCATAAGTAAAAGGGCCAACCAAACGATGACGTAATCGCATAGGTGTAGGCACCGGCCATGAAAAAGGCCACCTTGCCAAAATTGCCTAACCCGGTAAACCCGTATTCCACGTTTAAGCTCAGGCTTAACAGGGCGAAGATCCCCATAAAAACAAGTGTGTCAAGCACATAAATCATAAGATCCATTTTCTATCACCTAGCCAATCCCTTGGGTCGGATAATGAGCACCCCGATCAGGATTAGGAACGCTATCGCCATCCGGTATTCCGTAGAGAGCCCGAGACCGGAAAGCAAAACTACGCCGAAGTTCTCAGCCAGCCCGAGAAGAAGAGCGGCAATGATCAGGCCGTAAAAGCTGCCGATGCCGCCGAGGATTGTGACCGCAAAGATGGGCAACAGAATATCCCAGCCCAGCATGGGGAAAAGCCGGGTGTCCGCGGCCCTGAACACCCCGGCCACCCCGGCCAACCCGGCACCGAAGAACCAGGTCAGCAAGACGACCTTTTGCCGATTGATGCCCGTGACGGAGGCCAAGTCAGGGTTTGAGGCAATGGCCCGGATCGCCTTGCCAGCTCTTGTGCGGGTCAGGAAGAAATGCAAAGCGACGGCGGTAAGCACGGCGGTTGCGATCAGGATGATCCACAGACCGGTTATCCGGACATTGCCGATGTTGTACACGGGCCACATAATTTGATACGCCTGCGCCGACCAACCCCAGGATTCACCCATGCTGTGGCGGAGCACGTAACCCAACGCAATGGAGGCCACCATCAAATGGATCAAGCTGGTTTTTCGTTCGACAAGCGGACGGAAGACAAGTGTATAAGAAGATGCGCTGACAAATCCCGCCACCAGAAAGGCGACGATCAAAGCCAGGAAGAAAACCCCGTCTGGTTTGGCTAGAAAAAAGAGACCGCAGAAAGCTCCCAGGGTGATAAACTCGGCATAAGCAAAGTTGGGGAACCTGGACAGGCCGTAGGTTAGCGTCAAACCGGTGCCAGCTAGAAGATAGAGACTGGATGTCACCACTGAATTTACCAGAATTTGTCCTATATCGAACATCGCAAGCGGTTCCTCTGTTCAGTATATTTTTTAATTAATTTTATTAATTAGTTAGGTATTAATTAGTTAGGGACTCCTTACGTCCCTGCAAAACATATCGCGAAAACAACGTTTATTGTAATACGGCGATAAAAATTTATCAAGCCGGTATAATCGTACTAACGATTTTATTCGACACTTCTTAACAAGAATCCTACTTCCCGCGGTGAAATTTTGACTAGGTTGTTCTAGGGATGATCTGCCCGGGAGCACTGTTACGAATGAGACGGTCAGACCTGAATGCGTGAGAATGGGGATCAAGGTTCGTCTAATTCCAGGAGTTCGGGGAAGCTCTCGATGGTGAAGTGGGGAATAAGCATGGGATCATCGGGTATTTCGGTGCCCAGCCAGCCTCCCGGCTTAAACACGGTAGTGGCTCCGATCAGGTTTCCGAACCGGATATCGCGCTTTGGCGAGTCGCCGACCACGACGCAACGGTCGGGATTTTGCCCGGTTGAGGTCCGGAAAAGGTTTTCGCCTGCCCGCCTGGCCCGCTGGAAGGATTCCCGGCTCTTGCGTTCCAGGGCCAGGCAGTCGAACAGGGGTTCTAGAGCGTGTGCGGCCAGGGTCCGGAGGATCCGGCCGCGCAGACCTTCGGAGTGCAGAACCAGGGTGTTGCCTGCGTCCCGTAGGGCAGTTAGGGTTTCCATGACCCCAGCAAAGAGCACCGGAAAATGTCTGTCCAGGTATTGGTAGAAAGCGCGGCCTGCGCCAAGTGCTGTCGGCCATTCGTCCACGGGTGGTTCGGCGGCACAAACCAACTGCACCGCTTCGGTTTCGGGCAGGCCCCGCTCCACCAGGAGCAGGGCGCACGCCAGTCTGGAGAAGTCATACTCAAAGTTGTTCAGCGTCACTGCAATTTTGAAATCCAGGTCACGTATGGCCTGGATGGCTGTTTCTTGGTCTAAGCCGTACCCGTTTTGCCGGAGCGCGTTGATCATTTCCAGTTGGGCGTTCAGGAACACCTGGTTGGTGTCCCAAAGGGTGTTGTCGGCGTCAATAATGTAGACTCCCCGCAGCAATCCGGTATCTGCCCCTTTCATTTCACTGGTGCCTCCTAAATTTACATTCGGCAGTTGTTCCTGGTTTCCTTTGCCGTTACCCGGACTGGTTGCTAAGCCTACCAAAACGTGGTTATTGAGCGTCCTCCTTCCGGGCATATTGTAAAACGTTGTGGTTTACACTTAAAAACAAGCACGCGTTAAAGGGGGAAGGCTGGTTGGACGTATCTATTTGGACCCCGCCCCACCTGACACCAGTTTTACTGGCGTTGTTAAACCGGGAATTCCAACCGCTGCAAAGGCAGGGACTACGATTGACTTGCCGCCGGCGGTCATCTGGTCAGATTTACTGTCGCGTAGTGGAAAGCAGGCTCTTCGGCCGCCAGGACCGTGGGCGTTTCCGGTATGCGGTCGCCCAAGCGGTGGCCGACCTGATCATTCAGGAGTGGGAGTATTTTGTCGGGCGCCGGCTCTTTAGTGATACCGGTTGGTTGGACGACCGGGACTGGAATCTGGTGCGTGTCCACCTCAATGAGGATCGATCTCCGTTGGGCGGCTACCGGGGCAAAATGGTCGCGCGGTTGGCCGATTATCTGGAAGATAATGCCATGCTGAATGTGACCGGCTTTGTAAGCTTCCGGTTGCCGGATTACCCGGACGTGGTGGGGAAAATCGTGGGCCGCATTCTGGATGATGCCCTTTTGGAACAGGAAAACCACGAGTTCATCCGGATCCTGAAGCAGTTTGCGCAGCGACAGGAACGTCCTCTGGATAAGGTACACGTGGTTATTCTTTCCGGCAACCGGTTTTGCATCTATGACGAGCAAATGTATATGGTGGCCAAAAACATGGAAGAGGGGGCGTTGGGCGCCGAAGATGAGATGCGGCAGGAGGATCTGTTGATCGCAGCCCTGGTTACACTGGCCCCGCGCCGGGTCACCATTCACGGCGAATGTATGTCCGCCACCTACAATACCCTGAGCGAAGTTTTCCCCGGGGCTTTGCACTATTGTAAGGGGTGCGCGTACTGTCCCACCTCCAATCAGGCCTGAGTGCTAACCTTGCGGAAAGAGCGGCAATTTGATATATTTTTAGAGCATTTAGGCTAAGCCTTCGCAAGGATGGATGTTTTGTTTTGGCTTTACGCTTTAACTTTACCCCTGATCGGAGCGCTCATCGGCTGGGCGACGAACCTGTTGGCGGTAAAGCTGCTTTTCCGCCCTTACCGGCCGCTTAAAATCCCCGGGCTTCCCCTGACGATTCAGGGTGTGTTGCCCAAAAGGCGAGGGGATCTGGCTCGTAGTATTGGTGAAACCATCGAGGCCGAACTGCTCACCTTTGAAGACCTGGTGAATCAGGTACGTTCAGAAGAGATGACGGCCAAACTATCCGTGGCCATCAGTGATGCGGTTCACGAGGCGGTTATGTTGCGCACGCCTGGAATTATCCCCGGTGCGGTTAAGAAATTTCTGGCTGATACCCTGGCCGATATGCTCGAAGACCGCCTGCCGCATATTGTTGACTGGTTGGCGGACGAGGCTTCGCACGCCATTCGCGACGAAATCAAGATCGGCAAGATGGTAGAAGACCGGATGAACTCGTTTCCCCTGGAGACGCTCGAGGCCATCGTTTACCGGGTGGCCGCCAGAGAGATCAAACATATCACGGTGCTCGGCGGGATCCTGGGGTTTATCATCGGTTTGTTCCAGGTACTGTTGCTTTATCTTTCGCGGCTGACGGGCGCCTTTTAGGCTTGGCCTTCCCATTGACACTCTGGCCGCCGATAGAATATAATAACCGCCGTAAAGTTAAGAAAGTATTACAAAATATTAGTACAGGCGTTGAAGGGGCGAGTAGGCCCGCCGACCTGACAGAGAGGATGCGTCGAAGGCTGTGAGCGTATCCAGGCAACGGCCGGCTGAAGACCACCCCGGAGCCGCCCGGCCAAAAACCGGGCCGGACACAGCCGTTATCTGTGCCTGAAGCGGGAAGTCTTTTAAGCTTCCAATCAGGGTGGAACCGCGGGGTTAACGGCCCCCGTCCCTGGCCGGGACGGGGGTCTGTTTTTAGAATATAGAATTCAGAATGGAGAATAAAGGAGGAACCCGAAGGCGCTGCTGTTTTAAGAGGGGCGGGAAACGGTGACAGCCGCCCATGCTGGTTCTAGACCAGCGCCACGAAGGATGAAAATACACGGACTTGCTGGCAGCCCAATAGCGCGCGGCATAGCTGTTGTGCATTATCGACGGAGGTTATGAATCAAATATTTCCTAATTCTTCTGAATTCTGAATTCTGGATTCTGAGTTCTCACAAGTAACGTTCCTGATCATTTCAAGGAGGGCATTACCATGAACATCACGCTTAAAGACGGAAAAGTGGTCAACTACCCTCCCGGTTCCACTCCCCTTGACGTGGCCCGGGATCTAGGTCCCCGCCTGGCCAAGGAGGCGGTGGTCGCCCGGGTAAACGGGAGGTTGCAGGGGCTGAATGAACCGATGTCGGGAGATGCTGTTCTGGAGTTCCTGACTTTTGAGGATGAGGAGGCCCAAATGGTCTACCGGCACAGCACCGCCCACGTTCTGGCCCAGGCGGTGAAACGGCTTTATCCGGAGGCACGGCTGGCGATTGGTCCGGCCATCGCGGACGGCTTCTACTACGACTTTGACGTACCCCGGGCTTTCACTCCGGAAGACCTGGAACGGATCGAGCAGGAGATGGCGCGGATCATCGCCGCCGATCTGCCGATCGAACGCTTCGAGTTGTCCCGCGAGGAGGCGCTCCGGTTAGCCGCCCAAGCGGGAGAGAACTACAAGGTGGAACTAATTTCCGATCTGGGACCTGATGAAGTCATCTCCTTTTACCGGCAGGGCGAATTCGTGGACCTTTGCGCGGGTCCGCACCTGCCCTCTACCGGCCGGATCAAGTCCTTCAAGCTGTTGAATGTGGCCGGTGCTTACTGGCGGGGTGACGAGCGGAACAAGATGCTGCAGCGCATTTACGGCACCTCGTTTCCCAAGGCCTCGCTGCTCAAAGAGTACCTTTTCCGGCTGGAGGAGGCCAAACGGCGCGATCATCGCAAACTGGGCGCCATGTTGGACCTCTTTAGCATTCACGAAGCTGGTCCCGGGTTCCCGTTTTTCCATCCGAAAGGAATGGTGCTGCGCAATGAACTGGAACGTTTCTGGCGGGAGGAGCACCTCAAAAACGGTTACCAGGAAATTCGGACGCCCATTATCCTCCGCCAGGAATTGTGGGAAAGGTCCGGGCACTGGGATCATTACCGGGAGAACATGTACTTCACGAGAATCGACGATGAGGACTATGCCGTGAAGCCCATGAACTGCCCCGGCGGTATTCTGGTGTATCGTTCCAAACTGCACAGTTACCGGGAATTGCCGATCCGGCTGGGCGAGTTGGGTCTGGTACACCGGCACGAGTTGTCCGGCGTGTTACACGGGCTGATGCGGGTGCGTTGCTTCACGCAGGATGACGCCCATATTTTCTGCCGGCCGGAGCAGGTGGAAGAGGAGATCGTTCGGATCCTTGACCTGACCGAGTACTTCTACCGGGATGTTTTCGGTTTTGACTATCACGTGGAGTTGTCCACTAAGCCGGAGAAGGCCATGGGTTCGGACGAGATCTGGGAGTTGGCCACCAACGCTCTGCGGGGGGCCCTGGAGGTTAAAGGCCTGAGCTACAAGGTCAACGAAGGTGACGGGGCTTTTTACGGCCCGAAGGTTGATTTTCACCTGCGGGACTGTCTGGGACGGACATGGCAGTGTGGCACCATTCAGGTAGACTTCCTGATGCCCGAAAAGTTTGCGTTGACCTACATTGGTGAAGACGGAGAGCGGCACCGGCCGGTGATGATCCACCGTGTGATCTACGGCAGCCTGGAGCGGTTCATCGCCATTCTGACCGAGCATTTTGCCGGGGCTTTCCCGGTTTGGCTGGCGCCGGTACAGGCCCGGGTGTTGCCGATTACCGACCGCCACGCCGAATACGGCCGGCAAGTCACCGAAACCCTCCGGCAGGCCGGTGTGCGCGTCGAGTTTGACGGCCGAAACGAAAAGGTGGGTTACAAGATCAGGGAAGCCCAGTTGCAGAAAATCCCGTATATGTTGGTGGTGGGAGACCGGGAGGCGGCCACGGGCACGCTGTCGGTGCGTCACCGGGCGGAGGGCGACCTTGGATCATTCACACTGGATGACTTTATCAGCCGGATTGTACGGGAGATCAACACCAAGTCTCGTTAACCCCGGAAATCAATCGAAGGGAACGGAGTTGCTTGACGGCGGTGCGTGGGTGTGCTATAATTACGGCTGTAAAAATGACAAAAGTTTACAAGAAGAAGCCCGCCCGCTTCTCACCCTACGACGGACGTTGGTAGGGTTTTGTTCCAAGACGTTGTAAACCGGGTGTTTTTATTGGCCCGGAAATGGCTTGTCGACACATATGCGGGTGGTTTTGCCGCCCGCATTTTTATATGTGAACCTTTCAGGGGGTGTAAGGTCATTACCAAGGACCATCGCGTCAACCAAGGTATCAGAGCTCGAGAGGTCAGGGTCATTGACTCTGACGGGTCTCAGATTGGGATCATGAACATCCGGGACGCTCTGCGCCTAGCCGAGGAGAGAGGTCTTGACTTAGTTGAGGTTGCGCCGCAGGCCAGGCCGGTGGTTTGCCGGATTATGGATTTTGGAAAGTACAAGTACGAGCAGAGTAAGCGCGAAAAAGAGGCGCGCAAGAACCAAAAGATCGTCTCCATCAAGGAAGTGAAGCTGCGTCCCGGGATCGAGGATCACGACTTTGAGACCAAGACCCGGAACGCGATTCGGTTCCTTAAAGACGGCGATAAGGTGAAGGTCACCCTGATGTTTCGTGGACGGGAAATCGCCCATCCGCACCTGGGCCAGCAGATTCTCAACCGGTTGGTGGAACAGGTTCAGGAGTTGGCCGTCATTGAGCGGGCTCCAAAATTGGAAGGCCGCAATATGATTATGATCTTGGCCCCCAAACAGCAGAACTAGCTATTGAAGGGAGTGAACGTTTTGCCTAAAATCAAAACCCATCGCGGGGCGGCCAAACGCTTCAAGAAAACCGGTACGGGCAAATTTCGTGCCCGGCACGCTTACCATAGCCATATTCTTGAAGAAAAAACGGCCAAGAGAAAGCGCCGTTTACGTAAGGGATTCATTCTCGATCCCAGTGATGTGCGGCGGATCAGAGCATTGGTTCCCTATTGTTAATGTAAATGTAAATGGCAAAGGAGGTTTCATAAATGCCGCGCGTGAAGAGTGCCGTAGTGGCGCGTAAACGGCATAAAAAGATATTGAGGCTGGCAAAGGGCTATTGGGGTGCGAAGAGCAAACTGTACCGGGTGGCCAACCAGCAGGTAATGCGCTCCTTGATGTATGCTTACCGGGACCGGCGGGCCAAAAAGCGTGATTTTCGGCGGTTGTGGATCACCAGGATCAACGCCGCCGCGCGTATGAACGGGATTTCCTACAACCGGTTTATCGAAGGTTTGCGAAAAGCGGGCGTGGAAATCAACCGCAAAATGCTGGCCGAGTTGGCGGTGAACGATCAGGCCGCTTTCGGGCAACTGGTGCAGGTGGCTAAAGAAAGGCTGAACCACAAGTAAACACCGTGATAATGAAAGGGGGCATGGTGCAATGCCGGTTGGGGTTTTGGCCATGCCTCTTTTCTACTCTTTGATTAGCTTTTGCCTCCACCAAAACACGGACGGGACGGGGGAAACTAATGAAACAGTTTGCGGTGATCGGGCTGGGCCGCTTTGGGGTCAGCGTGGCCGTGTCTCTGGCCAGGATGGGTTACGATGTGTTGGCGGTCGACACTGATGCGCACAAAGTAGAGAAGATTATGGACGAGGTTACCCACGCGGTTCAGGCGGATGCGCTGGACGAGGAAGCATTAAAAGCTTTGGGTATTCGCAACTTTGACGTGGTGATCGTCTCCATTGGGCACGACATGGAGGCCAGTATCCTGACCACGGTGATGCTTAAGGAAATGGGTGTGAAGACCGTCGTGGCCAAGGCGCGCACCGAATTGCACGGACGGGTGCTGGCCAAGGTCGGAGCCGACAAGGTGGTGTTTCCCGAGCGGGACATGGGCAGCAGGGTGGCGCGCGGCCTGGTGTCCAAGAACATCCTGGACCAGATCGACCTTTCACCCGATTTCAGTATCCTGGAGCTTGTAGCTCCGGAGGAATTCGTGGGACGAAGCCTGGCTGAGTCTGGAATCCGGAAAAAGTATGGGGTAAACATTCTGGCCATTCGGCGGGGTTCCGAGGTGCTGATTTCCCCGGGGGCCAACCAGGTTATCCAGGAGGGCGATCTCTTAGTGGCCATCGGGCGCAACGACCGGCTGCAGCGGCTGGGAGGTGACTAGTCTGAAGATCACGTCCCGGAGCAACGAGCGGATCAAGTCCCTAAAGCGGTACTACCGCAAAAGGCACCGGGATCGGGAAGGGCGTTTCCTAGCCGAGGGTGTTAAGGTCATCGAGGAGGCCTTGGATGCCGGCTGGAAGGTGAAGGTGCTACTGTTTACCGCCGAACTCACGGCCCACCCGCGGGGCGCGGCGTTACTGGAGGCAGCCCGGGCGGCGGGAGCCGAGATCTGGGAAACGGTGGACCACGTGCTGAGGGACTTGGCCGACACCACGACTCCCCAGGGTGTTGTCGCCCTCATCGCGAAACCCCGTTACGATCTGGATCTGTTGTTGCAGGGGCGGGGCACGCCGTTGGTGATTGTGCTGGACGGCATTCAGGATCCAGGCAATCTCGGCACCATCATCAGGACGGCCGATGCGTGTGGGCTCTTGGGTGTGATCACCCTGGAAGGCACCGTGGACCTGTTTCACCCGAAGGTGGTGAGGGCCTCCGCCGGGGCGCTGTTTCACTTGCCGGTTTTCGGGGACGTTGCGGCCGACCACGCGGTCCAGTTCCTGGCCGGGGCCGGTTTTCAGATCTTTGTGGCCGATCCTCAAGGCGATTATTCCCTTTACGAGTGCGTATTCGACCGTCCGACGGCGCTTTTCGTGGGCAACGAGAGTCGGGGTTGCACCGATTTCCTGCATCAGGTGGCGGACCGGGTGGTTTTTATTCCCATGCCCGGCCAGGCGGAATCACTAAATGTTGGGGTTGCTGCCTCTCTTTTCATCTACGAGGCGGTGCGCCAGCGGCTCAAATGTTCCTTGTCTTTGCCGTAGGCTTGTGATATACTTACCGCAAAAGGTCTCCAAGAACGATGAAAGGTGTGTGGGCAGATGCATTTAACCGCCGATTTTTTTTGGAGGCTTTTTGAGACTACCGGTTCCATCAGAGCCTACATACTTTATCGAAGACTGGCGCTGCAATAATCAGGCGGTCGCCTGTAAAAGGTAGCTTCATCCGGTCCCTATTTCGGGACTATTTTTATTTGCCGTTCCCGAATCCTAAAGGAATTTTCAGGGTTAAACTAGAAAAGTAGGTTCCAAAGGAGATTGGAGGCGAAGGATGCAGGAGAAGCTTTTGGAAATTGCCAACGAAGCCGAAAGAGCCATCGAACGCGCCGACACCGTGGAGGCTGTGGAAGAGCTCCGTATTCGTTACCTGGGGAAAAAGGGCGTTTTAACGCAACTGTTACGGGGAATGGGTGCGCTGCCGGCAGCCGAACGGCCGCTGGTGGGCAAACTAGCGAATGAAGTTAAAGTGCGTCTGGAAAGCTTGCTGGCCGACAGGGCGTCCACGCTTAAAAAGCACGCCAAGGCCCGGAAACTGGCGGCCGAACGCATTGACGTCACCCTGCCGGGATTGCGGCCCTTTTTGGGTTCTCTCCATCCCCTGACCGTGGTTCGTACCGAAATAGAGGAAATCTTTCTCGGACTCGGTTTTCAAATCGTGGAAGGCCCGGAGGTTGAGCTGGATTACTATAACTTCGAGGCCTTAAACTTCCCCAAAGACCACCCGGCACGGGATATGCAGGATACCTTTTTCGTTAGCGACGAAGTGCTGCTGCGTACCCACACCTCGCCGGTGCAGGTCCGCACCTTCGAAAAGACGGCACCGGCGGTGCCGGTGAAAATCATCGCTCCGGGCAAGGTGTACCGTGAGGATGACGACGCCACCCATTCGCCCATGTTTCACCAGGTAGAGGGTTTTGCGGTTGATACGCACATCACCCTGGCGGACCTAAAAGGGGTGTTGAATTCCTTTGTACGGGAAATGTACGGGGAAAAAACCAGGATGCGTTTCCGGCCCAGTTTCTTCCCCTTTACCGAACCGAGCGCCGAGGTCGACATCTCGTGCGTCATCTGCGGCGGCCGCGGTTGCCGGGTTTGCGCCCATACCGGCTGGTTGGAGATTCTGGGCGCCGGGATGATTCATCCGCGGGTGCTCGAGGTATCGGGCTATGATTCCGAAAAAGTAAGCGGTTTTGCCTTCGGCATGGGCATCGAGCGCATCGCGATGCTGAAGTACGGCGTAGACAACATCCGCCTTTTCTTTGATAACGACATCCGGTTTTTAGCTCAATTCTAGCTCAATTACGGTAAGGGAGGCTTGACCCGGGTGCGGGTTTCTTTAAACTGGCTCAAGGAATTCGTGGATATCCAGATACCGGCCCACGAACTGGCCGATCGGTTGACGCTGGCCGGGATAGCCGTGGACCGTGTAGACGAACCGGGTAAGGACGTGTCGGGCGTGATTACCGGACGGGTGTCGGCGGTGTTGCCACACCCGAACGCCGACCGCCTGGTGATTACCAGGGTAGACACCGGGAAAGAGGAACTGCAAATCGTGACCGGGGCTACCAACTTCAACGCGGGTGATGTTGTGCCCGTAGCGCCGGTGGGGGCAACCCTTGCCGGCGGAGTCGTGATCCGGCGGGCCAAATTGCGCGGGGTTGAGTCCGAAGGGATGCTGTGTGCGGCCGACGAGCTGGGTATGGGTGACGATCACGAGGGAATTGTGATTTTACCCCCGGATACCCCGGTCGGAATTGACGCGCGTCCGGTCCTTGGCCTGGATGATCAAGTTTTAGAATTGGATTTAACCCCCAACCGGGGCGACTGTTTGTCTGTCCGGGGCGTGGCCCGGGAGGTGGCCGCTCTCTTGAAGCTGCCTCTTAAGACGCCGGAGCTGGTTTTTCCGGAGTTGGCGGAGGGCGCGGCTGATCTGATCCGGGTTACCATTGAGGATCCGACTTTGTGCGGGCGGTACGTGGCCCGTTTGCTCGTAGACGTCAAGGTGGGCCCCTCGCCGTTCTGGCTGCAGCGGCGGCTCCTGGTCGCCGGAATGCGCCCGATCAACTGTATTGTCGATGTTACTAATTACGTGATGCTTGAATGGGGCCAACCCCAACATGCCTTTGACTACGACGCCGTGCGGGACGGGCACATCATTGTCCGCAACGCGCGGCCCGGCGAAAAACTGGTCACCCTGGACGGCCAAGAGCGTGCTCTTGCTCCCGATATGCTGTTGATCGCCGATCCAGAGCGGGCCATCGGTATCGCCGGGGTAATGGGGGGACTGAATTCGGAGGTTACGGCCGGGACCAGCCGTGTGCTGCTAGAGTCGGCCTACTTCAATCCGGTCAGCATCCGGCGGACGGCCAGGTCTTTGGGACTCTATTCCGAGGCTTCAGCGCGTTTTGAAAAGGGCGTTGACCCCGAGGAGTGCCTGCGGGCCGCCGACCGGGCGGTGGAATTAATGTGCCGGATCGGTGCTGGCCGCGTTGCGGCCGGGGTGGTTGATGTCTATCCAAAGCCTTACACGGCGAAAACAATCGTTTTACGACCGGAGCGCGTGGAGAAAATCCTGGGTGTGCCAGTACCCACCGGCGAAATGGTGGATATTTTGGAAAGGCTGGGATTCGCACCGCGGGGTGCTGCTGGGAGCTTTGTGGTCAGCGTTCCTTCGCACCGGTTTGACGTATTTCGGGAGATTGACCTGATCGAGGAAGTGGCCCGGCTTTACGGTTACGATCAAGTGCCGCACACTCTTCCGTTCGGGGTGACGACGGCGGGGGTGCGAACGCCGGCTCAAAAGCTTGAGGCCAGTATAAAGCGTACGCTTACCGCCTGCGGGCTTACCGAGGTGGTCACCTATACTTTCATGAACCCCAAGGTATTCGACCGGCTCGGTTTTCCGGAAGATGCTGCCGTGCGCCGGACCGTGACCCTTAAAAATCCGCTCAGTGAGGATCAGGCGGTCATGCGGACGCTGCTTTATCCCTGCCTCCTGGACGTTTTGGAGCGCAATTACCAGCGGCGTAATACCGATGTAGCCCTGTTCGAAATCGGGCGGGTCTATCTGCCGCGGCAGGATGAGTTGCTGCCGGAGGAACGCGGGACGCTGGCGATGGCCCTCATGGGCCGCACTCCTTCTGGTTGGTGTCACAAGGACCAGCCGCTCGACTTTTTCTATCTCAAGGGGGTCCTGGAAACGCTGGCCCGGAGCATCGGGCTTGGGCCGCTGACCTTTGTGCCGGAAATCAATGAGCCCGCTTTCCATCCCGGCCGGACGGCCCGGGTGCTGGCCGCGGGGACCGACCTGGGGGTTTTAGGGGAAATCCACCCCGAGGTGCTGGAAAGTTATCACCTCCCGGAACGGGTGGTGGTGGCCGAGATTGACCTGGAAAGGGTGGCGGCGTTGGAGAAGCAGGAGATTAGGTTCTCGCCGCTACCGCGCTTCCCGGCCGTGGAACGGGACCTGGCGTTTGTGATCAGCAAGGACTACCCGGCGGGGGAGGTAGCCGACGTAATCCGGCAGGCAGCGGGCGGGCTTCTGCGGGAACTGCGGCTGTTTGATGTTTACGAGGGCCGCCAGATTCCCGATGGTTACCGTAGTCTGGCTTTTTCCCTGCGCTTCCAGGCCGACGACCGTACCCTGACCGATGAAGAGGTGAACGGCTATCTGGAGGCGGTGGTCCGGAGACTGGAACAGGCTTTTTCCGCCGTGCTCCGGGTTTAGCGTTTTATGAATTGCCCGGGCCGCCGGACCGACCCGGGCGTGTCCCCAGGGAACTATCCAGACGGGAGGGGTATGTGATGGCGGAAGAAATCAACCGGGTTGCGGTAGAAATCCTTGGGGAAAGGTACCTTCTCAAGGGTGATCGTTCCCCCGAGTACATCCGCCGCCTTGCCGCGGAAGTGGATCACAGGGTGCGGGACATAATCAACCGACACTCCCGGATCCCGATCACCAAAGCGGCCGTACTGGCGGCCGTAAACCTGGCCGATGAATTAAACCGGTTGCAGGAAAGTTACGATGGCCTGGTCAAGATGATTGAAAGGGAGAAGGTCTAGCCCGAACAGCCTGACCGAGCGGCCGTCACATCCCTCTTTTTACTTCCAAAGTTGAATTTCAAAACCATTGGGGTAAACTAAGAAAGCCATCGCTTTTGCGAACGCAGGACCGGCGCTGCCGTGGGCGAGGACGCGCAGAAACCTGCAGGAAACACCTGGTGTGCGAGGATCGGGATAGTGACCTCCAGGTCATAGACATGAATCCCGATCGCAATCCTCAAGGACGGCAGCGGGAGCACTGGTCCGCGAAGGGGACACCGCTCTTGTTGAGCGGGTGGTTGTGGGGCCGGTAGAGGGGTAGCACCTTGTGGATAAGTAGGCAGTTATCCACAAAACATGCCTGTCCCCTTTATAAAATAAATAAACCTAAGGGGGTTAAATATGACCATCGGTGAAATATACGAACTGGCGGTAAAAATGGGCATGGAGCACGATCCCCGGGGTCTGGAAATGGTGCAAAAACTCTTGGCCCGGGAAAAAGAACGCTTCGACAACCTGAAGGATGACGAGAAGGAAGAGTACGACGGCGAGAAGCTGAAAAACCCTTACGCCGACAGCCGTATCCTGTACGGAGACCCGGAAAAGGAAGTACGGCGGGTATTGGCCGGGGTGGACGTGGAGGTCGGGGAGATTCTGCTGGCGGACCGCTTGGGTGAACGCGGCCGGAAGATCGACCTGGCCATTTCCCACCATCCCGAGGGCAAGGCCCTGGCCGCATTACACGAGGTGATGCATCTCCAGGAGGACACGCTGGCCCGCCTGGGAGTACCCATCAACATCGCCGAGGGGATCATGGCGGTCCGCATCAATGAGGTGAAGCGGACCATTATGCCCATCAACCACAACCGGACCGTGGACGCGGCGCGCATCCTGGACATTCCGTTGATGTCCCTGCACACCACCGCCGATAACCTGGTCAACCACTTTCTGCAAAAACTGATAGACGAGCGCCAACCCGAGACCCTGAAGGACGTAATCAAGGTGCTCAAAGAGCTGCCGGAGTACCGTCAGGCCGTCAAACTGAATGCCGGACCGACCATTGTGCTGGGCAGTCCCGAGCGGCGGGCCGGCAAGGTCGTGGTGGATATGACCGGCGGCACCGGCGGTTCCGAGGAAGCCTATGCAAAACTGGCCGCGGCCGGGGTAGGTACGCTAGTGGTGATGCACATCAGCGAGAAACACCGCAAAGAAGCCGAAAAAAGCCACGTCCACGTAATCGTGGCCGGCCATATGGCCAGCGACTCGCTGGGCTTAAACCTTTTCCTCGACGAATTGGCCCGGCGCGGCATCGAAATCGTGCCCTGTGCCGGCTTGCTGCGCGTGGATCGCACCGCCGACAAGGCATCATAGTGTGACGGGGGTTGGCAGATGCCTGGGCCGGAACTCTTAGCCCCGGCTGGTGATTGGAAGGCTCTGGTGGCGGCCGTGCAAAACGGCGCCGATGCCGTTTACCTGGGGGCCACCGCTTTTAACGCCCGGCAGGGGGCGGCCAACTTTGAACCGCGGGAACTGGCGCGGGCGGTAGATTATGCACACGTCCGGGATGTCAAAGTATACGCAACGGTCAATGTGCTGGTAGCGGATCAGGAAGTGGAGGCCGCGGCGCGCCTGCTGGGGGACCTATACAACGCCGGGGTAGACGCGGTGATTGTGCAGGACCTGGGGCTTGTGCGGCTTATCCGGGATCTCCTGCCCGACCTCGAGGTGCACGCCAGTACACAGGCCACGGCGCATAATCTGCCCACCCTGCAGATGCTGAAACGACTGGGCGTCCGCCGCGTGGTGTTGGCGCGCGAACTCTCCTTGCCGGAGATCGCCCACCTGCGCCGCGAGTCCGGACTGGCGGTCGAGGTGTTTGTACACGGCGCCCTTTGTGTGAGTTACTCCGGTCAGTGTTTGTTTTCCAGCCTGGTTGGCGGGCGAAGCGGGAACCGGGGGCGTTGTGCGCAGCCCTGCAGCCTGCCCTACACCCTGTACCGGGACGGCACGGTCTTGGACGGCGTTCCGGGTCCTTATCTGCTGAGGCCCCGGGACCTAAACTTGAGTGCTCATTTGCCGGAACTGGTCCGGGCCGGGGTGGATGCGCTGAAGATCGAGGGGCGGATGCGGCGCCCCGAGTACGTGGCCACCGTGGTACGCATTTACCGGCGGCTACTCGACCGCCTGGCCGCCGGGCATTTTACGGTCACCGCCGAAGAACAGCGCGCCTTGGCCCAAGTTTTTAACCGCGGTTATACTACCGGTTACCTTTTCGGGCCGCCCGGCCGGGCGTTGATGGCCTACAGCCGGCCCAATAACCGCGGTTTGGCGGTGGGGCGGGTCCGGCGCTTTGTGCCCGGGGACGGGACGGCCGAAATCGCGCTGGAAGCGCCGCTTTACACCGGCGACAAGATCGAAGTCTGGGTTTCGGTGGGCGGACGGATTGCCGCCACGGTGCGGGAGATGCACTTGGCCGGGCGGCCGGTCGAGGCCGCGGCCCCGGGCATGGTGGTCGCCCTGCCGCTGCCCGGGCGGGTCAAGCCCGGGGACCGCGTTTTCAAGACCGAGGACGTGGTGCTAAATCGGCGGGCCCGGGAAACCTTCGCCTCACCCCGGGAACGAAAGAGCATTCCGCTGACCTTTAAGGTTACGGTAGGTGTGGGAAAACCTTTGGTGCTGGAAGTCAGCGCGCCGGGGGGCTTTGCGGCGAAGGCCGTCGGCACCGTTCCCGCCGTACCGGCAGAGCGCCGTCCCTTGACGGAGGCGACCCTCAAGGAACAGCTGGGCCGGTTGGGTAACACTCCCTTTGGCCTGGAGCGTCTCGATTGCCGGATCGAAGGGGCGGTTATGCTCCCTTTGCGGGAACTGAACGAGGTCCGGCGGCGGGCGTTGGAACAGTTGGTACAGGCCAAAGCGGCCGCCCACCGCCCGCCGGCGCTGGACCGGCAGTCCTACGAACGCCGGGTGCACAATCTGCTGTCGTGGCGGCCAAAGGCGCACCCTTCTTTAGCCGACCGCCGCCCCCGTCTGGCCGTGGCCGTCGGTGACCTGGCCGGCGTTGCGGCCGCCGTGGAGAGCGGCGCCGAGGTGGTTTACTTCCCGGGGGAAGGTCTGGGTTTGCCCCGGGCGGTCACACCCCGAGACCTGGCCCAGGCCGGGGCCGTCTGCCGGCGCGCGGGGGCATCCCTGGTGTTTTGGCTGCCCCGAATTCTGCACGACCGCGACCTGGAGCACTGGGGCAGGCTGCTGGAAGAGTCGGGCCGATTTGCGGACGGGGTACTGGTCGGTAACCTGGGGGCGCTTCTAAAGGCGGGGGAAAAGCGTACGGAACTGGTCGCCGATTTTCCGTTGAATACCTTTAACCGTCTGACTTTGTCGCTGCTGACCGAATTGGGCGCCGGGAGGGTCACCTTGTCGCCGGAACTGACGCTGGAACAGGTGCGTGAAATGACGGCGGGGGCTCCCGTGCCGGTGGAGGTGCTGGTGCACGGCGCCCTGCCGGTGATGGTTTCCGCCTACTGCGCAGTCGGCAGTCTTCTGGGCACCGGGGACAGGGGGCCCTGCGGCGTACGATGCCGGGCGGGCCGTTTCGCCATCCGGGACCGGCTGGGTCTGTTCTTCCCGGTCGGTGTGGACACCGCCTGCCGGATGCACATCTTCAACGCCAAGGACCTGTGTGCGGTCGAGCAGATACCGGCCCTGGTGCGGTGTGGCGTGTCCGTCTTCCGGGTGGAGGCGCGGCTCCGCGACGCCGCTTATATTCGCGCGGTGGTCGAGATTTACCGGGAGGTTATCGACCGCACGCTTTCCCGGGGAACCGACTGGCGAATACCCGGGGAATACAAGGAACGCCTGCGCGCCTTGAGCCCGCAGGGTTTAACTTCCGGACATTTCTTTCGCGGGGTGCTGGGACCGTGACGGTAGCGAAGGCAAAGACGCTGAACCGGTTGGAGTTTGACAAAATCTTGGAACAGTTGGCCCGGCACGCGGTTTCTCCTCTGGGCCGGGAGCGGGCGCTGGCACTTGTGCCGGTGCGCGATCTGGATCTGGTCCGTCAGTACCAGGCCGAAACCGAGGAAGGCTGCCGGCTTCTGCGCCTCGAACCAAACGCCGATTTCGGGGGGTGGCACGACATCCGCGAGGCAGTGCGACGGGCGGAACGAGGGCTGGTTCTGGACGGGGAAACGCTATTTGGAATCGGGCGGACGCTTACTGCCGTCCGGGTCCAGAAAAAGTTCTTGGGCGACCGCCGGGAGCGGTATCCCCTGTTGGCCGCCTGGGCGGATAGGGCCCCCGTGTTTCCGGAACTGGAAAGGCGGCTCAATATGTGTCTTTTACCGGGAGGGGAGGTAGCCGACGGCGCCTCGCCGCGTTTGGCCGACTTGCGCCGCCGCCTGCAGGCTGCCCGGGAGCAGGTTCGGGAGCGGTTGGAGAAACTGATCCGTTCTCCGGCCCAACAGAAATACCTGCAGGAGGCACTCATCACCATCCGGGAAGGCCGGTACGTGGTGCCGGTGAAAACCGAGTACAAAAACCAGGTGCCCGGTTTGGTGCACGACCAGTCGGCCAGCGGTGCTACCCTTTTTGTAGAACCGCTGACCGTAGTAGAGGCGAACAACGAGATCCGGCGCCTGGAGGCGGCGGAGAAAAAGGAAGTCCAGCGTATACTGGCCGAACTTTCCGCCGGTGTGGCGCAGGTCGCCGCTGATGTCCTCCGTGCGGTGGAGGTGCTGGGCCACCTGGATTTTGTGCTGGCCAAGGCCCGGTTGAGCCGGGAATGGAGGGCGGTACCGCCCCGCATAGAAGAGGGAGCTTATCTTGAGTTCCGGCAGGCGCGTCACCCCCTGATCCGGGAAAACGTGGTGGCTATCGACGGCCGTCTGGGGCGGGACTTTGATCTTTTGGTGCTTACCGGGCCGAACACCGGGGGCAAAACGGTGGCCCTGAAAACCATGGGCCTCTTGGTGCTTATGGCCCAAGCCGGCTTACAGGTGCCGGCGTCGGACTGTGCGGTGGGTCTGTTTGCCGAAGTGTTTGCTGATATCGGCGACGAGCAGAGCATCGAGCATTCTCTGAGCACCTTCTCGGCGCACATGGCCAACCTGGTGGACATTCTTGGGCAGGCCGGTGCCGAGAGCCTGGTGCTCATCGACGAACTGGGCACCGGTACCGATCCCACCGAGGGCGCCGCGCTGGCCCAGGCCATCCTGGAGGAACTGCACCGGCGGCGAATCCGCGGCGTAGCCACCACCCACTACGGGGTCCTCAAGGAGTTTGCGGCCGGCCGGGACCGGGTAGAAAACGCCAGTGTGGAATTCGACCTGCAGACCCTGAAGCCCACTTTTCGCCTGGTGACTGGACGTCCAGGCCGGAGCTATGCCTTCGAGATCGCCGCGCGCCTGGGTATGCCCGCCGGGCTGATCGCCAGGGCCCGGGAGCTTCTAACCGCCGACCAGCGGCGGACCGGCGAACTCCTGGAGCGCTTGGAAAGGACCCAGCAGGATGCCGAGCGGCTGCGGGAAGCGTCCCGGCGAGCCCTGCAGGAGGCGGCCGACTTGAAGGCGCGTTACGAGGCCGAGCTGGCTAGCCTGTTGGAGAAGAAGCGGGAATTACGGGAGCGGGCGGCGCGCGAAGCGCGGGAACTGTTGCGGCAGGTGCGCCGCGAGGCCGCGGAAATAATCCGCGCGCTCCGGGAAAAAAGCCAGGCGCAAAGCAACCGCGAACGTGAACTGGCCATCCAGGAGACCCGCCGCCGCCTCGAAAGGCTCGAGGATAAACTTCCGGCCGATCAGCCGCCGGTCCGGGCGCGAGAGGTGCCGGCGAGTCTGAAGGCCGGAGAGACGGTGTTCATTCCGCGTTACGGGCAGCGGGGCGTCACGTTGGAACCTTCCCGGAACGGGGAAGTGCGGGTCCAGGTGGGTGCGGTAAAGGTTTCATTGCCCTTGACCGAGGTGCTCCGCACGGACGCCGCTCCCGCCGAAAACCCCCGGCCCAGTACGGTGCTGGTGCAGAAGTCGCGGGAGGTCAAAACCGAACTGGACTTGCGGGGCCTGCGGGTGGAAGAGGCCTTAGCCGAAGTGGAAAAGTATCTCGATGCCGCTGTGCTGTCCGGCGTGCCCCGGGTTTACCTGATTCACGGTCTGGGTACCGGTGCGCTGCGGAATGCGGTCCACGGCCTCCTGAAAGGCGACCGCCGGATCCGTTCTTTCCGGCTAGGGGAACGGGACGAGGGCGGGCTGGGCGTTACCGTGGTCGAGTTTTAGAGGGGTGTGGTTTGTGCGTACCGTTTCGGAATGCTATTATTGTTTGGGAAAGCTGGTGGAAAAAACGGCGGAGCTGGCCACCGCCGATCCGGGGCTTTTGGCCCGGGCCGTGCAGGCCGGCAGGCGTGTGCTGGAACGGGAGTTCCCACAGCGCCGGATTCCGACCCAGATCGCCGGGGAGGCGCAGCGGGTGATTCGCCAGATTACCGGCAATCCCGATCCTTTTCGGGACGTCAAGGAGCGGGAAATGGCGCTTGCGTCCCAATTGATCGGGGAAGTCCGCGACCGCTTCGGGAACGATCTTGACGGGCTTTTGCGGCTGGCCGTACTGGGCAACGCCGTGGACTTCTTTAAGGATTTGGACGCGGTAGTGGAACAGGCGGCCAAACCCGTTACTTTTTGTCTTGACGAGACCGAAGCTTTTCGGGAGCGGCTGGCACAGGCACGCTTGGTCCTCTACCTGGCCGACAACGCCGCGGAGAGCTACTTTGACTGGCCGCTGGTAGAGTGGCTGGCGGTAAAAACCGAGGTGTTCTACGTGGTGAAAGAAGGACCGGTGCAAAACGATCTGACCGTGGCCGATCTTGTCCGGGCAGGGTTTGCCGCGCGGATGCAGAATATTATCACCACGGGGACCGACACGCCCGGGGTGGATTGGGATCTGGCCAGTGCCGAATTTAAAGCGCTTTTTTCCCAAGCGGATCTGATTCTGGCGAAGGGTATGGGGAACTACGAGACGTTGTCCGAGTTGGCTTTCCCCCGGAAAGTATTCTACCTGCTGATGGCCAAGTGCCGTCCGGTGTCTGGGGCGCTGGGCGTTCCCCTGGACAGTTTTGTGGCCACGTTTGGTTCTTAGGCAGGCGGTATTTACAGGAGGTTTAGTCGATGTTACGAGTTCTTGATTTAACGGTGGTGGTTGACGGCAAGGTGATTTTGGAGGATATCAACCTGGAAATCAACCCGGGCGAAACCCACGTGCTGTTCGGGCCAAACGGTTCCGGAAAGTCCACGTTGCTGGGCACGCTGATCGGTTTTAACCGCTACAAGGTGGTCAACGGTCGGATTTTCTTCAAGGGTGAGGATATCACCCACCTGTCGGTCTACGAACGGGCGCGTCGGGGGTTGGGGCTTTTGTTTCAGCGGCCGCCGACCATCCGCGGTTTAACCATGCGGGACATGATCAACATCTGTTCTCAGGGTCGCGGGGATGTGGAACAATTTGCGGCGCGCCTGAACTTTGAGCGCTTTCTGGACCGCGAGGTCAACCACGGGTTTTCCGGGGGTGAGCTCAAACGTTCAGAGTTAGTGCAGCTTTTGGCGCAGGATCCGGATTTGGTCTTGCTGGACGAGCCGGAATCGGGGGTGGACATCGAAAGCATTGCCCTTATCGGCCGCGCCATCAACAAATTGCTGCAGCGTGACTTGCCTGACGGCGAGAACAGGCGTCCCCTGAAGAAGAAGCGGGAAGAGCGGCAAAAAGCCGGTCTGGTGATTACGCACACCGGACACATCCTTAACTACGTGAATGCCGATGTGGGGCACGTGCTTTTCGAAGGGCGTCTTTCTTGTCACGGTAACCCCAGAGAATTGTTTACCTGTATCCAAAAACTCGGCTACGGCGAATGCGTGCGCTGTGTGGTCTAGCCGGAGATAAGGATGGGACGAGCAAATGACGAAAAAGGACCACCTGACACCTGAACAGTTCAAACAAGAAGCCCCCAAGCATCCCTATCAGGATGTGCTGGAAACGCTGGACCTGCTGGATCAGGACCGTCTGCGGCAGGTCGGGGTCGTGCTGCAGGACGCGGATCGCGTCGGGACCTTTCTGCAGATGGACCACTCGGTGGTGCACTGCAGCGTGGCCCACGAGGGGCTGGAGGTGTTGAGTACCGAGGAAGCTGCCCGGCGCTACGACTGGCTTCGCGAATATCGCTGGAAAATGCTGCCCCGGGACCTGGATGAGTTCACCACCTACGCACAGGAGCACGCCCGGCACGGTTATTTTGTGCGGGCCTTGCCCGGAACCAAAGCGACTTATCCCCTGCAGGCCTGCCTTTATATCGCGCACGACGGCGTGGCCCAGTGCGTGCATAACATCGTGGTGGTGGAGGAAGGGGCCGAACTGAACGTGATTACCGGCTGTCTGAGTGCCAGCGAGGTAAAAACCGGGCTGCACGTGGGGATCTCGGAGTTTTACGTAAAGAAAAACGCCAAGCTTACCTTTACTATGATTCACAACTGGGCGCCGAAAATGCAGGTCCAGCCGCGGGGGGCCACGGTAGTGGAAGAAGGAGGCCTGTTTTTACAAAACTTTGTCTGTATGCATCCGGTGGCCAGACTGCAGATGAACCCGGCGATTTACCTCAAGGGTCCGGGTGCGGTGGCCAGGTCGAATACCATCTTGGTCTGTACGCCGGGCAGTTGGATGGACGTTGGTTCGCGGGTTTATCTTCAGGCTCCCCAGACCAGGGCGGAGGTGGTGGCCCGGACTATCACCACGGGCGGCCGGGTGATCAACCGCGGGCACCTGGTGGGCGAAGTGCCGGGCGTTAAGGCCCACCTGGAGTGTCACGGTTTGTTACTGACGCCCCAGGGCCTGATCCACGCCATCCCGGAACTGGAGGCCCGGGCGGAAGGAGCCGAGATGTCCCACGAGGCCGCTGTGGGCAAGATCGCTCCGGAAGAGATCGAATACCTGATGGCGCGCGGGTTGGATGAGGACAAGGCCAAAGCCACAATCGTACGCGGCTTTTTGAACGTGAAGATGGAGGGGCTGCCGGACGAACTGCAGGCCAAAATCGACGAGGCCGTGCGGCAGAGTCAGGAAAGCGTACTTTAGGAGGGCGAGACGTCCAACAGGGGGCCGGGAATACCGGCCCCCTGTTAACGTGCACGGCCGATCATTGCCGTCCGGGTGGACGCGCCCGCCCCCGGTCGGCGTTCTCTTCCATCAGGTCCGGCGGTTTGAGATCATCCCCGCCGTTTCCGTCGTCTTCTTTGTCTCCATGGTCCTGATTACCGTTGTCCGGCGGCCTCAAGCCGGGAGGCAATATGCCGCCCATCGTTTCCTCGGTGTGCAAATCACAGGTTTGCGCCGGTACCCGGATATCGTAATCACCCACGAAACTGGGGACGGTGTAGCCCAGATCGATCATCACTTTGGTGATCCGGTCCGGACAGTACGGCCCGGCCAGGAGTCCGCTGGTAGCGCAGATCTCCACCAGTACGCGGGTATCGTCCACCTTGGTGGGTACCGTGCCCCGGACGAATTTGTCGGTCACCAGGTGTTCCTCCGGGGTAAGCGGGCCGGGCAAAAAGCCGGACTTGCCGTCCACGGTGGCGGTGACGATGCCGGCGGGTTGGGTGAAATTACGCGGGGGCAGGCCGGCCAGGGCCTGACCCATTACCTGCCGCCAAATCTGGGCCGGGTAGACGCCGCCGTAGGAGCCCCGGGGCAGGGGGTCCTTGTGGTTGTCATAGCCCATCCAAACCACGCCGACCAACTCCGGAGTGTAGCCGCAGAACCAAATGCTTTCGCGTTCGTCGGTGGTTCCGGTCTTACCGGCTACCGGCCGGTTGGGGAGATTAGCCCGCCTGCCGGTGCCGCTGGTGACCGCGGTGCGCAGCATATCGGTGATCAGGTAGGCGGTGGTTGCTTTCATGGCCTGGGTTTTTACCGGGATGTGCTCCTCCAACAGGTCACCCCGCATATTCTCCACCCTGATGATCGCCGTCGGCTCAGTATAGACACCCTGGTTGGCAAAAGCGGCGTAGGCGGCCGCCATTTCCAGGGGCGTTACCCCGTAGGTCAGTCCGCCCAGGGCGATGGCTAGATTGTGCCGGTCCGGTTCGAGGGAGGAGATACCCAGCTTCTTGGCAAAATCCACGGCCCGGGACGGAGAAACCGCCTCGAGGGCTTTGACCGCCGGGATGTTTATCGAATGGGCCAGGGCGGCGCGCATGGTAATCAACCCGCGGTAGGCGCCGTCATAGTTTTTGGGTGTCCACTTCGGGTATTCGATCGGAATATCGTCGAAAACGGTGGCCGGCCCCATACCCAGGTACTCGATGGCCGGCGCATAGGCGATGATCGGTTTAAAGGCCGACCCGGGCTGCGGCTTAGTCCGGACGGCCCGGTTCCACTGGCGCTGTTGGGTGTGCTCCCGCCCGCCGACGAGGGCCTTGATGTACCCGTTGGACGGATCGAGCACGACCATGGCGGCCTGGGGCTGCAGGATGTTCCGTTCGTCCCGTGTGGTTAGCGGGTAGTTGCTTTCGTTGGCTAGTGCTTCCTCGGCTGCCTTTTGGATCCGGGGGTCGATGGTGGTGTATACCCGCAGGCCTTCCTTGTAGACGCGTACCTCACCATACCGCTCTACGAGTTGATCGATTACGTAATCCACGAAATAGGGATACGGATAACGGGTGTTGCTGCTGCCGCCCGTCACTTGGAACCCCAGTTCCAAGGGCTGGGCCTTGGCTTCCCGGGCCTCGTCCTCGCTGATGAACTCGTAACGGCACATCAGGTCCAGGACGGTGTCGCGCCGGTTTTTGGCCGCCTCCGGGTTCTGGAAGGGCGAGAGGGCTGAAGGGGCCTTCAGCAAGCCGGCCAGCAAGGCCGCTTCGTGCACCTCAAGCTCCGTGGCCGATTTGCCGAAGTAAGTCCGGGCTGCCGATTCAATCCCGTGGGCGCCTTCCCCGAAGTATACCCAGTTCAGGTACATGCCTAGAATCTCTTCTTTGGTGTAGTGGCGTTCGATTTGGATGGCCAGAAAGGCTTCTTGAATCTTACGCTGGAGGCTTTTTTCCTCGCTCAAAAAAACGTTTTTGGCCAACTGTTGGGTGATGGTGCTGCCGCCCTGTTCCCCGAAGCTGCCGGTGACATTTGCCCAGGCTGCGCGGGCCAGGGCCCGGAAGTCAAGGCCGTAATGTTGGTAAAACCGGTGGTCCTCCGCCGCCAGGAAAGCCTTTTTCACCTCTGCCGGAATATCTTTAATGTCCACCGAGATGCGGTGTTCCAAGCCGATTTCGGTTAAGAGATTTCCGTTGGCATCATAAATCAGGGTGGCGTTGTTCGGTTGCAGGGCGGTCGGGTCCCAGGCCGGCAGGTCCTTCAAGCTGACCAAAACCATACCAAAGGCCGCACTGCCTCCCAGGAACACGCTCAGGGCGATTACGACGACCAAAAGCCGAACCCAGTTGAGCCGCCGCTTTTTCCTCTTTGGCTCGGGCATGTCGGTCCTCCTTAATTGCCGCTTCTTTCATTCAACCAGCCTCTATTCCCTGCATTATATCATAAGGAATTTTGGAGATTAACACAGAATTACGCCGGCGGCCAGGATGTCCCTTGCCAAGCCGCTCACCGGCAACCTCAGTTGCCGGGCGGGTTGTACGACCGGCCTCATTCTTGCCAGAGGTACCGGAATCTTGCTATAATTAGCAAGCTATCGGAGTATTGGGTGGGGGTTTGGTAATGTCAGAATTGGAACGGCAGTTGGCGATTATCCGGCGCGGGGCGGTGGAAATTATCCCGGAAGAAGAGTTGGCGGAAAAACTCCGCCGGTGTCTGGCGACCGGCCGTCCGCTACGCGTTAAACTGGGCTTGGATCCTACGGCTCCCGACATTCATTTGGGGCACACGGTGGTGCTTCAGAAGCTGCGTCAGTTTCAAGACCTGGGCCACGAGGTGATCCTCGTGCTTGGCGACTTCACCGCCCGGATCGGGGACCCTTCGGGCAAAAGCGAGACCAGGAAGCAGTTGACGGAGCAGGAGGTGGCGGCCAACGCCCGTACCTACGAGGCGCAGGTGTTCAAAATCCTCGACCCGCAGCGCACCCGCGTGCGTTTTAATAGTGAATGGCTGGCGCCGCTGGACTTTGCCGCGGTGCTGGAGCTGTCCTCGAAATACACCGTCGCCCGGATGCTGGAACGGGATGATTTCGCCAAGCGCTTTCGCCGCGGGCTACCGATCAGTATCCACGAGTTCTTCTATCCCCTGATGCAGGGTTACGATTCGGTGGCGCTGAGGGCGGACGTGGAACTGGGCGGTACCGATCAAAAATTCAACCTGCTTATGGGCCGCACCCTCCAAAAAGAATACGGCCAGGAACCCCAGATTGCCCTGACCATGCCGCTGTTGGAGGGGTTGGACGGCGTCCACAAGATGAGTAAGAGCCTGGGGAACTACGTCGGCATTACCGAGCCCCCGGAAGAGATGTACGGCAAATTGATGTCGTTGCCAGACGAACTGATGATACGCTACTTTGAGCTGGTTACGCCTGTGTCTCTGGGTGAATTGGGCCGCATAAAGACGGACTATGCCGCGGGCAAAGTGCACCCGCGGGACCTGAAGATGCGTCTGGCCCGCACCGTGGTGGAAAACTTCCACGGACCGGAGGCGGCGGTGGTGGCCGAGGCCGAGTTCCGCAAGGTATTCCAGCAGCGGGCGCTGCCTACCGACGTCCCGGTTGTGGCGGTGCCGGAGGACGCGTGCCCGTCCGGCCGGATCTGGCTGCCCAAACTTTTGGTGCTGGCGGGCCTCGCTCCCAGCACCAGCGCGGCGCGCCGGCTGATCGGCCAAGGCGCCGTAAAGATAAATGGCCAGCGTGTAAACGACCCTGAGACCGAGATGGTGCCCCAACCCGGCACGGTGGTCCAGGTGGGGCGGCGCAAGTTCGTGCGTCTGTCCTAGGCGGGCAACAAAAAAAGACCAGGAGTCGTAAACCGGTTGCCAGGTGACGGCTATAGAAACAACTACCGGTTTTGGCCAATAACGGTCGACGCGGCTGGCTGTTTGGTTTATAGTTAACGTGCGACAATTCAATAACCCTCCGTTAGGTGAGGCTCCTGCACGGAGATAAGCTGCTGCCCAAAAATGTCGAGAGACGCCAATGGGTGGAACAGGAAGGATCGAACTAAGGTCCTTTCTAACGCAGCTGGTGCGATCACCTATGCCGTGCAGTGCCGAAGCTCAACGACTGGAGAGGTGCGAAAATATGCGCAGTGTGTGGCTCTGTGGCTAATTGCCCTCGCTTCGTTGAGCGGGGGTTTTCGTTTTGGGGGGGTGCGTAGGCGATGGATGCGGACAGTACTTTATTGTTCTTTATATACCGGGGCGGGAGGTGAGCACTTATGACGCAGGTGCGAAAGAAGGACTACCCGGTGGAGTCGGTGGGCAGCCTGATGAGCACCCACTTCGTGGCCGTACCGGATTATTATACGGTGGGCGAGGCGATCCAGTTGCTCCGGCGTCAGGCCATGGATACCCAGAGCAAGTATTACGTCTATGTGGTCGACGACCGGTTGCACCTCAAGGGTGTCGTGCCGCTGCGGTACCTGCTCAGCGCGGCGGACGAACGGAAACTGGTGGAGATCATGACCCCGAAGGTGATCTCCATATCGGCCGAGGCCGACCGCGAAGAGGTGGCCCGGTTGATGCGGGAGTACGACATCGTCGCCGTTCCGGTGGTCGACGGCGGGGGTGCGCTGGTGGGCGTAATCAACGCCGACGACGTTCTGGACATTGTGGAGGAGGAGACCCGGGAAGACTTTCACAAGATGGCCTCGGTGGGTTTGATGACGACCGGTCTGCGGGAAGCCAGCGTGCGGCTGCTTTTCCAGAAGCGCGTTTCCTGGCTCCTGGTGCTGGTCTTTGTGAACATTTTTTCCGGGGCGGCGATCGCCGCTTTTGAGGAGACGATAGAGGCGGTGGTGGCCCTGGTCTTCTTTCTGCCGCTGCTTATCGACAGCGGAGGGAATGCCGGCTCCCAGGCGGCCACGCTGGTGGTGCGGGCGCTGGCTACCGGCGACGTTAAGCTGCGGGACTGGAGCCGCCTGCTGGGCAAGGAAATTGTGGTCGCTGGGTTGTTGGGACTGACCATGGGCCTGGCGGTGTTGCTGCTCGGCTTTTACCGGGCAGGGCCCGAGGTGGCGGCGGTGGTGGCGCTGACCATGCTGCTGGTGGTCGTTGTGGGCAGCTTGATCGGGATATCCCTGCCGCTTATCCTGAGCCGGTTCCGGTTGGACCCGGCCACGGCCAGCGCCCCCCTGGTCACCTCGGTGGCCGATGTCTGCGGGGTGGTGATTTACTTTTCCATCGCTACCTGGTACCTCGGGCTTTGGTGATACGGCCGTGCGAATGAACCGCCACCGGACCGGAAACACTGGCGGTTAACTAAAACGCGGAGGAGGAAAAGCGGTTTGGGACGGCGGCGCGGGATGACCAAAGAACTGGCGGCGGCTTTGCGAGATAACAAATTGGATGAGATTACGGTGATCCTGCAGCGCCTTCTCCCGTACGACCAGGCGGAGGTTATCCGGCGGTTGACACCGGCACAGCGACTGCAGATCTTCGCCGTGGCGCCAACCGCCTTGGCGGCCGACATTTTTCAAGAACTGGAGCGGGAGGAGCAGATCCGGTTGCTCACCGCCATGGGCCCCGAAAAGGCGGCGCCGTTACTGGGCGAGATGTCCAGCGACGACACCGCCGACTTGTTGGGCGAGTTGGAACCGGAGCACCGGCGGCAGTTGCTGTCTCAAATGGGTAGGGAACAGGCCGAGGAGTTGCGTGCGCTGCTGGCCTACCCGGAGCAGACCGCCGGGGGGATTATGACGACCGAGTATGTCGCCTTGGCCGCCGGGCTAACGGTAGAGCAAGCTTTTGCCAAGCTCCGGCGGGTCTCCCAGGAGGCCGAAACTATTTATTACCTGTACGTAGTCGATGAAGAAGGCCGGCTCGTCGGGGTGCTTTCGGTCAGAGACCTGATTTTGGCCGAACCGACTGCCCGGCTCCGCACCATCATGATTCGGGACGTGGTGGCCGCGGGGGTGGATATGGATCAAGAAATGGTGGCCAGGATGATTGAACAGTACGACCTGCTGGCCGTTCCGGTGGTTGATGACCGGGGCGTGCTGGTGGGCATCGTCACCGTGGACGACGTGATTGACGTCATCACCGACGAGGCCACGGAGGACATCTCCCGCCTAAGTGCCCTGAGCGGGCCGGTGTCCGGGGTGGACGATCTGCGCGTGGGTGCGCTTCCGGCTGCACGCAAGCGGCTGCCCTGGCTCATGTCCCTGCTGGTCATCGGCCTCTTTGCCGCCAATCTTATTGCCCAGTTCGAGGAAACGCTGGAGCGCGTGGTGGTGCTTGCCGTTTTTATCCCTTTGATCGCCGATATGGCCGGTAATACCGGAACGCAGTCCCTGGCCGTCGTGGTGCGGGGCCTGGCCCTGGGCAAGTTTAAAGCCGGCGAGATAGTCCGCCTGCTCCGCCGCGAAGTTGGGGTGGGCCTAATCTTGGGTTCGGTCAACGGTGTGTTAATCGCGCTGATTGCCGCGGTCTGGCAGCAGAGTGTGGCCCTGGGGTTTGTCATCGGGTTCTCCCTCTGGCTGGTATTGATTGTGGCCACTGTGGTCGGAGCGTTTGTGCCTCTAATTCTGGACCGTTTACGGGTGGATCCGGCGGTGGCCTCCGGACCCTTTATCACTACGGTCAACGACATCGTAGGTCTGTCGATCTACTTTTTTACCGCCACGGAGATGATGGGCTTCCTTATTTGACCGCATTTGATCGCGGTTCCCCGGAAACCGCATTTCCCCTCGGTCCGACACATACATATGTATACGGTGTAATTGTTGTAATTGTTTAGTAATTAAATGAAGGCTTCAATCTGGTTTGGCGGAAGGGGGGCCGTCTAGGTGTTCAGACCACGGCGGAGATGCAAGACTTCCGCGGTGCTGTTGATCCTGATCGTTTTTGTGGCGGCCCTGATCTGTACCGAGCGCACTTTGTTCCCCACCATCCTGGCTATGGCCAAGGCCCGGGCGGTTCAAACGGCGGTCACCACGGTTAACGCCGCGATTCGCGAGCATTTGGCCGAAACCGGGATCGACTATCAGGATTTAGTCCAGTTACACCGAAACAATGACGGCCGGATTGTGATGATGCAGGCCAATACCCTGCAGATCACCGCCTTGGCCGCCGGTTTCGCCATTGCGTCCGAAAACGCCATGCGCAACCTGGAAAGAGACCGTTTTTCCATACCGGTGGGCCAGGTGCTGGGCAGCCAACTCTTGGCGACCTACGGGCCGGGGATCCCGGTACGGATCATTCCGGTGGGCGCGGTCAGGGTGGATATGGTGGACCGTTTTGAGGCGGCGGGCATCAATCAAACGCGTCATCGCATCTACCTGGATCTTGACGCTTACATCCGGATTGCGGTGCCTTGGCAGCAAACCGAGGTGCAGATTGCTACCCGGGTACCGTTGGTCGAAAACATCATTATCGGCGAGGTGCCGGAGACTTTTGTCACTCTGGATGGCGGATTGTTAGGTACCGGCTTGTTTAAAGTTGCCGAGGGATTTAGCCGTTAGTCTAGTTGGTTTCGGCTTCCGAAAAGTTCATCCGGGTGAGAAAACATGAGAGGGTGAGCTGGACTAAAGAAGGAACCCACCATACGGCGAATAGGGTGCCTGTTAGTAAAGGCATGATTTGCAAACCAAACCTAAAACTAGAATTCCTGTTTGGCGCTGACACCTGCCTCCACGCAAGACTTTGCTTTCCCAACAGGTCTATAATAAAATAATTGTAGTACAGTAAAGCTTGAAGTTTTCACAGAGAGACGGTGGTGGTATGCTGGTTCGAGGCCAGCGGATACGTACCTTGCGTGAAGCGAAAGGTTATACGCTGCAGGAACTCGCCGTCCGCGCGAAGGTTTCATTATCTTATCTCAGTGAGATCGAGCGTGGGTCCAAACGCCCTTCATTGAAGACAATCGATAAACTTGCGCAGGCGTTGGATGTTCCCCGCAGTGTCATGGTGGAAGATGAAAAGCAAGAGCGGGGCCTTTCCATCGGCGATAAAATTCGCTTACTGCGCAAAGAAAAGGGGCTGTCGCTGGCCGAATTAGCTCAGGAAGCGGGGATATCGACTTCCTATCTCAGCGAGATTGAGCGCGGTGCGGTGCACCCGTCGTTGTTTATTTTAAAACAGCTGGCCCGGGCCATCGGGGTTCCCGCGTTGGTGCTGATGGGGTATGAGGGTTCCCTGGGCCATAAACTGAGAATGCTGCGCGAAGGATACGGTATGACCCAGGCGGAATTGGCCCGCCGGGCCGGGGTGACGGCGGGTTTGATCGGTCAGATCGAGCAAGGGAAGGTGCATCCTTCGCTCAAGACGCTCGAAAAACTTGCTTTAGCCACCGGAGTCTCGCCGTGCTACTTCATTCTCGAATCTGGAGCCGTGGACCAACTAGTCAGCGCGATGAACCCCGAACTGCGGGAACTGCTGTTGGAACCCAATACGCAGGCGGTTCTAGGCCTTATTGCCAATTTAAGCCAATCGGAATTACAGTTTATTCTAAGGTTCATTCGGCTTTACAAAGAATCCGGACGTTTAAGGTAGGGCGTGTTTTTTAAAAGCTGTCCCTAAAATATCCCGGGCGTAAATATTGCCAGGGCAGATGGTTTATAGTACAATAAGGCGGAACGAGGGCACTATGCTGGTAAGGGAGGTGGTGGTCCGTGCCCGTGTACGACTTTCAGTGCCAGGACTGCGGTCACAGATTCACGGTTCTTGTGCATCTGTCGGATAAAGACAAACTACATTGTCCCAAGTGCAAGGGACAGGATATCCGGCAGACCATTGCCCCCTTCAGCTTGTTTGGCCGGCGGTCCTCCGGCGGTGCCTGCAGTTCGGGTGGTTTCGGCGGGGGCTGAAGGATCTAAGCTGGGAATAGGTTGTTCCCCGAAGAATCATTAATTTTTGAGAGGGATGTCCACGTGATTATCGAGGTTAACGAACAAACCTTTGAAACCGAGGTTACCAAGAGCCAGCAGCCGGTAGTGGTTGACTTTTGGGCAGCTTGGTGTGGTCCTTGCCGCAGCCTGGCTCCCGTTATAGAACAGGTGGCGCGGGAATACGCCGGTAAGGTCAAATTCGCCAAGGTGAACGTGGATCAAAACCAGGCGCTGGCGGCGCGTTTCGGTATCAAGGGCATTCCGACCCTTTTGTTTTTCAAGGACGGCCAGGTGATCGACCAAGAAGTCGGATTCATCCCCCGCAACGTAGTGGTGGAAAAGGTTAATGCTTTGTTGAACGGCAATTAACCTGGCTGGTGTTCAGGAGCGCTTGCGGATCGGCCACGCGGTGGTTGGTGGGCATGCGCTTTTTTGAATCGGGTGTTGCCGGCTGCCGCATGTTGTAGTGTGGTTTGTCTTGTGTTATACTATCCTCCGGTAAGGTGATTTTGTCGCACGATTCCGAAGGAGTGGGTTCCGCCCCACTCCTTTGCATTAATGCGGTGGCAGCGGAGGTGTCGCGGTGTTATCCAGAAACGAAATCGCCGGCCGGGTAGAAGAACTGGCCGGACCGATTGCCGCAAGAAACGGTACCGAACTTGTTGAAGTGGTGTATGCCCACGAGGCCGGGCGCTGGTGCCTGCGCATTTTTATTGACAAGCCCGGCGGTGTTAATCTGAATGACTGTGAACGGGTTTCCCGGGCGGTTGAACAGGTGCTGGACGAATTAGATTTCATTCCCCACTCGTACGTACTCGAGGTTTCCTCGCCCGGTTTGGAACGGCCGTTGAAGAAGGCCGAAGATTATCAGCGTTATGCGGGTCGGCTGGTCCGGATCGGTACCTATGCCCCGCAGGACGGTCGCCGGAAGTTCACGGGGCGGCTGGTAGGTAGCAACGAACAGGGAGTGACAATCCTGGTAGACGACCGTGAGCTGTTAATTCCGTGGCACAACATTTCCAAGGCGACCTTGGCGGTGGAGTTTTAGGGGTTACGTTTGTAGGAGGTAAAAATGAATAGCGAATTCTTGTCGGCGTTGCGTGACCTGGAAAAAGAGCGGAATATCAGCGTGGATGTCCTCCTTGAGGCTATCGAAGCGGCTTTACTGTCGGCCTACCGACGCAATTTCGGTACTGCCCATAATGCCCGGGTGCATATCGACCGGGAAACCGGTGACTGTAAGGTGTTTGCCAGACGTACGGTCGTGGAAAAGGTAGAAGATCCCAGTGATCAGATCTCCCTGGAGGAGGCCAGGGCTTTAAATCCCGCCTATCAGCTTAACGACCTGGTTGAAACAGAGATCACACCGGATAATTTTGGGCGGATCGCGGCCCAAACGGCCAAACAGGTAGTGGTTCAGCGGATCAGGGAAGCCGAAAGAAACATGGTTTTCGAGGAGTTTGCCAGCCGCGAAGGGGATATTGTCACCGGTGTGGTGCAGCGTATTGAGCAGCGCAACGTGTACATCGAGCTCGGCAAGGCGGAGGCGATCCTGACTCCTTCCGAACAGATACCACGGGAGAATTACCGTCCCGGCCAGCGCTTGAAGACATATATTGTGGAGGTCAAAAAGACCACCAAGGGGCCGGTGATCTTGGTATCAAGGACACACCCGGGTCTATTGAAGCGATTGTTTGAACTGGAGGTTCCCGAGTTGCAAGAAGGCTTGGTCGAGCTGAAAGTGATCGCCCGGGAGGCCGGAGCGCGTTCGAAAATCGCGGTTTATTCGCACGACGAGAATATCGACCCGGTCGGGGCCTGCGTCGGTCCCAAGGGTGTCCGGGTGCAGTCTATTGTCCAGGAACTAAACGGCGAAAAGATCGACGTGGTCAAGTGGAGTCCGGACAGCTCCAAGTTTGTGGCCAGTTCGCTAAGCCCGGCCAAGGTAGTCGCGGTTGAGGTCTGGGAGGACGAGAAAATTGCCCGCGTGATCGTACCGGATCACCAACTGTCTCTGGCCATCGGTAAAGAGGGGCAAAACGCCCGTTTAGCAGCCAAGCTAACCGGTTGGAAAATCGATATCAAGAGCGAGTCACAGATGGCGGAGATCTACCGTGAGTACCTTGAGCAGCAGGGACTGGAAGCAGAAGGTGTGGAACAGAGCTAGCCGGAAGCAGGAGGTTCTGGTATGGCCAGAAGAAAGCGGGAGCCGTTGCGGATGTGTCTCGGCTGCCGGGAAATGCGCGCCAAAAAAGAGCTTATCCGGTTGGTGCGTACCGCCGACGGTACGGTGGAAGTAGATCCGACCGGAAAACGCGCCGGTCGGGGTGCTTACGTGTGCAGGCAGGCAAGTTGTCTGGATCTGGCTTTGCAGGCGAGGAGGTTGGAGAAGGCGCTCAGACACGGCGTGGCGGCGGAGACAGTTGAAAAACTCCGGAAGGAGATTGAAGAATTTGCAGGCGGTATTTAAACTTCTAGGGCTTGGGCAGCGCGCACGCAGCGTGGTTTCCGGCGATGAGGGTGTGCGCGCCAAACTGGAGAGGCACCAGGCCCGGCTGGTGATCATTGCCCGTGACGCGGCGCCGGCCACCAGGAGAGACTTTTCCGCACTCGCGGCGCGCTACGCGGTGCCTTGCGTGGAGTTTGGCACGAAAGACGAACTGGGAGCGGCGGTGGGCAAGTCCCCACGAGCGGTGGTCGCTTTGCTGGAAGAGCATCTAGCCCGGCGGGTAATGCGGTTACTCGAAATGTCCGGGACCTAGGGTTTTGGTTTTGGAAATAGTGGAGGTGATTACTTGACGAAAAAGCGTGTCCATGAGGTGGCCAAGGAATTCAAGCTGGGGAGCAAAGATTTGATTTCGGTGTTGGGCGAGATCGGAATCAAAGTTAAGAGTCATATGAGCACCCTCGAGGACGAAGATATCGAACGTTTGCGGCGGCACTTGAAGGCGGACAAACAAACGGGTGGGGAAGCGAATACCAAAACGCCGGGACAGCCTGAGAGTGCCGGGCAGGCTGTCGGGCGTGCGCCCCGACCCCAATGGGTCAAGCTAAGCCAATACGGCCCGGGTCTGGTGGACAAGGTGCCGCAGCGGCCGCCGGACAAGCGTTTGATTGAGCGGCCTTTCCGGGTGCCGACCATTTTACCCCCGGTTGGAGGGCAGCCGGAAGTAAAACGTCCGAGCCCACCTCTGGCACCGCAACCGGAGACGGCTGAGCCGGCGGCGCCGAAGCCGGGCCCGGATACTGCTCCGTCCCCGCCGCGACGGGTCGATCCGGCCCCTGCGGCTACAGGTGTGCGTACGCCCGGCGATAACCGGCCACAGCCTGCTGGAACACCTTCTTACCAACCAGGTGGGAAGGCACAGCCGACCGGGGGTCGCCCCGCGCCGGAAGGCCGGCCGCCGATCGGACGTCCGCATAGCCCGAGGCCGGCCGGAGCGGAGAGCCAGAGGAAACCTCAGCCGCCGCGGGGAAGACCGGGAGCCGGGCTGCCCTCTGCAGGCTATGGCGAAAAGCGTCCCCCGGGGCGGAGCGTTATCCCCAGCAAGGCTATCCCGAAACCACCGGCGGAGCTTGAAGCGGTCAAGCCCGACAAAACTGCTGGGCAGCAGCGTTTCGCGGACAAGAAAGAAAAAGAAAAGCGGGCGCAATGGGCCAACCAGTGGGACCGGAAAAACGGCGGGCGCGAAGACCGGGTGCGGCGTCCCCGGAGTACGCGGGAGAAGAACATTGTGCCCCCCGTTGAGCGCAAGCCGATCACCATCAGTGGTAACCTGACGGTGAAAGAGCTGGCCGAAAAGATGGGCATCAAGGCCGCGGAAATCATCAAGAAACTGATGTTCCTCGGGGTGATGGCCACCATCAACCAGGAGATTGACGCCGAAACGGCCGCGGTGGTCGCCCAAGAATTCGGTTTTATAGTGGAGCTTAAGCCCAAGGAGCCCGACGCTGAAGAGCGGTTGGAGTTGGAAGAGGAAGAGGACGATCCAACCCAACTGGAACCTCGGCCGCCTGTGGTGACCGTGTTGGGTCACGTGGACCATGGCAAGACTTCCCTTCTTGACGCCATCCGTGATGCCAACGTCACGGCAACCGAAGCGGGCGGGATTACCCAGCATATCGGTGCCTACCAGGTGCAGCATCAGGGCAAACGGATCACTTTTGTGGATACACCGGGGCACGAAGCCTTTACCGCTATGCGGGCCCGGGGAGCCAGCGTCACTGACATTGCCGTTTTGGTGGTGGCGGCTGACGACGGGGTGAAACCCCAAACGGTTGAGGCCATCAACCACGCCAAGGCGGCAGGGGTACCTATCGTGGTGGCCATCAACAAGATGGACAAACCGGATGCCAATCCCGAGCGGGTAAAACAACAGCTGACCGAACACGGGCTTGTGCCCGAGGAGTGGGGCGGGGATACGATTTGTGTACCCGTTTCGGCCCTTAAGAAGACCGGCCTGGACGAATTGCTGGAGATGATTCTCTTGGTGGCCGAAGTGCACGAATTAAAGGCCAACCCCAAACGTGCCGCCCGGGGAACGGTCATTGAGTCACAGCTTGATAAGGGCCGGGGACCGGTGGCCACCGTGTTGGTGCAAAACGGCACCCTGCGCGTAGGTGACGTGCTGGTAGCCGGCAGCAGTTCGTGCCGGGTACGCGCGATGATTGATCACAAGGGCCGGAGGGTCAAGAAGGCGGGCCCGTCTACGCCGGTGGAGGTACTCGGTTTTTCGGAAGTTCCCCAGGCCGGCGACCGCTTTTACCGGGTAAAAGACGAGAAGCTGGCGCGGCAAATAGCCGACAAGCGGCAAGAGCGCAAGCGCCAGGAAGAACTCCTCAAGGCTGCCGGGAGAATTTCTCTCGAGGAGGTCTTCAGCCGCATCCAGGAAGGGGCGGTGAAGGAACTGCCCCTGATTGTGAAGGCCGACGTTCAGGGTTCGGTGGAAGCCCTGGTGCAGGCTTTGGAAAAGCTCAGCACCGATGAGGTTAAGGTGCAGATGGTGCACAGCGGTGTGGGGGCTATTACCGAGACCGACGTAATGCTCGCCTCCGCCTCCAAGGCGATCATCATCGGTTTTAACGTCCGTCCCGACGTCAACGCCCGTAAGGCGGCTGAGAGGGAAATGGTAGATATCCGAACCTATCAGGTGATTTATGAAATTCTGGATGACGTCAAAGCGGCGCTCTCCGGCTTGCTGGAACCGCAATACCGCGAAGTGATTCTCGGTCAGGCTGAAGTGCGCCAGATTTTCAAAGCGTCCCGTGTCGGGACAATTGCCGGTTGTTATGTACAGGAGGGTAAGATCGTCCGGGACGCAAAGGTGCGTGTGATCCGTGACGGTAAAGTGGTTTACGATGGCCGGCTGTCATCCTTGAAGCGGTTTAAGGACGACGTGCGGGAGGTAGTTCAAGGCTACGAATGCGGTCTGACTCTTGAGCGGTTCAACGATATTCACGAGGGCGATTTGCTGGAGTTTTATACTACGGAAGAGGTTCAGCGCGAACTTCAATAGGCGGCGGTTGACCACCTCACACACATCCATACAGGAGGTGTGGCCCGATGCCTCATAGACCCGAACGGCTGGCCGAAGTGATCAAAAAAGAAGTGTCCGAAATACTCCGGACCATGAAGGATCCGCGCATTGGCTTTGTAAGCGTGACCACGGTCGAAGTTTCAACCGACCTGCGTTACGCCAAGATTTATGTAAGTGTGTTTGGCGACGAAGCGCAGCAAGAGGATACGTGGCGGGCCCTGCAGCGCGCGCAGGGTTTCGTGCGCACCGAACTCGGCCGGCGGATTCGCCTGCGCCACACGCCGGAGGTCACTTTCGTGTTGGACCGTTCCATTGATGAAGGGGCCAGACTGATTAGGCTCATTGACGACCTCAGAAAGGGGCAGCCCGGAAGACAGGATGCCTGAGCAAAGCCTCAAGGAAATTGCCGCGGAGTTGCGACGGGTAAAGAGGCCGGTTTTGGCCGGACACGTAATGCCGGACGGTGACAGCATCGGTTCCACGCTGGCCCTTGGTCTGATTCTGGAAAAACTGGGGGTGGCCGCCACATTAGTCAGCCAGGATGAAATCCCGGCAAATTACCGCTTTTTACCCGGCACAGACCGTATCCATGTGGGACGCGTTCCTGACGGTCACTATGACGCTTTGATTGCCCTGGACTGTTCGGTGCCCGACCGATTGGGGCCGGCGGTAATGCCGTTGTTGTCACAGCCCGGCATTCGGGTGATAAACCTGGATCATCACCTCTCGGCAATCCCCTTTGCGGATTTAAGTTATGTTGATCCTGCGGCGGCGGCGGTGGGCGAAATCGTGTTTGATCTGGCCGAGCTGCTGAAAGTCGCCCTCACGCCCGAGATTGCCGCCTGTTTGTACACGGCGATTTTGACCGATACCGGTTCGTTCCGGTACGAAAATACCGGACCGGACACACATCGGCGGGTGGCGCGTTTGATCGAGCACGGTATCGATGTGGCCGCCATCAGCACCAAGATTTATGATGAACGACCGGTGGCGGTGATCAGGTTACTGCACCTGGTTTTGGGCACGCTGCGTCTGAGCAAGTGCGGTCGTATCGCTTGGCTGAAACTGACCAGGTCGATGGAGGCGGCCTCCGGCAGCGGCCAGGCCGATGCCGAGAACCTCATTAATTACACCCGTACCATTAAGGGTGTGGAAGTTGGTCTGTTGTTCCGGGAAATGCCGGACAATCAGATCAAGGTCGGTTTTCGGTCCAAGCGCAGGATTGATGTCAGCCAACTGGCGGCGGCGTTTGGGGGTGGCGGCCATCCCCGGGCCGCCGGCTGCACGTTGCCGGGTAGTTTGGCGGAGGTCGAGATGCAGGTGGTAGCGGCCGTGGAAAAGGCCGTGGCGGAGGCTTGTGATGGAAGGGGTTCTTAACGTCTTAAAACCCCCGGGGATGACCTCCCACGATGTGGTCGATGTCATCCGGGAGAAAACGGGGCTCCGGAAAGTCGGCCACGCCGGCACCCTGGATCCTTTGGCCGCCGGGGTCTTGGTTGTTTTTGTCGGACGGGCGACCCGGATTATCCAGTTTATGCCGGATGACAAGCAGTACCGCGTGGAGTTGGTGCTGGGCGTGTCTACCGCTACGGGCGACGCCCAGGGGGAGATTACGGGGGTCCGGCCGGTGGACCGCCTGGACGATGAGCGCCTTAGGGCGGTTTTGGACGGGCTGACCGGTCCGGTTACCCAGGTGCCGCCGATGACCTCCGCGCGCAAGATCGGGGGCAAGAAGCTTTACGAATATGCCCGTCGTGGCGTGGAAGTGCCCCGCGAACCGCGTCCGGTAAAGATCTACCGTTTGCGGCTGGTGGCGGTGAGGCGGGAGAATGCCGCACATCCGCGGTTGGTCCTGGATGTGGCTTGCAGTAAAGGCACTTATATCCGCACCTTGTGCACCGAAATCGGCGACCGCCTGGGTTGTGGCGCCTTCATGTCTTTTCTGGTTCGCACGGCGGTGGGTTCGTTCGGCATTACCACGGCCCGAACGCTGGAAGAAATCAGCGCCCTGGCCGCGGAGAGTCGGTGGTCCGAAGTCCTGGTACCCATTGACATGGCCCTCCAGCATCTGCCGGTAGTCAAGGTTAAGTCCGGAGCCGTGAAGGCGGTGCTTTCCGGCCGACCTTTGTATCCTCCCGGAGTAGCCGATCTTCCGGCCCCTGACCGTAGCCTTGAACTGGTTCGCTTGAGCGACGGTAAGCACCTGTTGGCCGTAGCCCGGTTGGCCGAGGGTGCTCAGGGTGCCAAGGTCTTCAAGCCGGTTTGGGTGCGTTCCGAGCACCGGGAGCTTGGTTAGAAGGGATGAAGCAATTGGATCTTAAGACCTCGTTTAAGAACCTAAAACATACTTATCCAAGACTGGTGGTCGGACTGGGCAACTTTGACGGTGTGCATCTGGGACACCGGGAGTTGATTCAACGGATGGTTGAGCGGGCGCGCCAGCTCGGTGGTGTCCCGGCGATCTTTACCTTTCATCCCCATCCGTTGGCGGTACTGCGGCCGGAAAGTGCGCCCCCGCTTCTGTTGACCCAGGAAGCTAAGGAGACAATCTTCGCTGAGCTGGGCGTCCGGCTGGTGCTAAGAATACCTTTTGAACCCAACTTTGCCAGGCTTTCTCCCGAGGAGTTCATTCGGGAGGTGTTGTGGGGCGAGCTGGGGGCGATCAGCGTTTTCGTCGGTTACAATTACACTTTCGGGCACCGCGGGCGGGGCGGTCCGGACACGTTGGTCCAATTCTCCCGGACCTACGGCTATGAGGCTAATGTTATTCCCCCCGTGGAAGTCGGTGGCGAAGTGGTGTCGAGCACTCTCATCCGCGAGTTGCTGATGCAAGGTCGGGTCGAGGAGGCACGTACCTACCTGGGATATACGCCGTTTATCGACGGAGTGGTGATGGCGGGCGACGGCAGGGGCCGGAAACTGGGGTTCCCGACGGCCAACCTGGAAGCGGACCGGAGTATTTTGGTGCCGGCGACCGGGGTTTATGCCGTTAGAGTAGCGATGGCTGGAAGTGTCTTTGCGGGGGTGGCCAACATCGGTTACCGGCCGACGTTTGTAACCGAAAACCCGGTGCGGCGGATTGAAATTCATTTGTTCGACGTCGCGCGTAATCTTTACGGACAGGCTATGCGGGTCTACTTCACCCGGTATATCCGGGGAGAACGCCACTTCGACTCGGTGAACGATTTGGTGCGGCAGATAGAATGCGACATCAACCAGGCCCGAGGTTGCGAATAACGGGTTTATGGGTGCCGTATATGTATATCTGGAAGTTATAGCGTTTACACACCTGTTGGGGCTGTGCTAAAATAAGTCGGGAAATAGAGGTGGGTAAGAGTGGGGTTTCCCAAGTACAACCTTTCCGAGGACCAGATGAAGAAGTGGATCGACCACATTGCATTCATCTGTCTGAGCGAGGAGTTTCAACGCCTGAAAGCAGAGCTTGAAGCGTTGTACTTGGCCTCCACCACCGGCATGGGCGCCGAGGAAGCCAAAATCAGCGCCTTTTCAGACGCCCTGTATGCGTTCCTGGCGGAAAAGGAAACCTAAGTAAGGGAAGCGAGGTATGCAGATAATTATTACCAAGCACGCGCGTAAGCGGCTTAAGGACCTGCGCCAGGAGGACATTACCGTGGAGGACATTATCAGCACGGTGAGTGGCATTCCTGGTCATATTCCTTCAGCTACTCGCTTTCGTGGTTTTTTTGCCAAATCCGGGCGCATGTTTGACGTGGTAGCCAAGGATATTCCGAGTGGCCGCTTGGTAATCACGGTCATTGGTATGTAAGATGAACTGCCGGCTAGGCTTGGCGAATCTCCGGCGCTTTGCTTGGCCGGCGGGAATTTACTTAAATAAAAATGGAGGTATCCGGCATTGTCTTTAACGGCAGACCAAAAACAGGCGATTATCGAGAGGTTTAAGATCCACGAGAACGACACCGGTTCTCCGGAGGTCCAGGTAGCCCTTCTCACCGAGAGAATCAACCAGCTCACCGAGCACCTGAAGGTGCACAAGAAAGATTTTCACTCCCGGCGTGGTCTGCTCAAGATGGTCGGCCAGCGGCGCGCGCTTTTGAACTACTTGCGTCATTCCGATCCCGACCGTTACCGTAAGCTCATCCAGGAGTTAGGGCTAAGAAAGTAGGGGGCATAGCCCCCTGCTTCTTGCTGTACAGGGGATGAAGCTGGCATTGGGGAACAGATAGAAGGAAACAGGAGGTTAAACGCACGCCTATGTTGGAGCAAGGATTTTTGCGACGAGCAATAGAAATCGGAGGCCGCACCTTCAGTGTAGATATCGGCCGCGTGGCCGGACAGGCCTCCGGGGCCGTACTGGCCAGGTATGGGGATACCATGGTCCTGGTTACCGCCACCCGCCAGGCCCTCCGGGAAGGGCTGGATTTCTTTCCGCTCACCGTGGACTACGAAGAAAGGCACTACGCGGTCGGACGCATACCGGGGGGCTTTTTAAAGCGCGAGGGCCGTCCCGGCGAGAAGGCGGTACTTTCAGCGCGTTTGATCGACCGGGCCATCAGGCCGCTTTTCCCGAAAGGTTTTACACAGGACGTGCACGTGGTTGCGCTGGTGCTGTCGGTGGAACAGGATTGTTCGCCGGCCATTACGGCCATTTTGGGTGCTTCGGTGGCGCTTACGATCTCGGATATACCGTTTCAGGGGCCGATCGGCGGGGTGATCATCGGGCGTGTTGACGGCGAGTTGGTCGTGAATCCGACTCTGGAGCAGGACCAGAAGTCAGACTTACACCTCACCGTGGCCGGCACCCGCGAAGCAATCAATATGGTCGAGGCGGGCGCCAGGGAAGTGTCGGAATCGGTGGTGGTCGAGGCGCTGACCAAGGCCCACGCGGAGATCAAGCGAATCGTCGACTGGGTGGAATCCGTGCGTGCGGAGGCCGAATCCTTAGGGTTGGCGCGACCCAAGATTGAAATCCCCGACGTCGAACCGGACCCCGCGTTGGCCGAGGCGGTCTCGGAAGCCGGCCGGGAAAAAATGGTGGCGGCCGTGCGGTTCTGCCGTGACCAGCGCCTGAGCAAACAGGCCTGTGACGAACACCTGCAGAACACCAAAGAGGAGATCGCCGCTGCGGTGCTGGAACACTATCCCGAGGAGGAGGCGGCCATCCGGCGTCTGGTCAACCGGCTGGAGAGAGAGGCCGTCCGGGAGATGGTGCTCAAAGAAAAAGTACGTTTGGACGGACGCCGGCCCGACGAAATCCGGGATATCAGCGTCGAGGTCGGTGTTTTGCCCCGCACCCACGGCTCGGGTCTGTTCAGGCGGGGACAGACCCAGGTGCTTTCGGTGCTTACCCTGGGGGCCGTGCGGGATGAACAGATACTGGACGGTTTGGATACGCAGGAGACCAAACGATTTATGCACCATTACAATTTCCCCGGCTTCAGCACCGGCGAGGCACGTCCGATCCGTTCGGCAAGCCGGCGCGAAATCGGCCACGGTGCGCTGGCCGGCCGGGCGTTGGAGGCCGTCCTGCCCCCAGAGGATGAATTTCCGTACACCATCAGAATTGTTTCGGAAGTGTTGGAATCCAATGGTTCGACCTCCATGGCCAGCGTTTGCGGCAGTTGTCTGGCGCTGATGGACGCCGGCGTGCCGATCAAAGCGCCGGTAGCCGGAATCGCCATGGGCCTCATTAAGGAAGAGGATGAGGTCGTTATCCTGACCGACATCCAGGGTGCGGAGGACCACCTTGGCGACATGGACTTTAAGGTCGCCGGTACCGAAGCGGGGATCACCGCCCTGCAGATGGACATCAAGATCGCCGGCATCGACGCCCGGATATTGGCCCAGGCCATGGCTCAGGCCCGGGAGGCCCGCTTGTACATCCTGAACAAGTACAAGGAAGTGCTCCCCGGACCCAGACCGGAACTGTCCCCGCGGGCACCGCGGATCATCCAGATCAATATCGACCCGGCGAAGATTCGCGACATCATCGGCCCGGGAGGCAAGATCATCCGGAAGATCACCGAAACCACCAACGTGGAGATAGACGTTGAGGACGACGGCCGGGTATACATTACCGCGCCCAACCCCGAAGATGGTCAAAAAGCCCTGGAGATCATCCAGGCGCTTACCGCCGAAGTCAATGTTGGTCAGGTTTACCTGGGCAAGGTGGTCAAGGTTATGGACTTCGGCGCTTTTGTGGAGGTAATTCCGGGCGTGCTGGGGCTGCCTGGTAAAGACGGCCTGGTGCATATTTCGCAGTTGGCGCATAAACGTGTGCGCCGGGTGGAGGACGTCTGTCGGGAAGGTGACCAGATCCTGGTCAAGGCCATCGGATACGATAACCAGGGGCGGCTAAAGCTTTCCAAGAAGGAAGCCATGGAGCCCGAGACGGCCGCAAAGGAAACGGGTCGCTCTGACCAGAGGCCTCCCGGGCGTTCCGGAAAGGGTAAAGGCATGCGGTCAAGGTTTAACAAAAATTAGAGGAAGCGGGGCCCCTCCGGGGCCTTTTGTTTTTCGGGTGTTGTGGCCTCTGCCCGGCGCATATGCATTTCAAAGAAGGGGGTGGGGGCGGGTTTGCGCCTGAGTACGGTTTTGACGCTTGTGGGTGCGGTATTGGTTTTGTTTGGTTGTTGGATGCCGTGGCGGGAGGCCGTACCCACGTTCCAGCAGCCGGTTTACCACGGCGGTGAGCACACGAACAAAGTGGCGCTGACCGTAAACGTAGACTGGGGCGAGGAATTCGTGCTCCGCATGCTGGAAATTTTACAGAAAGAAAACGTCCGTGTCACTTTTTTTGTTACCGGGCGGTGGGCGGCCCAATTCCCCGAACTGGTGCGCCAGATGGCCGATGCCGGTCACGAAATCGGGAACCACGGCTATGGGCATCCGCACCCGGATCAGCTTTCGGTTAGCCTGAACCAGCGGGACATCCAAAGGGCTGAAAGGGTGATTCAGGAAATCACCGGCCGGCGGACCGAGCTTTACGCGCCACCGTACGGTGAGCGCGGCCCGGCGGTATTGACCGCGGCCGAAAATGCCGGTTACCGGACCATTCTGTGGAGTGTCGATACCCTGGACTGGAAACTGCGCGATGCCGATGCCATCACGGCACGCGTGGTGAACCGGGCTCACCCGGGTGCCATTGTGCTGATGCACCCGCTGGCGGCTACCGCCGAGGCTCTGCCGACGATCATCAAGGAACTGAAGCGGGACGGTTACGACCTGATCACCGTGAGCCAGCTGTTGGCCGCCGGCAAAGACGATGCGCCCTAATCCTACCGCTCCGTTTTCATTATTATGGAGGAATTCATCCGTTGGAAGCGAATAACCACCCATTGTGCAAATTAGACCGAGGCGCAGGAGGCGGCAGAATGATACGCAAGGTTACGTTGTCCAACCGTACCACCATTTTGACCGAAGAAATTCCCCACGTTCGGTCGGCAGCCATCGGTGTATGGGTTGATGTGGGTTCCCGATACGAAAGCGAAGAAGCCAGTGGTATCAGCCATTTTATCGAGCACATGCTGTTTAAGGGTACGGCCACCCGCTCGGCCAAGGAGATAGCGGAAGCCTTCGACCAGATCGGCGGACAGCTCAACGCCTTTACGACCAAGGAATACACCTGTTACTACGCCCGGGTGTTGGACGAGCATTTGGACCTGGCCGTTGATATTATCAGTGATATGCTGTTCGCCTCCCGATTTTTGCCGGAAGACGTAGAGCGCGAACGAAATGTGATTGTAGAAGAAATCAAAATGTACGAAGACACCCCGGATGAGTTAGTGCACGACGTCCTGGCGCAGACCCTCTGGCGGCAGCACGCCCTTGGGCGGCCGGTCATCGGCCGGGCCGAAGTGGTTAAAAACCTGTCCCGGGAGGACATCCTGGCCTACTATGATCAGCACTACCGCCAGGGAAAGATGGTCATCGCGGCGGCGGGAAACATCCGGCACGAGCCGCTGGTTGAACGCCTTGATGCCGTTTTCGGCAAGGCCCGCGGACAAGTCCCGCCGCGCGTGCTGACGAGTCCCGAACCTTTTTCGGGCTCCACTTGCCGCGAGAAAGATACCGAACAGGTACACCTGTGTATCGGTGCCCAGGGCCTGCGCCTGGACGATGACGACATTTACGCCCTGCAGGTTATTAACGCCATTTTGGGTGGGGGGCTGAGTTCGCGCCTTTTCCAGCGGGTAAGGGAAGAGTTGGGCCTGGTATATAACATTTTTTCTTATCACAGCTCCTACCGGGATACGGGTCTATTTGGAATTTACGCCGGGCTGAGCGCCGAGAACGTCGGGACGGTATTGGATATCGTGTTTGCCGAACTGAACGATATCCGCTCGGGAGGCGTGACCAAAGAAGAATTGGCGCGGAGCAAGGAGCAACTCAAAGGCAGCTTTTTGCTCAGCCTGGAAAGTGTTACGGCCCGTATGAACCGGCTGGGGAAGTCGGAGTTGTATCTCGGCCGGGTCCACACTGCGGAGGAGATCGTGGAGAAGCTGGCTAAAGTAGAGCTGGCGCAGATTGTGGCCGTTAGCGAGCGGCTGTTTCGTCCCGAAAAGCTGTCCCTGGCTTCCATCGGGCCCTGGCGGGCCGATGAAAGCACTTGGCAGGCCGCCCTTGCCCGCCTGGCCTAGCGAAAAGGGGACAGGCATGTTTTGTGGATAACTCCAAGGCCGAGGAGATTGAAATAATGGGCGCAGTAACCCGGATCAAACTCAAGGTCAAGAAAGTGAACCCGGAAATAGGCGTTACCCTGCCTGCGCCGGCTTATGCCACGGCGGGAGCGGCGGGCTTGGACCTGTGTGCTGCTTTGCCGGAACCGGTGGTTGTGCAGCCCGGGCAGCGGGTGACCATTCCCACCGGGGTGGCTATTCAGTTGCCGGCGCGGGATATGGTGGCCCTGGTCTTTGTACGCAGTGGCTTGGCCGCCCGGCATGGTCTGGCACTGGCCAACGCCGTGGGGGTCATCGATGCCGATTACACCGGTGAAATCATCTGCCCGGTGATCAACCACGGCTCCAAACCCCTGACCATCCGCCCGGGTGACCGCATAGCCCAGTTGGTTTGTTTGCCCATTGCCGTGGCCGACGTGGAGTATGTGGATAGGCTTGTGCCGACTGCCCGGGGTTCCGGGGGGTTTGGTTCTACCGGTCGTTGAGCAGGGAAACGGTCATAAACACTGGACCCGTCCCATATCAATATACAGGGGTGGGACCGGTGATAACCGCGACGCTGCTGTTTTTGGTGCTGCTAACCCTGATCGTTTTCTCGGTCCGGGAAAGGGTCAGGTTGCGGGTGGGGCGGCGTTACCGCAGCCAAAAAATGTGGGAAGTCGAACCGCGATCCACTCCTGTTTCGGAGGCCATCGTCAGTTTAGTCGGGATGGCCGGGGGCATTTACCTGTCCCTGATTCTTCTGTTCACCTTCCTGGACGTGGTGGTGCCCAACAAGATACGTCTCGGCCAAGTGGAAATGGATCCTCTGGCCGCCTTTGCGATCGGGCTGGCGGTCCTGCAGCCGTTTTTTATCCGGCTGTGGTCCTTTATCCGGGGCCGGTTTGAGAGCTGAAGAGGAGGTCGTGAACTTTGCGGTTGACTGAACTGGTGGGTAAAGAAGTGGTTAATCTGTTCAACGGGGCGCGGTTGGGGGTGATCGGGGAATCGGATCTGACCATCGACGCTGATTCGGGCCACGTACACGCCATTATCCTGCCGCGGCGGAGCAATATCGTCAGCATGTGGATGGAGCGGCAGGAATTAACCATTCCCTGGGAGGCAATCCGCAAGATCGGATCGGAAGTGGTGATCGTAGAACTGGAAAACAACCAGGCTTTGCCCCGTTATCACCGGTCGCTCTAAAAAAAAGCCGGTTTCGGCGGACTAGGTTCCCGCGGTAAAGTGCGCGGGAATTTTTGTTTTTCCCGGGGCATGCGGTCATACTAGACCAAGAGGAGCTCCCCGCAAACGAGGTGTGCCGATGAGTTTTGCCACCAGACAAGCCCTTATGGCCGAAATAGCCCGCCGTCGGGAGTCAAAAGTCATCGCCTATATCACCGGGGATCGGGAGAACGTCAATACCCGCATCGCACCGGATGTCCTGCCCGTTTTCTACCGGCACTTGAAAAGCCTGCCGACCATCAAGCGGCTGGACTTGTTCCTTTACAGCCGCGGCGGCGATGTCCTCACTCCCTGGCGTTTGGTGCACCTGATCCGTGAGTTTGCGCCCGAGTTTGCGGTATTGGTCCCCTTTCGGGCTTACAGTGCGGGCACGCTTGTGTGCCTGGGGGCGGATGAGTTGGTTATGGGGGCGATGGGCGAACTGGGGCCCATCGATCCCGCAGTGGTCAATGCCTTCAATCCGAAGGACCCATTAAACCCGGCGGCCAAGTTGCCGGTTAGCGTCGAGGATGTCTATTCCTTTCTCGCCCTAGCCCGGGAAGTGGCGGGGCTTGAAAAGGAGGACGACCGGTGTAAAGCATTTTTGCTACTGGCCGAAAAAATTCATCCGTTGGCACTTGGGAACGTCCACCGCAACTATCTGCTGGTGCGCTCCCTGGCCACCAAACTGCTCTCCTTGCGCCGTAATCCACCTCCGCCGCAGCAGGTGCGTCACATCGTGGACAGCCTGACCGAAAAACTGTATGCGCACAACCATATGATTCCCCGGCGGGAGGCGGCCGTTGAAATCGGCCTTTCCGTTACCTACCCGGATCCGGAACTGGAAACATTGTTGTGGCGGCTGTTCGAAGATTACCAACAAGAACTACTTCTTGATCAGCCTTTCAACCCGGTCGAGACGGTACGCGGTTTCCCGGTTGACTTTGAAGTTGCCGGCGGGCTGGTGGAGTCGGAAGCCGGGCAGGAGGCGTACCTGTTCAGCGGGGTAATGGACCAGCGGGATCCCGACGGCCAAGTCAACGTAAACATTCTGCGCCAGGGTTGGCGCCGCATATCCGGAGGGGTTGTTTAATGGATAAAAAGGGTGAACCCGGGTTGTTCGAAGGACGCGTTTACCGGGTGCGCTTCCGATACCACCGGCCCAGCAGGTATTTCTTTCTATCGAACAACAGTGGCTATCCGTCTGCCGCGTTCCGGTTTCCCAACGCCGGGCCCGATGAGCCCCGCATCATGGTCCGGGAGATTCAGGAATAGCTATTATTACCGGTTGTGAACGGCTAAGGGTATTTGGTGCCTGTCATTGCTTGACATCGAGGGTGGACATGCCATAATAATAGAAAGAAAATTTCGGAATACGAGTCTACCGGGCTACCGTGAAAGGTGTGAGTACAATAATCCGTGTAGTCGTGTGCGGCGCTGCTGGCCGGATGGGATCCGAAGTAGTGCGGACCGTATCCAGGGAAGACGGAATGGAACTGGTCGGTGCTGTCGACCGGCACAACCTAGGCGTGGACGTCGGGGTTTTGGCGGGTGTCGGCCCTCTGGGAGTGATGGTGAGCGACGACCTCGAGGGGGTACTGGTCAGCACCCAGCCCGATGTCATGGTTGATTTTACTACGCCCACCTCGGTGGCCGCCAACGCCCGTACGGCGCTTCGGGCCGGAGTGCGGCCGGTGATCGGCACCACGGGAATGGACCCCAACGATCTGGCGGATTTGGGTCGATTAAGCGCGGAGTTGCGGGTGGGGACCGTAGTCGCGCCTAATTTTGCGATCGGGGCCGTCTTAATGATGAAGTTCGCCGAAATGGCGGCTAAGTTTTTCCCCGCCGTGGAAATCATCGAGCTGCATCACGACCAAAAGCTGGATGCGCCGTCGGGCACGGCCCTAAGGACGGCCGAGAAGATCAGTCTGGCCCGTGGCGACTACCGGCAAAACACGCGCAGCGCCGTGGCCACCCTTGAGGGGGTGCGGGGCGGCTGCTATGACGGTGGGATCCGCATCCACAGCGTCCGTTTGCCCGGTCTGGTCGCCCACCAGGAGGTCATCTTCGGCGGTTTGGGACAAACATTGACCCTGAGGCACGATTCGATATCCAGGGAGTCGTTTATGCACGGGGTTGTTTTGGCCATTCACCGGGTCATGGGTTTGGAAGAAATGGTGGTCGGGTTGGAAAATCTGATTTTCGAGTAGGCACGGGCACTCCGGTACTGACAGGCACCTCTTTGCACAGCTAGTCATATATTGGCTAGCAACCAAGGGGGAGGTGCCAAGATGCTGCCGCTGGAAGGTCTGCGGGTCGGCGTGCTCGGAGGCGACGCCCGGAGTGCGTATGTGGTTGAAGAATTTGCATTGCTGGGCGCCCAGGTAAAGGCCCTGGGCATTCCCGTGTCTGATCGTACCGCCAGCGTCACGGTTTGCCGCGATGCGGCCGAAGCCTTAAGTGCGTTGGACGTTCTGGTTATACCCTCGCCTGGTATTGATAAGCAGGGGCGTCTATACACCCTAACGGGCGAGGCCCCGGTAATCGACAGGGCTCTGTTGCAGAGTGTGGGGGCCGTTCCGGTATATACGGTCATGGCCGGTTCTTATCTTGCCGGCCTGGCTGCGCAATTTGGTTTGCAGGTTATCGAGTTAGTGCGTCTACCGGAATTTGCCATTTATAATTCCATCCCCTCGGCCGAGGGCGCCATACAGTTGGCTATGGAGCGTATGCCGATCACCATTCACGGATGCCGGGCCGTGGTGTTGGGGTTTGGCAACGTGGGGATCACGCTGGCGCGCACCTTGAACGCCTTGGGTGCGCGAACTACCGTTATCGCCCGTGATCCCGCCGCCCGGGCCAGAGCCTGCGAAATGGGCCTGGCCGGCGCGCCTCTGGAACACTTGGCTTTTCAGCTGCAACGGGCCGATTTGGTTTACAACACCATCCCCGCCCTGATCCTTGACAGAACGGCTTTAGAGTCGGTAAATCCGGAGGCCTTCATCATCGATCTGGCTTCGGCGCCGGGCGGCGTCGATTACGTTGCCGCCGAGGCTCTCGGATTGAAGGCCAGCCTGGCTCCAAATTTGCCGGGCAGGGTAGCGCCCAAGACGGCGGGCCAAATCATTGTGCATACCATCCGGCGGTTGCTGCAAGGAGAACCCCCCCAAGGCACACTTTCCGCAGAGGGGGTGCGCGTCCATGCAGCTGGCAGGTGTTAGGATCGGTTTTGGGCTGACGGCCTCGTTTTGTACTTTGGATCCGGTTCTCCAACAAATCGAGCGGTTCGTCCGGGAAGGGGCGGAAATCTACCCGATTATGAGCCGGGAGGCGGCGACGGTTGATACCCGTTTCGGCAAAGCCCGAGACTGGCTAGAACGGTTGCAGCGGCTTACCGGCAAAGCGGTATTGACCAGCGTCGTGGAAGTTGAGCCGATCGGACCGAACAATCTGGTGGACGTGGTGGTGATCGCGCCGTGCACCGGAAATACGCTGGCCAAACTGGCCAACGGTATCACGGATGGTCCGATATTAATGGCCGCCAAGGCGCAGCTTCGGAACCAGCGTCCGGTAGTGGTGGCCATTTCCACCAATGACGGTTTGGGCTTGAACGCCCGGAATCTGGGTAGCCTTTTAAACACCCGGAATGTCTACTTTGTGCCTTTCGGCCAGGATAACCCCCGGAACAAGCCCAATTCGCTGATCGCCAGGATGGACCTGTTAGGGGCCACAATTGTGGAGGCTTTGCAGGGGCGCCAGTTACAACCGCTAATCGTGACCTATCACCAAAACAGCTAAGGAGGGTTCGGTTTGGCCGGGTACAGTGTATGTGTGGTTGGTGCAACCGGTGCGGTGGGACAGGAGATCCTCAAGGTGTTGGCGGAGCGTAAGTTTCCGTTAGCAAAACTGCGTCTCTTGGCCACGGCACGTTCGGCGGGCAAGAAAATCACGTATGGCGGAGAGCAGTTGACGGTCGAGGAGACCCGGGAGTCATCTTTTAAGGGTGTGGATATTGCTCTATTCGCGGGCGGCGCGGCCAGCACCGAATATGCCGGGGCGGCAAAAAAGGCGGGGGCGGTGGTCATCGACAATTCCAGCGCCTTCCGGTTGGATCCCGAAGTGCCTCTGGTTGTACCGGAGGTCAATCCGGAAGATGTCCGGTGGCACAAAGGGATCATCGCCAACCCGAACTGTTCGACCATCATCATGGTCGTGCCGCTCAAGCCCCTGCACGATGCGGCCGGGATCAAGAGAGTAGTGGTGTCCACCTACCAGGCCGCTTCCGGAGCGGGGGCGGCGGGGATGCAGGAGTTGCTGGATCAGACCCGGGCCGTGCTGGAAGAAAGGCCCTGCACACCCAAGACCTTTGCGTACCAGTTGGCCTTCAACCTGATCCCGCATATCGATGTTTTTCAGGAGCTGGGTTATACCAAAGAAGAGTGGAAGATGGTCCGGGAAACCCGGAAGATGTTTCACGACGACAGCCTGCGGATTACCGCTACCGCCGTGCGGATACCCGTTCTCCGCAGCCATTCGGAAGCGATCAACTTGGAAACCGAAAAGCCGCTTTCCGCGGCACAGGCGCGGGCGATACTGTCCAGTGCTCCGGGAGTCGTGGTCGTGGACGACCCGGATAATAAGCGTTACCCGATGCCCATAGACGCGACCGGACGGGACGAGGTCTTGGTGGGCCGGATCCGTGAAGACGATACCGTGGATCACGGCCTGAATATGTTTGTGGCCGCGGACCAATTGCGTAAGGGGGCGGCCACCAATGCCGTTCAAATTGCCGAGTTGCTGGTGCGTGAGGGCCTGGTCTAAAGCAGTTTGGACGAGAATTACCATTACAAAGGAAGGTGAAAGCTTGACTACCGATTTGGGGCGGGTACTCACCGCGATGGTGACGCCCTTTGACAACAACCTGGAGCTGAACCTGCCAATGGTCCGCAAGTTGGCCAGATACCTGGTGGACAACGGTGCGGACGGCCTGGTGGTCTCGGGAACCACCGGGGAATCGCCGACCTTAACGAAAGAGGAAAAACTCGAGCTGTTTAAAACCGTGGTCGACGAGGTGGGCGGTCAGGCGGTGGTCGTGGCCGGTACCGGGAGCTATAACACCGCGGCCAGCATTGAGCTGACCCAGGCGGCGGAAAAGCAGGGTGTCGACGCGGTGATGCTGGTTTGTCCTTATTACAATAAACCGACCCAGGAGGGCCTTTACCAGCATTTCCGGGCCATCGCCGAAAGTACAAACCTTCCGGTGATGCTGTATAATATCCCGGGACGTACCGGGGTCAACCTCTTGCCGCAGACGGTCGGCAGGTTGGCGGCAATTCCCAATATCATCGCCGTGAAAGAAGCAAGCGGGAATCTGGACCAGGCCACCGAGTTGCGGCGGGTCTTACCCGAAGACTTCAGCATTTACAGCGGTGACGACGCGCTCACGCTGCCCCTCTTGTCCGTCGGTGCTAAGGGTGTGGTCAGTGTGGCCGCGCACCTGATCGGCGCCAAAATCCAGGAGATGATCAACGCCTTTACGGCCGGAAACGTTACCCTGGCCGGAAAACTGCACCGGAGCTTGTTCCCGCTGTTTAAGGGCTTGTTTATCACCACCAATCCGGCGCCGGTAAAAGCGGCACTGGCCATGTTGGGTCTGGCCGTCGGACCGCCCCGGCCGCCGCTGGTTGACCTGGACGAATCGCAGAAGGAAAAACTGCGCGACATTTTGCGGGAGGCTCGGTTGCTCTAGTCCTGGTAATGGATGTGTATGCTCAAGTGGTCTCTAAAAGGAGGTGAACATTTGGGGCAGGAGACCAAACTGCAGATTATACCTCTCGGGGGCCTGGGTGAGATCGGCAAGAACATCACGGCCGTTCGTTGCGGCCGTGACATTTTGGTCATCGATTGCGGGTTGGCGTTTCCGGAAGAGGAGATGCTGGGGATCGACATCGTGATACCGGATATCCAGTATCTCCTGGACAACAAGGAACTGGTGCGGGGTATCGTGCTGACCCACGGTCACGAGGATCACATCGGCGCGTTACCTTATGTCCTCAAGCAGCTTAACGTACCCGTTTACGGCACCAAGCTTACCCTGGGTCTGGTCGAAGCCAAGCTCAAAGAGCATGTATTTGACTTTGAGCCGCAAATGATCAGGATCAAACCCCGGGAAACCGTACGCATCGGCTGTTTTGACGTGGAATTCATCCGTGTTTCCCACAGCGTTCCGGACGCGGTGGGGATCGCCCTGCACACCCCGATCGGCACCGTCCTGCACACCGGCGATTTTAAGATCGACTACACCCCGGTGGACGGAGAAGTGATCGACTTGCGGCGGTTTGCGCAGTTGGGCGAACAAGGGGTTTTGGTCATGCTTTCGGACAGCACTAACGTGGAGCGTCCGGGCTACACGCTGTCTGAACGGGTGGTCGGCACCACTTTCGACGACGTCTTTGGACAGTGTCAGGAACGGATCATTGTGGCCACCTTCGCCTCCAACGTGCACCGGCTGCAGCAGGTCATTAACGCCGCGCACAAGCACCGGCGCAAGGTGGCGGTAGCCGGCCGGAGCATAGTCAACGTGGTTAATATCGCCTACGAACTCGGTTACCTGGACATCCCGCCGGGAACGCTCATCAATCTGGACGAGGCCAACCGGCTGCCGCGTAACCGGGTGGTGATTCTGACCACCGGGAGCCAGGGCGAGCCGATGTCGGCCTTGACCCGGATGGCGTTGGGGGACCACCGCCAGGTGGACATCCTCCCGGGCGACACCATCATTATCTCGGCCACGCCGATTCCGGGAAACGAAAAGCTGGTGGCCCGGGTGGTGAACCACCTGTACCGGCACGGGGCGCAGGTAATCCACGAGGCGGTATCGGGGACCCACGTCTCCGGACATCCCAGTGCCGAGGAACTCAAACTGATGCTGCACTTGGTGCAACCCAAGTTCTTCGTGCCCGTCCACGGCGAGTACCGCATGTTGGTGAAGCACGCCGCTTTAGCCCGGGAAATGGGCGTGCCGGCCGAGAACGTGTTTGTCGCGGAGAACGGTCAGGTGCTGGAATTCACCCGCAAAAAGGGACGGATTCAGGGACGGGTTGCTTCCGGCAGAATTCTGGTTGACGGGTTAGGCATTGGCGATGTGGGTAATATCGTTTTGCGGGACCGCAAACAACTCGGTCAGGATGGTATCTTAATCGTGGTGGTGACCATTGATCCGACATCTAAACAAGTTCTGGCGGGACCGGATATCGTATCCCGCGGGTTTGTGTATGTGCGTGAGTCCGAGGAATTGATGGAAGCGGCTCGCACCAGGGTGCGCGCTACCTTGGAGGCCTGTATCGACCGCGGGCTCTGCGACTGGTCCACCATCAAGTCGGATGTGCGGGATGCGCTGGGGAAGTTCTTGTACGAGCGGACGGGCCGCCGCCCCATGATCCTGCCGATCATTATGGAAACCTGAGGGACAGGCCGGGGGGCAAAACCCCGGCCTGTGCCGCTATAAGCTTTAAAGTCGTGTGCTGTAGTTGCGCGGATTGGATGGGGGTGTTAACGTGGGCGAGGAGTGGGTCGAGATCACGAACTGTCACTCGGTTTTGTTCCCGTTCTTGCTGAGCGCCGCCGTATACGGGCGACTGCTTTGTGAAGACATGGTGGAGCTGATGATTGTCTACGCCGACGGCCGGGTAGAATACCGGGAGGTACCACGGCGAGAATTGATGAAGCGGGGACTCTTTTGCCCGCACCGTTGACGGTACTACGCCAGGACCGTAATCCGGATCCGGCCGAACCTTTGGGTACGACGGTCCCCGGATTCACGGATGGGTACCTTCGTCTTGTTTAGCGGCTACCCGGTTGCGCCCGCTCCGTTTCGCCACGTACAGGGCCGCGTCGGCTTCCCTGAACAAATCGTTAAAACTCATTTCATTACGCAGTGTGGCCACGCCAAGGCTGGCGGTAAGGAAGATGGCACCGTGTTCCTGGGTATTGATGGGTTGGCTGGCAATGGAGGTACGCAACCGTTCGGCTGCTTTTTGGGCTTCCCACAAGTCGGTTCCCGGCAGGAGGATTGAGAATTCATCCCCGCCGTAGCGACAGATGGCATCAACCTTTCTAGTTGCTTCCCGGCAGCGGTGGGCAATGACGACAAGCACTTGGTCACCTACAGTGTGACCGTATTGGTCGTTGATCTTTTTGAAATGATCGATGTCCATGATTATTAGGGAGAGCGGGTAGCCGTACCTTCTGGCCCGCTCCAGTTCCAGTTCGCCCAGCTCGAAAAAGTACCGGCGGTTGTACAGCGCTGTCAGGGCATCGGTGGCCGCCACTTTTCGCAATCTGCTGACCTGGCTGGCCAGGGCCAAGGACAGCAGAATCACCTCCAAAGCGGAACCGATCTGTACGCCGTACAGCGTGACAAAGCTGTCGGGGAGAAGGCCAAAACTTCGCAGTGAGGCAGTTACCGTGCCGACCGCGAGTGCGGTCCAGGCGAAGAGCAAATACCGGGCCGGCTGGTGACCTTTGCGCCACATGGCGACGACCACGGGAATAAGAAGGGCGGCAGTGAGCAATACGACAGTGACCGCCAGTTTGTTGGCCGCGGTGAAGGGGATGAACAATGAACCCGGAGCCAGCAGCGCACAGCAGCCTAAGAGAACCAGCAGAAACTTATCCACTTGCGGGATGTACTTCTTAACCTGCAGGAAATGCCGGGCAAACAACAGCACGAAGAAAACGGCCATAAAGAGGAAAACGTTCAGGGACAGGTTGTTCCACCGGACGGCATCAGGCCACAGATACTGGTAGGCCAGACCGTTCCAGGAACAATGAAAGAGGCCGATGGCGGAAATGTATAACACGTAGTACAAATGACTGATGCGGACGTGCAAAAACAAAAACAGGTTATGGAAAGCCATTACCACGATAATGCCGAAATAAAGCCCCAAGAGCAGGTACTCCTGCTGGGTCTTTCCCAGGAACGCCTCCGGGTGCCAGATGGTCAGCGGTAACACCATTGAACTTTCGGTTTCAAAGCGCAGGTATACGGTCGCCTCCGCACCGTGGTCCAGTGGCAGGTAAAAGGCGTGGTTTCTGTGCCGCAACTCTCTGGATTCGAAAGGTAACAGATCACCGCCTTTTCTTACCTCAAATCCCCCGTCCCGGTCGGGAGTATAAATTTCGATCCGGTCCAGGGGTGAATAACCGATTTCCAGAATCCATTTCTCGACGAAGGATTCGTTTTTTACCCGAAAACGCAACCAGAAAGCAGAGCTTGTATACCCGAAACTCGGGGCAGTCGTTTTTTTATGTGGGGTGAACATCTGTGCCGCTTCAGCTGCGGCGATGTCTTCAATGGTCAAGCGCCCTTCCGGGTCTTCGAGGATTTCCAGAACGGGGTAAGGTTTATACTGAGTGTCTGTCTGGTTAAGGATCAAGGTATTCCGGACTGAAGCTGCGTGGGCGGGGCCGTTGGAAACCAGTACCGCTGTGCAGATCACCAACAGGAACAAACTACTGACAAAATGTTTACGGGAAAGCATGTACACTCCTCGCAGACTGGTTGCCTTACAGCCGTTTTCGGGGCTGAAAGCGAATGCATCCCTTATTTGCGACCGGGACAGAAATGAGGTAGGATTGGATAATGGCGGGAGTGCGTGGGAATCGAACCCACCCAGGGTTTCTCACCCCGCGACTGGTTTTGAAGACCAGGAGGTCCACCAGGACCCATCCACCCCCGTGCTTTTCACACTGTTGAAAACCATTCAACATTATAGCATGCCGGCAGCGCGGGGAGCAAACGTATCTGACGGATATTGTCCGAATTCCACACATGGGGGCTGCGGATTGTTAAAGTTTTGGGTAATTGTAATCTTTGTATTGGTTCTGGACCAAGGCAGCAAGCTGGTGGTGCAGCGGCTACTGGACCCGGGTTTGTCCGTGCCGGTGGCGGGGGAGATCCTGCGGTTAACCTACGTGCTCAATCCCGGCGGGGCCTTCGGCATCCTGGGCGACCGGCCGCACATACTGCTGGGGGTGGGTCTCCTGGCCCTCGTCCTGGCTTTGGCGGTGTTGCCCCGGATCATCCGGGTAGGGTATACCTGGCCAGCGGGACTGTTGTTTGGAGGCGCGCTGGGAAACCTGATCGACCGTGTACGCTTCGGCCGGGTGATTGACTTCATCGATTTGGGATTTTGGCCGGTGTTTAACCTGGCGGACACCGCCATTGTAGCCGGGTCAATATTATTGGCCCTGTTGGTACTGCGCCGGGACAAAGATCAACGGGGAGAGCAGCATGGCCACCCTTAATCGCTACATGGCGGAACCGGAAGACGTACAGGCGCGGCTGGATGTGTTTCTCGCCGAGCACTGCCCGGAACTCAGCCGCTCGCGCATCCAAAAGCTGATCACGGCGGGTTTGGTTACGGTTAATGGTAAGGTGACGCGCCCCAGTTACCGCTTGCGGGCCGGGGACTCCGTTTGTCTCCAGGTTCCGGACCCCGAGGTGCCCCGGATTGAGCCCGAGGAAATTCCGCTGGACATTTATTATGAAGACCCGGACGTGCTGGTGGTGAACAAAGCTCGGGGTCAGGTGGTGCATCCCGCAGTGGGACACTATTCCGGCACTCTGGTGAACGCGTTGTTGTTCCACTGCCGGGATCTGTCCGGTATCAACGGGATACTGCGCCCGGGCATTGTGCACCGCCTGGACCGGGACACCTCCGGCTTGTTGATGGTCGCCAAGAGCGACCGTGTCCACCTTGCCCTGGCGGCGCAACTGCAGAACCGTACCGTACTCCGCCGTTACCTTGCGCTTGTGCACGGCAGCCCGCGGCACGAGTCGGGGACGATAGACGCGCCCATTGGGCGGCATCCCCGCGACCGTCAGCGGATGGCCGTTAATTACCGCTCGGGGCGTCCGGCCCGCACCCATTACCGGGTTTTGCAGCGTCTGGGACGGGTGTCCCTATTAGAATTGACGCTGGATACCGGGCGTACGCACCAGATCCGGGTGCATATGAGTTACCTGGGACACCCGTTGGTGGGAGACCTGAAGTACGGGCACGCCCGCTCCGAAATGGGCCTTTCCGGGCAGTTTTTGCACGCCGGCACCCTGGGGTTTACCCATCCCCGCACCGGGGAGTGGTTGGTGTTCGAGGCTCCGCTGCCGCCGGAATTGGCCGCGGTGCTGGCCGGCTTGAAACCCAGCGGGTCTGAATAGACCTGCTACTTAAAATAACGGAAAAATTCCATGAACAGGGCGGCGATACCCGCCGCCATCAGCGGACCTACCGGAATGCCGCCCAGAAAGATGATGCCGAACAAAGAACCGATGATCAGCCCAAAGATGATACCCGGATCCACCTGCAGCATCAGCAAACCCTGGCTATTGAGATGGGTGGCGAGTGCGCCTCCCAGGATGGCCAGCAGTCCCGGTACCGAGGTCAGGTTATAGATGATGTCCCGGTCGTTGATCTTTCCGTTGGCCAGGGGCACCATGATCGTTAGAAGCAGGACCAGGAGGCCGAGTTCCAGTCCCTTGTTTTCCAGAAAGTCAAACACGACTTCCATCCTGGCCAGCTTCACGATCACGAGGATGCAGGCCGCGGCCGCAATCAGGTGTGATTTGGCCAACAGACCAATCAGCAGCAGTGCGACAAGAATTAGCTCGGAAGCCACGGGCATCGCCCTTCCGTTTTTGCCAAGCTATGCGCCCGTGAGCTTCTTTATTACCCGTATCAAACTAGGGACTGTAACAAAACCGGAGGGTGTCCCCGCGTAGCCCCACCCGGAGTGCCTCGAGGGACATTACTTCCCGAGGGGCAATGTTCCCCAAGTTAACGTCCGGACCAAGTTTTAAAATCAACTCCTGCTGCTGTTCCTTGAGCGGCGCCTCCCAGATAAGCCGGTTGGGATTTTCAAGGCCATCCAGGAAGGCGGCTAGCGACTCTTTAGATATACGGCCCTTGTTGTCGTATACGGTAACCCCACAGCCGAATTCCCGGCCTTCCACAATGACCCAGGTGGCGCCCTCCTGCAGATCGAGACGCGCCTGCCGCACGAGGTGGAAGCAGTTCTCCCCCCTGCCCGGGTATTTTTTGCCCACTTCGGTCAGCACTTTCAGGTCCAGCTCCAAGGCCAGGGAAATGGCTTTGCGCCGCATATCCTGGTCGAGAAAGAGGGTGCCGTCGGAAACCTCCACGGCCGTGAACCCCAAGCGCTTGGCTGTTTGCAAAAAGGGCGAAAGCTTGCCCTGGGCAATGGCTATCTCCAGAAAGGTCCCGCCCGGATAGATGTCGATACCGTAACAACGCACCAGATCAATTTTTTTCTGCAACAGACCGTCCGGGTACAGGGCCGAGGTGCCAAAACCCAGCTTGATTATATCCACGTGATCACCGGCGATATCCAACAGGTCCTTGGTTTCACCGAGTCCCAAACCCCTGTCCAAAACCATGGTCAGGCCCTGGGTTCTTGGCTTTTTGCTCCGCCCGGGGAGGGGAAAAGCGACCATTTCTCGCCAGTTCTCCATTCTGTCAGCTCCTTTCGCGGTCATAGGGCGCTTTTAGCCAGATTAGTATCGGAACCATTTTACACTGGTGCCCGTTTTTGGGTGTAATGTATGCAGGATCCTGGCAAGTGGTTACAATCACGGGCCGGGAGGAGTGTCTTTTGTCAGGCGCCCGGTCTTGATGTAGATGGTGACGATGACCGCGGTGGCGAGGGCGGCGGCAGCCACGATCCAACTCACGGGCCTAATACCCAGGGGCAGCAACAAGGCGAAGGCCGCGGGTCCGCCCGCCACGCCCAGGAAACGTACCCCGCCGTAGAGGGAGGTTATCAGGCCGCGCTTGGCCAGGTCCACGCTGCTGGTAATCAGGGTGGTCAGCGGCGGCAGCATCAGTCCCACCCCGATCCCGATGAAAGAAACGGCCGTAAAAAACAGGTAGGTGTTCTCAGATAGCGGCATCAGAATCAGGGCGGCCGTCATCAATCCCAGACCGGTAATAATGAGCGCTTTCATCAGCGTCAGCCGGCGCCTGATGAAAAGCCCGGTGACGTACGAGGTAACCGACATCAGTAATACCGGCACGGCTAATGCCAGACCCTTGATGATCAGGTTCAGGTGATAGCGCTGTTCCAGGTGCTCCGACAGGAAAAACAGAATACCGAAGAGTACGAACAAAGCCAGCGAACCCGCGAGGAAGGCGGATAGAAGCAGCGCGGTCTTTTCCCCGAAGATCTTGATAATGGACTGGAAATAAGTGGCCGGTGCCGGCCGTTCGGTTTTGCGCTGGGGTTCTTTGATCAACAGCCACACCGCCAAGGCGGCGAGGGCGGTCAGCCCCGGGAACACAAAAAGAGGAGCGAACCAGATAATGAGTCCTACCGCGGCGCCCAGTACCGGGCTGACCACTTTGCCGAAACCGTTGGCCGCCTCGATGACGCCCAAGGCTTTGCTGCGCTGACCGGCGCCGAACAGGTCGCCGGTAAGGGCCATGGCGATAGGGGCCGTACCCGCCGCGCCGATCCCCTGGACGATGCGGCCGGCGATGATGATGGCGTAGGTGGGGCCGGCATCGATCAGGGCGGCCGCACCGGCGATCAGCCCGCCCAAACCGTAGAGTACGAGGGCCGGGATAATCACGAGCTTGCGGCCGAAATAGTCGGAGACCAGCCCGGAAAGCGGAATGGTCAGACCGGCGGGAACCGAAAACAGGGTTATCACCAGACTGGTTTGAAGAGAGGTCAGGTCGAGCGCCCGGGCCATGGCCGGTAGGATCGGAATCAACATGGAATTTCCGAGCACCATCACAAAGGGCACGGTGCTCAAACCTGCCAAGGCCCATTTGTGTCTTGTGTCCATGGAAAACCTCCCGGCGCTTAGTTTGTCTCTTGACAAAGAGCCATATACCGGCGGGGGGAGGCATATAAACAGCTTAAGGGCTTTCACGGAGGCGAGGGACAGTGGACAAAATTCTCTTGGGCATGGCCACTTTGCGGTTTCTGTCGGCCACCATCGAGTTCTCCGCGGCGATGTTGATGCTGTACTTTGGCCGGGTGGAAACGGCCTTCAAGATTAATGCGACCCTCGCCTTGGTGGGCCCCACCATTCTGTTGGCGGTGACCGGCCTGGGCTTGATCGGCCTGGCGGGCAAACTCTCCCCCGTTGGTATGCTCTGCGTGGTGGCCGGCGTGGGGTTGGTTTTTGTAGGTCTCAAGAATATCTGAAAAATAGGGCTTGACACTGACCTTGATTCGGGTTAAGGTGGTAAAGACCAAAGCCACCTTTAAATCGGTCCGAGAGGCTGGTAAGGTGACATAGGGAAACCCGGTGGAGGGGTAGACTATGCCTACTTGCCATATGGTGGCGGGTAGGCTTTTTGTGTGGGTGAGATATGAATTTCAGGGTTAAGGCGATTATTCTTGATCGTGATGGCATCCGCCGGGCCCTGACCCGGATTGCGCACGAGATCATCGAGCGGAACAAAGGCGTGGACAACGCCGTCCTGATCGGCATCAGGCGGCGGGGTGTGCCGCTGGCCTTGCGGTTGGCCGAGAAGATCAAGCAAATCGAGGGCTGCACCGTCCCGGTTGGATTCCTGGATATTACGCTTTACCGGGACGACCTGACCCAGCTCGGGTACCACGCTAAGCTGTCCCGGACCGAGGTGCCGTTTCCGGTAACCGACCGCACGGTGATCCTGGTAGACGACGTGCTGTATACCGGGCGCACGGTACGGGCGGCGATGGACGCCATAATGGATCTGGGACGTCCCAAGGCGATCCAGCTGGCCAGCCTGGTCGACCGGGGGCACCGGGAACTGCCCATCCGGGCGGACTACGTGGGCAAGAATGTGCCTACTTCCTCCCGGGAGATCATTTCGGTTCAGGTCGAGGAGATCGACGGTCAGGACCAAGTGCTGATCCTGGAGAAAACCGAATGAGGGCGCGATGGAGGCGCGTGGCGTGTGTACGAGGTGGTCTTCCTTTTAAGGCACGGTCCCGAGAGGCCGGCAAGGGAAGCGGATGTTGACTATTGCCGGCCTCTCCCGAAAACAGCGGGAGAGGTTTTTTTTGGGGGGAAAACGTTTGCCGAGCAAACACTGCCTAGGTCTGGCCGCGCTTTCTGCGAAAGAGATCAACGAAATTCTGGAAAACGCCGTGCCCATGAAGCAGGTCATCAGCCGGGATATCAAAAAAGTACCGGCGCTGCGCGGAAAGACGGTGGTCGTTCTTTTCTATGAACCCAGCACGAGAACCCGGGTTTCTTTTGAGCTGGCCGCCAAGCATCTCAGTGCGGACACCGTCAACGTTTCGGCGTCTACATCCAGCGTAGTCAAGGGAGAAAGCCTTGTTGATACCGCCAGAACCATCAAGGCGCTGGGCGCCGACCTGGTGGTGTTACGGCACCCGTCCGCCGGTGCGCCGCACCTTCTGGCGCGGCTGATTGATGTGCCGGTAATTAACGCCGGGGATGGGATGCACGAGCACCCGACACAGGCGCTCCTGGACATATTTACCCTGCGGGAACGCAAAGGGACCCTGAAAGGGCTCAAAGTGGTGATCATCGGCGATATCCTGCACAGCCGGGTGGCCCGCTCCAACATCTGGGGACTTACCAAGCTGGGCGCGGATGTACACTTGGTGGCGCCGCCCACACTGCTCCCGGCCGGGATCGAGAGGGCCGGCGTGACGGTGCACCATCGCCCCGAGGAGGCACTGGTGGATAGCGACGTGGTGATGGTCCTACGGCTGCAGCGGGAACGCCAGCGGCAGGGTCTGATTCCCGGCGTCCGGGAGTACGCCCGGATGTACGGGCTTAACGCCGCCCGACTGGCTCTGGCCCGGCCGGACGCCGTGGTCATGCATCCTGGTCCGATCAACCGGGGGGTCGAGATCGCCGATGACGTCGCGGATGGGTCCCGCGCCGTGATCACCGAGCAGGTAACCAACGGTGTGGCGGTACGGATGTCCGTGCTGTATCTACTGACGCTGGGGAGGGGAGCCTAATGCGGTTGATTATACGGGGAGGCACGGTGGTTGACCCCGTTCGGGGCCGGATGTACCCCTCCGATATCCTGATCGACGGTGAACGGGTGGCGGCGGTCGAGAAGCGGGTGCAGGCCCGCGGGGCGCGCGTGTTGGACGCCAAGGGCAAACTGGTCCTGCCGGGGCTTTTTGATATGCACGTGCACCTGCGGGAGCCGGGCCAGGAATACAAGGAGACCGTGGCCACCGGCACCAAGGCCGCCATGAGAGGCGGTTTCACCGCGGTGGCGGCCATGCCGAACACGGCCCCGGTGACCGATACGCCCGAGGTGATCCGCTACGTACTGGAAAAGGCGAGGGACGCCGGGTATGCCCGGGTGTATCCGGTAGGGGCGATCACCAGGGGCAGCCGGGGCGACGAGCTGTCCGAGATGGGGGCGCTCCGGGAAGCCGGGGCGGTGGCCTATTCGGACGACGGCCGGCCGGTAGTCAGCGCCGCGGTGATGCGGCGGGCGATGGAATACGCGCGCATGCTTGGGGTGCCTGTGATTTCCCATTGCGAAGACCTGACGCTGGCCGGCGGTGGGGTGATGCACGAGGGTTTCACGTCCACCCGGCTTGGGCTGCGAGGCATTCCGGCGGCGGCGGAGGAAGTGATGGTCGCCCGGGACATCATCCTGGCCGAGTTGACCGGGTGTCACCTGCACATTGCCCACGTGAGTACGGCCGGCGCGGTGCGCTTGATCCGGGAGGCCAAGGCACGGGGGGTCCGGGTGACGGCCGAGGTTACCCCGCACCATTTCACCCTGACCGAGCAGGCCGTGGAGGGTTTTAATACGCTGGCCAAAGTCAATCCCCCACTCAGGACGGCGGCCGACGTGGCCGCCCTGCGCGAGGGGTTGGCCGACGGGACCATTGACGTGATCGCCACCGACCACGCGCCACACGCCGCCCACGAGAAGGAGGCGGAATTCGACGCGGCGGCGTTCGGTCTGGTGGGGCTGGAAACGGCGGTCGGACTGGTGTTCACCGAACTCGTGGCCACCGGCGTGTTGGATATCCCGGCGGTGGCGGCCAAAATGAGTCTGAACCCGGCCCGGATTTTGGGGCTACCCGCGGGGGTCATTGAACCCGGGGCGGTGGCCGACCTGACCGTAATCGACCCCGAAGCAACCGAGATTGTCGATCCGGCTTCTTTTGCCAGTAAGGGTAAAAACACGCCTTTCGGCGGTTACCGGCTGACGGGCTTACCCTATGCCACCGTCGTGGGCGGAAAGGTTTATATACGCGACCGGTAGGCGCGATTACCAGCGGAGGTGTTGCAATTGCAGGCGGTGCTTGCTCTGGAAGACGGAACCCTGTATTACGGCGAGGCGTTTGGCGGCGGCGGGGAGACCTGGGGGGAAGTGGTGTTCAACACCGGCATGACCGGCTACGCGGAGGTGCTTACCGATCCGTCTTACTGCGGACAGATCGTAGTGATGACCTACCCGCTGGTGGGTAACTACGGCATCAACAGCGGCGACTTTGAGTCCAAGGGCAGTTTTGTGCGGGGGTTTGTGGTGCGCGAACAGTGCACGCAACCCAGCAACTGGCGGGCATCGGGCACCCTGGCCGAGTTTTTGGCCAGCGAGGGGGTCATTGGCCTGTCCGGGGTCGACACCCGGGCGCTAACACGACGTCTCCGTAGCAAGGGCACCATGCGCGGCGTTATCAGTACCGAGCACGCGGAACCGGAATACTTGGTGGAAAGGGCGCGTTCCTGTCCGGATTTCAGCGCCCAGGACTTCGTGCCGGAGGTATCCACCCGCGAAGTCCTGCACTACGACGGCGGCGGCCCGTTGGTGGCCCTGATTGATCTGGGTGCCAAACAGAACATCGTGCGCTGCCTGCAGCGGCGGGGCTGCCGAGTGCTTGCTTTTCCTTGGGACACCGCGGCGGCGGATATCCTGTCCGCGGACCCGGCGGCGGTAATGATCTCCAACGGCCCCGGCAACCCGGTCCGGGTAACGGCGACTATCGAGACGGTGCGCCGTCTGGTGGGCCAAAAACCGCTTTTCGGCATCTGCCTGGGGCATCAGGTCCTGGCGCTGGCCCTGGGCGCGCGCACCTACAAACTGAAATTCGGCCACCGCGGGGCGAATCACCCGGTCAAGGACCTGAAGCGCAACAAGGTGTTCATCAGCGCGCACAACCACGGCTTTGCGGTGGATGAGGCGTCTTTGGCCGGGACCGGTCTCGTGATTACACACCGGAACTTGAACGACGGCACGGTGGAGGGCATCCGCCACCGGGAACTGCCGATCATCGGCATCCAGTATCATCCGGAGGCCTCACCGGGCCCCCGCGATTCCGAATACCTGTTTGACGAGTTTATGGAGCTTATCCGCCGGGAGGGGAAATAATGCCGCGTGACCGTGAACTACGCAAAGTGATGGTGATCGGTTCGGGGCCGATCATCATCGGTCAAGCCGCCGAGTTTGACTACGCCGGAACCCAGGCCTGCCGCGCGCTCCGGGAGGAGGGCCTGGAGGTCGTATTAATCAACTCCAACCCGGCGACCATTATGACCGACGCCAACATGGCCGACCGGGTTTACATCGAGCCGTTGACCCCGGAGTTCGTAACCAAGGTGATCCGGCAGGAAAGGCCGGACGGTCTACTGCCCACGCTGGGCGGGCAGACCGGGCTGAACCTGGCCAAGCAGGTGGCCGAGGCCGGCATCCTTGACGAATGCGGGGTAAAACTCCTGGGCACCCCCGTGGAATCCATCCAGCGCGCCGAAGACCGGGAACAGTTCAAGAACTTGCTCCTGGAAATCGGAGAGCCCATCCCGGAAAGCGCGATTATTTCCACCGCCGAAGCCGCCCTGGACTTCGCCCGGAAAATCGGATTTCCGGTGGTCGTCCGGCCGGCCTACACGCTGGGGGGCACCGGGGGCGGCATCGCCTTTAACGAGGCCGAATTGCGGGAAATCGCCGTTCGCGGTCTCACCCTGAGCCTGATTCACCAGGTCCTGGTGGAGAAGTGCGTGATCGGCTGGAAGGAAATCGAGTTTGAGGTGATGCGGGACGGGGCGGACAACTGCATCACCATCTGCGGGATGGAGAATGTCGACCCGATGGGTATTCACACCGGGGACAGTATCGTGGTGGCGCCAACCCAGACTCTGAGCGACCGGGAGTACCAGATGCTCCGCAGCGCCGCCCTGAAGATCATTCGTGCCCTCGGGGTGGAAGGCGGCTGCAACATTCAATTCGCCCTGGACCCCGAAAGCTTCCAGTACTACGTGATCGAAGTCAACCCGCGCCTGTCGCGTTCCTCGGCCCTGGCGTCCAAGGCCACCGGTTACCCGATTGCCAAAGTGGCCAGCAAGGTGGCCATCGGTTTGACCCTGGACGAAATCAAGAACGCGGTCACCGGCAAGACCTACGCCTGTTTCGAACCGGCCATCGATTACGTGGTGCTCAAATACCCGCGGTGGCCCTTCGATAAGTTTTCGCTGGCCAACCGCAGACTGGGCACCCAAATGAAGTCCACCGGCGAGGTGATGGCCATCGGCCGCACCTTCGAGGAGGCCCTGTTAAAAGCCGTCCGTTCCCTGGAGATTGGGTTGTCGGGTCTGGAGATACCCGAAATGAAGGAACTGGACAACGGCGCGCTCCGCTTCAAGCTGGCCAATCCGGACGACACCCGGTTGTTTGCCGTCGCCGAGGCCCTGCGGCGGGGCTTTCCGGTGGATGAGATTTACGAAATCACCCGGATCGACCGTTTCTTCCTGAACAAGATTAAGAACATCATTGCGGCCGAAGACCTTGTGCGGGCGGCGGGTGCGGCCGGACTGACCCCGGAACTGCTGCGGCGGGTCAAGCGCCTGGGATTGGCGGACGCCACCATCGCCGAACTGGTGGGCACCTCGCCGCGGGAGATCCACCGCCGGCGTCTGGAACTGGGTCTGGTTCCCACTTACAAAATGGTGGACACCTGCGCCGCCGAGTTCGAGGCCACTACGCCTTACTACTATTCCACCTACGAGGAGGAAGACGAAGCCGAGACGCAGGCACAACGCAAAGTGGTGGTGCTGGGTTCCGGACCGATCCGTATCGGCCAGGGGATTGAATTCGATTACTGTTCGGTCCATTCGGTGTGGGCCTTGAAAGAGAAAGGCATCCAGACGATTATTATCAACAACAACCCGGAGACGGTCAGTACCGACTTTGACACCGCCGACCGGCTGTACTTCGAGCCTCTGGTTCCCGAGGACGTGATGAACATCCTCCACAAGGAGCAGCCCGACGGCGTGATCGTACAGTTCGGCGGGCAGACGGCGATCAACCTGGCCCGTCCGGTGGAGCGTGCCGGTTTCAAAATCCTGGGTACCGCGGTGGCGGATATCGACCGGGCCGAGGACCGCGATAAATTCGACCACTTGCTGAACGAATTGGGTATTCCCCGCCCCCCCGGCGGCGCGGGATTCTCGGTCGAGGAAGCCCTGCAGATCGCCGAACGGGTGGGTTATCCGGTGCTGGTGCGCCCCTCTTACGTGCTGGGCGGCCGGGCGATGGAAATCGTGCACACCGCCGAAGAACTGCAACAATACATGGTTACGGCGGCCCGGGTGACGCCGAAACACCCGGTGCTGGTTGACAAGTACCTCCTCGGCAAGGAACTCGAGGTCGATGCCATTTGCGACGGCCAAGACATCCTGATTCCGGGCATTATGGAACACGTGGAACGGGCCGGGGTGCATTCCGGCGACAGTATCGCCGTATGTCCGCCCCAGAACCTCAGCGCCCAAACCAAGGAACAGGTGGTGGATTACACCTTCCGGCTGGCGCGGGCGCTCCGGGTGCGGGGTCTGATGAACGTCCAGTACGTCCTGCACGAGGGGCAGGTGTACGTATTGGAGGTCAACCCGCGGTCGAGCCGCACGGTGCCCTACCTGAGCAAGATCACCGGGATACCGATGGTCAACCTGGCTACCAGGATCTGTCTCGGCGAAACCCTGGCTGAACTCGGTTACCGCGGCGGCCTGTACGAGGACTCCCCGAACATCGGGGTGAAGGCACCGGTCTTCTCTTTCGCCAAGCTGATGGACGTCGACGTCTGCCTGGGGCCGGAGATGAAATCCACCGGTGAAGTGATGGGGGTGGCCAAAGATTACGCTCTGGCCCTTTACAAGGCCTGTCTGTCGGCCGGCCACTCCCTGCCCACCAGCGGCACGGCGCTGATGACCATCGCCGACAAGGACAAGGAAGAGGCGCTGCCCATTGCCAAAAACCTGGTGGACTTAGGGTTTACGCTTTTGGCTACCGAAGGCACCGCCACCTACCTGCGGGACAAGGGAATCGCCGCACAGTTCGCCCGGAAGCTGCACGAGGGCTCGCCCAACATCGTCGATCTGATCCGCCAGAACCGTATCAACCTGGTCGTCAACACTCTGACCAAGGGCAAGATGCAGACCCGGGACGGCTTCCGCATCCGGCGCGCCGCCGTGGAGATGGGCATTCCGTGTCTGACTTCCCTGGACACCGCGCGGGTGGTCATCGAAGTGATGCGGGCACGCCAGGCGGGTGAAACGGTGCCGCTGGTGCCGCTGCAGGAATACCTGAAATAGTCGCTGGTCGTCAGTCGCCGGTCGTCAGGAAGCAAGACAACCGTTCCGGTGCCGTTGGTTTGGGATTGGCATCTGGCATCATCGCTGGCGAAGACGGGAGGATAAGAGTTTGTCCCACGTGCTGAACTGCAAGATCATTTCACACCGCAGGGTGGGGGCCGACTGCCGCCGCCTGGTGCTGGCTGCGCCGCAGGTGGCTCAAGCCGCCCGGCCCGGACAGTTCCTGCACGTGCGCTGTGGCGGGACGGCGGACCCGCTGCTCCGCCGTCCGTTAAGCATTCACGATGTCGATCAGGAACAGGGGCTGGTGACCCTGCTGTACCGGGTGGTGGGACGCGGTACCGCCCTGCTGGCTGCCCGGAGATCGGGCGAGCGGGTGAACGTGCTCGGACCCCTGGGGCGGGGTTTTGCACCGCCGCCCGCACACCGCCGGGTGGCCCTGATCGGCGGGGGCTTGGGGATTGCGCCCCTTTTGTTTCTGGCACGGGAGTTGGTTAAGGAGGAGCGGGAGGTCTGGGTGTTTCACGGGGCGCGGACGGCCGTCGAACTGGGGTGCGCCGACTTCAGCGTCCTGCCCGTGCAGTTGCTGGTGGCCACCGACGACGGTTCGGCGGGTCATGCCGGTTCGGTCGTGGGGCTTTTTCGGGAATCGGCGGCGAAAATGCGGCCGGACTGGGTGGCGGCCGCCGGACCGCACGGGATGCTGCGGGTGCTGACCAGCGAAATGCGGCGGCTCGATTTGCCGGGAGAGGTTTCCCTGGAGGAGCGGATGGGCTGCGGGATCGGCGGCTGTGTGTGCTGTAGCTGCCGGATCGGCGCCCCCGGGAACTGGCAATACCGGCGGGTCTGCGCGGACGGTCCGGTGTTTGCCGCGGCGGAGGTGGTGTGGGAATGAGCGTGGCCACAGCGGTCGAGATCGCCGGCCTCAAGTTAAAGAACCCGGTCATGACCGCCTCCGGCACGGTGGGGTTCGGCGAAGAGTATGCGCCCTATCTGGATCTTTCCAAACTAGGCGCGCTGGTAATCAAAACGGTCACCTTGCGGCCGCGCGCCGGCAACCCGCCGCCCCGGATCGCGGAAACGCCGGCCGGCGTATTAAACGCGGTGGGGTTACAGAACCCGGGCGTGGAGGTGCTGGTGCGGGACGTTCTGCCCCGGTTGGCCCGCTTCGAGGTGCCGGTAATCGTCAGTATCGCCGGGGAGACGGTGGACGAGTACGCCCGCTTGGCGGCCCGGCTGGAGGGGGTGCCGGGAATCGCCGCCCTGGAGGTCAATATTTCCTGTCCGAACGTGAAGGCGGGAGGCATTGCCTTCGGGACCCACCCGGATATGGCGGCCGAGGTGGTGGCCGCGGTGAAGCGCCACACCGGATTTCCCGTAATCGTCAAGCTTTCCCCCAATGTCACCGACATCCGCACCATCGCCTTAGCAGCGGCCGGCGCCGGTGCCGGCGCCTTATCGCTGATCAACACCCTCAGCGGGATGGTCATCGACGTGGAACGGCGGCGACCCCTGCTGGGCAACGTGAGCGGCGGTCTCTCCGGACCGGCCATTCGGCCGGTGGCGGTCAGGGCTGTCTGGCAGGTCTACCAGGCGGTGAACCTGCCCCTCATCGGTATGGGCGGCATCATGACCGCCCGGGATGCGCTGGAGTTCATCATGGCCGGGGCGCGGGCGGTGGCGGTGGGTACCGCCAACCTGGTCAACCCGGGCGCGGCCGGTGAAGTGGCCGCGGGCCTTGCCCGCTACCTGGAGGAACAGGGGATTGCCGACATAAACGAGCTGGTGGGTGTGGCCCACCGCGCGGAAGGTGGAACCGCAGACTGATGAAGGAACGCATACTGGTCGCTTTGGACGTGGACAGCACCGGGGAGGCCGTGGCCCTGGCGGAAGCCCTCCGGGACGAGGTAGGCGGCTTCAAGATCGGCATGCGCCTTTTTTACCGCGAGGGTCCGGAGGTGGTCCGCCGCCTCGGCGGGATGGGACGCCGGCTGTTTCTTGATCTCAAGCTGCACGACATACCGCAAACGGTGGCCCACGGAGTACGCGGTCTGATCGGTCTGGGGGCGGACATTATCAACGTGCACGCCTCCGGAGGTTTGACCATGATGCGGGCGGCCAAGGAAGCCGCCCAGGATGAAGCGCAGCGCCTCGGGATGCCGGCACCGGTGATCCTGGCGGTGACCGTCCTGACCAGCCTGGAGCAGCAGAACCTGAGCCGGGAACTGGGGTTCGGACAGAGCCTGGAAGAAACCGTGATTAGCTGGGCCGGGTTGGCCAAGGCCGCCGGACTGGACGGGGTGGTGGCCTCGCCCCTGGAGATCGCCGCCCTCCGGTCTACGTACGGGCCGGACTTTCTGATCGTTACCCCCGGCATCCGGCCCGCGGGGTCGGCCGTGCAGGACCAGAAACGGACCATGACTCCGGCGCAAGCCCTGGCCCGGGGCGCCGACTACCTGGTAATCGGCCGCCCGATCACGGCGGCGCCGGACCCCGTTCGAGTTGCCCGGGCCATTGTCCGGGAGATACAAGGCCCATAAACCGGTGGGGTTACAGGGCCAAACAAGAGAATGGTGCTCGCAATAATGACTTTTCTTACGGCGATCGGCGCTGAATGCCGGAGTGGAAGCGGGCGACTTTAAAGCGGACTTGGGAGAGCTAATGGGCATTGATGTTAAGGCATTTATGCCCGGCAAAATTTCGGAGTTGCTGGCGAAGTTTAGGCGTTTCTGAAGACCGGCGCACATATACACGCCGGCAAGGGTGCCGTGTCCGCGGATTAGGAAGCGGAAGTTATCCCTGGGCTTCAAGAGAGAAGGTGCACATTGCCGAGGCGGACTCTGGTCAGCCCGGCGTCGAGTGCGGCCTGGCGGCAGTCCTCGGCCTGCTGGCGTGAAGTGGTAGGTAGATCGCGCAGCAGGTGCCGGGGATAAAAGGCCAGCAGCGTGTACGGCAGATCGGGATCCAGCCGCGCGATAAACCGGGCCAGGGCGGCTACCTCCCGGTGGTCCACATATCCCGGCACCAGGAGGGTGCTGGCCACCACCGGCGGCGGGTCCGGCCGGCAGGGGATGTAGGCGGCGGCGCGCTCGAGGTTGGCCAGGGTGCGGCTGTTGCTTACCCCGGTCAGGGCCAGGTGCAGGTGTTTATTCCAGGCTTTTAAGTCGAACTTGACGCATCCGCCCGTCTCTACGGCGGTCCGGACGATGCGCCCGAGCAGTTTGGGGTGCATGGTGCCGTTTGTTTCCCAGCAAATGTGCAAAATGCGCTCCGGATGGGCGGCACGGACCATTTCCGACACGGCGATGGTGTACGGTAGCTGCGGGGTGGGGTCGCCGCCGAAGAAACAAATGCAGGCGGTGTCCGGGCGGACGGCTGCCGCCAGTTCGCGGGCGCTGGCGCGGGGGGCGCGGCGCGCGGCCATTTCTTGAAAACTCCGGTTCTGGCAGAAGAGGCAATCGTAGGAGCAGGCTCCCAGGAACACCGCCAGGTTTTGCCACCCCCGTTCCGGACCGTCCCGGTAGGCGAATTGCGGATAGCCGGCCCCCGTACCGCCGGCGCACACCCAATCGGCCACACAGTTGGTGGGCAGCGGATCGTAGTACCAACTTACCACTCCCTGCCGGGCCGTGCCGGCCAAATGGACCAGTTTCCCCTCCCGGTTGATTCGGAGCCCACAGTAGCCCAGTTGACCGGGCGCAGGGCGGCATTCGTTGACGCAAAGGCGGCACACCGGGCCCTGCGGGTCGCGCGGCGGTTGCTCCGGCAGTCCGAGTTGCGTGCGGACCCGCTTGCGTGCCCGGTCTATGTGCGCCACCTGGTCCGGACGGTCGCGGAGGCAGTCCGCACACACCGCCAGCACCGCGGCGATATTCTGCTTCCTTGTGCCACACACCGTGCAAACCCCTGCTGACAAGGCCACACCTTCCTTACATCCCGTGCCTGTCCACCGGTACAACGGCGGACTTCCCCCGGTTGATCTGCCCTTATTCTGCCACAGGCCGCAAGTTTCCGGCAACCGCTCGCCCCATCCCGGCTCTTCCGCACGGACGGCGTGCGGTTTGGTGTAAAAAAGGCGGCAGAAATACGGCAGGCGACGCTATTCGACAAAATACGCAAAAAGATGCCTTTATTCGCAGAAGGAGCCGGCGTGTTAGGTACGAAAGATAAGAGTATCGCTTAGATACTGCCGAAACAGGAAACCAGCCTGTCTTTTTTCCAGCCAACTTGTCAGCCACCGTTGCTAATTGTAACCTGATGCTCTTGTACCCCGCCGGGCCTCCCGGAGCGAGCATAAGTGATTAAATCGATGTAGTAATTGTTTACTACAACCGTTTGGGAAAAAGCGGTCTGGTGGTGCGCTGAATGGGTAAATAACACTATGTGCTATAGAAGATGGTGGAGGTAGCGGTAGTGCAATTGACACTGGTTTTGTCGGCCGGCGGACCGGTCGGCCTGCCCGTACACTACGCCGGCCTGGTGCAGGGGTTGCTTTACCGGGTGATGGAAAACCCGGCTTTGAAAAGCTACCTGCACGAGCGGGGTTTCGCCTACGAGAATAGACGCTTTAAGCTTTTTACCTTTTCCCGGCTTATGAGCGGGGCGGTGCGCTACGACCGCGACACGGGAAGCCTGCTCCTGAATCCGCCGATCTATCTGGTTATTTGCTCTCCGGTTTCCTTCATCCTGCAAGAAATAGGCACCGGCCTTTTGCGGCGGGGGCGGCTGCGCCTGGGCCCTGCCCGCCTGGAGGTGCGGGAAATGTACACCGCCGCGCCGCGGGTGACCCAAAATACCATTCGGGTGCGCATGCTTTCGCCGCTGGTCGTTTACAGCACCCTGCCCACCGCAAATGGCCGCAAGTTTACCTACTATTACTCGCCTTTCGAGCCGCGCTTTTCCGAACTGGTGCGCGAAAACCTGGCCAAGAAATATGCCCTTGTCCACGGCCGCCCGGCGTTCGCGGATGGCTTTGCCATCCGGCCGGTGGGCGTTACCGAGAAAGACCACAAGATTACCCGCTACAAAGACACCATCATCAAGGGGTGGATGGGGAAGTACGAACTCTCCGGCGATCCGGACCTTCTGCAGGTCGCCTTGGACGCCGGCCTGGGCAGCAAGAACTCCCAGGGCCACGGTTGCTGTGCGCTGGTGCGGCGGGAGAGGGAAGACCCGTTTTGAACGCGTGGTCGAAGGTGTCTTGGGGGTTCGCGGGCGAGAAGGTGTAATATGCGGAAGGTGACCAGCAAGCGGAGAAGAGCGGAGGTCCTGGTGGCCACCCTGGGCGTGGAGCCCCAGGTGGTGACCATCACCCTGGACCGGCTTTTGGCTGCCGGAAGGGCAATCGGCGAAGTGGCTGTAGTCTACACCCTGGATGCCGGCGTCAGGAAAGCTCTGGCGGCCGTCGAGGCCGAGTTCGGAAAAAACTTTTATCCCGGCGTGCAGCTGCGGACCGTTCCCGTAACCGGTTCCCGCGGTGCGGTCACGGACTTCTGCGGGGAAGAGAGCTTGCGGGCGCTGTTGCGCACCCTGTACGTGGAAGTACGCCGCGCGCGACAACAAGGTATGACGGTGCACCTTTGCGTTTCCGGCGGCCGGAAAGTGATGGGCATCATCGGCATGGTGGTTGCCCAGCTGCTTTTCGGCCCGGAAGACCGGGCGTGGCACCTGGTCACCGAAGGCTGGCACCCGGGTGCCCAGCGCCGGCTGCACCTTTCGCCTGCCGACCGGGTCTGGCTGGTACCGGTACCGGTCCTGCGCTGGGCCGAGGCCGGCACCCTGATGCGGACGGTGGCGGAACTGGACGACCCGGCGGAGGTGGTGGCCTGGTACGAGCGGCTCACCCGCGACGCCGCGGCCCGGCGCCGCGCCGAATTCGTTCGTCACTGGCTCACGCCGGCCGAATGCGAGGTGGCCCGTCTGGTTTGCCGCGGCTTGGACAACGCGGCCATCGCGGCGGCGCTCGGCAAACGGGAGCAGACGGTGGCCAACCAGCTCCGGGAGGTGTACGCCAAACTCCGGGAGTGGTTGGGCCACCCGGAGGAAAACGTGGGACGCAGCGTGCTCATTGCCGAATTTGCACCCTATTTTGCCCGTGCGGAGGAAGAGTAGATAGAAGAAGTGGATAGAGAAGGCACAAAAACTGCTACATTCGGTGAAGACCAAACCGGGAGGGTAAGCACTCTTGATTCTGGTCAATTTCTCTCATCCATTTACCATTTACCGCCGCGCAGTTACAGCACCTGGAAGAGCTCGCCGGAAAAAAGGTAGAGCGGGTGATCGAGATCAACGCCCAGATCGATCCGCAGCAACCCATAGCCCCGCAAGTAGTGGAGATGGCAAACCGAGCCGGCCTTACCCCGGCAGAGTGGCAGACATTGCCGCTCTTGATAAACCCGCCTTCACTTAACATCAGCGCGGCAGTGCTGCTGGCCGAACTCCACGGGCGCTGCGGCTATTTCCCGGCCGCAGTCCGCCTGCGTCCCGTACCTGATTCCGTGCCCCCCCGCTTCGAGGTGGCCGAGATTGTGAACCTCCAGGCCGTGCGCGAGAAAGCCCGGGGGAGGCGGTAGAGCAGATCGCGGGTGTGTTATCTACAAAGGGCGAGGGAAGATGAGGAAGAGAAACAACGTGTGCTGTGCAAATGTTGAAACTTCTGAGTTGACAAAGGGGATGCGCAGGGTGGGTTTAAGCGAAGATTGCCTTAGAAGGGCAACAAAGGAATACTGGGAGCAAAGCAAGAGTGACAATAACCTTGAGTCTTTGAAAGATTATGTCTGCGAAAAGAAAAACAAATTAAATGATATGAGTCTACTGAAAGCTGAACTGGAATACGCCAAACAAAAGGGGCGTATTAAGGCTGACCCTTGCGAGACACTGGTGCTTTTGGTCGGTTTTTCCCCGGAGCCGTTGCTTCAATCGGTGTGCGTGCACAAGCCCCAAAGAATTGTCCTGGTGCTGAATAAGGAGGGCTATGGTGGGGAAGAATGGCATGTTTTTGCAAAACACATAGTCGAAGCGATCGAGCACTTGGAGAAAGAAGGCCTGATCCAGGAAAAACCGCAGTTCCTTGGAGAACAGGTGCCGGACAAACCAGGGTACCCGGCCCAAGGCGACCCGGCCGCCGTCTTCAAAACACTGGTGGAGATCCTCCACGATGAAACGGGCGTGGTCATTGACGTGACCGGCGGGAAGAAAAGCATGGTTACCGGTGCGTTTATGTACGCGGCGTACGCCGGAGCACGCATTTCGTATGTGGATTTTGAAGAATATGATCCAAAGCATCGCCGCCCCTACGGGTTCAGTTGTAAAATCGGCGAGTTGTCTAACCCCTATCAGGAGTTTGCTCTTCGCGAGTGGGAGCGGGTACGCGCGTTGTATGAGCGTTATCAATTCCGCGAGGCGCGCGAATTGCTGTCAGACGCTATTCTGGACGCGATGAAAACGGTAATCCCGGAAACCGAAGGGCCGGTGCAAAAACTTGGGAAATTCCTGGCGTACTACGAGAAATGGGATCGTGGCGACTTTCGGGGCGCAAAACAGGCGGCACAAGACCTGGGGGATTTTGAGCAGCCCAGCGCAGTGGTTGGGTTGGGAAATCAGTGGTATGAAATCAGCGGTAATGACTATACCGAACATCCCAGGCACTTTTACGGGGATCTCCAGGCGCTGCAGGTCTATGTTTACGACGAATTGAAACGCATCAGGCGGTTAATTGATTATAACCAGGACTATCGCTCAGCGTTCCTCCGGGCGGGAGGGGTCAACGAAATTGTAATGCTGGCGCGGGTGGTCCGATTAGTGACGGACCCAACAAAGCGGAAGTCACTTTTGGACGCGCTGGACAAGAAGACGCCTAGTGTGAGGAAAGTCTTTGAAGCTTTGTCGGACTCTAACAGAACGCAGATAGATGTTAAAAGGAATATTCCCTTCAAGGGATTTAGGAAAGAAACTGACCCTAACATTATTGTGCCAAGGTCATCTCCGATGACGGCGTGGTGGCAGAAGACAAGCCTGTTCAACGCCAATGACGGTTGGAAGCGTTTCCTCGATATACGCAACGACTTGGCGCACAAGTATTTCTCGGTGCCGAAAGAATGGGCCGAGGAGGCGCTGAAATTTGTCGAAGCGAACTTTGAAGACTTTAAAAACTTTCTGGGGCAGTCGGTGAGCAAATTGTCATTGCGCGCCGAAGCTTTGCCTTGGTCTAGACTCTGTGAATTGTGCGGCTTGAATCGCTTTTTGCCCCCTAATTTGAGGTAAGGAGGTGCGGCCGTGACTCGTTATCTTCTGGCGGCCGAGGCTGACAAAATTCAGGATTTTATCTTCCGCTCCTCTCGTTTGCGTGAAGTGGTGGGTGGCAGCCAGTTACTCTCTCGTTTTTGTGCGGAAGTTCCAGGTTATTTGCTGCCACGCTATGGGGGGAATCCCGACAACATCATCATTCACGATGGCGGCAGTTTCCGTATCCTCTTTGACGATGCTGACCAGGCCCGAGACTTTGGTGTGCACCTGGCAGAGGTTTATCGCCGTGCCACGGGGGGCGCGTTGACGGTGGCCGAGCCGGTGGAGGTTAACGGCGATTTTGGCCGGGCCAGCGAAAAGGCCGAAGAAGGTTTGCGGCGGGCCAAACGTTGGCGTAAAGACTGGCAGAGCCAGGAGCATTTGCCGTATATGGCCATTTGCGCTTCGTGCGGCACGGGATTGGCCGTGGAGCACCGGGTTTATCATGAGGGTGAAAAGCCGCAACACCTTTGTGTCTCGTGTCTGAACAAAAGCGCTGAGCGGGCAGACACGGGTTCATTCCTGAAAGAGTTCTATCAGGAGGTGGTGGGGGAAGCGGGGCTCATCCAGGCTGATTGGCCGGGTAAAAAAAAGCGTAGGAATCGCACCGGGATAGATCCGCTGGAGGATATAGCCGATTACGACTCGCGGCGCTACGTGGCCTACCTGCTGGCCGACGGCAACTCTATGGGCGAGGTGTTCAGCAAGTGCCAGAATCCTGAGCAGATGCGCAAACTATCTAAAGGGCTGACTCAAGCAATCCGCCGGGCCTTGGCCGAGCCGACGAAAACGATAATGGATAAAAACCCGTTGGACAACCGCCCGGGTTTTATCCCCGTACTGCCCCTGATTTTGGGCGGTGATGACCTGTTCGCCCTCATTCCCGCGCCGTGGGCGTTGGATTTTGCCCGGTGCTTCTGCCAGAAGTATGAAGCCGAAATGGCAGCATTAGTAAAGGACGTAGGACTGAGCGATGTAGTACCTACCGTCTCGGTCGCCGTGGTCATTTGCAAGCATAAGCACCCTTATGCACTGGCACACGCAGCCGGTGAGGCAAGACTGAAAGAGGCCAAGCGGCTAAGCAAACGGCGGATTCTTGATGGCGGGCAACCCTGTTCGGCGGTTAACTTTGAGGTAGTCTTGGGTGGCAGCCTGGTATCCAAGCCGCCGGATGGTAGAGTGCGACCCACCTTACGTCCGTACTGGGCGGCGGACGGTGATGCCGGTGACTGGGGGCTGCACATAAGGCAACTGGTTGATCAGCGGTGGGAGTTGCGCGACGTGGCCCACAGGCGGTTGGCCGCATTGAAGGTACATTATGAATCAGACAACCTGCCCGATTCACTTCGGTCCGATGAAACCAAGCCGTGGCGGGATCGGTTAGAACGGCTGCTGCGGCGCATTGAGCGGCGAAGCGAAAGGCAGGGTTTGACGGTCATCAATGCCCTGAAGGAGCTGGGGGGACAAGAAACTGGCTACTGGCGCAGGGTTTACCGCTATCCTGAAGACATCTGGTATGGGCACGGCCTGCCCGACCTGCTGGAAGCCTGGGACTTCGCTCTGAGGCTGGACAAATCGGCCCAGGAGTACGAGGAGGGATGATAATGCTCACGCTGACCTTTGAAATCAGATTGGAAGCCAACTACCACGTCGGCGCGGGATACGGGCGGGGCTTCAACCTGGATTCCGCCCTGCTGCGGGAGGCCGACGGAACGCCGGTGTTGCGGGGCAGCGGACTGGCCGGTTTACTGCGCGACGGGACCTACCGGCTGCTGAAACTTCCGCCGCTGGCAAAGCACCCCTCAGATGAGACCCTAGCGCGGCTGTTCGGCTCGCCGGCGCAGGCCAAGCGCTGGCGCATCTCTTCGGCGTACCCGGTAGAAAAGCGGTCCGCAGACGCGCAGGCCGTCCGGCGTGTGCGCGTTAACCCCCGCACGCGCCGGGCGGAGCCGCAGAAGTTATTTTCCCAGGAGGAAGGCGTAGCCGGACAGGTGTTTCGCTTTAATGTGACGTGCCCCTACAACGACGCGGCCGCGCTGGACGAAGCCGCGCTTTTGGTGGCGGCGGCGCGTAATGTGCGCCAGTTGGGGCGCTCCCGGCGGCGCGGCCTGGGGGAGTGCTTGATTCATTTGACCGAAGTGAGCGGCATTGGCAATATCCAACGACCTGACAACCAATCCTGGGAGGAATGGTTCCTGGGGCGTTTTGACCGGATGTGGATGCAGGGTAACCCGATGGATGTCAAAAAGCCCGCCATCAAATCCGACATCCAAACCGTCGTTGCTCCCAAGGGAACGGCCGTGCGTTTGAGGGTGATCGTCCGCCTGGATGAACCGGTGTTGATTGCCCAGCGCGCTTATGCCGGCAATCAGTTTGACACGCGCCCGTTCATTCCCGGCAGCGTGTTGCTGGGCGCGTTGGCAAATCGGGCTGCTCAACGCTACAACCTGGCCGACTCCAAGATTTATCGCGATTTTGTGGGCTTGTTCTTGCGCGGCGGCGTCACCTTCCCGGTGCTGTATCCGGCCCACTTCTTCCGAAATCACCTCTATCCGACCATCCCCGCACCGCTGGGTCTGTTTACGTGCAGCGTGGTGCCGTTTCAAGACGAGAACGAAGGACACGGTGCTTATCCGGCCTGGGTGCATGACAAGTGCTCTGAATGTGGCAGCCGGCTGGAACCGGTTGGTGAATTTGTGATTTTAAAGAGGGGTTCATACACACTTTCGCCTAACCGGTCCTCCGAAATGCACGTCCGCATCAACGAAGAAACGCAGCGGGTCGCCAAAGGCGACCTGTATGGGTATACCGTGCTGAGCGCCGGGCAGTATTTTGTGGGCGAAATGCTCTGCGCCGGCGAAACTGCCTGGCGACGCCTGCAGGAGATGGCGGGCATTGCCGAAGAGACGCCGCTGACCTGGTGGCTGGGCAAAGCGCGGCGGCGCGGCTACGGCCAGGTAACCGTCTGGGTAGAGCGTTGCGATGACCACCCGCAGACCTGGATCCAATGGCCTTTGGAGCAACGTGTTGTCAACCCGACACAACCCATCACTCTAACCCTGTTGACCGACACCATCATCGCCAATCGGTGGGGCCAGCAAGCTTCTGGATTTGCAACAGAGTGGCTGGAGCCGGTCCTGGGGCTGGGGCCACTGGTAATACATGACGCCTACGCGCGGACACGGGTCGTGGATGGTTTCAATGCTACTCTGGGCCTGCCGCGCTGGCGCGATATGGCCCTTGTGGCCGGTTCGATGGCCCGGATATCCTTAAGAAATCCGCCGACCGACTGGGCAGCGCGGCTGCAAAGGCTGGAAACCGAGGGCATCGGCGTGCGGTGCAATGAAGGTTTCGGGCGCGTGGCCTTCAATCATCCGGTATATGAACAGCGCCAGAACATCCGGGAAAGCGACATCAGTCTTGACAGGCAGATGTGGCTGAGCAAAAAAAATCTGGGCCGGGACACTTTTATGGATCATTGGGAAGAAAAACTGGAAGAGTTTTTGCCTCAAAAACGGGGCCTGGATGCCCGCTTCGCAGCGCTGGCGCGGTGGCTGCATGCCCACAGCGCTGAATCTCCCCAAGCGATACGGGCTAAACTCAGTGCAATTGAGCAACCTGGCAGGGACAAAGCCCTAAAAGCCCTAATTGAGGTACTTGGAGGGCAGGAGGAATTCGGCCAGCGCAGCAATTATTTCCAGGCTGACGGGAAGGAATATGTTGAGGTGATTGGAAAGCTTCTAGAGCAGCTACAACAAGAAGACAGGCAGCACTGGCGTGACGGGATAGAGCGCCTGGCCGAACGGATCGGGGCGCTGGCCAAAGAGAAAGAAGGGGGTGCATCATGACGTATAAGGTGATTACCGCGACCTTAACGGCCCGCACCGCCGTCCACATCGGCAGCGGTGAGGGTAATGATTTGACCGATGCGCTGGTGCGGCGCGGCGCGGATGGACAACCGTTCATCCCCGGCACGGCGATTGCCGGGGTGTTGCGCGCGCTGCTCACACGCCTGGCACCGCGCCTGGGAGAAAATTGTTGCGTAGTGTTGGCCGAGACATCAGCAGAACGCAATAAATCCTGTAGCTGCGCGGTCTGCCGGCTCTTTGGCGATGTAAATCCCACTGACGAGGAAGGAAGTACATCGTCGGCCTCGCGGCTTTTAGTCTTCAACGCTCGCCCTTCTGGCACGTTGCCCTGCCTCTTGATCCGCGACGGCGTGGGCATTGACCGGGTGACCGGTGCGGCGGCAAGAGCTGGGGCGGTGAAGTTCGACCTGGAGGTCTTGCCGGCCGGAGCCACCTTCGAACTGCGGATGGAACTGCGTGACTCAGGTTTAGAAGATGAACGGCTCCTCGCTGCCGGTTTGGCCGAATGGAAGGCCGGGCGTCTTTGGCTGGGCGGGCGCGTGGCGCGCGGACTGGGCGCCTTTGACTTGCATAACCTGCAATTCAAAACTTTGAGCCTGGATACACCAGCGCAAATATTGGCTTTTTTGAAAGACGACAAACCCTGGCAGCAGGCTCAGCCAGTTGACGGGTGGCTTAGAGAGCGGCTTAATTCCATAAGTTTCGCCCCTGCGGACGGGAAACCAGAGGCTGTGGCCCGCGGCTGGCTTTCGCTGGCCGGGACCTTACAAGCCGAAGGTGCGCTGCTGACCAACGACACCCTGGCTGCGGGGGCAAGCGGCTTTGACCACGCCCCGCTGTTGGTACGGTGGGGTGAATGGAAAAGTCCCGTGCTGACCGGGGCCGGGCTGCGCGGCGTGCTGCGCTCCCACGCGGAACGGCTGGCACGGACCCTTGTCACTTTGCAAGCTACTGGCAAAGAGGATTTCCTTCGCTGCTGCCCGGCGTGCGATCCCAACGTGCGGGACAATGATAAAGAAAGGAAACAGCCGCTGGAAAGTTGCGACAGCCTGCTCAAAAAAGCTAACATCCCCGGCAACGACGAGGATATCGCCGGTTCGCTCTGTCTGGCCTGCCGCCTGTTCGGCAGCCCCCGGCTTGGCAGCCGCCTGATTGTGGAAGACGCACCGTATCAGCCAACCGAGAAGCAGTCCCGGCCAGTGCTCAAGATATTGGACTTTCTGGCGATCGACCGCTTCACCGGCGGTGGGGTCGAGGGAGCCAAGTTTGATGCCCTGGCCTTGTGGCGGCCAGCCTTCGTTTTACGTCTGCACCTGGAGAACCCTGAGCCGTGGGAATTGGGCTGGCTGTGGCTCGTGCTCCGCGACTTGAGCGAAGGCTGGTTGACCGTGGGCTTTGGCGGTGCCAAAGGCTTTGGCCGGGTCAAATTGACTGATTGGACGGTCACCTTCGGCCATTTGCTGCCGGAAGATGCCCCGCCGGGCTTGACTCAACTGGGCCTGGCGACCAAAGAAAGCGGTGTTTACACCACTGTGACGGTGACATCCGCTACGGGTGGGTGGTCATCGCTGGTTCAAAAATGGGTCAATGCATTTCACGAGACGGTGAAGCAATTCCAACGTCCGGAGCAAATCGAACTAACCGAAGACAGCTATTTTGGCCGTGTTGACGAACTATACCCGGTGATGAAAGGAGGCGCGCAATGAACCTCTGGCCGCAGGTGGAGTTTAAAAAATTAGTTGAAGAAGTGTGTCAATCCCGGTGTGGCCGACACAACCTGACCATCCTGGGCGGGCAGTGCGCCGAGAGTGATTTGCTGAAGTTCCTTGAACAGTGGGATCTGGCGGGGATGCCGTTCCGGGTGTGGGAATACGTCAGTGAGGTGGTCTTTGAAAAAGACACGCTGCCCCAAAATATTGCTTTGTTGGAGCGCGGGCGAATTTTCGGGGAGGGCGGTGACCTGATGCTGCGCCGGAACGACACGACCTTTGATTGGCGCTTTGTCGGCCCTGCGGGTATTAAGCCTCCGGCGGGCGGGTACGGTACCCAAGATTACTGGGAATATCACCCAAAAGAGACCTTTCACCAACACAACGAAACGGCGCTGCTCTGGGGCGAGTGGAACGGAAAGCGCTGGACTGAAGACCGGGTGGCGGCGGCCAAACTGAACTACCCGGCGACGGGGCGGCGAATACAACTTCATTACCAGGTGTTTAGCCGCGCCGGCCGGGTGAGGTTTGTATGGTATACCGGATTGAGCGAATGGAGGGAGGCTGACCATAATGAAAGGAACGATTAAAAAAGTGCTCCCGGAAAAACGGATCGGATTTATTCAACCTGACGAGGGTAGGAAGAGCGTGTTCTTCCATTTCTCGTGGCTGAAAGGAGCCGCTCCCTCCGAAGGGCTGCGGGTAGAATTCGACATTGAGCAAGGAGAAAAAGGTCCGCGCGCTCGTAACTTGAGGATTTTGGAAGCGGCCTCAAACGAATATCGCTTCCACAACCCCTACAACTTTGTACGGTACCTGGAGCAGCAGCGCCCGGACAACCATGTCCTGGGCAATTGCCTGCCGCCGCCCCACGACCGCTACGTGGGCCTGACCGGGCGCATCACGTGCAAAGTGGAAGCGGTTACGCCGCTGTTTGTCTCTGACTCGCACGCTGTTAAGGAAGAGAACGGCCACAAGACCTACCGTTTCTTCCTGTACGAAGGCCAACCGGCGCTGCCGGCCAGCAGCCTGCGCGGGATGATCCGCTCCGTGTTTGAGGCGGTGACGAATTCGTGTTTTGCGGTGTTTCAAAGAGATGAACCTTATCCCCTTGAACATCGTAAGTCTCGCGCGCCGAAGAATATGACACCGGCCCGCGTCGTGGAACTTGGTGAAAAAGGGGCGCTCTTGGAACTTCTGGATTGTACGGTCAATGCTCCGGTCGATATTTCAGGATCTCCCCCCGTAGTTCGAGCAGGCATTGTTCGGGAGGCTTATCCTCCTAAGGTTCTGAACCGGAAGACAAACCAACTATTTAATCCATCCCAAAGCAAATTGCCGGAAGGCGCTCACGATGGCATGCGTGTGGCAGCATTGGTTACAAAGAAGCCAGTGCCGCATCCAAGCAACCGTTTCCGCGCCTTTCAGGCAGTCAAAGTTGTGCCGGTAAGTGAACACGAATCACTTACCAAAGACGATCAGCACGTCAAGGTTTTTGGCTGGCTGCATTTGACCGGGCCCAACATTGAAAATAAGCACGATGAGCGACTCTTCTTCCGTTGGGACGACGAGCACCCTGACCCACCGCAAATAGATCAAGTTCCTAATACCTATCTGTGTGAATGCAGTACTAACGTTGTTAAAGAGTACAACCATCACTTGAGCGGATACTGGGAACGTCTGCAAAGGATCGTTGAAAGCCTGGGAGATCGGCGGTGGCCCAGCGGCACAAACGGTGTGCCTCATCCCAGTACATTTGTGGAAGAGGGGCGCGATTTAAGGGTAGGCGACCTGGTGTATGCGCAGTGTGAGAAAAAAGATGATGAACATACAACAGTAAAAATGCTGCGGCCGGTATGTATGCCCCGTGTCAGATATGAGTATCCTCGCCAGGAATTTCTGCCGGAACACCTTGGCCCTTGTCAAAACTACAACGAACTCTGCCCTGCCTGCCGCGTTTTCGGATGGGTGCGCGAGAGTGCAGGAGAAACCGGCACTTATGAGCAGACTGCCTACGCCGGGCGGGTGCGCTTTTCCCACGGCAGAATTGTAGGGGATTGCAAAACTGAAAACGAAATCACCCTGGCCATTCTCTCTACGCCCAAGCCGACCACCACTCCGTTCTATCTGCTCAACGCGGCGGGTCAACCCGACCCGACGGTAACGTATGATACCCGCGATGCACGGCTGCGGGGACGCAAGTTTTACCGCCATCAGGGTGAAGCGAAACCCGAAGAATACACTATCGAAGAGAAAAGCGATCAGAACCGCACGATACGGGGGGCGCTGAAGCCGGGGGCCACGTTCACCTTTACCGTGGATTTTGAAAACTTGGCCCCGCTGGAATTGGGCGCGCTGCTCTATGCTCTGGAATTGGAAGAAGGGATGGTCCACCGGTTGGGTTACGCCAAACCGCTGGGATTTGGTTCGGTCAAAGTAACCATAGAAAAGACCAAAATCATAGATTGGGAAACACGCCTAAAATCCATTGGGCCGGACGCCGGCTGGCAATCCGTGAACGGAACGCAACTCAAGCAGGGTTTTCTCAAGGAGATGCGTACATGCTATGGAGAGAAGTTTGACGACCTGTTGGCCGAATTGCGGGCCTTGCTCGCAACACCGCCGGAATTACCCATCCATTACCCGCGTCCTACACAGCGGTTAGACCCCAAGCATCACCCACAATACGAGTGGTTTGTGGGGAATAAGAAGCGCGTTGAAAAACAACATACCGGCAAACTACCTCCGCCGGTGGCCCTCGGCTTGGCAACGCAGGTTGAGGAGGGTTTACCGTTAATCAAGAAAGACGGGCGAGAAGGGTAGCAACCGTTCGTAATGATGCTTTTCCCACCTTTGGTAACGGCAAACATTGTCGCCAACATCCTGACGTAAATACATACCTTATAGTTTTTTCATAGTAATCGGTTACCACTCATAATGTTAATGCGCTGTCTCGGCAGAAGTCCTGTTGTCCGCTAAGGTATGAATTGGGCTGTCCTGTGAGGCGGAGAACGAGGCGTTGCCGGTAAGCGATAGAACGAAGGAGGTGATTTCCTTGCTCGAAGCGGTAGCGTTGATCGGCCGGGCGCTTGCGGGGACCGGTGATCCGGTGGCTGATCTCATTGCGCCGCCGCCCAGGAAATCTTCAAAGAAAGTGGAGACTATTTACCTTGTTAAGCTAAATTTTCGGTTGGATACTGCCGAACCGCTGGCGGTGGATATGCAGGAGATCGATGACACCGTGCTTACTTCTTACCGCTGGGTAGGAAACAGTGTGGGAAACCGTCCCCAAAGCTACCTGACGACCGACCGGCTGGACTACCTGGTGGGACAGGCGCCGGGAAATCTTTTAGCGCAGCTTGCGGAAGCCGGGCTTGAAAACGGCAGCCTCTACCGCCAGCTGTCGGCCCTGGTGGCGTTGTTCTTCCGCGAGTTGCCAAACGGGTGCCGCGTGCTTGATCCGCAGCGGCTGGGACTGACCACAGAAGACGTTTTGGCCGCTACCTGGGAAAAGAGCACGGGAAAACCGCAGGAGCGGGCCAAGGCGGTGGTCACAGCGGCGACCGGGGTGGTGGAAAAGTGGGCCTTGGCGCGACTCGATTTAAAGCCGGCGGAGGCGGTCTTGTGGACAGTGCTGGTCAATGGTGTTCCGCTGGTGGCCGAGCCGGATTACGACCAAGTTTTGCTCTATAGCAAGGAAAAGGCGGTGGCCGAAGGTGCGCCGGGAGTGTGCCTGATCTGCGGTCTGGAAGGCCGGCCGGTGACGTGGAATTTTGCGCAACTCGATTTCCTGAAGTACTACATCACCGACAAGCTCGGGGCGGCCTCGGGCGTAACTGAGGGAGGGTTTGCGCGCAACTTCCAGGCCTGCCGGGATTGTTTCCGGGGACTCTTGGGGGCTGAAAAATTCGCTCGGCAGAACCTAAACCTTCAGGTAGGAAGGTTATCCTTCTTGGTCTTGCCGGCCTTCCTGCAGGAACCGGATCTTTCCCGCGTGGACCTGGCGGCCTGGGCGGAGCGGCTCAAGACCCGTGTTGGAGCTTTTGCTGATTTTTCGGCCTGGGTGGAAAGCATAGCCGGATGCCGGGGTCTGGAAGACGAGCTGGCCGATTTTCTGGAAGAGTTACCCCACGAGGATGTGGCGCTCTTGAACTTCCTTTTCTACCGTAAGGGCAAAAGTGAGTTCCGGGTGCTTTCCTTAATCAGGGACGTAGCTCCCAGCCGGATCAAGCACTTGTTACGCCGCAGTCATAAGCTTGCCGATCAGGCCGGTGAACTTTTGGGTTCCGATCGGTGGTGGCTCGACCTTACCGCCATCTACCGGCTCATTCCCTTGAGCGAAAGCCCGCGCGCGGCGGAGTACAAGAAGTTGCTCCATATTTACCAGTCGCTGCTGACGGCGGCGCCGCTTGACCGCCTCTTCCTCATCCGGGAGTTTGTAACACTGGTCAAGATTTACCAGACTGGTAACTATGCGGGCACCAGCGTGCGGCAGCCGAAAGCGGGTACTGAGGAGTGGGAGTGGACGCGCCGGCTGTTACAGGCGAACCTTTTTCTGAAGTTTTTGCAAGCAGAAAACCTGTTGCGGGGAGGGATGTCTTTGAACGGTCTCTTGGAACCGAAAACGGAGTTGCTGCCGAAAGAAATGCGGGATTATCTCTCGGTAATGGCTTACGAAGGGCCACAAACTGCTCTTTTCTTGTTGGGTTACCTCTTAAACCAGGTGGGCCAGGGCCAGCACAGCCGCGGCTACAAAAACAAACCGGTGCTGGAGAAAGTGAACTACACCGGCATGCCGTGGCCCAAGGTGGTCCGGCTGGCGAATATCCTGATGGATCAACTCCGGCAGCACGATATTTTGAAGTACCACGAAGGGCTTTTCGGGGTGATGAAAGAACTCTTTGACGCTTACCGGCCTACTGCTCACCGGCAGGAATGGCCGCTTTCGCCCGAGGAAAACGTCTTCTACATCCTCTCGGGCTATGCCTACGGCGCACGCATGGCGCTGAAGGCTCGGGCCGAAAAGCAAAATGAAAAACAGAACGTTGATATTAAGGAGGCGTTGAATCAATGAGTGTTGTTGACAAAAACAGCGAAATTCTTTTTCTTTACGATGCCAAGATGTGCAACCCGAACGGCGACCCGGACGATGAAAACCGGCCGCGCTTCGACCCTGACCGGGAGCGCTGCCTGGTTTCGGACGTACGGCTGAAGCGTTACATCCGCGATTACTTAGAAGAGAAGGGGCACACCATCTATGTCACCAAGGCGGAAGGGGTTGTCCAGGCGGAGGACCGGCTAAAGGCGGTGCTGGGGAAGGACAAGGTAAGCGGTGCTGACCTGCCTGCCCTCCTCGAGAAGCTGAGCGATGTCCGCCTCTTTGGGGCGACCATGCCGATCAAGGGTGGCAAAAAGGGCGAGGGGGAGGCGGTAAACCTGACCGGTCCCGTGCAGTTTACCTGGGGGTACTCTTTGAATCGTGCCGAATTCGTGGATTCGGTGACCATCTCCTCGCAGTTCGCCACCCGGGCAGAGGCCGGGCAGGGAACTTTCGGTAAGGACTACCGGGTTTACTACGCTCTCCTCGGCTTCCACGGTGTGGTCAGCGCCCGCCGTGTCCGGGTGATGCAGGAGCGCGCCGGTGGGAATGAGGCCGCCGCTACCAGCGAGGCCGACATCAGACTCTTGGACGAGGCGCTGGTGAACTCCATTCCGCTTGCGGCCACCCGTTCGAAGATCGGCCAGTACCCGCGGCTTTACCTGCGCACTGTCTTTACGGACGGCGAAACCTTTATGGGTGATCCGCGGGAAGACCTGGTAGTGAATCCTGACCAAGGCCTGCGGTCCGTTAAGGAGTTGACTCTCGATCTCACGGCCTTGGGCGGGCGACTTAAGCGGTTCAAGGAGCGGATCGCGCAGGTTCTTGTCTTTCAGGACGCGGACCTCCGTACCACCGTGGACGGGCAGGAGGTGCCGGTAACCGCCTGGCTGGCAGAACTTCTAGGCGCAGATAAAGTGCAAACCTTAGAAAGGACCTGATAATTTGGGTGAGGTACTGGTTTTTGACCTGACCGGGCCGATGGCTCATTTCCGCAAGTACTACACCAATACCTCGGCCCTGACCTATGGCTTTCCGCCGCGGACCGCACTGATGGGTGTGGTGGCCGCCGTTTTGGGCTTCGCGCGGGATTCTTACTACGAGAAGCTCGACCGCGGCCGCTTTGCCGTGGCCGTGAAAACGCCCACGCGCCGGTTGTTACAGACGGTGAATTACGTGCGCACCAAAAAGGAAGACCTGACGTCGCTGCGGCAGTTGAAGAGAGTACCCGGGACGCAGACGCCGCTGGAATTCCTTTTCCCGGACGGAGAACACCGCTTCCTGCGGTTTCGCCTCTTCTTCGGTCATCCAGATGCGGAGTTGCTGCGGGAGGCCGCCAGGCGGCTGCAAGAGGAGCGCCCCTGCTTTCCGCTTTATCTTGGCCTTACCGAGTGTTTGGCCACCGCCCGGTACATAGGCCTTTTCGGGTCGCAGGATTACCAAACGGTATCGTCCGGTGCTGCGGTCGCGCTCACTTCGGTTTTAAATGCAGCACATCTCGAAAAGGTAGACTTGCCCGCGGCAAAAACGGCCCGCCTGGTGCGGGAGCGCGCTCCTTACGCCTTCGGCCCCGGCCGGACGCTGCGGCCTCCGGTGGCGGTCGTTTACGAGGCCGCAGGGCAGCCCCTTCCGGTTCGGCTGCGCGTTCCGGCCTACCGTTTCTCCCTCCCCGCTGCGGAAGCCGAGGAAACAGTGGCCTTTTTGGAGGGATGAACATGCCTTTTTACGCGCACCGGATTGAGCGGCGGTTTTACCTGTTGAGCGCACACCTGGCCGGGGTTGCGGCGGGAGCGGCCCAGCGGATTGCGGCGCTGCCGGGGAAGGAAAGACTCTTTTCCGCCGCCCTGGTGGCCGGGCTGGCGCACGACTTTGGCAAGTATACCAGCTACTTCCAGGAGTATCTGCGGACAGGCCGGGGAGGTGTCGAGAAGCAGCACGCTTTTCTTTCCGGTCTCTGGGCTGCTTACCTGGCGCAGCGCTTTGAACTCCCGCGGGCGCAGCGACTTGCCCTTTTTCTGGCAGTAGCGCGCCACCACCAGAACTTAGACGATCCGGAGGAACTCCTCGTCGCCCGTCGGGATCTGAGGGGTGACTGGGCGGAATTAGATAGTAGCACCCGGGAGCGGGTGCGGGTAGCCGCCGCGCAGGTAGCCGACCTGCAAAGCCGGGCCGCGGCGGTGGTCGCCTCCCTTCGGTCGGCCGCCCGCCGCACGGCCAGGCTGCTTGCCGCGCAGGGGCTGTCAGTTCCCGACTGGTTGCAGGGTGACTGGTGGGCCGGAGCCCTCAGCGAATTTTTGACTAACTGGGAGGAGTCATTTGGCGCGCTCTATGCTATCCGGCGCCAGCTGAAACGGGAAACGGTTTCTGCCGGTATGCAATCACCGGGCGGTGCCGGGTTGGAAATTTACTTTGAACTGCTGACCCTTTTTTCCGCCCTCATTGATGCCGACAAGATCCACGCCGCGCGGGTGACGGAGGCCGGGCGGATGTCCGTACCCCAAGAGGTGGTAGAGCGCTACCGGGCGGCGCGGTATGGACGGCCACGCGCAAAGATTGAGAAGTTGCGGGAAGACCTCTACCAGCAAGTCGTGGTGCGGGTACGGCAGGCACCTCTCGAGCAAAGGCTTTTCACCCTCACCGCGCCTACCGGTGCGGGTAAGACCGTTGCCGGTCTTGCTGCTGCCTTTTGCCTGCGCGAGCGGTTGGCCGCGGCGCGGGGCATCCCGCCCCGCATTATCTACGCCCTGCCGTTCACCAGCATTGTCGACCAGACCTTCGCCGTTGGAGAAGACATCCTGCGGATGGCGCTGCCCACACCGGATGGGCCGGTTCCCACCTCGGTGATCCTGAAGCACCATCATCTGGCCGATTTGACTTACCGGAGGAACGGAAACGATGACGCGGAACGTTCCCTGGATGAAGCACTTTTACTCATCGAGTCCTGGCAGAGTGAGGTCGTGGTTACCACCTTTGTGCAGCTCTTTTGCACGCTGGTGGGGTACGAGAACCGGATGCTTAAAAAGTTTCACCGCTTGGGCGGGGCCGTAGTCATCCTGGACGAGGTACAAAACATCCCGGTGGAGTACTGGCCGCTTGTTGAAGAGTGCTTGCGGCAGGCCTGCGCGCAGCTCGATTTGCGTGTTATTCTGATGACGGCCACACGCCCGGAGTGGTTTGGTCCGGGGGAAGCGCTGGAGTTGGCGGGAGATGCGGAAACCGTGCGGCGGCAGTTTGCAGCTTTAAACCGGGTGCGGGTTACCGCCGACACAACGCCGCGCACGGTTGAAGAGGCGGCGGCCGCTTTCCTTGATCAATACAATGAGGGGCTATCGTACCTCGTGGTACTGAACACCATAAAGAGCTCTATAGCTTTCTACAGCGAACTGCGTAAGGTGTGGCGTGAGTGCGGGCCGGCTCTCTACTACCTTTCCACGAACATTGTCCCGGCAGAGCGAGAGCGCCGCCTGGCCGAAATCCGGGAACGCCTGATGCGGGGCGAAAAACCCGTCGTGGTGTCCACGCAGGTGGTGGAGGCGGGGGTAGACCTGGACTTTGATACGGTATGGCGCGACCTCGGTCCGGTTGATGCCGTTGTGCAGGTTGCCGGACGTTGCAACCGGCATTTCCGCCGGGAACAGGGGCAGGTGCAGCTCGTGCACCTGGTAGACCGGGACGGCGAAGGGGGCCGCTCCCTGGCAGCGTATGTTTATGGCAAGATTCACACTGTAGCAGCGCGGGAACTTTTTACACGCCAGCCGTGCCTCACCGAACCCGAGTTCTTCGAGATTGTAGCCGACTATTTCCGCGCTGTGCGCCAGAGCAAATCGGCAGACAAGAGCAAATCTATCTTGCAAGCCATGACCGCCCTGCGCTTTACGAAGAAAGAGAGTGATGACCAGCAAGCGAGCGTCAGCGACTTTGCCCTCATCCGCGAATTACCGCGCTACGTCGATGTTTTCATCTGTATCGATGCCGGCGCGGAGGAGGTCTGGAACCGGTACCAGACTACTGTGGCGCAGGAGCGGGATCTGCGCCGGCGGTGGGCGGCTTTTCTCGAATTAAAGCGGGATTTCCGGCGCTACCTTTTGTCCGTTCCGGTCGAGCTGTTGCTTCACCGGTTGACGGGTGACTCGCATCCGCTCATGATTCCCACATACCTTCTCCACGAATTTTACGATGAGGAAACGGGCTTCAGGCGGATCGAGCACGAGCGGGCACTGATCTATTAATGCGGCAGCGGTGAAGGCACTATGGGTGCGGAAGAGCGCGTGGTCGGTAGTTTCATTCAGGCTTATCTTATCTGCCCGCGGCAGGTGTGGCTCATGTCCCGGCAGATTTGTCCCGATGAGGATAATGTCTACCTTGAATTGGGTCGCCTCATTGGTGCTCAGGCCTATGGGCGTGAGCGTAAAGAGGTGCGCCTCGAACACCTGAGCATCGACCTCGTGCGGCGTAGCGGGCGTGATTTTATTGTCGGCGAGGTCAAGAAATCGTCACGTGCCCGGGAAGCTGCGCGGATGCAGCTTGCTTTTTATCTCTACGAGCTGCGGGAGATGGGGATCGAAGCAGAGGGTGAATTGCTTTTTCCAGAAGAGCGGCGGCGGGAGCGCTTGATTCTTGATGAAGACCTGTCGCGGCAGGTTGAAAACCTGAAAACCCGCATTCTCGCACTGATCTACCGGGACCAACCCCCTCCGCCGGAGAAGATTCATTTTTGCGGCAAGTGTGCGTACGCCGAATTTTGCTGGGCTTAAAGGTGGCAAAAGGAGGCTCAAACCGTGCAGAAAACGCTGTATCTCTTCGCGAGTGGCCGGCTCCGGCGTAAAGACAATACCATCTGCGTAGAGAGCGAAGAGGGGACAAAATACTTCCCCGTGATAAATCTGCGGGATATTTTCGTTTTTGGCGAAGTTGATCTGAACAAGAAGCTTCTCGAATTTATGGAGGAGAACGAGATTATCCTCCACTTTTTCGGTTACTACGGAAACTATGTGGGGAGCTTCTACCCGCGGGAGCATTACAATTCCGGATACGTAATTCTCCGGCAGGCGGAGAACTACCTGGACCCCGCACGCCGCCTGGAGTTAGCCCGGAAGTTTGTAGACGGTGCGCTGGCCAACATCTTACAAATCTTGCGCTATTACCAGAACCGGGGCAAAGAGCTGGCCTCCTATATCGAGTCGATTACCCGCCTTGCGGAAAAGAGTCTACCCGCTTGCGGTAGCGTGGAAGAACTGATGGCTGTTGAGGGAAACGCCCGTGGTTACTACTACGAGAGCTTTAACATCATCCTGGAGGGATCGCCGTTTACTATTACCGGGCGGAGCAAACGTCCTCCTGCCGATCCTTTGAACGCGCTTATAAGTTTCGGAAACTCCCTGGTTTACGCCAAGATCCTGACAGAAATCTACAAGACGCACCTGGACCCACGGATCGGCTACCTGCACACCACCAATTTCCGGCGGTTTACCCTTAACCTCGACCTGGCAGAAATCTTTAAACCCATCCTCGCCGACCGTGTGCTTTTTAACCTCGTGGGGAAGAAAATGGTGGGCCTCGAGGACTTCGAACGCCGCGGCGGAGCCCACCTGCTGAAAGAACGGGGCCGGCGCCTCTACGTTCAAGAGCTTGAAGAAAAACTTCAGGCCACCTTCTATCATCGGCGTCTCAGACGCAAGGTAAGCTATCAGACCCTCCTGCGCCTGGAACTTTACAAAGTGGAGAAGCACCTTATGGGTGAACAATCCTATAAACCCTTTGTCAGCCGGTGGTAGCGTATGTATGTCATCCTCGTTTATGACGTCAACGTATCCCGCGTGGGCAAGGTATTAAAAACTGCTCGCCGGTATCTTACCTGGGTGCAGAACTCGGTCCTCGAAGGCGAGCTGACCGAAGCCACGTTTCGCGCCCTGCGAAGCGATCTGGCACGAATCATTAACGCCAAGGAGGATTCTGTGCTTTTTTACATTCTGGGGAACGAAAAGTACGCCAGAAGGGAGCTTATGGGTATTCGGAAAGGCGGCGAGGATTGGGTTTTCTGACAGGAGCCGGGGGGTTTCCTCCGGCTTCCGCACAAGGAAGCACTGGGGACGGTGTGAGCGGCTGTGCGCTGTGCAAAATTCCGAAACCCGGCAGGAATTTTGTCGTCGATGTCCAATAGTGCATAAAAGCCTGGAGATCGACGACACCCTGGCGAAGCGCGGAACCGGCGCGCTGCCTGGGATGTCGGGATTTCGGGGTCTCGAACTGGATGTGCCATCCAGGAAGCAACCAGAATGCAGGGCCTGTATTTGTGCGCCCAGAATGAGTTTTCAGCCTACCTATGAGGGATTGAAACGTGAGGTAGTCCACCCGTTGCCTGGGGAGAAGCGCGTTTTCAGCCTACCTATGAGGGATTGAAACGCTTCAGTTAAATCCTCGTTAACTTCGGCCGCCTTAGTTTTCAGCCTACCTATGAGGGATTGAAACTTCTGCCGGCTGTGGTGGATGTGTCAAACGGTTCAGGTTTTCAGCCTACCTATGAGGGATTGAAACGCGATAAACTTCTTAAACCGCTCCTTTTTTGCATCAGTTTTCAGCCTACCTATGAGGGATTGAAACCCAAGTATCCGGTTCCTTACGTGACGGAAACACTTCGTTTTCAGCCTACCTATGAGGGATTGAAACATAGCGTATAACCGGTGACGTCGGCCAGCAATGCTTCCGTTTTCAGCCTACCTATGAGGGATTGAAACAATAAGTACAAGCTACCGCAATCCCGGAGCATACCCGTTTTCAGCCTACCTATGAGGGATTGAAACACCATTTCGCTGCCATTGCGACAATCGGCAGACAAGTTTTCAGCCTACCTATGAGGGATTGAAACCGGATTTCTCGCGCCTGCTTGCGGAGTGTTGACACGGTTTTCAGCCTACCTATGAGGGATTGAAACACTAGAAAAGCTGGAGATGATCCGTGGAGAAATCAAGGCGTTTTCAGCCTACCTATGAGGGATTGAAACAGGTAAATGGAAATGCTGGAATACCCCCATCCCTGCGTTTTCAGCCTACCTATGAGGGATTGAAACCGCGACAAAGGCAATCGCGGCGAGCGGGAATTCTGCAAGTTTTCAGCCTACCTATGAGGGATTGAAACCATTGAGAGTGGATCGGAAGGAATGGCTGGTAGTTATGGTTTTCAGCCTACCTATGAGGGATTGAAACTATCATAGAAGAACAACAAGTCAACTCTTTCTATGCGTTTTCAGCCTACCTATGAGGGATTGAAACTATATCTTCCAGTCCTGGGAGAGACAAAAAGCCTCCGTTTTCAGCCTACCTATGAGGGATTGAAACACAGTCTCGAAAGCCCTAAGAAAGGTCCACCGACCAGTTTTCAGCCTACCTATGAGGGATTGAAACAGTGCCATGTTGACGAAGTTAGCAACGTTCTCACCAGTTTTCAGCCTACCTATGAGGGATTGAAACGGGGTTACCGGGCGGTTCGTTTCTACGCCCCAGCCAGTTTTCAGCCTACCTATGAGGGATTGAAACAGAAAATGAAACCCAAGCTTCACGTGAGCGAGCTAAGTTTTCAGCCTACCTATGAGGGATTGAAACGCGGGCAGCGCTGGCTGTCTATCCGGGCGCGGGCCGGTTTTCAGCCTACCTATGAGGGATTGAAACACCTTTGCCGAAACACGGCCTAGAGCCCCCGGATTGGTTTTCAGCCTACCTATGAGGGATTGAAACCGTTACACGTTGCGTTGCGTTGCGTTGCCAGCCCTGTTTTCAGCCTACCTATGAGGGATTGAAACTGTTTTAAAGCATTTTGGCTTCCCTTCGGCGCCCCGCGTTTTCAGCCTACCTATGAGGGATTGAAACCATCGTTGTCCGCATCCCGCACCTGGCCGTAACCCCGTTTTCAGCCTACCTATGAGGGATTGAAACGCATCCCTCGGCACCCACTTCCTGCAGCGGCTTCCTGTTTTCAGCCTACCTATGAGGGATTGAAACGTACGATACGTGTGTGGGGATTTGTGAACCTAAATTGTTTTCAGCCTACCTATGAGGGATTGAAACTCCGACGAAAAAATATCCCTCATTTCCCTTACCCCCGTTTTCAGCCTACCTATGAGGGATTGAAACCCAGTTGCCGGGGTCGATCTTCCCGGCGACCCATGTGTTTTCAGCCTACCTATGAGGGATTGAAACCTTCCATTGGCAGCCGGGGGATCTTCTTTCCGAACTGTTTTCAGCCTACCTATGAGGGATTGAAACTACTGGCTCCAGACATGCAGGGTGTGGGTCACTTCCGTTTTCAGCCTACCTATGAGGGATTGAAACTTGATAACGCTCTGGATGTCGAACGTGCGGCTGCCGGTTTTCAGCCTACCTATGAGGGATTGAAACTAGAAAAGGAGGAATGGGAAGAAAGCCACGGTTAACGTTTTCAGCCTACCTATGAGGGATTGAAACCCTTTTTGATACAACCGCAACTCCCGCACCTCAAAGGGTTTTCAGCCTACCTATGAGGGATTGAAACTTTCTTCATGATCAGTATCTTGTGGCCACAACTTAGTTTTCAGCCTACCTATGAGGGATTGAAACCCCATAACCTTATCGACGAAGTAAAAACGGACGCCGGTTTTCAGCCTACCTATGAGGGATTGAAACTCCGGTTGAGCTAACCGCAGGTGGATGCGCTGCCGGGTTTTCAGCCTACCTATGAGGGATTGAAACTGGACAAGCCCAAACGCAAGAAGTCAACCGAGCCTTAGTTTTCAGCCTACCTATGAGGGATTGAAACGTTTTATAGGTATCGTGGGGCCATATTTCCCCATCTGGTTTTCAGCCTACCTATGAGGGATTGAAACGTAGCAAATGAGTAAGAAGGTAGGCGGACTGGCGTCCGTTTTCAGCCTACCTATGAGGGATTGAAACCATATTCCTCTCCGAACGTAGCCAACTTAAACCAAGTTTTCAGCCTACCTATGAGGGATTGAAACCACGTTACCAACTATACACACCCGCCACAATGCAACGTTTTCAGCCTACCTATGAGGGATTGAAACGAACACATCCCAAATCTGCCTTTAACTTACGCCGCTGTTTTCAGCCTACCTATGAGGGATTGAAACGCCAATTCCGTCTGCTTCCAACCGTGCTCAGAGGTCGTTTTCAGCCTACCTATGAGGGATTGAAACTCCACACTCCGGGCCACAATGTAAGTGCCGCCGTGGGTTTTCAGCCTACCTATGAGGGATTGAAACCTGGCAAGGGTCATCTACGCCGAGGCCCGGGGCGAAGTTTTCAGCCTACCTATGAGGGATTGAAACAGAAAGGAGTCAGATTCAGACGGGCCGGATAAACCGGTTTTCAGCCTACCTATGAGGGATTGAAACACAACTACGTATTTGTCCGCCCCCGCCGCATTTACGTTTTCAGCCTACCTATGAGGGATTGAAACATAAATTCCCACAGGTCCACGCTGCGAAATGCGCAGCGTTTTCAGCCTACCTATGAGGGATTGAAACGCGGGCAGCGCTGGCTGTCTATCCGGGCGCGGGCCGGTTTTCAGCCTACCTATGAGGGATTGAAACTTAGTGCTCTGGACTATTTCAGCCGGCGACCGTACAGTTTTCAGCCTACCTATGAGGGATTGAAACCCCACATAAAAACTTGTTAGATATTCCGCTTTGGGTTTTCAGCCTACCTATGAGGGATTGAAACTCTCACCACCTTCCGCCCACAACTAAACTCTCCTTCGTTTTCAGCCTACCTATGAGGGATTGAAACACCTCCTAATTTGGGACGACCTCTTTAAAGGGCGGGGTTTTCAGCCTACCTATGAGGGATTGAAACTTGTAATACTGCTCCGGGTGGTGCCGGCGCATCCAGTTTTCAGCCTACCTATGAGGGATTGAAACCTGAGCTTGTACAACAAGTACTTGACCGATAACCAGGGTTTTCAGCCTACCTATGAGGGATTGAAACGTGGTTTCCAGAATCTCAAAATTGCCGCTCCCCGAAGTTTTCAGCCTACCTATGAGGGATTGAAACAAGACTTTTCGGCCTACACGGTGACGATCCGCTTTGGTTTTCAGCCTACCTATGAGGGATTGAAACCCTCAAGGCGGGCCTTTTCAAACTCCTGATTGCTTGAGTTTTCAGCCTACCTATGAGGGATTGAAACGCCGGTAGACGGCTCGGTACTTCTTATCTGGATCCGTTTTCAGCCTACCTATGAGGGATTGAAACTGGCTTCCACGTACACTGGCGGGTGGACGACTTCCGGTTTTCAGCCTACCTATGAGGGATTGAAACTCTACAATGCGGTGGACTGGAAAAAGATACGCACCAGTTTTCAGCCTACCTATGAGGGATTGAAACTTATCGACTTGCCGCTGCCCAGCCGGGAGGATTTGCGTTTTCAGCCTACCTATGAGGGATTGAAACCAGGTAGCGCCGCAGTCTTCGTACACGCGGGAAAGAGTTTTCAGCCTACCTATGAGGGATTGAAACGTGATTTCGGAGTGCCAACCGCACTCCCCGCAATCCCGTTTTCAGCCTACCTATGAGGGATTGAAACCCGCTATCGTCTGCCTGGTCCGGATCCACTGGCAGGTGTTTTCAGCCTACCTATGAGGGATTGAAACCCCGGGACGCTTTCCGGACTTCGCGGTCGAGTTCGAGTTTTCAGCCTACCTATGAGGGATTGAAACCGGTCCAGATCCAGCAATTCATCCTTTTTCTGCTCCAGTTTTCAGCCTACCTATGAGGGATTGAAACTCTCCACGGTGCGGCGCTTGTGGTCCAGTTCCAGGCGTTTTCAGCCTACCTATGAGGGATTGAAACCTCTACTCCGCCTACGCCGCACTTTACTCCGCCTATGTTTTCAGCCTACCTATGAGGGATTGAAACCGGCCGTCATCTACCAGCCCGGGCAGTTTGCCAAAGTTTTCAGCCTACCTATGAGGGATTGAAACTTTTCTTCCGCCTGGAGCCACGGGGCCGGGGCCCTGGCGTTTTCAGCCTACCTATGAG
>DFNH01000013.1:5292-43172 GCA_002375985.1 Firmicutes bacterium UBA3572 | reverse complement strand
TGCCGCTGTGGAAACCAATTTTGAGGAAGCGGCCTTTGCTTTTGCCTTAATCCGCCTCCTGGCCCGCATGTCCAAGCTGTGCGTCGGCGAGTGGGTGAAAACGATCTACCGGCCGGAGTGGAAGGGGCTGGAACCCAATCACTTCTACCGTGCGCTGGACTTCCTTGCCGAGCACAAAGGCCGGCTCGAGGAAGCGTTGTATGCCCGGGTGTGGGACCTCTTCAACCTGAACTGGATCTGGTACTGTGGGACACCACCACATACATTGAAGGCCGGGCGGCGGGGGGATTCGCGGAGTATGGCTTTTCCAAAGAAGCGGCCTGACCGGGTGCAGATCATGATTGGGGTGCTGGCGTCCCGCGACGGTTTCCCCATAGCCCACGAGGTGTTCCCTGGCAGCACGGCTGAACTGGACACCTTCCGGTACGTGGTGGAGAAGGGCAAGCACCAGTTTCACCTGGGGCGGGTGATCCTGGTTGCCGACCGGGGGATGGTGTCGGAGAAACTGCCTGGGGAGATTGAAGGAGCGCAGCTGGAGTACATCGTGGGGGTGCGGGTGAGGAAACTGAAGGCAGCCCGGGAGGCGCTCTCCCGCTCCGGCCGCTACCGCAAGGTGGCTTCCAACCTGTGGGTGAAGGAGGTCATCTACGGGGGCGTGCGGTACATCGTGTGCTTCAATCCCGAGGAGAAGGAGCGCGACCGCCGGACACGGAAGCAGGCGGTGGCGAGGCTGAAGGAGAAGCTCGAGGCCGGAGAAGTGAAGCAGCTCATCGGCAACAGCGCCTACCGGAGGTACCTGAAGATAAACGGGAGCCAGGTGGCTATAGACGAGCACGTACTTCAGGAGGAAGCCAGGTACGACGGCAAGTATGTCCTGAGGACCAACTCTTCCCCGCGCCCCGAAGAAGTGGCGGAAGCCTACAAGAGCTTGTGGCAGGTAGAGCGCGCCTTCCGGGAACTGAATCGGGTCTTGACCTGAGGCCGATCTATCACTGGACGGAAAAACGCATCAGGGGCCACGTGATGGTGTGTTTCCTGGCGCTGGTGCTGGAGATGGCGTTGCGGCGCAAGATCAAGGATCTCGGCGGGGAGGTCCGCTACGGCGACTTGCTGCTTGACCTCTGCCAACGGAAGGCCGTGGACCTCCATGTGGATGGGAGGCACTATCTGGCCCGCACGGAACTCATCGGTCGTGCTGAGGTGGCATTCCGTGCCGTGGGGGTTAGACCCCCGCTACACGTAACCGAGATGCCACGTGCCTGACCCGACCCCCGGGGAGGTGGTATGTGACCCTCTCATTCCTTGCAGCCCTTGAGCCGCAAGGATTTCTTGGATCGAGGGTATCAAAGTTGAGCAAGAGGAGAAACTCGGCCTTTAGGGTAGCCAAGGATGGTTAGTGGGTGTCGGGCTTATCGGCATTGGTCGCCGCCGGTCCCGGGCGGTTCGTGTCATTGGCGAGCATCCGGGCGAACATGGAGGCTAGGGCGCGTTTTTCGCTTTCGGTGCCCTGTTCCCAGAGTTCCTTGATCAGGCGTTGTTCCCGGTTCCCCGGATCGAAGTGGTCTGCCAGTACGCCGCCGATACGGTAGGCCAGTTCCTCTACATACTTATCGGAAACACCGACCGCTTTGGCGGCGTGAACCGCTTTTCCAAGCAACCGTTTCCAGTCGTGCCATTCGCTGCCGGTTTCCATTTAATCACCCCACGCTGTATGCGAAGTCAGACCCATTTGCATGTTATCCAACCGGCGCTATCCCATTCACATTTTTGTTTTTGAAGCCTAAACGCAGCTAGTTCCCGTTTCTTGCCAGCGCACCGTTTTGTTAACCAAAAGGAAGTCCGCCGGGTATGTCCCAGAAAAACCCCTTGGAGATGGGGAGCGAACTCCAGGCGCAGACGGAATTGACGGCCATCTGGTGGCCGCCAAACATTCGATCGATATACGACAATACGAAGTTGCGTTGTTTTGTTCGGGTAGTGTGGGCGAGTTGGTGCGGGGATAGCCGTGTCCAAACCGAGCGCCTGCTGGGCATAGGCGGCCGCGGCGTCAAGATGTAAAGATCGGGCTGTTTACGGGTAGATCCACCGTGCCAGCTTTTGCTCGTCCAAGATTTTGATCATCCGCCCGTCAATCTGAATGCTCTTTTCCTTTTTAAAAAGGTTTAGTGTCTGGGTTACCGTTTGACGGGTGGTTCCGATCATGGACGCGATTTCCTCGTGGGTGAGGCGGAGATTGATCAGGGTTCCGTTATCCGAAGGCACACCGGTCCGTTCTCCGATTTTCATTAGCAACAGGGCCAGCCGTCCCGGCACCTGCAGGCAGATCAGTTCGTGGACCTTGCCCTCCGCTTCCCGCATGCGCGCACCCAGGAGACTTGCTACCCGGAGGGCCAGGGTGGGAGTTCCTTCCAGGATCCTTAGAAAATCACCTCGCGTAAGCTTTACTACCACCACGTTGGTGATAGCTTCGGCGAAGCACGTTCGTTCACCATGGTAGAGCGTTTCGGCCAAGCCCATCAGTTCCCCGGGGTTGCGGATGGCCCCAACGGTGATTTTTCTCCCTTCAAAATCCAGGCGAAATATACGCACCCAACCTTGCTCCAAAAGGTACACCCGGTCGGCTAGATCACCGGCTGCGAAAAGGATCTGGCCCCTGGGGTAAGCCAGTTTCCGTCCAACACTCCGAATCAGCGCCTTTTCTTCGTCGGAAACAGTCAGTGCTTTCGGATCGCCTTCCGGCGTGAAGGAAATGCCTGCGTCCTCCCCGAGGCCGTTGTTTATGATATCCACGCTCCTCGCCCCTTCGGATATTATTTGGTCAATTTTCTGTCAATTTCTACAGCCATTTAATTATAACTAGCCGACAAAAATCTTGCAAGCCAGAGGCAATATTTGTAGCTGTCAACTCCAAATGGGGAAAATCCCAGTTTTAGGTATGACTTGCAGATTGAGCAACTTGCGGCCTTAAACGGGACAAAGCATTCAGGGCCTCGCGACAGGAGGCGAGGAAGCGGCAGCCGTGACCAGAATCGGAATCTGGGCGTGTAACCAAGCCGCCGGATCGGTCTTGCGGAGCGGTTCTATAAACCCGAGATTGAAGCTCGGCCCAGTTTCCCAGGCTGATATGTGGCCAGCGTTTTTGCTGATAGTCAGCCAGCCACGCTTGCAACTGGTCCATCGCTAACAGGCATCTCATTTGTGCCATATGGTGGGTTCCTTCTTCAGTCCAGCTCATCCCGCGCTTTTTCATCCGGACGGCCAATACGTGGTTGATTTCGGCTTCCGAAGCCCCCAAACCGCGCTCTTCACCTGGTGTCTGCCCTTGGCGCCAGTCAAGCAAACCCGTCCAGTGATCCTTGAAGTAACGGCGCACTTGTTTTATCCGCTCGACGTGCTTACCGGAAGGCGCCTGGTTCAGGGCCTTGGCCATTACGCCGTCCAAAGCCTCAAGGTTCCCTCGCTGCAAGGCCTGGTGAGCCAGGATGAGCGGCTTGGAGTCGAATCCCAAAGCCTTCCACCCCAAACAGGGTGTTAATCACACGCTCTCTCTTGCCGATGGACGTCCATCCCTTTGTCGTCCCCCCAGAACTTGGCCTTGATATACAACGCGTCGTCCGGGCTGTTTAAAAACAGGCTCAAACCACGCGCAAAACTTTTATACTGACCCCATAAAAGATCCGACAAACGGCATGGTAGAATAGGAGCGGACAAAAGAGGGGAGCCTTGCGCCGAAACGTCAATGGACCGCCGAACAAAAGATGCAAATCGTCCTGGCGGGCCTGATACCTGAAGCTAACATTGCCGCTCAAGCCCGGGAGTAGCAAATCTCCCAGTCCCAGTTTTATCGGATGAGCGGGATGCTTTCCCTGAGGGTGGCAAGGCCGCTTTACAAAACGGTTCTTCCAACCGGGAACAGGAACTGGAGCGTAAGCTCCGGGAAGCCCAGGCCAAAATCGGGGAACAGGCCATGCAGATTGACATCCTTAAAAAAGACCAACTGGGTCCTGAAGTGACCGTCAGGGAATCAGTTCGGACGCTCCACCGGGACGGATATAAGGTCGCCCTTATGGCCAAGACCCTCGGGCTTACCCAGAACATATTGCTATAGTCTCAACTTGACAAGCCTCAAAAAGAACGGCCTGACAAAGACGCCGAAATAAAGCAGGCGCTTCAATTGCATCTGCATCCCGTTCCCGGGCTTTGCGGCTACCGCCGGGTTACCGCTGTCTTGCGGAACCGGTCAGGGCGCTCGATCAACCGGAAGAAAGTGCAGCGGAGCATGCCGGAAGAAGGCTGCAGCCGTCCCGGTCAAAGAGCGCATTGCGAAGCGCGTTAAGGAACCAGGCCGCATCCCGGTGACCCGCTCGAACGAGCACTTCCAGGTTGATACCCGAGGTATGGTGTGGCGTAAGAGCGGCTGAGGGTATTTATTTGCCGTCGTTGACACCTTTGACCGGGAGATCGTCGGCGCCTTTGCGTTGCGCTGTGCCACAGATTTCCTAGTGGATGCTGTGGATATGGCACTCAACTACCGGTTCCCCCACGGCACCCGGGATCAGGACCTGACCATCGGGTCGGATAACGGCTGTCAGATGTTAAAGCCAAACGTTAATGTCTTGAGTGCTACGCGACTGCGGCATAACCCACGAACGGACAGGTTACAACAACCCAGACGCTAACGCTTTCATCGAACGGTGGTTTCGGACCTTGGAAGAAGAAGCCGTTTGGCTTACCGAATACCAGAACTTTGGCGAAGCCAAGCGCGACCGCGAGCGGTATATCCATTTCTACAACACCGAGCGGTTGCATTCCGCCCCTGGTTACCGGTCACCGGCCGAATACCGGGCCTACTTAGCCCGGCGGGCTGCAGCTTAAGAAGGGTGACGCTAATCAATATTCCACCCTTGAGCACCCCTAACTGTAATTCCTATCGCAGCCCGGTGGGCAGTCAAGGGGCCGCGCAAGCGGTGTAAGCCCTTGCCCTTCCTGCCTGCTGCAGGCAGGGACGGCGGCCGGGCGAGATGGATAATGGCTCTAAGGCGGTGTTCAGTTCCTGTTGCCAAAACTTCAAAGACTCCCTTCAAACCAGCCGATTTTGTCTTGACTTACGGGGATCATTACGCCTGCTGTATCAATAGTATATTGGGTTAAAAGGGTCACGGCAGCCGCCACTAGCTTTGTTGCTTTTTCTTTCCCGCAGTTCGCTTCATTTCTTGTTTCCAACACTCCATAACACCCTCTACCTTTTGTTCATAATTTCTTGCGGCAGAGGAAATGACCGGAGTGTGATTAGGGCCGCTTTACCGTTCCCGTCTTTAAAGTTATAGTACGCAATTCGGAAAAGAAGCGATCAAGCCAGTTGTCAATACGCCCTTTTACACAATACGGGGTGCTTGCCTAATCGGTTTCCGGAAACCCGGTGCGGTCAGCCGGTTTCTTTTCCGGGGTTTTAACCGGTTCCAATGGGTTCCCCTCCGGCCTTATGATCCGGCGGGCAATAGTGAGGAAACCCGTATGTCCCACCATTCGGTGGTTGGGCCGGACGCTCCGGTGGCGGATGTGCCAGTCGCGTACCAGGATCTCCACCGTTTCCACCAACCCGAAGCAGTCTGAGCCCCTGAGGGCCGCGGTCAGGTTCTCCGCTTGTTTGATGGTGGGCGCATAGGCCACCAGGATGCCGCCCGGGCGCAGGGCGAGGGCGGACTGCTCCACGGCGCCCCAAGGTTCCGGTACGTCCAGGATAACGCTGTCCACTTGCCGTTGGTCAATGGCTTGATACACGTCGCCGAGGCGAAGTTCCGTGTTGCTCGTATCACCCAAAAACTCCTTCAGGTTTTTGGCGGCAAAGTCAAGCATATCCTGCCGGACGTCGTAGCCCCAGACAAAACCGGTGGGTCCTACCTGCCGGACCAGGGCCAAAAGCAGGGCGCCACTGCCGACACCGGCAGTGACGACCCGGCTGCCCGGGTGGATATCGGCCCACAGCAAGATGTAAGCGGTGTCTTTGGGGTAGATAATCCCGCTTTTCCGGGGCATGTTCATGGTATAATCGACCAAGGTTGGCCGGAAGGCAAACAGTTCCTTTCCTTTGGATGTCAAAAGCGCCACCCCGGGTTCGCGCCCGATAACTTCGCTGTGGGGGATGTATCCCTGGTGGGTTTGCAGTTTCCCCTCTGGATGAAGGCGCTGCCGGAAACTGCGTTCCTGGTGGTCAAGAAATATGACCAGGTCTCCTTCACGAAACGCCAACAGATACCACTCCTAAAACGGTTATTGCGGCTTTGTCTTTGAGGTTTTTTCGCCGCAGACCGGGAGATTCCTTTGCTTGCTTTTGTCCAAAATCCTGTGCTATAATATGTTTCACTTACCAGGGCCAGGGAGTCTCCCCTGGTGTTTTGTTGTTTAGTAGGAGTACCGATGTAAATTTTACTTTTGCCTGAGTTATAGTATATATATTTAGTATGGAGCGGGCCTCGGATGACAAAAACTGCAAATATGTTTCTTAGGAGGCAGTCGGATTATCGATGAAGGCAACGGCTGAAAAAATCGACACCAACAGAGTGGAACTCGAGGTGGAGCTGGAACCGGAGCGTTTAAGCCGGTTGATGGACCAGGCGTACCGCCGACTGGTCAAGAACGCGAAGGTTCCCGGTTTCCGTCCCGGTAAAGCACCGCGTCCGATTTTTGAAAACTATTACGGTAAGCAGGTTCTGTACGAGGACGCGTTGGAAAGGCTGATCCCGGAGGCCTATATGGAAGCCGTTAAGTATACCGGCATTAAGCCGGTTTCGCAGCCCGAGGTAGACGTGGTACAGCTGGAAGAAGGTAAGCCGGTAATCTTTAAAATGCAAGTGGACGTGAAACCAGAGGTAACCTTGGGGAACTATCAGGGTCTCCGAGCGGAAAAGGGCGTCGCGGTGGTCACCGAGGCCGACGTGGATCGGGAACTGGAGAAACTTCGCAACCGTTATGCCAAGCTGGTGACCGTAGACGATGGTGCCGTGCAGATGGGGGACATCATCACCATTGACTACGAGGGTACCATTGAAGGCCGGCCTTTCGAGGGCGGCACGGATACCGACCGTTCGGTTGAGGTAGGCAAAGGTTTTGTGGCCAAGGATTTTGACGAGAAACTAGTGGGCATGACGGTCGGCGAAACCCGCGAAATACTGCTTACCATACCGGAGGACTTCCCTAAAGCGGAACTCGCCGGCAAGGAGGCCTTGATCAGGGTTACCCTCAAGGCGATCAAGCGTAAGGAACTGGCGCCGCTGGATGATGAGTTTGCCAAGGACGTCAGCGAGCATGACTCCCTGGAGGCATTGCGGGAGGAAATAAGGAATAAACTACTCCAGGCCGCCGAAAAGAAAATTGACCACGACCTGCGCGACGAGTTGATCCGGCAGGCCGTGGCCAACGCCCAGCTAGAGATCCCGAACAGCATGATCGAAACCCGCTTAAACGCCATGATCGAGGAGGTTATGCGGCCGGTAGCCCAGCAGGGGATGAGCAAGGAAGACTTTCTCAAGCTCACGAACCGTACCGAGGAGTCGTTGCGGGACGAGTTGCGGCCCCGGGCGGAGCAGGACCTGCGGAAGGAGTTGGTTATGGACAAAATCGCGGAGGTTGAAGGTGTAGAAGTCTCGGAAGAGGACTTGGCGGCCGAGTTGGAAAAGATGGCCGGGTTTTACCGGGTGGAACCGGAGCGCCTGCATGAAATCCTGGCGCAGAATAACGACCTGGGCGTGGTTCGGGCTGCCATCCGCCGCGACAAGGCCGTGGATCTGCTGGTGGAGAAGGCGGTGATAGTCGAAAAAGGGGAGGGCGTTAAGCCCGGGGTCGAATAAGCCCGTATGTTTTCCTCTTTTAAACGAACGGCTTTTCGTTTAACATAGTCTTGAGGAGGGCTTATAATGAGTACGTTGGTACCGATTGTAGTAGAGCAGACCGCCCGCGGGGAAAGAGCGTACGATATCTACTCCCGCCTCCTTAAGGACCGGATCGTATTTATCGGTGGGCCGATCGAGGACCACACAGCCAGTCTGGTCATCGCGCAGCTCTTATTTCTTGAGGCCGAAGATCCGGACAAGGACATCCACCTGTATCTCAATTCACCAGGGGGTTCGGTGACCGCGGGAATGGCCATTTATGATACTATGCAGTATATCCGGCCGGATGTGTCGACCATCTGCCTGGGCCAAGCGGCCAGCATGGGCGCCTTTCTGTTGGCGGCCGGTGCTCCGGGGAAACGGTACGCGCTACCTTACTCCCGGATCTTGATCCATCAGCCTATGGGTGGCGTTCAGGGGCAGGCCACCGAGATTGACATTCACGCCCGGGAGATTCTCAGGACGAAGCAGATATTAAACGAACTGTTGGCCAAGCATACCGGCCAGCCGCTGGAAAGGATTGAACGAGATACCGAACGTGATTTCTTCATGTCTGCCGAACAGGCCCGTGAATATGGTATAATTGATGAGGTGATCTCGGTTCGTAAGAAGGCCAAGGGGTAGAAGAGGTGTTGTTATATGTTTAACGAAAAGGGTCAACTAAAATGTTCCTTCTGCGGCAAGCTGCAGGACCAGGTCAAGAAGCTCGTGGCCGGGCCGGGTGTTTACATCTGTGACGAGTGCATCGAGCTTTGTAATGAAATTATCGAGGAGGAGCTCAGCGAAGACATTGGCTTGGAATTGCGCGATATTCCCAAGCCGGTCGAGATTAAGGAGTATCTTGACCAGTATGTAATCGGCCAGGAACACGCCAAGAAGATCCTATCGGTGGCCGTTTACAATCATTACAAGCGCATCAACCTGGGGGGCAAGCTGGAAGACGTTGAGCTCCAGAAGAGCAATATCATTATGCTGGGGCCGACCGGTTCCGGCAAGACCCTGTTGGCGCAGACTCTGGCACGGTTTCTAAATGTCCCTTTTGCCATTGCGGACGCCACCTCGCTGACGGAGGCCGGGTACGTGGGCGAGGATGTGGAGAACATCCTGCTCAAGTTGATCCAGGCCGCCGATTACGATGTGGAAAAGGCCGAGAAGGGCATCGTTTATATTGACGAAGTTGACAAGATCGCCCGCAAGTCGGAGAACCCGTCCATTACACGGGACGTTTCCGGCGAGGGTGTGCAGCAGGCCCTGCTGAAAATTCTGGAGGGGACGGTCGCCAGCGTGCCGCCGCAGGGCGGGCGTAAGCATCCCCACCAGGAGTTTATTCAGCTGGACACTACCAACATTTTGTTCATTTGTGGTGGGGCTTTCGAGGGGATCGACAAAATCATCCAGAACCGGATTGCCCAAAAGACTATGGGTTTTGGCGCCGAGCTGATGGTGAAGCGGGACCGCAAGCTAGGCGAGATCTTGCGGCACATCTTGCCTCAGGATCTGTTGAAGTATGGTCTTATTCCCGAGTTTGTTGGCCGGTTGCCGGTGATTGTTACTCTGGACCCGCTGACCCAGGAGGATTTGGTGCGCATTCTGACCGAGCCGCGTAATGCGCTGGTAAAGCAGTATGAAAAGCTCTTCGAACTCGACGGTGTAACCCTGGAATTCCAGGAGGGAGCGTTGCAGGCCATCGCCGAGGAAACCATCCGGCGGAATACCGGGGCGCGGGGCCTCAGGGCGATACTCGAGGACATCATGCTCAACGTGATGTACGATATCCCCTCGCGGGGCGACGTGGCCAAGTGCACCATTTCTTGCGATACAGTGGTCAAGCGGGAGCCGCCGATGATTATCACCGTAGAACGTCACAACAAAAAAGTTAAAGAGGGTGCCGTGTAAAGCCTCATCCAAACCGCCTTCGGGCGGTTTTTTTATGGCAAAATTGGGCAAATTATGCCGGGTTGGTGATTATAATCCCTCCGCCGGATGCCATACTAGAATTAGAATTAAGATTACGCCATAAGCGGGAGGTATCATCTTGGGCGAGTTCGGACCGGGATTCTCAAGCGTCATTCTGTTGCTGCAAGTGTTTTTCGGCGTTGTGATCGGTCTTTATTTTTGGAACCTTTTAAAGGCCCAGCAAGGCAGCAAGGTGGCCGTAGAAAGGGGGTCGCGGTCCGAGATCGAAAAACTCCGGAAAATGCGTTCCATTTCCCTGACCGTGCCGCTGGCCGAAAAAACCCGCCCGACCAGTTTTGACGAAATCGTGGGCCAGGAGGAAGGGATCAAGGCGCTTCGGGCGGCACTCTGCGGACCCAACCCCCAGCACGTGATCATTTACGGCCCGCCCGGGGTCGGCAAAACGGCCGCGGCGCGGCTCGTGCTGGAGGCGGCCCGGAATAACCCCCAGTCCCCTTTTGGTGCGGAGGCCCGGTTCGTGGAAATCGATGCCACAACCGCCCGTTTTGACGAACGGGGCATCGCCGACCCGTTGATCGGCTCGGTACACGACCCCATTTACCAAGGTGCCGGCCCTATGGGCATGGCCGGAATACCCCAACCCAAACCGGGGGCGGTCACCAAAGCGCACGGTGGCATCCTGTTCATTGACGAAATCGGTGAGCTGCACCCGGTGCAGATAAACAAACTCCTGAAAGTGTTGGAGGACCGCAAGGTTTTCTTGGAAAGTTCCTACTACAATCCCGATGACCATCAGATTCCCCAGCACATTCACGACATTTTCCAAAACGGGCTACCGGCCGACTTTCGTCTGGTGGGTGCCACCACCCGCTTGCCCGACCAGTTGCCGCCGGCCCTACGCTCCCGGTGTATGGAGGTCTTTTTCCGGCCGCTGACCCCTGAGCAGGTGGGCGTGATTGTCGCTAACGCTGCGTCCCGGATGGGCTTTTCACTTGATGAAAAGGTGCTCGGGGTGATCAAAAAATACGCTCAAAACGGACGGGAGGCCGTCAACATTGTGCAACTGGCCGCCGGCCTGGTGTTGACCGAGTCCCGGGAGGCAATTACCCTTGCGGACGCCGAATGGGTGATTCACAGTGGGCAGTACTCGCCGCGGCCGGAACGGCGGATTCCGGAGGCCCCCGCCATCGGTCTGGTGAACGGACTGGCCGTGTACGGGCCGAACGCGGGCGTGATGTTGGAAATAGAAGCGACCGCGGTTCCGGTGAAAAAGGGTACGGGCCGGCTGACCGTTACCGGCGTGGTGGACGAAGAGGAGTTGAGCGGCGCCGGGCGGGTGGTACGCCGCAAGAGCCTGGCGCGTGGGTCGGTGGAGAATGTCGTCACCGCGGTCAAATCGGTGGTTCCTTTCAATCCTGAAGAGTATAACCTGCATATAAACTTTCCGGGCGGCTTTCCGATCGATGGGCCGTCTGCCGGTGTGGGTGTAGCCACCGCGTTGTGCTCGGCGCTCTTGCGGGTGCCGGTTTCGAACGAGGTGGCGATGACCGGCGAGGTTTCCATCCGCGGCCTGGTGAAACCGGTGGGTGGGATCGTGGCCAAAGTTGAGGCGGCCGCTAAAGCCGGGGCCAAACGGGTGTTTATTCCGGCCGAAAATTACCAGGAAATCTTTCGTCACTACCGGGACGTAGAGGTGATCCCGGTAACCCATCTAACAGAGGTATTGGAGGGAGCTCTGGTCCAGCTTCCCGATGCCTTAAGGGGCGGTGTCTTGCGTGACCGGGTTGCCCCGCTCCCGGCTAGTGCCCAGATTTCCTGAAACCAAACCGCACACAAACCCTCCAACAATTGGCGCCGCTCCCGTGTACGGGAGCGGCTTTATTCATTGGACGCCTATTGTTCTATCTGCTATACTGTTGATTGTCAGTAGTATAGTTGATTGAGTAAAGGAGGTGCGCCGATGGATTCCGTTAGAAGGGTGTTACCCCTTTTGCCGTTGCGTGGGATCTTGGTGTTTCCTTATATGGTCATCCATCTCGACGTTGGCCGCGAAAAGTCGGTCAGGGCCATTGAGGAAGCCATGCTTCAGGACCGCTACATTTTTTTGGCCACGCAGAAAGAGGCCCAAACGGATGATCCTGGCGTAGATGATATTTATCAGGTGGGTACGGTTGCCGAGGTAAAGCAACTCCTGAAGCTGCCGGGTGGCACCATCCGCGTGCTGGTTGAAGGTGTCGCCAGGGCCCGGATTAGCCGTTATCAGGCGGAGGAGCCCTTCTTTCTGGTGGAGGTTGACCAATTCGTCGAGCGGTTTGAAAAATCGCCCCAGTTGGAAGCGCTTATGCGCAACCTGGTGCATCAGTTTGAACAGTACGTGAAGCTGTCCAAGCGGATTCCCCCGGAAACGGTGGTTTCGGTGGTCAACATTGACGACCCTGGCCGGCTGAGCGATATCGTTGTTTCGCACCTGCCGTTGCGGATCGAGGACAAGCAGCGGGTTTTAGAGTCCGTTGATATCACGGAACGATTGGAGACCCTGTGCACTATCCTGTCCAAAGAACTAGAGATCTTGGAACTGGAGCGCCGGATCAATGTGCGGGTCCGGAAACAGATGGAGAAGACCCAAAAGGAATATTACCTGCGCGAGCAGATGAAGGCCATCCAGCGCGAACTTGGGGAAAAGGACGAGCGAATCGCCGAGGGCGAAGAGTACCGGGAAAAGATTGCCGAAGCCAAGCTGCCCAAGGAAGTAGAGGAAAAAGCGCTCAAAGAAGTAGAGCGTTTAGAAAAAATGCCGCCTATGGCCGCGGAGGCGGCGGTAGTACGCAATTACCTCGACTGGCTGTTGGCGTTGCCCTGGACCAAGACCACCCGGGACCGCCTGGATATCGGCATGGCGCAGAAGATTTTGGACGAGGATCACTATGGGTTGCACAAGGTTAAGGAACGGATTATCGAGTACCTGGCCATCCGCAAACTGGCGAAAAAAATGAAGGGGCCGATCCTGTGCTTCGTGGGGCCGCCCGGCGTGGGTAAGACGTCGCTAGGCAAGTCCATCGCCCGTGCCTTGGAGCGTAAATTCGTGCGCATTTCCCTGGGCGGCGTGCGGGACGAGGCCGAGATCCGCGGGCACCGCCGTACTTACGTGGGTGCTTTGCCGGGGCGCATTATTCAGGGGATGCGAAACGCCGGTACCAAGAACCCGGTTTTCTTGTTGGACGAAGTTGATAAGATGAGTATGGATTTCCGCGGCGATCCGTCGGCGGCCTTGTTAGAAGTACTGGATCCGGAACAGAACAACGCGTTTAGCGATCACTACATTGAGGTGCCGTTTGATCTGTCCAATGTGATGTTTATCACCACGGCCAACCTGACCCACAACATCCCGCGGCCGTTGATGGATCGAATGGAGGTCATCTATATCTCCGGATATACGGAGGAAGAAAAGCTGCAGATCGCGCTCCGGCACCTGCTACCAAAGCAGCTAAAAGAACACGGTTTGTCTCCGCACAACATGGCTATTTCCGAAAATGCCATCCGGCGGCTCATCCGGGAGTACACCCGGGAGTCAGGAGTGCGGAACCTGGAGCGGCAGATCGCCAGCCTGTGCCGTAAAACGGCTAAGGAAATCGTGGCCGATAACGACAAGCAAAAGCGGATCCGGGTAACCGTGAAGAATATCGAACATTTCTTGGGCATTCCGGCGTTCCGGTACGGCACGGCCGAAAAGAGCGACCAGGTGGGCGTGGCTACCGGGCTGACGTGGACCGAGGTGGGTGGCGATACCCTGTCCATCGAGGTCACGGTTTACAAGGGCAAGGGGGGGCTTACCTTGACCGGTAAACTGGGTGACGTGATGCGCGAATCGGCGCAGGCCGGATACAGTTATGTCCGGAGTCGGGCGGCGGCATTGGGTATTGACGAACAGTTTTACGAAAAGGTAGACATCCACATTCACATTCCCGAAGGGGCGATTCCCAAGGACGGTCCCTCGGCGGGCATCACTATGGCCACGGCTCTGGCTTCGGCTCTGACCGGTCGCAAGGTGCGTCACGACGTGGCCATGACCGGGGAAATTACCCTCCGCGGCCGGGTGCTCCCGGTTGGAGGTTTGAAGGAAAAGATTTTGGCGGCACACCGGGCCGGGATTAGGACCGTGATAATTCCGATGGAAAACAAGAAAGATCTAGAGGACATCCCGCAGAACGTGAAGGCGAAACTCGAATTCGTCTTGGTCGAGCATATGGACGAGGTCCTGGAAACGGCTTTGCGTTCCGAGAACTTCGGGCCGGAAACCAGACTGCCGGCCACCACGCAGCCGGAGGTTAACTATCAAACCGTGGTGCAAAACGTTACTTAACTAGCGTGGGGTGCATAATGCGGTCAAAAAAAAAGCAGGTGAGGCAGGAATGGTTATCGCAGAGGGCGAAGAATAAAAACGCCCTCTCTCTTATTTTTGGAAATCAAGTGAAGGAGTCTGAATTAGGGAAGTGATTCGAATGGCCCTGGGCGACCTAATCGATGAGTTCAACGAGGTCAAGGGCGGGGTGGTTTGGGAAACCAAGAAGCGATCACTTTTCGACAAAAACATTAGCGAAGTTGTTTTGGTTGATAAGACGGTAGGTAATTCACACTTTCGGATCTACCGTAACGAGCGTTTTGAGTTTGTTTTTGAACATTCCGGACCTTTTGGTTCCCGGAAACTAGCGGTCGACTTAAATCAGGTGGATTACCACGACGGGATTAGGATTGTCCTGGGTTGGAGCCCGGAAGAGACGGTCATGAAGGTCTCGGACACCACTTTGGATCCGCGAGCCGTGATTGTTACCGCGTCCTAGCGTATGTTGTTTGGTGGACTGCTGCTCCCCGGTTACGGCCGGGGAGTGTTTTCGTTTTCCGGCAGGTACAAACCCTGTTCTACCGCTTCCCGGGCAAAAGACTGTTCCAGCACCTGGTGAAAGGGTACGGCCTGCAAGAGTTCTCCGGACCCGATCAGCCAATCTTGCAGGTTCTGGTATGGCTGCTCTTCGACCAGCGGGTTCTTGGCCCACAGATCGATTTTCTTATTCCTGGCGACGGCCCGGGTAAGGGTTTCCAGGTCCAGATAGGGGAAAAACGGTGCCGCCACCGCGGCGATTTCGGCGGGGCTGTGTTTTTCAATCCAGTCTTGGGCCGCAAACACTGCCTGGGTGTAAGCCAGGATGGCGTCTGGATGGTTGCGTAGGAACTCTGGGTGGGCGGCGCAGACCCGGGCGGGAACCGCACCGCTGGCGGCGATGGGGGCCAGGACGTGGGCCACACCGCTTTTCTCCAGGTAGGCCGCTAGCGGATCGGAGAGAATAATATGATCCCCGGTACCGCTCAAAAAAGCGCCCACCCGCAGATGTAGCGGTAGGTGCTGGATGATGGTGACACGGGTCTGAGGGATCATTTCGTGGCGGCGCAGGATCGCTTCTAGCGCCACCTCGCCGGTACTGTCGGGCGGGTCACCGATGACCGTTTTGCCCATAAGGTCTTTCCATTGAAAATCGTTTGTTGCTTCTCGTCCCAGCAGGAAGGTCGGGTCGTACTGGGTGAAGGCGGCAAAAGCTACCGGACCATCCGTCATCAGCCGGTCGAGCGACACCAGGAAAAGATCGGCGTTCTCGTTTGTCGTGTCCACCACCCCTCGGGGTGCCGTGGTCAGGACCAGTTGCAGGTTATAAGCCTCGAAGTAACCTAGGGCGGCGGCGAGGTAGTGGGGCAGGTAGGCCAGTTCGCGGGCCGTTTCACGGGCCTTGAGCCGGTGAAACTCCGGTTGCGGTTTGGGGTGGGTGAGAACCCAAACGGCCACAGCTGTGCCGGCCAGGAGCAGGATGGCGGTGGTAAACGCTAGAACCCTGCGCATAAGCCTACCTCCGCTCTTGGGCTGGTGTTGGTTCATTGATAGATACGACGGCCGGGTGCCGAATATGCTTGACGGCGCCGCGCAAGACTTGTTGACAGGTCGGGGGAAAGTCAATAAGATTGATCCAGAAAACCTGGGGGGGCAGCGGAAAAAAATGAGTCATAGCAACATTCCTAAAACATACGATCCGCGAAAGGTTGAAGAGAGGCTTTACCGGTACTGGGAGAGCGCCGGCTTCTTCCGTCCGGTTGCCACCGGCCGGAAGCAGGAACCTTATTCCATTGTGATGCCTCCTCCCAACGTCACCGGGGAATTGCATATGGGGCACGCTCTGAACAATACCCTGCAGGACATTCTCATCCGCTGGCGCCGCATGCAGGGATTTGAAACCTTGTGGGTGCCCGGCACCGACCACGCGGGCATCGCCACCCAGGCGCGGGTGGAGGAGCAGTTGGCCCGGGAGAATCTGACCAAGTACGACCTCGGCCGGGACAGGTTCCTGGCACGGGTTTGGGAGTGGAAGCAACAGTACGGTAACCGCATCACCGTGCAGCTCCGCCGTCTCGGGGCGTCTTGCGACTGGTCCCGGGAGCGGTTTACCATGGACGAAGGCTGCTCCACAGCGGTGCGGGAGGTTTTTCTGCGTCTCTATGAGGAGGGGCTTATTTACCGGGGCGACTACATTGTAAACTGGTGTCCCCATTGTGGCACCGTAATCTCGGATATCGAGGTCGAGCACGAGGAAATCCCGTCCCATCTTTATTACGTGAAGTATCCGCTCCGGGACGATACCGGGAGTATTACGATCGCGACCACGCGGCCCGAGACCATGCTGGGGGACACGGCGGTAGCGGTTCATCCCCGGGACGAGCGCTACCGGCATTTGGTAGGCCGTATGGTGGTCCTACCCCTGTTGGGGCGTGAGATACCAATCATCAGTGATGAATATGTCGATCCGGAGTTCGGCACGGGTGCGCTAAAGATCACACCGGCCCACGACCCGAACGACTTTGAGATCGGGCAGCGCCACGGCCTGCCCCGGGTCCAGGTAATCGATACCCAGGGCCGCATGACCGCCGCAGCCGGCCGTTACCAGGGGCTGGACCGCTGGGAGTGCCGGCAGCAGGTACTGGCCGACCTGAAGCGACAAGGCCTTCTGGCACGTATCGAGGATTTGGAACACGCGGTTGGTCATTGCTATCGCTGCCAGACCGTGGTGGAACCCATGGTTTCCAAGCAGTGGTTTGTGCGGATGAAACCTTTGGCCGCGCCGGCGATTGAGGCTGTGCGGGACGGCCGGATTCAATTTGTTCCGGAACGGTTCACCAAGATATATCTGAATTGGCTTGAGAACATCCGCGACTGGTGCATCTCCCGGCAACTCTGGTGGGGGCACCGTATCCCGGTGTGGTACTGTCAGGACTGTGGAGAAACGGTGGCCGCCGCCGTTCCCGTGGCCTGCCCGGCCTGTGCGGGTCGGAAGCTGGAACAGGATCCGGACGTTCTAGACACCTGGTTTTCGTCGGCCCTGTGGCCGTTTTCCACCCTGGGCTGGCCCGAGAAGACCCCCGACTTGGAGCGGTTTTACCCGACCTTGGTGTTGGTCACCGGGCGGGACATTATCTTCTTCTGGGTGGCCCGGATGATCTTCAGTGGGTTGAAGTTTATGGGCCGCGAACCATTCCGCAAGGTATTTATCCACGGTTTGGTGCTGGATGCTCTGGGCCGCAAGATGAGTAAGTCCCTGGGCAACGGGGTGGACCCCATCGAGGTGATCGAGCAGTACGGTGCCGACAGTTTGCGGTTCATGCTCACTACCGGGAACACCCCGGGTAACGACCTGCGGTTTCATTTTGAGAAACTGGAAGGTGCCCGCAACTTTGCCAACAAGCTGTGGAACGCTTCTCGGTTCGTGCTGTTAAACCTGAATGGTTACCGTCCGGGAGCGGCGGTGCCGGAGAACCTCGAGTTGGCGGATCGGTGGATTTTGAGCCGTTTTGAAGATGTCCGGGAACGGACTACCGCCGGCCTGGAAAAATTTGAGCTGGGCGAAGCGGCCCGGACACTGTACGAGTTTATCTGGGATGAGTTTTGCGACTGGTACATAGAGTTGGTCAAACCCCGTCTTTACCAGGGAGCGCCTGCTGCACGGGCGGTGGCGCAGGATGTGCTGGTGCAGGTGCTCCGGGGGACGTTGGAGCTCTTGCACCCGTTTATGCCGTTTATCACCGAGGAAATCTGGCAGCGTCTGCCCCACCAAGGCGAAACCATTATGTATGCTCCCTGGCCGGCACCCAGACCGGAACGGCGCGACCGGCGGGCCGAGGCTGAGATGGAATACCTCATCGAAGCCACCCGGGCCGTGCGTCACCTACGCAGCGAGATGAACGTGCCGCCGCAACGCCGGGCCGAGGCGATACTGGTGGTTCTGGATGACGGGTTGCGCGCCCTTGCCGAACGGTCCGGGAGCTATATCGAGAATCTGGCCAATGTGGACCTCAAGGTATTGGGCACGCTGGAAAGGCCGGAGTTGGCGGCCCACGCGGTGGTACGGGGTACGGAGATTTACCTCCCACTGGCCGGGCTGATCGATATCGACCGGGAAACCGAACGGCTGGCGCGGGAACTGGCGCAGGTCGAAAAAGACCTGTCCCGGGTGGAGGCTAAGTTGGCCAACCCGGATTTTACGGCCAAGGCCCCGGCCGAAGTCGTAGAAAAGGAACGGGGCAAGCGCGCCGAACTGTCCGAGAAACGTAAGGCCCTGACTGCCCGGTTGGCGGTGCTGCGGGGGAAGGAATAGGGGCTCAAAATAAAATTTAGAATTCAGAATTCAGGATTCAGAATCCAGAATTCGGGAATGGAAACCGCGCACTTACTTCTGAATCAGAGTGAAAACCGTTTTTCGCTAATAACCGGCGCCCGGTACGTGCGCCTATTTGTTGCGGGAGGTAAGTTAAGTTAAGTAAGGATGCGGTACGAAGCAGCCCTGCAAACCATTCAAAGCCTGGCCGCTGCCGGAATGAACCTCGGCCTGGAACGGGTTCGGTATCTGCTGGCCGCGATCGGCGACCCGCAGGAGGCGCTTTTCTGCGCCCACGTCGGCGGCACCAACGGGAAAGGCTCGGTGTGCGCCATGCTTACTGCCATCGCCCGCGCTGCAGGTTTGCGGGTGGGTACCTTTACCTCGCCGCATCTTTCCTGCTACACCGAGCGGTTCCTGCTGGACGGGCAGCCGGTAGCCCGGGAGCGGTTTGCCGCGCTAGTCACGGCGCACCGGGATCGCCTTGTGGCCGCCGCCCGGCGCGCCAACCCCACCGAGTTCGAACTCCATGTCGCCCTTGCCCTGACCTTGTTCCGGGAGGAAAACGTGGACTTGGTTGTTCTGGAGGTAGGGCTAGGCGGGCGTCTGGATGCCACCAACGTTGTCCAGCCTGCGGTAACGGTCATCACCAACGTCAGCCTGGATCACCGGGACATACTTGGAGATACGGTGACCGCCATTGCACGGGAGAAGGCCGGGATCATCAAAACGGGGGTGCCGCTGGTGACCGCGGCCGAGGGGCCGGCGTTGGACGTGATCGCGGCCACTTGCCGGGAGCGGGGTGCACCTTTGGTCCGGGTGGGTACAGATGTGCGCTGGGAGCCGGTATCGGTTTCGGCTTTGGGGCAAGAGCTAAACATCTATGGGCTAAAAGCCCGCTACCCGAACGTGTTGCTGCCACTTTTTGGCCGGCACCAGCAGGTAAACGCCGCCTGTGCCGTGGCTACCGCCGAGCTTTTGAGCGAATGGGTACCCCGGTTGGGACGGGGGGCCATCCATCGGGGGTTGGCCGCCGTGCGTTGGCCCGGCCGCTTTGAGATATTCACGGGAGCACCCGTGGTCGTGCTGGACGCGGCTCACAACCCGGCGGCGGCCGCCGCCCTTCGGGATACGCTGATCGCCCAGTTCCCCGACCGTGAGATGGTGCTGGTGCTGGGTGTATTAGGGGACAAAGACCGGGTCGGTGTGACGGCGGAACTCGCGCCCCTGGCCGCAGTTGTGGTGGTTACCCGGCCACCCGCAGAGCGCGCCGGGGACTGGGAACAGGTGGCGGCTGCGGCGCGCTACTACTCTGACCGGGTACTGGTTGAGCCGGACAACCGGTCCGCCCTTGAATGTGCCCGGCGATTGGCCGGCCCCAATGGCGTTGTCGTGGTGACGGGTTCGATTTACCTCGTCGGTTCCCTCCGCCCTTATGTGTAAAGGAGACCGTTGATAAACTTCGCCTGGCTTCGTCAGGCTCCGCCGTCCGGTGCTCACGTACCGGACCAGTACGCTCCGCTCCGTGCGTCGTCGCCTTCCTTGCCGTGCTCGTTTCTGAACGGTCTCTGACTTCAAGCCGAAACAGGCGACTGGTTCCTTTTTAAGAACGCCCCCTTACTCTAACACAAGGGACTGTCGGGGACAACCAGGGTATCCTACGTATGTGACTCCGGCCAGAGATGCCTCCCCTTTTTCGGTGCTGGACGCACTTCTAGTTACCCACAAAACATGCCTGTCCCCTTTAGTGTTCCCTTTTAGCGGCGTAGAATCCGGTTGGAGCGCTCCACCGGGGAGGGGGATTCCTTTTTTTCCTGCTGAATGGCAAAAGTGTACGTTCGCCAGGCCAGGAAAGCGCTGAGAAGCGGCGTGAGAACCATGAACAGGGCGAACAGGACAAGCTTTTCGGTTAAGAACACCGGCGACAACCCCCCGGTTAATAAAATGTGCCGGGGTTGCAAAGACTATGCAGGCGAACCTGAATGAGGGTGGGGAGCCTATTGCGGGAAGAGGGCCAAATTTCTGCCTGGCAGGCCATGAATCTCATCGTGGCCCTCATTCTGCCCACGGCCATTCTGTTCCTGCCCACCCTGATCGCCATGGACGCCCGGCAGGACGCTTGGCTGTCGGTGGTGATCGCTTTCGGCTTCGGCAGTGTAGTTGCCGTGCTTGCGGCGCGGCTGGCCCAGCGGTTTCCAGGGGAGACGGTGATCCAGTTCGCGCCGCGCCTCTTGGGCCGGATACCGGGCCGGATCGTGGGCCTTGTGTTCATATTCTACCCTTTCTACATCACCTTCGTGGTGCAGCGCGAATTCGGGGAACTAATGACCGGGCTATTCTACGACCGGACGCCGCTGCCGGTTTTTATAATCACCCTGACCCTGTTGGCCGCCTACCTGGTCTACAAGGGCCTGGAGGTGGTGGCGCGGGTAAACGACATGATCATGTTCATCTTCCTGAGCACCTTCGTGCTGTTCATCCTGCTGATTGCCAATGCCGTGCGGTTTGAGGAGTTTCTACCGGTACTGGAGTTCGGCCCCGGGCCGGTCCTTTTGGGCGCGATCCCGCCCATGGCGTGGTTCGGGGAGGTGCTGGCGATCGTGATGCTGGTACCGTTCCTGGCACAAAAACGGCAGGCGGTGCGCGCCGCCCTGGGCGGCCTGCTGATCACCTTCGCGGCCCTGCAGATCGTGGTGTTCGGGGTTACTGCCGTGCTGGGGGCGCAGGAAGTGGTGCGCGTGCCGTTTGCTTCCTTCTTTGTGGTACGGCGGACCGAAATCGCCATTTTTGAAATCATCCAACGTCAGGACGCTTTCTTCATGATGATCTGGGTGGGGGCTATGTTAATGAAGCTGGGTGCCTGGTTTTATCTGGGGGTCCTGGCGCTTTCCCAATGGTTGGCGCTTAAGACCCACCGGCCGGTCGTGTTTCCCGTGGCCGCCCTGCTGGTGACCCTTTCCCTGGTTTCGTGGCCGAACTTCAGCGTGTTTGCCGCGCACGCCCGCGAGGCAGTGCCGTTCGTGATCGGTTTCGTGGCCTACGTGGTGATGCCCTCGCTGTTTGTGGTCGCTTCTTTACGTAGGCGGCCGGAAAAATTATCCCGGAGGTAGATGGCCGTGGTGCGCCGGCGCAAGATTTCTAAACTCCAGAACCTGCGGCGCTATGTCCGGGCATACCAGGGGCCGGGACCCGGCCAACTGCGGCCGCCGGGGAGCACCGGCCCCGACCCCATTCCGGAACTGCCGGAGGTCCGGGTATCAAGCGACCTGGAAGCCAACTTGGCGGTGTTACAGCAGGTCATGGGAGCAAACACGGACTTTGTGATACGCCGTTTCCAACTCCGGGTGGCAAAAAGGGCGGCGGCCATTGTCTACCTGGAAAACAACGTGGACCAACTGGCGCTGGAGGAAAGCATCCTGCGTCCCCTGGTGTTTGCCAAGGCGTCTGTGGCCGACGACGAGCCGGAAGCCGATATTCTTGGCCGGGTAAGGCGGGAGGCCCTTACCGCCCCGGAGGTAAGCGAACGGACTGATTTGGGAGGGTTGCTTCAAGCTGTAACATCAGGGTACCTCGGCCTTCTGGTCGAAGGAGCGGCGCGGGCGCTGGTGATCGATCTAAACAAGTTCGAGGGTCGGCCGGTTGGGTCCCCGGAAACTGAGGGTTCGGTCCGGGGGCCGCGCGACGGCTTTATCGAAAACATCAATGCCAATGTGGCCATGCTTCGCCAGAAGCTCCGCAGTCCCCACCTGATTTTTGAGCGCCTGACGGTGGGGAGGGTATCGGTCACGCCGGTGGTCATTGGTTACGTTCGGGGCCTGGCGGCGCCGGCCCTGGTGCGGGAGGTGAAGGCCCGGGTCGGGCGGATCGACATCGACGGCGTGCTGGACTCGGGCCACATCGAGGAGCTTACCAAGGACGACCCCTTTAGCATTTTCCCCCTGGTGCTCAGCACTGAGCGCCCCGACCGGGCGGCCGCCGGCCTGATGGAGGGCCGGGTGGTGATCATCGTGGACGGCAGCCCCTTCGTCTTGGTGGCCCCGGTGGACCTCTTAGCCGTGGTGCACAGCCCGGAGGATTATTACATGGGTTTTCCAATGGGCACCATGATCCGCTTGATCCGTTACCTGGCGGTCTTCGTTGCGATTCTACTACCGGCCATTTACATCGCCATCACTACCTACCACCAGGAGATGCTGCCGACGGAAATCCTGGTGGCGATCATCAGCGCTCGGGAAGGGGTGCCCTTTCCGGTGTTGATCGAGGCCCTGATCATGGAATTTATGTTCGAAGCCCTGCGGGAGGCGGGCGTGCGGCTTCCCCGGCCCTTCGGCCAGGCCATCAGCATTGTGGGCGCCCTGATCATGGGGTCTGCAGCGGTGCAGGCCGGGTTGGTCTCTCCGATCATGGTGATCATCGTGGCCATCACGGCCATCGCCTCCTTCATCTCGCCGATCTTTTCCATGGCTTTGGCCGTGCGGTTCTTGCGTTTTCCGGCGATGCTCCTGGGCGCGGCACTGGGGCTGTACGGGGTGGCCCTGATGCTGTTCTTTCTGCTGATTCACATGGCCGGGCTGCGCTCCCTTGGAATGCCCTTCCTGTCCCCGATCGCTCCGCATAACCTGAAGGACATGAAGGACACTTTCGTCCGCGCGCCCTGGCACCTGATGGAAAAGCGCCCGGGCCAGTTGTTTAAGACCGGGCGCCGCCGGCTCGCACCGGGCCTGAAGCCGGAACCGCCGCCGGAGCGCTATTAGCCGGCGTATCGGGCCTGCAGCACGACGGACAAGTGACGGGGAGGTGTTGAACGGTGCAGAGGGGCACCAGGCGGGTTGCGCTGGTTGCGTTACTTCTAACGGTTGTGGTTCTGTTTGCGGGCTGCTGGGACCTGGAGGAGGTGGAAGACCTCGGCCTGATCCTGGCCCTGGCCGTTGACCGCCTGCCGGGCGGGGAGGTGTGTCTCCTGGCCCAGGTACCAAACCCGGCTATGGTCGGCCCGACGCCGGCGGTGGGCGGGGTTACTCCGGGGACCAGCATCGGCAGCAAGTGACACCGGAACCTTATGGCGTCCGGTCGGACGGTCACCGATGCCTGGCGGGAATTGGGGCTGATGAGCCCCCGCCGGCTCTTTTTTGCCCACACCAGGTTGGTCTTGATTGAAGCCGACCTAGCCCGAGACGGGATCGGGGAGGTGGTGGACTTTCTCCACCGCGAACCGGAACTGCGCCGGGAACTGGCACGGGTGCTGGTCAGTACCACTGACCCGCGGTTGGTGCTCGACGTGCCGAACCCGCTCGATCCCTGCCCGGCCCTGCGCATTGAAGCCATTATGCGCGAACGGGTGCAGTCCTTTCACTTCCCGCGGCTCAACCTGGCCGATTTTATCCGGTTCTTGGAGAACGAGGGCGCGGACCCGTTCGCGGCGGTCATCTTTGTACAAGAAAACCCTACCTTCCAGGACGTAACCTTTCGGGGGCTGGCTCCCGAACCGGAGCACAACATCGTCATTCGGGGGACGGCGGTGTTCCGCGGTGCGCACCTGGCCGGTTTTCTGGACGAGGGCGAAACCCGTGGGCTCTTGTGGTTGCGAAACGAAGTGCAGAGTGGGCAGTTGACCCTGTCCTGCCCGGGTGGTCCGGACGCTTTTGTCAGCGCCGACATCCTGCGCTCCCGGGTACGCGTTCACCCCTGGTTTCGGGAAAGGGAAGTAGGCTTTACGGTGCTGGCGCAGGTCTCTTCCCGCCTGACCGAGGTGGGCGGTCCGCTGGACGTGGCCGACCCGGAGGTAATGGCGATGCTGGAGGCGGAACAGGCGGCGGTGGTGCAATGCGAGATCGAACGGGCGTTTCACCGGTCCCGGGAACTTCGGTCGGATTTCTTTGGTCTCGGGGAAACTTTCAGACGGCGGTTCCCGCGGGAGTGGCGGGAACTGAAGGACGAGTGGCGTGAGGTGCATTTACCGCGGGTACAACTGGAGGTGCGGGTGGAAAGCCGGATCGAACGCACCGGGGTGTTGTTCGGGCCGCATTTCCTCAGGCCGAATCAAACCATTTATCCAGTCGATGGTGGAAAGGTGGGGGCACGGTGAGTCATATGCTGCTGGCGGCGCTGGTTTTTGCAACCGTAATCGTGCTGGAGGTGCCGCGGATGCTCAAAAACGGCCTATACCGGGAACTGAAGGTGTTTGCGGTGCTGATGCTTTTGGCCATGGCCAGCGCGTACGCGGCCATCCTGGATCTCCCCCTGCCGAACCTGGCGGAAGGGCTAGATGCCGTATTTCGCCCAGCCTTCATGACGCTGGAGGGTCTGCTGGCGGCGCCGGAATAAGTGGTGTGCTCAGGTAAGGTTTCAGCCGCCTGTTGATTGCTCAATGTGGATATCCTTTACAACCTATCATCGCGCGGTGTTGGCGGACTTGTGGTAGCGTGCCCTGATGGGTGATTTTCCCGCCGGCCGGTTCATAGATTTAGCATGTCTTGAACTTGCCTGGCGGGAGGGGTTGGGTTGGTCTACCTGCACCTGGCGGGGGCGCTGGTGGTGATCCTGCTGGGCGCCAAGTTTTTTACCAATGGGGTGGAATGGCTCGGCGTCAGGCTGGGATTGGCCCGGGGGGCGGTGGGAAGTGTACTGGCGGCCATCGGTACGGCACTGCCGGAGACGATGATCCCGGTAGTGGCCATTTTGTTGGGGCACGGGACGGCCTCGCAAGAGGTAGGAATCGGCGCGATCCTGGGGGCGCCGTTCATGCTGTCCACCGTCGGGTTTTTTCTGGCCGGGATGACGGCGCTGGTGTTGATCCGCCGCCGGGGCTCGGCACACCTGCGGCCCCAGCCCGAGGTTTTGCGCCGGGACCTGGGGTTTTTTCTAGGGGTATACACCTTGGCCGTAGTGGCCGCTTTTGTACCGCCGATTCTGCAGCCGGTGATTGTGGTGCTACTGATCGGGGGATATCTAGCCTTCGTGGTGCGGGCCCTGACCCAGGGCGAGCGTTGCGGGGCCGGAGACGATACCGATCCGTTGCTGGTGGCACCCCGGTCCGCGAACCCCCACCTGTTTCTGATTGTGGGGCAGGTGGTCTGCGCCTTCTTGTTGATTCTGGGAGGCGCGAAGGTGTTTGTGCAGGGGATCGGCTTTTTGGCGCACGCGTATGGGGTGGCGCCTCTGATTTTTGCCCTGCTGGTAGCTCCGGTGGCCACCGAAATGCCGGAACTGTTCAACAGCCTGATTTGGTTGCGCGAAAAGAAGGACACGCTAGCCTTGGGGAACATCACCGGGGCCATGGTCTTTCAGAGTTCCATCGTGCCCGCCATCGGTATTTCCTTCACTGCTTGGCAGCTTACACCGGCGGCGCTTCTAAGCGCGGGCCTGGCGCTGGCCGCGGCTGGAGCAGCCTTTCTGTACGCCAGGCGGTTGGGTTACCTGGGGGGGTGGCTGTTGGCCGTCATGGGGGGCGGCTTTTACCTCCTTTTTGTGGCGACTGTAATCAGCGGCATAATTTAATTAGTTTCTGCTGCGCAACGCCCGTTGTCTGGAAACAACTGTCCTAATCCTTTACATTAGTATCAGAGCATCGATTTGATGGTAAGGAGGACAAGCTATGTCAGTGGAAGAGCGGATCAAGGCGCTGGGGCTGGTGGTGCCGGAGGCACCGAAGCCCGTGGCGGCCTACCTGCCCGGGGTGGAGGTGGACGGGCTGGTGATCACGTCCGGTCAGCTGCCGATGGTCGACGGCGAACTCCGCTTCCGGGGACGCGTCGGCGCCGAGGTGTCACCGGAAGAGGGGTATGCGGCGGCACGGCTTTGCGCCTTAAACTGTCTCGGTGTAGTCCGCAGCGTGGCTGGCAGCCTGGACCGGGTGGCGCGGGTGGTGCGCCTTACGGGGTACGTGCGTAGCACCCCCGGTTTTGAGGGGCAGCCCGGAGTGCTGAACGGTGCGTCCGAACTGTTGCTGGAAGTGTTTGGCGAGGCCGGGCGTCACGCCCGGGCTGCAGTGGGCGTGTCCGAACTGCCCCTGGGCGCCCCGGTCGAGGTGGACCTGATCGTTCAGTTGCATCGAACATCCTTAGGGTAACAGGCGGGAAACGGGGACAGGCACCTTTTTTGAGATGGTAGTCGTTCCTAGACCGCAGGGTTATCTCCCCCAAAAAACGCGCCAGTCCCTGTTTCCCGCTTACCTTTCAACCTTCATGCCTTATGAGGTGATGCACAAACTTGCGGAAAGCAACGGATACCGGTTCACGGTTCACAGCTTGTCACCGTCTGCGGAGAGTGCTAAACTGTGGATAGATTGCGCAGAGGAGGGTTATTGTTGCCCAGGACCAGGAATCCGTGGATTCTGATCATCCTCCTGATTCTCGGCGGGTTGGCCGGAAGTGCTTTGGGGCAGATGCTGTCCCCCACCTTTCCGTTTCTGGGTACGATCGTCTCCGCCGGGTTGGCGCCCGGGGTGCTGGATCTGCAGTTCATGACCATCACCTTTGGCTTTTCCATCATCATCGGACCGCTGACCCTGCTTGGTTTTCTGATGGGGTACCTGGTCTACCGGAGGATATAGGTTTTGGCGCGCATCATTCTGGCCTCGGCTTCTCCGCGGAGACGGGAACTGTTGGCGAACCTGGGGCTTGAATTCGATATTCTGGCGCAGAACGTGGATGAGGATTTTCCCGGGAAAGATCCCGCGATTATGGTGGAGACACTGGCCGCGCGCAAGGCCCGGGCGGCGGCCGCCCGCGTCGGGGAAGGAATCGTTATTGGCGCCGATACGGTGGTTGTCCGGCAGGGTAAGATCCTGGGGAAGCCGGCCGATGCGGGTGAGGCGGCCGCGATGCTGGCTGCTTTGTCCGGTGGCGGTCACGAGGTGTTTACCGGCGTGGCTTTGGTGCGCGGGGAAGATCTTTTTACCGTGGTGGATCACGAGTGTACGCGGGTGTATTTCCGGGAGTTGACCACCGCGGAAATTGCCTGGTATGTAGCGAGCGGGGAACCGCTGGATAAGGCCGGCGCTTATGGTATTCAGGGCCGGGGCGGGCTTTTTGTCCGGGGCATCGAGGGCTGCTTCTTTAACGTGGTCGGCTTGCCGCTGCCGAAGTTGGTGACCCTCTTTCGCCGCCTGGGCGTGGACATGCTCGGTTTATTGTGCCGGCCTTCGTGAGATGGCCTGATTCAATCGTACCCACACGAAAACCAGTTTGACGTGTCGATATTATGAATCGGTGGGGGAATAGCTTTTGGCCGTTGAGTACCACCTCACGATCAAAGAAATGACCGCGGAGTCGCGGCCGCGGGAGCGCTTGGCAGCATACGGCGCCGAGGCCCTGTCGGACACGGAGCTTCTGGCGATACTGCTGCGGAGTGGCACGGTCACGGCGACGGCCATTGATCTAGCCAACCAACTGCTGGTTCGTTTCGGGGGCTTGCGGGGACTGATGGACGCTGCGCTGGAAGAACTGCAGGCTGTGAAGGGCGTCGGGCTGGCCAAGGCCGCCCAAGTAAAGGCGGCGCTAGAGCTGGGCCGGCGCGCGGCGGGCCGGCCGGGGGAGGAACGGCCGGTGGTCCGCACCCCCGAGGAGGCGGCGGGGTTGGTGATGGAACAGATGCGTTATCTGGATCGCGAACACTTTCGGGCCATCCTGTTGAACACTAAAAACCGGGTGTTGGCGGTGGAGGGGGTTTCGGTGGGTACCTTGAACGCTTCTTCCGTGCACCCCCGCGAATTATTCAAGAACGCGATTCGCAAGAGTGCGGCGGCGGTGATTCTGGTGCACAATCACCCGAGCGGGGACCCTTCGCCCAGCCGCCAGGACTTAGACCTGACGCGAAGGCTGGTCGAGGCCGGTGAAATAATCGGTATTCCGGTCCTAGACCACATTATCATTGGGGATAATAGATTCACCAGTTTAAAAGCCCAGGGCTGCGTTGAGTTAGGAACCTGAGAAAGGAGTCTAATATGTCGATTGGGTTTTTCTCCAGGGACATGGGTATTGACCTCGGTACCGCTAACACCCTAGTTTACGTAAGAGGAAAAGGGATCGTGATGTGCGAGCCGTCGGTGGTGGCCATCGAACGGGACAGCGGTCAGGTGTTGGCGGTAGGTGAGGAAGCCAAACAGATGATCGGTCGTACGCCGGGGAACATTGTGGCCATCCGGCCTATGCGGGACGGCGTAATCGCCGACTTCGATACCACGCAGAGTATGATTAAGTATTTTATTAATAAGGCGTTGCGCGGCCGGACGTTCCTGGTTCGTCCCCGTGTGGTGATCGGTGTGCCCTCCGGCGTCACGGCGGTGGAAGAGCGGGCCGTGCGGGAGGCGGCGCTGCAGGCCGGCGCCCGTGAGGCCTACCTGATCGAGGAACCGATGGCGGCGGCCATCGGGGCCGGGCTCCCGGTGCATGAGCCGACCGGAACCATGATTGTGGATGTGGGCGGTGGCACCACCGAGGTGGCTGTGATTTCCCTGGGGGGTATTGTGACCAGTCGTTCGATTCGGGTGGCCGGAGACGAAATGGATGAGGCGATCATCCAGCACGTAAAGCGGAACTACAACCTGCTGATCGGTGAGCGGACCGCCGAGGAACTGAAAATCAAGATTGGTACTGCTTACCCATTGGAAAAAGAAGAAACCGAAGAAGTACGTGGGCGTGATCTGGTCACTGGCCTGCCCAAAACGGTTACCGTGACCTCTACCGAGATTTACCAGGCGCTCTCCGAACCGGTGAGCGCGATTATGGATGCCATCCGGCAGACCCTGGAGAAGACACCCCCGGAGTTGGCGGCGGATATTATGGACCGGGGGATCGTGATGGCCGGCGGCGGTGCGCTTCTCCTGGGCCTGGACCGATTGGTGAGCGAGGAGACCCAGATGCCCGTGCATCTGGCGGAGGAGCCCCTGCTGGCGGTGGCCTACGGTTCGGGACGGGTTCTGGAAAACATCGACGTCTTGCGTAAGGTGCTTATCCAGCCGAAAAAGGTGGTTTGATGGTGCGGCGCCTCCGGGTCAAACGAGTATTAGCAGCGACCGTGATCGTTGGCTTGTTGTTGTTGATGATGCAGATCACCGGCGACGAACGGAAAGAATTGACCGTCCTGGAAACCGGATTCCGGGACGGCGTTGGTTTTGTACAGGGTGCGGTCATGCATTTTGGCTATCAATTGCGGGATGGCCTCAAACGGGTTTTCCCCTTCGGCGGAGCCGGGGAGGTCGAAGAGCTCCGGCAGCTAATCCGGGAGTTGGAAGGCGAGATTGCCATTCTCAGGGAGTACCAGTTAGAGAATGAGCGTCTCCGCCAGTTGCTTGATTACCGGGATAACAACGCCGGTAACGAACCGCTGGTAGCCCATATCATCGGTCGTGATCCGGGAAACTGGTTTGGCGTGGTCAAGGTAAACCGGGGTGCGGATCATGGTGTACGGCGTGACCAGGCGGTGGTGCTGCCGTCCGGACTGGTGGGCCGGGTGATCGCGGTGACGCCGCGTACGGCCGATGTTCTGTTGATCACCGATCCCCGCAGCCGGGTTGGCGCCATGCTTCAGGATTGTCGTACTCCGGGAGTGGTCCGGGGCGTGCTGGATCGGTCGCGTTCGCTCCGGATGTCCTATCTGAGCCGGGAGGCGGAAGTGGTGCGGGGACAGTTGGTGGTCACCTCGGGTCTTGGGATTTATCCCAAGGGGATTCCCATCGGCCGGGTGATCGCGGTCCAAAAGGATGCCGCTGGATTGACGCTGACCGCCGATATCGAACCGTTGGTGGATTTCGACCGTCTGGAAGAGGTGCTGATCATCCTCCATCCGGGAGGCTAACACGCCGTGCACGCACTTGTGTTTGCCCTGCTTTTGGGACTGGCCCTGCTGTTAGAATCCACGTTGCTACAGTTCGTGCGGGTGGCCGGTGTGAGACCGGACCTCGTGCTGGTTCTGGTGGTGTTCTACGCGATCATTAACGGTTCCAAGGAAGGGGCTTTTTGGGGTTTTATGGGGGGCCTTGCTAAGGATTTTCTCTCCGGATACTACCTGGGCCTGAACGCGCTGAGCCTTGCCGTGATCGGTTACCTGGTCGGACTGGGCCATACCCGGCTATTCAGGGAAAGTCATTATGTTCTGGCCGGCGTGACCTTCCTGGCCACGGTGTTGGTTGAAGTCTTCCGGTACCTGCTGATTTTGGGACTGGGCATTACCATTCTCCCGGGCGAGGCGCTGTGGGGGCTTATCTTGCCTTTGGGCGTCTATAATGCGGGGGTGGCCCTTTTGTTCTACCGGCCTTTTTACCGGTCCGCCACCAGGGGACTACTCAGGACACCATAGAAGTGGGGAAATCTCTTGGGCAAGAAGAAGACCTTAAAAAGGATTAACGTCTTTCTGGGCGCCATCGTCCTTATTTTTGTGGTGTTGATCGTCCGCGTTTCCTACCTGCAGTTAATCGAAACCGAACACTACCGTACCCTGGCGCGCGAAAACACCTTGCGGCTGATCACCATCCCGGCGCCCCGGGGGGAGATCTTTGACCGCCACGGAACCAAGCTGGTGGGAAACCGGCCTCTTTACACCGTGTCCTTGGTCAATCTGGGTCAGACCCGGGATGAACTGGAGCCGGTGGTGGAAAAGCTGTCTGTCATTCTGGACCGGACCCCGGAGGAACTATGGGAGGCCATTGCGAAACAATCTCCGCGCCGGTATGAACCGATCCGCTTGGCCAGGGATGTCCCCCTGGAAATTGTTTCCCGCATAGAGGAACAACAGCTGGATGACCTTCTCCGCAGCGTGGTGATTGACCTTGAGCCGATGCGGGAGTACCCCTTCGGCAGTACCCTGGCCCACGTGTTGGGCTATGTCCGGGAAATCCAGCCTGAACAATTGGAAAGGCACCGGGAAGACGGTTACCGTATGGGTGACGCTTTCGGGCAGGCCGGTTTGGAAAACACCCAGGAAAGGATGTTGCGTGGGATTAAGGGGGCCCGGCAGGTGGAGGTGGATGCCTACGCCCGCCCGGTGCGCAGCCTGGGTATCAAGGATCCCGTTCCGGGAAACGACCTGATCCTAACCATCGACCTGAAGGTTCAGCTGGCGGCCGAGGAAGCATTGGCCTGGGCGGTGGCGGAGGCGCAGAAAATGGGGAATAGCGACTCCCAGGCCGCTTCGGCGGTGGTCATCGACGTGCGCACAGGTGAGATCCTGGCCTTGGCTAGCTACCCGGCCTACGATCCGAGTGTCTTTGCCGGTGACCTGAGCCCCGCGCAGGCCCACGCCCTGATGAATGCTCCCGACCAGCCGTTTCTTAACCGGGCGATTCAAAGTGCCTATCCACCCGGTTCCACTTTTAAGATGGTCGTGGGCGCGGCGGCGTTGGAGACCGGCAAGATCGACCAGCAGTTCACGGTGTTTTGCCCTGGTTATTTCTACCACGAGCGGCGCTATAACTGCTGGAACCCGGCCGGACACGGTACGGTGGATCTGGTTAAGGGGCTACAGGTATCCTGTAACACCTATTTTTGGACGGTGGGGCTCAAAACGGGACCGGAAATTATGGCCCGGTTTGCCCGGGAGTTTGGCCTGGGCGAACGGACCGGTATCGAATTGCCTGGTGAAGTGGCCGGCGTGGTACCTACCGCCGAGTACAAGCGTAGGGTGGTTCAGGCCGAACTGGACCGGCGTTTCGGTCCCCAGTTCGAGGCGGTGGAGGAACGGTACCGGACAAAGGTCGCCATGGCTACCGGGGAGGCACGAGACCAACTCCAAAAGGAAAAACAGCAGGAACTGGCCCGGATTCAGGCCCAATACGACCGTTATGCCTGGGATCTGGTCTGGCGAGATTACGATACCCTGAACATGGCCATTGGCCAGGGGATCCACAGCTATACCCCGCTCCAACTGGCCAATTACGTGGCGGCCATCGCCAACGGCGGAAAACTCTACCGGCCTTACCTGGTGCAGCGTATCGTGGCGCCGGACGGTACGATTGTCAAGGAGTTTGGGCCGGAGTTGCGTCACCGGGTGCCGGTATCTGAGGAGCACTTGGCGCTGATCCGGGAGGGTATGTTCCGGGTCAACCAGCCCGGCGGCACGGCTTACGGTTCTTTTTACGACTTTCCGCTACCCACGGCCGGAAAAACCGGTACCGCCGAGGTTCTGCACAAGAACAACCACGCGCTGTTCGTGGGCTTTGCGCCTTATGAAGAGGCGGAAATCGCGGTGGCCGTGGTGGTGGAACACGGTGGGCAGGGGAGCAGAATAGCTGCGCCGGTAGCACGGCGAATTATGGACGCCTATTTCGGTTTTCTGACAGAAGACGAGGAAGAGGCCGACCAAACGTCGGAAAGTCGAGGAGTGGCGCCTGCACGGATCGAGCCGCGGCCACGGGTATCCGAACCGGAAGGGCCGCGGGAGTCGCCAACCGGCAGCACGGAGCCGGAAACCGGCGCCGGCAGTCCGGGCAACGAATATCTTCTGTCGCCGCCGGCCGGTGAACCTGTGACTTCCGCCGAGGAAGCGGTGACCGGGACCCATAACCCGGGGGAGACCTGAAGGCGGCTTTGAATAAGAGAGTTCTTTGCCGAAAACGGTTATTAACTACCGCATGTGTAGGCTTTTGCGGATATTATTCGGCAAAATAACAGGTAAACACCACAATTATTTAGCAGGATTTGGTTTTTGGCCGTAGAAATGATTTAACCAGACGGTGAGGTGGAGGAATGGCCATGCAGCACGTACTCGGCGGTGCCAAGGATGTCCCGACGATGCTGGTGGATGGTGTTCTTCGTTCGGGTCAGAGTATCAATTTTGAAGGGAACGTGGTGGTTCTCGGCGACGTCAATCCAGGGGCCCAGGTGACCGCCGGGGGTAACGTGATTGTTATGGGGGTGCTGCGGGGCACCGTACACGCGGGCGCTGCTGGTAACGAACAGGCGGTGATCGTGGCTTTCCGGCTGCGTCCCACCCAGTTGCGCATCGCCAACTATATCGCCCGGTCACCGGACGGGGAAGATTTTAACCCCAACCAACCGGAAATCGCCAGGGTAAGAGACGGTACTGTGGTTATCGAAGCCTTCCCGCCCGGCGGGGAGCGTCAGGGCAAAAAATAGAGGCCAAGGGAGGAACTTGACAAATGAGCGAAGTTATCGTAGTGACTTCGGGCAAGGGAGGGGTTGGCAAAACGACGGTAACGGCCAACATCGGCTGTGGGCTGGCCATGTTGGGCCATAAAGTGGTACTGGTCGATGCCGACACCGGTCTGCGCAATCTAGACGTGGTGCTGGGGATGGAGAACCGTATCGTTTTCGACCTGACGGATGTAATCGAAGAGAAGTGCCGCCTGCGGCAAGCCCTGATCAAGGACCGCCGGTTTGAAGAGTTGTTTATGCTGCCTACCGCCCAAACCAAGGACAAGTCCGCGGTAACGGCGAAAGATATGCAAAACATTTGCGCGCAGTTGCGGGAACACTTTGACTATGTGATTATCGACTGCCCGGCGGGTATTGAACAGGGTTTTCAAAGTGCCGTGGCGGGGGCCGAGAAGGCGATCGTGGTTACCGTGCCGGAGGTGGCTGCGGTACGTGATGCCGACCGGGTGGTGGGGTTGTTGGAAGCCAAGGCCGAGATCCACGACCCGAAGCTAATTATCAACCGTCTGCGAGTACAAATGGTCCAACGGGGCGACATGATGACCCTGGAAGATATGCACGACATTCTGGGGCTGGAATTGCTGGGCGTAATTCCGGACGATGAGCGGGTCGTGGTGGCGACCAACCGGGGTGAGCCGGTGGTGACTGACGAGGACTCCATCAGCGGGCGCGCCTTCAGACACATCGTCCGCCGGATGCTGGGCGAGCCGGTGCCGTTGATGAATTTTGATCACCGGGAAGGCTTCTTGAGTCGGTTGCGGAAAATTATGGGGTTAGGATAACGTCACCCAAAGGAAGGAGGAACCGAAGTGCTAGATTTCCTGGCCCGCCTTCTCGGCAGGGAGAGTCCGGGTAGTAAAGACGTAGCCAAAGAGCGGTTACGTCTGGTACTCGTTCACGATCGGGCCGACGTTTCTCCACAATTACTGCAGCTTTTAAAGAACGACATGGTTGAGGTCATTTCAAAATACATGGAGATAGACGAAAAAGGACTCGATGTCACCCTCGAGCGCGCTGACAACCAGGTGGCCCTGGTGGCCAGCATCCCGGTGAAGAAGATGAAAAGGGTGGCGCATTTGGCTTGAGGAGAGGGGGGATTTGAGCCCCTTTTTTTGTACCCCGGAAATTCTTATAATGATTAAGGTACACGAGCTAAAAACCGGGGTGTTGCCACATTATCCGCAGCCGCAGAATTCTGAGAAACCTGGACTATACCCTCATCCTGGCCGCGGTGGCGATCGTCGGGCTGGGGTTGGTCACTATTGCTAGCGCCACCCAGGTGACCAGTGTGCCTGGCGAGCCCAACCTTGGTTTTGTCTGGAAACAGCTGCTGGGGATCGCACTGGGAACCGGCACATTTTTGTTTTTCCTGTTTTGGCGTTACGAAGAATTGACCAAGTACACAAGGCTGGTTTACGTTGTTAACCTGGGGATGCTGCTGGCGGTGCTGTTGGTTGGCCACGCGGCGATGGGTGCCCAGCGGTGGATACAGATCGGTTCGTTCCTGTTTCAGCCGTCCGAATTTGCCAAGCTGGCGGTGATCATCGGCTTGGCGGCCTTTCTCACCGAGCGCGAAGGCCGTTTGGAGCGGTTCCGGGATCTTTTGCCTGTCTTCGCTTACGTGGGCTTACCGACCCTGTTGATCTTGGCCCAGCCGGACCTGGGTACGGCGTTGGTGTTCGTTGCCATCACCGTGGGTATGCTCTACATCGCGGGGGCGCGGCCACTGGTGCTGGGAGCGGTGACGTTGGGCGGCCTAGGGGCCGTGATTGCTTGGATCTGGGCGCACTTGAACTATGGCGTGTGGATACCGCTTAAGGATTACCAGATTACCCGCCTGACCATTTTCCTGGACCCCTGGGCCGATTTCCAAGGGGCCGGATATCATATGATCCAGTCCCAGATCGCTATTGGGGCGGGCGGACTCTGGGGCCGGGGCCTTTTTAGCGGCAGCCAGAACCAGTTGCATTTTTTACCGGAGCAACACACCGATTTCATCTTTTCGGTACTGGCGGAAGAATTTGGCTTCGTCGGGGTAGTCGTTTTGCTAACCCTTTTTTTCATTGTGGTTTACCGCGGTATCAGGATCGCCGCCCAGGCCAAGGATCAGTTCGGGACTTTGCTGGCGGCCGGGATTGTATCCATGCTCACCTTTCACGTCCTGACCAACGTGGGTATGGCCATCGGGATCATGCCGGTCACCGGCCTGCCGCTGCCGCTCTTTAGTTACGGTGTCAATTCCATGATCGTTACGTTGGCGGCGCTGGGCCTGTTGTGCAACGTATGGTTGCGCCGCCAGGTGATTGTGTTTTAGGTGGTCGCATGGCAAACTTTGACCGGATGGCCGACACCTACGACGCGTGGTACGAAACGCCGCTGGGGCGGACGGTCGAGGCACTGGAGAAGGAACTTTTTTTCCGGTTGATGCGTCCCGTTTCGGGAGCCAGGGTCCTGGACGCCGGCTGTGGGACCGGCCGGCTGACCGCGGAACTGGCCCGGAAAGGTTTTATGGTAACCGGGGTGGATATTTCACCCGCTATGCTGAAAAAGGCGCGGGACCGTACGCGCCTGTTGCGCAACGTTACGCTTCTTCATGCCGATGTGGAAAAACTGCCTTTCCCGGACGCCGCTTTTGACCTGGTGGTGGCCTTCACGGTCCTCGAGTTTACCACCAACCCCGGCGCCGCGGTCCGGGAACTCTGGCGCGTGGTCAAACCAGGGGGCAGTCTGATGGTCGCCGTCCTTAACGCCTGGAGTCCCTGGGCCTGGTGGCGCCGTCGGCGGGCACGGCGGCGTGGCGGCATTTTTGCGCAGGCCACCTTTTACTCTCTCCGGGACCTCACAACTCTGCTGCGGGAGAACACCGGTGAAACTGTGCTTTCTTGGGACGCTTGTGTCTTCATACCTCCTTGGGCCGGTCCGTTGCTGATACGTCTGGCCGTACCCCTGGAGCGGTCCGTCCGGCCCTTGTTGCGCCCGCTGGGGGCTCTGATCATCGTCCGGCTGGATAAGCGGACGGTTATGCAACGGGTATTTGCTCCCGCGGAGTTGACTAAGAGGATTGTTCCTGGTATCCGGCCCCGGGAAACCCACGCTACCCACCTGGAATAAACTGCCTCCCCAAACATCCGTAAACGGCTTGTCATTTTATGGATAATGACTGCATATGATGTACTACCTGGTTTCTGTTGAAACTGTTTGCCCCGGTACAGCACGCCGTTCATTAGGGTTACTTTTTCAGTAGTCTACCTAAATGCAGGGGAGGAGAACGAGGTGAGATTATTCGCGCGGGAGAAAAGACTGGACTGGCCCTTACCGCCTCCGGGCCCGCGGCCCCGCACGACAGGCCGCGGAAAGTGGTTGTTGCGGGTAGTGGCGGCCGCGGCGGTGTTCTTGGCTTTCCTGGTGATTCGGGAAACCCAGGCTCCGTGGGGCGTGCAGGTGCGCGAGGGTCTTCGGTACGTACTGACCACGGACTGGGATTATCAACCGGTGGTGGATCGGGTAGTGCGCCTGGGCTTGCAGACCGTTAGTGTGGATATTCCTTTCCTGGATACCAGAACACCGAAGAGCGGAGACGAAGCCCAAATGGCCTTGGGTCCGTGGGACGAACTTGCGCTGCCCGTTGAGGACACCATAGTCCGTGAGTTTGGCTGGATCAAGGACCCGCTCAACAACCGGGAATGGTTTCATCCCGGCTTGGACATTGCCGCTCCGGCCGGAACGCCGGTCCGGGCGGTCATGGCCGGAAGAGTGGTTCAGGTGGGTGAAAACCCCACCTACGGTCGGTACGTACTCTTGGATCACGGTGACGAGACGTACACCCTTTACGCCCAACTGGAAAACGTGATGGTAAAAAAGGGGGACTGGGTTGAACAGGGTCAGCAGTTGGCAGAGGTTGGTACCAAAGGCGATTTCCCGGGACCGGGCGTGCATTTTGAATACCGTGAAAAAGGTGAACTGGTTGATCCCCTGATCCGGTTCGGTACCGCCGAAAACCGGTCCTAGACCGACCTGTTGGCAGGCAACAGAGGCACGCGGGGGAGGGGCGGTCTGGGTGCGCATTTGCCGGATTAAGGGGATTCAGTTCTCGATCAACAACTGGTTTTTGGCACTATTAGGAGTCTACTTTGCCGCCGGAGTGCTCGGCAAGGGTCTGGTAGCCTTTGCCGTGGTTTTTTTACACGAGTTGGCCCATGTATGGATGGCGCGCCGTAGAGACATCCCGGTCAGCGAAGTCGAGCTCCTGCCTTTCGGCGGGGGGGGCCGGGGGGGGG
>DFNH01000013.1:4162-4989 GCA_002375985.1 Firmicutes bacterium UBA3572 | reverse complement strand
CGAGCTCCTGCCTTTCGGCGGGGTGGCCCGGATGAGTAGCGCTCTGGTCGTGGAACCACGCAAGGAAATGGTGGTGGCGGCGGCCGGGCCACTGATGAACCTCGCCCTTTGTGCTCTGGCTTTGGGGCTGGGCCATTACGGCATCTGGCACGAAGTGTGGGGGCCGTTTTTTATCCAGTGCAACCTGATGCTCTTCCTTTTTAACCTCCTGCCCGGATTACCGTTGGACGGCGGCCGGGTTTTCCGGGCGTACTTGGCCCAATACATGAACCTCCCGGCGGCTACCCACCGGCTGGCCGTTTGCGGGCAGTTCTGGGGGGTGCTGATGGTTACCCTGGGCACGTTTGGTTTGATGGGACACTGGACCGGACTGGATATCATCGCCACCGGGTTGTTTCTGTTCTACGCTGCCCGCCGTCAGAAAATGGAGGCGCCTTACCTTTATGTCCAGCACCTGGCTTCCAAGAACCGGGACCTGGAGAAATGCGGGGTTATGCCCGGAGAGGTCTTGGTGGCCCGCGGTGAGGTGCCGGTCTGGCGCATTACCCAGCAGTTTGTGCCCCAGCGCTATCATTTGGTGTATATGGTGGACAGGCAGGGCCAGTATACCGGAATCGTGGGGGAAACGGAGGTAATCCGGGTACTGTTGGAAGAGGGGGCGCATACACCCTTGGAGCGCCTAAAAAAGGGTTTTTAAATGCCGGCCGCGAATGACGAAAAAGTGGTTTAGCTTTCGGGATATACTTTGGGGAGAGAATTGACCCATCTAGAATTTAGAATCCAGAAGCTGAGCGGAATGAGTATCTTCTGACTTCTGAATTCTGTAT
>DFNH01000013.1:0-3844 GCA_002375985.1 Firmicutes bacterium UBA3572 | reverse complement strand
CTTCTGACTTCTGAATTCTGTATTCTAAAACATTTGCGGAGGCCTCTATGACCCTTTTGGAACGGATTTTAGCCCGGGTGGAGAAACCGGCCCGCTACGTGGGCGGTGAGCTAAACGCGATTGTCAAGGACTGGCGCCGGGTGCCGGTCCGCATCGCGTTTGCCTTCCCGGATGTGTATGAGGTTGGTATGTCCCACCTGGGTTTGCATATTCTCTACCACGTGGTGAACAGCCGGGACGATGCTTTGATGGAACGTGTCTTTGCCCCGTGGACCGACATGGAAGGCGAGATGCGTGCCCACGGTCTGCCGCTTTTCAGCCTGGAATCGCAACGCCCGCTCCGGGATTTCGACGTCATAGCCTTTACGCTACAGTATGAGCTCAGCTACACCAATGTGCTAAATATGCTTGATCTGGCGGGAATTCCTCTGGAGTCCCAAGATCGGTGCAGTGAGATGCCCTTGGTGGTGGTGGCCGGTGGTCCTTGTGCCTACAATCCGGAGCCGCTGGCTCCCTTTCTGGACGCGGTGTTTCTGGGGGAAGGCGAGGAGGCGGTGCACGACCTGGTAGATACGTTGCGGCGGTACGGACGCGCAGACCGCGAAAGATTGCTCCGTGCTTTGGCCCAAATCCCCGGGGTCTACGTCCCCCGGTTTTACCGGGCCGAGTATGCGGCGGACGGAAGGCTCGAGCGGGTTGTGCCCCGGGTGGACGGTGTCCCGGTACGGGTTTCCAAAAGGCTGGTTCGCGACCTGGACCGCGCCCCTTTCCCGGTGCGGCCCATAGTGCCCTACCTGGAAACGGTGCACGACCGGGCCGTGTTGGAGGTTTTTCGCGGGTGTACGCGTGGCTGCCGTTTTTGCCAGGCCGGCGCCATTTACCGCCCCGTGCGGGAGAAAAGTCTGGAGACACTGCTGGCTCAGGCCGAGGAGCTGGTGCGCCATACCGGCTACAACGAATTGTCGCTTGCCTCCCTGAGTACTACCGACTATTCGGCGATTAAAAAACTGCTGGAGACGCTGGTGGAACGGTACCGGGATGAGCGGGTCAGTGTGTCGCTTCCTTCACTCCGGGTGGATGCGTTTGCGGTGGAACTGGCGCGGGCGGTGCAGGAGGTGCGCAAGTCCGGCCTGACGTTTGCGCCGGAGGCCGGCTCTCAGCGGCTGCGAAACGTGATCAACAAGCAGGTTGCCGAGGAAGACCTGCTCCGGACGGTGGAGGCGGCCTTTCGGGCGGGGTGGTTGCGCGTAAAGCTTTATTTCATGTTGGGTCTGCCGGGGGAGACAATAGACGATGTGGAGGGAATTGCGAAGTTGGCCCGGCTGGTTCTGGCGAAGGGCCGGGAATGCGGGGTGCCCAAGGGGCGGCTCAGCGTAACCGTCAGCACTTCGTCTTTCGTGCCCAAGCCGCACACCCCGTTCCAGTGGGAACCTCAGGCGCCGCTGGAAGTGCTCCGGGAGCGGCAGCGTTTCCTTCAGGACCGGCTCAAGGGCAAAGGCCTGGTGTACCGCTGGCACGATCCAGAAACCAGTTTTCTGGAGGCCGTTTTTGCCCGTGGTGACCGGCGGCTGGCGCCGGTTCTACGGCGGGCGGTCGAATTGGGTTGTCGTCTGGACGGCTGGCGGGAGTGCTTCCAATTTGACCGGTGGCTGCAGGCCTTCACCGCGGTGGGGGTGGAACCCGGTGCGTACGCCTACCGAAAATACCGGTATGAGGACGTTTTGCCGTGGGATCATCTGGGAACCGGCGTCGACCGGGATTTTTTGGTCGCCGAACACGTTCGCGCCCTGGCGGGCGAGATTACCCAAGATTGTCGCGATGAGGCCTGTGTCGGCTGCGGGGTGTGCCCGAACCTGGACATTGTCCCCCGGCTCCTGGGGGTAGGCAAAGATGTACCGGGTTAGGATCGCTTACCGCCAGGAGGGGCCGGCGCGCTACGTTTCACACCTGGACGTGATGCGCGCCTTCGAACGTGCGGCGAGAAGAGCCAGCCTGCCTCTGGCCTACAGCAGCGGATTTAACCCGCGACCGAAGATAACGTTTGCGGCACCCCTGGCCGTAGGCATGAGCGGCTGCCGGGAGTATGTCGATTTTGAACTGGAAAAAGAATTGGATCCCGCGGAGGTGCTTGACCGGCTTCGGGAAAATATGCCCGGTGGGTTGGTTCCGTACCGGGCGCAGGCGGTGGCCAAAGGTCCTTCTCTGATGAGCCTGGTGCAGCGAAACCGCTACCTGGCGGTGGGGGAGGCGCCGGAAGGAATGGACCAGGAGACTGTGGCTGCGGGGCTTGAGCGTTTCCTGGCCTGCGGGGAGATCACCGTGGAACGGCAAAGCGCCAAGGGGTTACGGCGTAAGAACATCCGACCGGGCATTCACAGCCTTGCCGCCCGTCTAGAAGGGGGCAAGCTTTATTTGACCATGGAGTTGAAGGCCGGCTCGGCCGGCAACGTGCGGCCGGATGAGGTTATCGCCGCCCTGGGCCGTGAATTGCCGCTTTTGCCGGATGTATTTGTCTTCTTGCGCACTGCTCTGCTGGGGGGCGACGGTCGGCTCCTCTGGGATATGAAAGGTGACGTCGATGGTTAGAAAAGAGATCATTGTCAGCACCCGGGACAACGTAACCCGGGTGGCCCTGCTGGAGAACCGGGTACCGATGGAGGTTTACATCGAACCGGACGAGGAGATCTGTCTGGTGGGTAGCATCTTCAAGGGGCAGGTGGAAAACGTCTTGCCGGGGATCGAGGCGGCTTTTGTGAACGTGGGGCTGGAACGAAATGCCTTTTTGTATGTGAATGATGTACTGCCGCTGACGTCCCGGTCGGGCCAAAACGCGCCGGAAATCAGAGAACTTTTGCACCCCGGGCAGGAAGTGATCGTGCAGGTGGCCAAGGATCCCTTGGGCAACAAGGGGCCGCGCGTGACCACGCGGGTGAACCTTCCCGGGCACTACACGGTGCTGATGCCCATGGTCAACCACGTTGGCATTTCCCGGCGCATCGAGGACGAGGCAGAACGGGAGCGGCTACGTGAAATCGCGCAGCGCGTTCGGCCCGACGGCATGGGGGTGATTGTACGTACCGCAGCCCGGGGAGCTTCGGAGGAAGCCTTGCGGGATGATCTGAGCATTTTGGAGAAACTGTGGAAGGATGTTCAGAAACGGGAGCAAAGTACCACCGCCCCGGCGCTTTTGTACCGCGAATGTGGGCTTTTGCCCCGGATTATCCGTGATCTGTTCACCGAGGAGGTCGAGCGTTTGGTCCTCGATTCCTTTGCCGCCTACGCGCGGGCCCTGACTATTCTGGACACCGTAAACCCCCAGCTCAAAAACCGGGTTTTCTGGGACGACCAGCCGGACATTTTCGATATTTACAATGTGAACCAGGAGGTAAACAAGGCCCTGCAGCGCAAGATTTGGTTACGGTGTGGCGGGTACTTGATTTTCGACCAGGCCGAGGCGCTGACCGTAATCGACGTGAACACGGGACGTTATACCGGGCGTGTCGACCTGGAGGACACCGTTTTCAAGACCAATCTGGACGCCGCGGTGGAGATTGCCCGTCAACTCCGTTTGCGCAACCTGGGCGGCATCATTATTATTGACTTTATTGATATGAACCGGGACGATCACCGGAATCGTGTCCTTGAGGTCTTGGCCGAAGAGATCAAGAGGGACCGGCGGCGCACCCACATCATGGGGTTGACCAGGCTGGGACTGGTGGAACTGACCCGCAAGAAGGTGCACCCGAGCCTGTCGGAGTTGCTGCTCACCACCTGCCCGCACTGTGGGGGGACCGGCAAAGTCTCCGGGGGCAAAAGAATGGGCGGCTCTAAGCTAAAAAGTGTG
>DFNH01000029.1:767-23140 GCA_002375985.1 Firmicutes bacterium UBA3572 | reverse complement strand
TGGGAATCTGGAGGATAAACCGGGTGTCACCGGGTTCGGAACGGCAGGTAAGCGTCCCCCCGTGGTCTAGAGACACCCGCCGGGAAATCGCCAGGCCGAGGCCGGTGCCCGTTTCCCTGGTGGAGAAGAAGGGCGTGAACACTTTCTCGCGCAGTTCCTCCGGAATCCCCGGTCCGTTGTCCGCCACTTCCAGGAAGGCACAGTTATTGCGCTGGTAGGTGCGCACCCACACTTTCCCGCCCTGACCGACAGCCTCGAAGGCGTTACCAACCAAGTTAAATACGACCTGCGTCAACTTGGCCGGATCCCCGTTTATCTGCACGGGGGACGGGTCCAGTTCCATCTCCAGATGCGCGTCCCGCCGGAGGGCCTCGGTTTCGAGGAACCGCCGCACGCCGGTCAGCAACTCATTCAGATCCAACGGCACCTTACGCATCGCCTGCGGCCGGGCCAGATTAAGAAAATCTTGGACGATTCGGGCCAGGCGGTCGATTTCGTCAAGCACGGCTCGAAAATAGGGTTTCAGGGCGGCCATGCCCTCGCCCTCTTTCTCCGCAAGCAGTTGTACGTATCCCCTGATTACAGTGAGGGGGTTACGAATTTCATGGGCGACGCCCGCCGCCATTTCGCCGACGGACGCCAGGTACGAAGACCGGCGGATTTCCTGTTCCAGCCGCCAGGTTTCGGAGACGTTTTCCAGAATGAAAACCGTGTTTTCCCCGCTTTCGGAACGCTGCACGGTCCGGCACACGCGGTAATGCCGGCCCTCGAACTCGAGCTCGACACCCGTAACAACGCCCGGATCCACTTTGGCCGGGTCGTACAGGTCGTGCGGGGACGCCGCCAACAGCGCGCAGAGCCGGTCCTCAACTTCGCCGATGTGGGGGTTGCGGTAGGTCACTTTTCCCGACTCGTCCACCACGCAGATGCCCAGCGGGAGCCCGTCAAGCAGGTTTTTCAAAGCCGCCCGCTGCCGGTCCAGTTCGCTGGCGAGGTTCCGGTTCATTTCGGTAATACCGCCGACCAGATAGGCCGCGGACAGCAGAACGATCACGGAAGCAAAAAAGATCTCCGAGTAGGTCAGGTCATCCGAAAGGTAGACGTACCCCGACATCAGGGCACACAGAACGCCGGCGCCGATCATTCCCACCCGCTTCCCGTAGTTCAGACTAAGGATGATGACCGGAACCAGGGCCAGGAACATCATCCCCTGCCCGAGCGTCAGCACGAGCACACAGACGCAGATAACGAGCACACCGAGCAGGATGACCTGTTCCAGGCCCGCTGGTCTTGCGTTTGGGAACCGGGCCCAGCGCAGGCGGAGAAAAACCAGCAAGGCCAGCAGAGGCAACACCCAGCCCAGGGTGGGCAGCGCGAGATCGATCTGTCTGGCATAACCGGGGAAAGAATCGACCTGTGTGTCCCCGACAAGCAACGAGAACAAGGGGAGGGCACAGGCCAGCAATAGCAAGCAATGGGCACCCCAGGAGAGCTCGGTGATTTCGCGGACATAGTGCTCAAAGATGCGGTCGGCCTCCAGGCCGCTTTTCATAATCGTCCCCCAATCCCAAGAACGCGGGCATAGCAACCTATGCTCCGCGTTCCCTGCCGGCGACCCTGCCAGGGGGAAGCGTCAGTTTTTGGCGGCGCACCAGCAGCGCCGCCGCCAGGAGGAGCACCACAATCGGCAGCCGGCCCAAGAGCCACAAAACCGGATCCAGGTCAACATCGGCAAAGCTTCTTACAATAGCCATCACGGTTAATTCAATCACGATCAGCACAATAAGGCTGAGACTGGCCGCCACCAGGGTCCGGCCGATGGAGATGGAAAAAAAGACGGACACCAGCAGCGCCAGAACAATAATGGCCAACACGGTGTGGGCTCCGAACACCAGAGGCAGGCTGCGCGCCACAAATATGCCGGCAAACATTATGGTAGTAACCAGCAGTACTTTAGGCATTTTCCAGGCTGCCCCCAGCAGGGCCAAACACAACAATGCCAATGTTAGGGTTTCAATCCAGCCGTAAACGTACAGGACTGCTGCATCTATCATGGGCGCTCACACAGTCCCTGCGGAACTTCTGGTTCATACCAGTTCCAATTACAGGCAACAGCGGTACTGATCAGGGCCATCCAGGTAGCCGCCGCGGCCAAGAGTACGAAAAGAGCTCTCTTCATTGATTCTCACATCCCTCACATTGTTTTGGTTGGCATCCGGACACCAGGGCCAGGCCCTGAACCCCCAGTCCCAAGAGCACCGGGAGCACCAACGCCGCGGAAACCCCCGCAAGCTGCGCCCAAGCGATCACCCCGGCCCAAAACGCCCAGACGGTTACGGCCCATTTTTTCAACCTGCGCCCCCGCTTCGGGCCGATCGGTTTGTTCGGCGTATCCCGGGGCGCAAACCGCAGTATTGCGTACAGCAGGAACAAGAATATGCCCGCCGAGAGCACCTGGAGCGGCACTCCGGCCAATAGGGGACCCACATGATAGCCGATCAGCCCTACCAGGCCGAACTGGACGCTGGTTAGAATGATGCAGCGCACCGGCGTGGTGGTGTGCCCCCCGCCGCCGGCCAGCCGCATGGTCCCGGAGGCGACATAGGCGACCATGGCGTAAGGTAACACCCCGACCGCCCAGCCCACGCCGGCGACGCCGGTTAACGCGGCCAGATTGTACAGGCCGACTTTGAGGCCGTACTCGATAACCTCGACATTTCGCCCGCTTTCCCTAGACAGGTTGACGGCAATAGTCCTGAATCAAGCCATTTTCCCATCCTACCCGAAGTGCTCTACTATTGCCACCACTTTCTTTTCACCATTGACTGTGCTAATTCCTGTTTTTATTATTAACGACAAACAATCCTAATTGCTCGCCATTCCAAAGAAAGCCCCCCAGGCAACCGGGGGCTGGCTCCAGGACAGCCAAGTCATGCTACGCGATGCTAAGGCAGCACCACGATGCTCGTGGCCATGACCCGTTCGCGTCCGTCGGACGGGCGGTTCAAGACCTCGTTGTTGAAGACGAAGACGCTGGAACCCCCACCGTCTAAGTTGTAGGCGTCGATGACCCCAAACTCGATCAAGCTAATCTGCAGGTCCTCCAGGGTCACCCCGCTGGACCAGTCGGCCTGGCGCCCGTCCACCACAATGAAAATCAAATCGCCGTTAGCGTACTCACCGATAATGGTGCGCGGCTGCCGCTGATTGCGCCACTGCTCGGGAATCGGCAGCGGCTTGCGATCCCGGATCAGAATAGGAATAAAACTCACGCCCTGCCGCGCACCGGTACGCAATAGTGCGTCCCGGTCGTGGAAAACGCCCCCTACCAGCCGCCCCCGGTCGTCGAAGCCGACAAAGAACAGTTCCTCACCGCGTAACGGCTGAAAACCGCCGACCAATTGCCCGTCTATCATAGTGTTCCCGATGGGCAAGGTGTGGATCTCGCCCCCGCTGCCGGGCGCTTTGTAAAAGCCGCCACCGTTGACACCGAAAATCGCGCCGGTGCGCCGGACCGCGGCACTGGGAGTCTCACCCGGCCCGGGCCGGTAAGTCACCCGCAACACCGCCGGATCAAAAGGTTTTACCTTGGCAATGTAGCCGCGGTAACCAAGACCTTTAAGTTCAAATACCTTTACCTCCACCCGCGCCGAACGGTGCACCCGGATCGGCGCCCCCAACCTAGCCAGAATATGCTGTTCATAAATGTCATCAGAGAGGCGCTGATGCTGCGCACTCTTTTCGGCCAAAGCCTGCAGGATACGCTGCTGCTCTGCGTACTGCGCCTCCTGCTCCACCAGAGACTCACGCACCAAACCAAGGGCGTGCTGCAAGTGGTGCACTTCACGGTGGAGCTTCTCTACAGCCGGTTGAAGCCGATCGGCCGGCAGAACGAGTCCGGCAGTGGCCTGGTCAAAGGAGGAAACGGCCAGTGCCGCCCCGAGCAACGGCGCCAGAAGAAATAGGAAAAATAGGTTAACGCGATACATCGGGCGACTTCCTCAGCACGTTCAGGCTTTCCTCCAGCCGCTCCAACTGGCGGTCCAAGTCGTTGATGCGCTGGTGCAGTGCCTCCCGCGTCTGTTCCGACCGGGCCAATACCTGGTCAGCATCGGCCAGGGCCTCCTTCATCTGCGCCAACTCGAACTGAATGGCATCCAGCCGGTCTTCCAAAACCTGTACCTGGAGGGCGTTCGTCTGCTCAACATGGCGCACGACCTTGTTGATGTAGTCGGTGGCGTAATAATAGGCCCCATACAAAAGACCCGCCCACAGAACCACCGGCACCAGGATCACAGCCAACTGCCGCCACAACGGGTTGATTCTTTTTTTTCGGCTGCCGTCGCGTCTCGAAGCCGGATACTCCAAGATAACCCACCTTGCCCATTGTTAACCTGTACTTTATATATACCTTACATGATAAATAGACGTCCAGGCAAGGCATACGATTCCTGTCCAGACAATCTTTTAGGAAGGAATCGGTTTGGCCTACGCAGGTGTTAATTTCTTAAGATCATCCAACCTTCCGGTGAGGTAAAGATAGACCAACAAGGCCGCGTGCAGCATCAGGGCAACCACATAAGTCAGGACGTGGGGCTGGTGATTCTGATCCTGCTGACGCTCCCCGCCGTAGCCACGCTCATTCGCCGGTATTGATCCCGACGAGGACCGTTGGTTCTAAGGGCACCACCCGCCTGTTTTTCCGCAAGCAGCTACCTAACATGACACGCGACAAGCCCCGGCGGGTTCATAAATCAAGGCAAAAATTTTGTCGCCTGCGGTCACGAGCAGGAACCGAGTGACGCGGCAACGAATTGGGCAGCATTAACACCGATCCTTGGACGCCCGGGGATTAGGACAACGGGAGTGAGGACCAACCGTGAAGCACAACGGACAGACCCCGGCCAGTTTCTACAACCGTATCGTGCCGGTTTACGATATCTTCGCCCGTCACAACATCAAACCGTACCGCAAAATATTACGACGCCTGAACCTGGAACCCGGCAAGTCGGCGCTGGAGGTAGGCTGCGGCACTGGTAACCTGACCATTCTCCTGGCTGCGGTCATGCGGCGGGTGGTATCCATCGACTTTGCCGCGAAGATGCTCGCACGTGCCGCGCGGAAGGCCGCCGCGCGCGGGGTCACCAACGTTACCTTCCGTCAAGAAAACGCCTTCGACCTGACCACCGAACGCTACGGCACGTTTCACTACGTGTTTACCGCTTTCCTGCTGCACGTGTTCCCTCCGGTGGACCGCCAACTGCTTCTGTCACGCGTCGCCCGGTTGGCCGACGAACGGGTGGTGGTCATCGACTACGCCCCCGGTCGCTACCGGCTGCGCTATGCCCTCATCGAGTGGCTGGAGCGAAGCCACTACAAGGAATTCATTAATTCCGACCTGCCCGCGCAGGCCACGGTGACCGGGCTGGATCTCGTTCAGTATTTTGAGCAGGGCGACTTTGGGGTTTGGGAGTTTAAGTACGCTTCTGGAAGATCAGAATGAACTCGTGAACTTTGTTAACCCGGAAGACGTGGGGATAGCCCAGAGGCCGCAGGTTGTTGTATTCCTGGCGCCGGTCCCAAATGATGATGTCATCCAGCACAAAGCCGGTTTCCCGGAGTGTAACGGTGACGTCCATATGCAGCGGGTAAAAGTCAGCCTTTTTGCGCACATCCATCACCACCACAACACAGTAGGCTCCAGGGATCAGAACGTGATGGACGGCGGCAAAAACCTCTCGCAGGGCACGGAGAAACTCCCCGTAAGCGGCGATCCGCCCCAGGTCCCGCGAATCACGGCCGTAGTTGCGGATGGTCTTGCCATCGGCGGTACGCCGCTGGTTCAGGATGTCCCAGTACGGGGGGGAGGTAACGCACAGACCAACGGATTCCGCCGGCAAATATTCGGCCAGCCGGCGGCTGTCGTCCTGAATGAGGCGGGGGTAATAGGCATCGTTGGCTGCCGCCCCCAGGGCCGCCAGTCTCTGCCGGATCAAATCGATGAAGCGCGCCGACAGCTCAAAACCCACGGAAGGCCGCCCCTGCCGCCAGGCCGAACATAGGGTGCTGCCGCTCCCCGCAAACGGATCTAATACCAGACCGCCCGCCGCCGGACCGAAGATTTCGAGCAAGCGATCGGTGAGCGCGGTCGGAAACATGGCCGGGTGGCCGTACCGGCGTTCTTCCGCCGTTTTGACCAGATCATCCCAGATACTGATGGAATAGCGCAGCCAGGTCTTTCCGTCCATGGGTGACCTAATTCCTCCTCCCCCATTGTACCCAAAGCGGCAGGCGAAACAAATCCTTCCGGTGGTGGCAGGCGGTATCTCCTGTTACTAATGAATGCGTTAAGTAATCAATAGCCGGAGGCGAAAACCGGTTTGCACCCGACGTCCTCGGTAACCGGCCAACCCGACAATCCTTCCCGCTTTGGAACTTAGGCCGCTTACCTTGACCTGGTCGTCCTTTATTTCGTCTGGGGCAATACCTACCTGGCGATCCGTGTCGCCGTGGGCGAGGACGGCGGTTTCCCGCCTTTCACCATGGGGGCCATGCGGTGCTCTTGGCCGGGACGGTCCTACTCGTCTGGGTACGTCCGACCAGCAGCCGAATCCGCCCGACCAAACAAGAGCTGGTCTTCTGGCGCTGTCCGGACTGCTGTTGTGGACCGGGGGCAACGGGTTGGTGATGTGGGCCGAGCAGCGCGCCGAATCCAGTTTAGCGGCACTCCTAGTCGGCTCCATGCCCATCTGGGTGGCCGTCATCGGGGCCTGTCTCGACCGGCGCCCGCCCACCTGGTTACTGGTGGGCGCGCTGCTGACCGGCTTCGCGGGGGTGAGTCTGTTGAGCGCCCCGACGCTGGGGCGGCCGGCACCCGGGCCGGTGTTTTGGCCATAATTGCCCTCCGGCTGGCACCCATCAGCTGGGGTCCCGGCGCCATCTTGCAAAACCACAAACCGGTGGAATTATGCATCACCGCCAGTTCCGCCTATCAGCACCTGTTTGGCGGCCTGGGCTTTTTGTTGCTGGTGCTCCTCACCCGGGAGCCGTTGCCCGACCCCTCTCCCCAGGCCTGGTGGGCTGGGGCTACCTGGTGGTGTTCGGCTCTCTGATGGCCTTCATCTCGTTTGTCCTGGCGTTTCCTCCGTCTCTTCCGGAGGCGGACCCAGCACGGGAGGCTCGTGAATCTCCAGGCCTATAGCGTGGCCCGGAGTGTAAACCATGTGCCGGTCGCAGCCGCGGGCGGCAAAGAACCGGCGCACAGCCAGAAAAACAGTCGGGGTACGGCGGCGATGAAGCAGTACGCCAAAAAGGGTTTGGCCCCCCATTTGGACTTGAACCGTTCCACGCCGGGGTTGATCCCCAGGCCGGTGTTGATGTACCGTTTTCCCCACTCCCGGGCCAAATCGACCAGCGTATAAAACAGTAGGTCCGACGCCCCCGGAACGTAACGGTCGTCCCGACTAGTAATATTAAACAGGTACAAACAGTATGCCCCCGCGCCTAATTCGGCAACGTCGTAGGCGATTAGGTCACCGCTACCGCGCCTGCGGGCCTCTACCAAAACGGCGGTCGGGGAGGCGGCCAGATAATCTGGGATACGGTGCAAGAAAAACGCCGTCTCTTTCGGCAGCGCCTTCTGCCGGATGAACCGGATCGGGAGGCGTTGGTACTCACGGGTGAAGGGGCCGCCAACCGCTACCTCCAGTTCCCGTTCGGCGCGCCGCACCATGTTGTGCACCTTGGGCGGAATCCGCAAGTTTTCTACTTCCAGACGGGAATAGTGGTTTTCTTCCCGCCGGTTGATCCGGTAGCCCCGCAGAGGAGGTATTTCCGGTACCGTTACCCGGAGGTCGGGCGGCCGGTGTTCCCTGATCAACCGGTGAAGAAATGCCGCCAGCTTCCCGGCGTCAAACTCCCCGTCCAGGGGATAACCGATAAAGCTAAGGGTATCGCCGCCACGGTAGTACAGGTCAGGTGCGGCGAGAAACGGCTCCAGTTCAGCAAAGGGTACCAGGCATTGGGGTAAGTGCTCGGGAAGATAAGCATGCACGGCAACGTAGTCTTGCTCGCTCTGGGTCAGCACCGCCGCACCCCCTTTGGAAAAAAGAAAAACTACCCGGCATCCGGTTTGGCCAAAACCTCGTCCAGCGTAGCCACCAGGGACCGGAGCAACCCTTCGCGTGCCTCCATTACCTGCCGGACCTTGGCCAACTTGTCCCCGTCCTTGATCAGGAGCGCCAATTCGTCCGGCACCACCCGGCAATAATCGCCCAGACGGACCATCGCCTCCCTGAACTGTGGGTATACACCGCTGAACTCCGCCCAAACCCCCTGGTCTCCCTGCGCCATCCGCTTCAGCAGTGCCGCCAGTTGGTCGGCACTGCCCGCCCAGTCTCCCACGCTCATCCCCGTCTTTTCCTTAAACCGGTTCTGTGCCAGCGGCCGGAGGAATGCCGGAACCTTTTCGAATTCTTCCATCGTCCGGGCTACCGCGTCCTGAAGCTGTACGCTCAATTCGATCGCCCGGCCGAGCGCCTCACCCCGGTCAGCTGCGGCCGTCATCACTTGTTCCAAGTCCTTTTCCCCTTTCAAACTGCCAAATGTGGTGCTCAGGGTTCAGTATCCATCCTGGCCAAATAATGGCCTTTGGTTATATTATATACTTTCTTTTCAAACCCCACCCGGTTGATTCGGTATTCCGCCAGTCCGGCGATCGTGGGAGCCTGAGCATAGCCCAGCAGGAGAGTCAACCCCAGCGCCGCCATACCGAGTACGGGCCAGAGGAACCAGGCGGCGACATAATACTTTTTAAGACCAAGGCGTAGTCCCGCATCCCCGAAACCCTCCCCGGTAACAAACCGACGCACGACAAATGTAGCTGGAGGTGGTCCCGAAAGTTGCTACGCGCATGTCAGTCCCACGCCGATTACCAGTCTTTCCTCAGCTCGTTTCCTTCTACCTGGTGTTTCCGGAACGGGTTAATGAGCTTTTGCCGTTGATCGGCAAGCTCTGGCGCCTAAACCTGGACCCCACCACCCCCATTCTGCGCCCCCTTTACACCGCCACCCACAAAAAGACGGTAACCCGGCGGTAGCCGTAAGTTGGGAACGGGATGCAGGTGCGCCTTAACCCCGAAAAAAACGGTTTTCGGCACGAATCGCACCGCAACGGTTCCCTCCTCATCCTGGATATACTATAATTGATTACCAGGAGGTGGGTAGGGATGGCAAAGACCATCATCTATACCAAGACCGGGTGTCCCTATTGCCGCCGCATAACGGAAGAATACCGGACCCGGGGCGTCCCTTTTGAAGAGATCAATCTAAGCGTGGACTTGGACGCTCGGCACATGGTTAAGAAAAAGTACCGTGCCGACCGGGTGCCGGTGATCGTCCGTGACGGCAAACTGGTGCAGATCGGCGACCATAACGGCATGGGTTGAGGGATCTAGCCGGGGGCAGGTTGCCCTCGCAGGTCCTTACCGCCACAAGGCCAGTCCGGTGGCCTCGTCGTAAGCCCGTTCTAAGAGCGGGCTGACCTCCAGTTCCCGGATCACATACTCACCCGCGAAAACGAGGCAGCCTTCCAACAGGTGTCCGCCCAGTACGCGGCCCGTCGCACCGGCCACGGCCAGATGGGCGTGCACGAACGGCCGTCCGTCCTTCAGGGAAATGTTACCCACCAGGGACACGATTTCGCAAGGTGAAGGCACGGTTATTTCCTTGTATTCCCGTGCAACCTGATTGTAATAACCCAGCCGCGCCTGCGTGAGCGCCCCGATGGCCCGCACCTCGCCGTGGGTTACGTTCTCCCGCCCGCAGATTGAGGTAAGGAGTCCTAGAAGGTCGCCCCCCTTGGCCAGCCGCCCGATGAACACCCTTCCTGGTCGCGCCTGCCTGATGACCACCGCTTTCACCCTTTCCTCGCAAGGTCAAGACCGTTTTCGTTCATGTTAACCCAAGCGGCGTTCCCGGCAAAAGATCGGCCGATTGCGGTCCAAAAAAAGAGCCCGGCGCGCAACGCCGGGTGTGGGAAGAGCAGTTATCCAGTCTGGGTCAGGGGGAAAGGGCGCGCACTAGAATCTGTGCCGCCTGACCGCGCGTAATTGTGCTGTCTGGCCGGAAGTGCCCGTCTTCCAGGGGCAGCAGGCCCAGGCCCGCCGCGGCCGCGGCGTATCCGCGCTCGGCTGCGGGCACCCTGGCCGCGTCCGCCGCGTCCAACCGGAACAGGGTAAAAAGCCTGGCCAGCGGTCCGTAACCCTGAGCGTTGACCAGCAGGCGCGCCGCCTGCAGACGGGTGACCGGCGCCGCCGGGTCAAAGCCCGCCCGGCTGTCCAAAATACCCATCGCTATGGCCCTTTCGAGAACCACATCGTACCCGGACCCATCCTCCCGCACCGGTACCGTCGGGTAGCGGTTACCCCCGTATGCGTTCACCAGCATGCTCAGCAGTTCGGCACCGGTCACCGGATCGTTAGGCCGGAACCGCCCGCCGTCACCGGCGACAATGCCGGCCTCAGCCAAGAGCAGTATCTCCCGTTCCGCCGGATGCCCGGCGATGTCGGCGAAGCCCTTGGTCCGTTCCACCAGCGGGTTGCCCTGCCGGTCGAGCAACCGCCCCGACCGGGCGTCCACCATTATGTCCGGCCGGCCTTCCAGGCGGTAAACCAGGGAGTAGGGCGGTATGCCCCGTTCCCGCACCCACCGGGAGTAGAGCTGGGTGTACTCCAGGGTCAACGGGCATTCGGCCAGATACAACTCGTTCGCCCGGTCCCGGGCGATGATTCCTTCCGGCTCCGGAAAAACGGTGTCCCACCACTTCAAATGGTAATGCGTCACTTCGCCGGTGGTGGCGTTCACGGTCACCGTGAAACCGTTGTCGGGGTACGGCACACCGTGCACCACGCGAGCGAACTCAAAGGTATACGCCCGCGGTAGCGGCCCGCCCTCCTCGGCCCAGGGACCCAGCTCGCGCCGGGTGTGGCGGAAGGTAACCTGCCCGGCTTTCTCCGGCTGCAGCTTGCGCATTAAGGCTTCGGCCTTTTTCCGGGCCTCACCCTCACTGACGTTCACCACGGGCGCCTCAAGGTAATCCTTCCGGTCCGGCTCCCGGTAAACGCTGAACCGGAGGAACTCACCGGTCCGGGCGTCCACCGCCAGACTGACGCGGGTTTTGCCGCCCTCGTCGGCGTAATCCAGGTGCCAGATCTTCCCGCCCGGAACGTTCCAGTTGTGCGCCAGCCGTGTGCCGGTGAGCCTCATTGCAGGCGGCAGGCTGTAGGCCGCTTCGGCGGCCCGCCGGGCGGCCTCCGCGCTCAACAATCCCCGCGTTTCTTCCACCGCCGCCATTTCCGCCGGGCTCAGGTCGGGGATCTTGCGCTGCTGTTCCCGCGGCATACCGGTCTCCCCCGCTCCGCCGTCGGTAATCAAGTAGTAATCCTCGGGGTCAATCAGTTCCCCCGTCAGCGCGTCCAGCACAAAACCCCCGTCGCGCACCCGGTAAACCGGGTACGGGCACTCGCCGGCGTCCCGGTCACGCGGACCGGTGTACACGTACACCAGTTCCAGGCCGTCCCGGTTGAAAATCTCCCGCGCCCGGTCGAAGCCGATCCGGCCGGCCCCAGCGGGCAGCTCAAGCTTCCGGTCCCACGACAGGGAGAAGCGCTGTACGTCCCCCGTCTCCCCGTTAACCTCGACGGTGATTCCGTTACCCACCACGGGGATGCCGTCTTTTAAACGCTGAAAGTGGAAGTGATAGGTGATTGGGCGGTCCCGGACCAACGGACCGGGCAACGGCCGAAAGGCATCGGGCGACTCGGGCGCCAGGCGGGTCTGGCGAAACCGCTCGGGCTGTAGCCGCCGGGCGGTCTTTTCGGCGATGGCCTGCGCCGCCTCCCGGCTGTATTTCGGAAACCCGGTGTACTTGGTTCCCGGGGGTATACCCGGATAGTAGTACATATCCAGAATCTCTCCGCTGTCCGCGCTTACGGACACCCGGAGGTTGCCCCCGAATGGTCCTTCGTCCGACCAGTGCAGGTTCCAGACGGCCCCCTCCTCGCCGGAATGATAACCGGAACGGAACTGCTGGAAACCGGCAGGCACCGTGAAAGCGTCCTTGGCGATACCGATGGCCTCCTCCAGCGACACCTTTGCCTTCGCGCCGGAACCTGGATCCGCCCAGGCCGGGTGCGGTGCGGCCAGAAATAGACCGGCGCACAACAACAGGACCACAACCAGGAACGTGAAACGGGATACCGCGGAAAACACCAGATACGGCCTCCTTTCGAGCGGGCAGAACGGGACGGGTCCTTGCCCGGCCTCGCTGCCGCTTTTAACCATGATGACGCGCAAAACATGCTTTTGGTTCTTCGGCAAAAATAAATTTATAAATTAAAGTAAATTCGCAAAACCAAACTCCACTCCGAAGAGTCTATTTAAGTAAAGGTGTTCGTCAAAGGAGGGGGGTGCCCTTTGCAGCGAGACAACCCGGACTTAAGACATGCAGCGCCGGTTGAAGAAGACCAGCCAGCCACGCCGGAGCATAAGGGCGCCCCGCTGCAAACGGGAATCGAAAAGTGGTACCAGGAAGAATGGTCGGCCGCGCCGCCCGGCAACCCGGCCCCGAACACAACCATGAACTATGTGGCCTTGGGCGCACTGTTGCTGGTATTGATCATCGCCCTCTGCGTCCGCACCTGAGGGTCATTTCAATAAGGCGGAAGTTATTTTAAGCCGCCGCAACACAGACTTCAATGATGCCGCAGGGCTTCTGCGGGACTGAAGGACGCCGCCCGGCTGGCGGGGTAGAGGCCGAAAACCAGCCCCACCAGGGAAGCAAAGCCGAAAGCCAGGAGCACCGTCCAAAGGGAGATGAGCGGCGGCCAGTCGGCAAAATAGGCGATCACCCAAGCGCCACCGGCACCCAGCAGCACGCCGAACGCCCCGCCCAGCAGACAGAGAGCGACCGCTTCCGCCAAAAACTGCTTTAGAACGTCCTGCCGGCGCGCACCGATGGCCATCAGGAGGCCCACTTCCCGGGTACGCTCGGTCACCGCCACCAGCATGATATTCATCACCCCCACACCCCCCACCAGCAGCGCGATCGCCGCCACCGCGGCGATGATCAGCGTCATCACCCCGGTCGCCCTTCCGAGGATGGCAAGACTTTCCGCCATGGACATGCCGGTATAGTTGACGCCGGCACCGGGGTTCCTCTTTTCGAGAATCGTGAGGCAGTCCGCGATCGCCTGCTCTACCGCCCCTTCGGTCACCGCGGCACCGTTTAACTCGTGGATCACCCTGGTGTTAAGCAGGTCCTGCGTGAAAGTGATGGGCGCAAAAACGAGCTTTTGCATACCCATGGTGCCCAGAAGCTGACCGGTTTGCCTTTCGGTTATGCCGATGACCGTGGCCGGGACGTCCTGGAGAAAAACCTGTTTGCCAAGCGCCTCCTCCCGGGGGAAAAGTCTTTCGGCCAGCGCGCCGTCCAGCACCACCACCCGCCGGTGCCCCGCCACGTCCGCTTCCGAAAAGAAGCGCCCCGCAGCGAGCGGGATGTTCATCACTCCCGTTAAGTCGGGCGTGGTCCCGATCACCTGGCAGAAAAGCGGTTCAGCCCGGCTGTGCGGCCGCCGGATATCAATGAACATCCCGGAGGTGACCGGCGCCAACTTATCCACCGCGGGGGAGAGTTCTTTGATCACCGCCACGTCCTGCAGGGTAAAGGTGCCGGCGGTGGGGGCTTCGCCCCGCACCCAGTCCACCGAAATGTTAAAGGCGCGCTTGGTGCCTAATTTTTCCAGCTCAGCCAGCAAAACGGCGCGCCCTCCCTGCCCAATAGCCACCACGGCAATGACCGCGGCGATGCCGATGGCGATCCCCAGGGTGGTCAGCACGGCCCGCAGGCGGTGCGCCGCGAGGTTCCCGAGAGCCAGCGCCCACAGGTCGAAAAACCTCATCCGGTAACCGCCTCCTCCCGAACGAAAACGCCATCGCAAAAGTACAAGATCCGGCCCGCGTAGCGGGCAATGTCTGCTTCGTGGGTGACCACTACGATGGTCCGGCCCTCCGCGTGGAGTTCTTTAAAGAGCGCCATAATCTCGTGGCTGGTCCGGCTGTCAAGATTACCGGTCGGTTCGTCGGCCAGGATCACGGCCGGGTCATTGATCAGCGCCCGGGCAACCGCCACCCGCTGCTGCTCACCACCGGAGAGGGCGGGCGGCTTGTGGTGCAGGCGGTGCTCCAGTCCAACCCTCGTGAGCATCGCCACCGCGCGCTCCCGGCGCTCCTTACGGGGCACACCGGCGTAGATGAGCGGCAACTCGACATTTTGCCGCACATCCAGGCGGGGCAGGAGGTTGAAGGTCTGAAAAACAAAGCCGATCTCGGCGTTGCGCACTCTCGCCAATTCGTCTTCGTCCAGCGCCCCGACCTCCCGCCCGCCGAAGTAATAGCTACCCCCGCTCGGTCGTTCCAGACAGCCCAGGATGCTCAAAAAAGTCGATTTGCCGGAGCCGGACGGCCCCATCACCGCCACGAACTCGCCGGTTTCGATGGCGAGCGTGACCCCGTTCAAGGCGGCTACGGCCGCCGGGCCGTGGCCGTAAACCTTCTTTAAATCCGTAACTCTGATCACTCTGGTCCACCGCCGGTCACGCGCACCGGCTGGCCGTCCTGGAGGTCTTGCGGGTTTAGAATCACGTGTGCACCCGCTTCCAGGCCGCTTTTGATCACGGTGTAAAGCTCGTTGGCCCCGCCCACCGTGACCGTGTGCTTGCGCGCTTTACCCCCCTCGACGGTGAAAACGACCTTTGCTCCCTCGATTTCCAGCACGGCTTCGGTGGGAACCAACAGGGCTTGGTGCGGTTTGACGCGGTGGATGACCGCATCCACCGTGGCCCCGGGAAGGAGAGAACCGGGCTCTTCAAGCGTTACGTAAACACGAACGATCTTTTCCGCTTCCCGCCCGACCTTCCGGGTTACCGCAGGGGCAACCCGGCAAACCTCGCCGCGCCAGGCCTTCCCGGGATCGCCGAACCAGCGGATCTCCACCTCCTGGCCGGCCGCCACCCCCTTTACGTCCTGCTCGCTCAGCTCGGCCACCACCTGGAGCTGCTCAGGATCCCCGATCGTCAGCACCGGCGCCCCCGGCTGCAGGTAGTCCCCCTCTCTTGCGCTCCGCTGGAGCACCGTACCGGCGATGGGGGCGGTGAGCCGGCCCTTCGCCAGCTCCCGGCGGGCGCTCTCCACCGCGGCGCGCGCCTGCCGGACCCGGGCTTGGTGGACCTCTATCGTCTGGGCCCCGGCCTCCTTCAGGGCCGCAAGGCGCGCCTCGGCCGCCGCGCGCTCGGCTTGCGCCCGCTTGTGCTCAGCCTGCGCCGCTTCGAGTTCGGCTTGGGAGGCCGCCCCCTGCGCGAAAAGATAACGGTACCGCTCAAGCTTCTTCTCTGCCGCTCCGGCCGAAGCTTCGGCGGCCGCCAGCGCCGCCTCGGCCGCCGCCATTTCCGCGGGCGTACCGGGGGCGCGCGCCGCCGCGAGTTCGGCTTCCGCCACCGCGAGCGCAGCCTCGGCCGCGCGCACCCGCTCTTTCACGTCCGCCGCGTCGAGTTCACCCAGCACCTGCCCGGCGGTCACGCGGTCCCCTTCCTGCACCTCGAGGGTCAGCAGCCGGGCCGCAAACGGCGCCACGACCACGGCCTGGCACCGCGTTTCCACTCTTCCGGTAGCCAGGACCTTGTCCTCAAAGAGGCGCTCTTCGGCTACGGCCACTCTGACCGCCGTCGCCGGCGGGTGGAGATTCCGCCACACAGCGGCGGCCGTAACGCTTACTAGTGTGAGCCCGGCCGCCAGGATCAACCAGAACCTTGCGCTACCGATCAAACCGGTCACCCTTCCCCGCCCCGGCTACATCGCCCCGGCGGGCGGTGTTCCGAGCACGCCCAAACCAGCGGCAGCCAGGGCCCAGACCGCCCACAGGGCAAACAGGTAAGCGACCGGACCGGCGGCCCGGATCCCGAGCGCCGCCGCGCCGCCGAGACCCCAGAGCGCGAGGCTCCACCAAGTGAACGGGCTGCAGCTGGCGAGAAAGAAATAAAGAAAGCTCTGTGCGGGCGGCAGCAGGGCCGCGATACTCAGCGTGACGTACTGCACCCTCTCTACCGGGGCGGTGAGAACGAGCAGACTCTCGATGGTCGTCCCGAGCAGAACCGGCAGATACCCGTAAACGGCGACCGCGAAAAGGGTCTTGAACGGCACCTGCCTGGCGGACAGCATGGCATAGATTTTCAGCAACCCGGCAATGACCAGCCAGATAAGCCAGGGCGCGACGGCCATCGAGGCGATCGTCCCCGCCACCACGGTGGTCGAAGCCACCGCCAGCACCTGCTCCACTTCCTCCGGGGGCACAGCGACCGGACCGTGCTCTAGCGACCAGACGGTGAAGGCCTGCATCTTAGGCGCGATCACAATCCCTAAGATCAGGCTGATCCCGGTAATCACCAGCGCCGGTTTCAGAAAGGCCGGCGCCGCAATGATCCCGGCGAAGGCCTTTCCGGGACTGCCCAAAACCTGAAAGAACCGCAAAATAAAAGGTGTTTTCCCGTTTTCGCTCACTTCTCCCAAACCTCCGTTCGATTTTTAAGCGGAATATTCGCCAAGCCGCTCTTTTCCCCTTGTTTCTTCGCCCAACTCCGCATAAATAGCGGCGTAAACTCCGCCTTTGGCCAGCAGTTCTTCATGAAGCCCTTCTTCGACAATCCTTCCTTCTGCCAGTACCAGAATCTTGTCGGCGATTTTGACTGTAGAAGGTCGGTGGGCGATCACGATCACGGTTGAAGTGCGCTTGAGCGCCAAGAGCGCATTATGGATCGCGCTTTCCGTTTGCGGGTCGATAAACGAGGTTGGTTCGTCCAGGACGACTATCTTGTAACCGGCCAAAAAGGCGCGGGCGAGAGCTATCCGCTGGGCTTCACCGCCGGAAAGCCGCATCCCTCCTTCCCCGATCCTGGTGTAAAACCCGTCCGGGAGCTGCATGATAAAATCGTAAGCGGCCGCCTTTTTGGCTGCAGCCACAACCGCTTCCTCACCGGGAGGATTCACGCCGTAGCAAATGTTCTCCCAAATGGTGCCGCTGAACAGGAACTCCCCCTGCACGAGATAGCCGACGCTTCGCCGCAAGGACCTAAGTGTCACTTGCTTGATATCGGTGTCATCGATCAGAATCCGGCCGGCGGCAGGATCGTAAAGCCGGACCAAAAGCTTCGCCAGCGTGCTTTTGCCGGCGCCGCTCCTGCCGACAACGGCCGTGATGCTGCCAGGCGCAAATGTGGCGTTTATGCCCCTCAGCACGGGCCGGGCGGGCGTATAACCGAACGCGAGGTTTTCGCAGACCACCTTGCCTTCCTTGACCCTGAGTTCCGTTGCCCCGGGCCGCTCAAGAATAGCCGGCGGGACCTGGTAATATTCCAGGAATCTATGTAAACTGGCCCGCACATCCTGAAAGGAAAGCACGGCGCCGGAGATCGAAGCTATCCGGGGGTAGAGCATCCCCGAGATCAGCAGGAAAGCCATCAACGTGCCCAAGGTGATCTCGCCCGCCAAAACCAGCGTGCCGCCGTACCACAGGATCCCGAAGGACCAGATGTTATTGACCACCGTTACCGAGAGCTCCGAAATCCTGCCGAGCATAAACGACCTTACGTTGAGCCGCATCAGCTCTCCCAGGCCTTTTTTGAAATTGGCCGCTTCCGCCTCCTCGGTGTTTAGCGCCCTGATCAGTTGAATGTTACGAAACCGCTCCACCACGAAGCCGGAGAGCGACTGCGACTGTCCTTTCCGCAGCAAGGCGTAGCGCAAAAGGGGCTTGCGAAAGCCGGTGATCACCAGCACCTGGAGCGACAAAACAAAAAAGACAAAAACGGCCATCTCAAAATGCCAGCCGATCATAATGGCACCTATGATCACGCTGAATAGCAGATCCAGCGGGATGTTGATCAGCAGCCGGCTGAAGAAGGTTTCGATCGACTCGGTGTCCCCGAAGACCCGGTAATTCAGCTCGCCGCTCCGCTGCACCGAGAGAAAGTCAAAGGGTGCCTTTTGCAGGCGGGTAAAGAGGTCGTGGCGCATCGAGAGCTTGGCCCGCTCGAAGCAGTTCACCAGTACGTAGTCCGAGATTATGCCGGTAAAGGACATAACGACGAGGACCGCCCCGCAAAAAAAGAGTAGCGGCAACAGCAAATCCTCCCGCTGGCCGTGAAAGATGACGTCGATCAAAAACTTGGTAATATAAGGAGTGGCAAGCCCGACAAGGGCAAACACAAGCGCGGTAAGAAAACCGAAAGCGATCGCCGGCGTCTTGCCTTTCAGATAGATTTTTATCAGTTTCCATAAAGTTGCCAGGTCTTTAAACATCGCTTTGCTGCCTCACTGCCCAAGACGACGCGCCCGCAAATTTTCACAACTTGGCCGGCTGCGCGCCCCGGGCGACAAGCTCTTCGTAAAGCTTTTCCACCCTGGGATGGGCGATGACGTAGTAGCGGCCGCCGGATTCGAGCACCACCCGGCGGGGTGAATCAAGGTGCCGGAAATACAGGGCCGTTTCGCCGTTTTGGAACTTGAACCGGCCGGTGGAAAGTCCGGGCAGGCCGAGCCCGCCTGTGCGCAGTTTTACTGTCCACGGCCCCCTGCTTTCTACGAGTGCAACCCGTGCCTGCGCCAGTTTGATCTCCTCCGCACCCCAAACGCCCGTTTTCACCTGTAGTTCTTTGTCCGCCAACTGCCAGCCGGCACCGGTGTGCAAAAGGCAGATAACCAGCGAGGCCGCCACCGGAAGACCTACTACCAGGGCGAACGGCAGCCGGAGTTTCCGGAAAGGCGTCCCTTTTCTTAACTGGAGCAATATCACAACCGGCCCGATCCCGAAGGCCCCGATGACGATCGCGTGAAACACCAAATCAAACGGCACGAAAACAGCCTTTACCACCGCCCAAAAGTCAAGCTGGTAGGCCAACTTTCTTCCCCTCCCACCGGGCGAAGACTTCTTCTTTCCTTACGGCCAGGGCTTGCAATTTCCTCCGGTATGCCGTGCCTAAGTAAAAGCAGGCCTCACACTTGCGCTGAAACCTCTTCTCCACGCCCAATTCATCATACACCGCTTCCGGTCCCTCCAGGTGCAGCCACCAATAAAGTACGTTTCTCTGCATCCGCGCAACGATCTCAGGTAAGGGTGCTCCAGAAGCCAAACTATCTATGGTCAGAATCGCCTGCGCCCTGCTGTTTACGATATGCCCGCAGCAGAACAGCACCTTGCCGTCGGGCAACACCGCCAGGGTCTGCCCGGCTTCCCGGCAGGCTCCTTGTTCTCTTTTTTCCGGGTCGGAAATATAAAAGTGTGCAGGCAGTTTTTGCCGGGCGCGGCCCAGGGGAAAGACGAAGTCTTCCAAGAATTTAACTTCTTGTTGAATGCCGGCGCTTTGAAAGATTTGGCGCAGGTAGCTGGTCCTGATTCTGGCCCCGGGGTGGAGTACCGCACCCACCAGTACAGTCATGCCCAGTGCGGTTGCTGCCCGCACGGCGTTTACCACGTTCTGCTCGCCGCCGAACGCCTCAAGATACGGCAGGTGAAAATCATCGAAGCTGACGTTGAGTTCGTCCAAACCCGCCGCCCGAAGATTTTGCAGGAAATGATACGCCTTTTCCGGCGTCTTGGCCCACCAGGCGTTGGTTACCAGGCGGGTGACAAATCCCTTCTCGTGTGCTAAATTTATTCCAGCCTGCAGGAGGTCCGGGTAAAGGGTGGGTTCACCGCCCGTGAAGACCACTACCCGAATAGACGGCAGGGCATAGGCTTCTTCGATCACCCGCCGCAGATGATCCGCCGCTAAAGCTTCCCGGCACTCCGGTCCGGCGGAAACGGAACAATGATCGCACAAGAAGTTGCATTTATACGTCAAAAGGAAGGCCAAACTCTGCGGGATCATGCTTTTCACTTCTCCTTTTCACCCAGGTGTTCCTTAACGGCGGCGACAAACTTTTCCCGGTCGGCGGGAGAAAGATACCAAGTTTTACCGTCGGTGGTACTAACCCGCACCATCCGCTTGAGATTCGTGGCATAGATTCTCACAATCTCGTTATCTATGAGGACCAAGCCGGCATAACAGAAAAGCCCGGCATTCGCAAAAACCTTAACCTCCGGTTTAACGTTATCCGCCATTTCCACGGAAGCGATTTTCTCATAGGGAAGAGCAATCGAACAAGCCAGTCTTTTGATAACTAACTGTTTTGAACTAATGACGTATTTGAGTGGTACAAATAAATAAACGAGTAACCACAGTCCGCCGATCACTAAGGTGACCCACCCGACTTCTCTAAACTCTTCCTCTTGCATCATCATGCAGCCCGGAATGCCCAAGAAGAAAAGTGCTGAGAGACCGTAAGTTCCAATTTTTATAAACAAATCATACGGCGCCATTCTAAACACCTTGATATCCAAAGATTCCCCCCCTTTCTTATATTACATTTATTACATTGCCAATGGACATCTCGCCCGGCTCTGAGCACAAGATTCGTCCTCCGTGTTTTCCAACTAGTTACGGTAGCCACTTTTATAAAAAGATGCAGTGGGGCCGTTTTAAAGACTTTTCTATCTTCCCTCATCAAGATACCAACCTTATCCTGCTGGACGACTCTCGCTGGCGAACATTCTCTTTTCCTCCCCACCATCGATATGCCACTGCTTTACCTCTCACTGCTTTGCCTCTCTTGGTCACCCACGTGTCTCATCATCCTCCGAACCTCGACGACAAACTCCTCCGGCTTCGCAGGGGTGATATAGAACGTTCGACGGATGGTTCTCAACTCTACCATCTGTTTGAATCTGGTAGCGTAAACACTTACCTCCGTACCGGTCTTCTTATCATTGAACGGGCCATAATAACCAAAAACCCCGGGGTTGACGACGATGGTTCGGGCCAATCGTCGAAATAAGCTTTCTTCTCTCAGTTCCACAGAAACAATCTGTTCGTAAGGTATGGTCGTAATCACTCCTATGCGCCTTTTCAGCACTATCTCGGTCGGGGTCAGGAGATACCTGTACGGTGAAAAGAAAAGGTATAGTAATAAGACCACGCCCCAGGTATTAGAAAACACCAGGGCCCGCATCAATATGTCCTGCCAGCCTTGGTAAGTTTCAACCAACCAGGGAGTTACCCACCACGCTACGAGTAAAACAAAAACTCCACTACACAACCATACAAGCCCGTCCCAGGATGCCGTTCTAAAAATCTCGTTATTCTTGCTTTTTCTTCCAACACGTGCCGCGATAACTGACCCGATAAAATTAAACACCCCGACCACCTACGCCTTAGGGCTGAGGTACACAAAATCCAGTCCACCTCAATATTGTCTATGATTAGCCTTTGCGGTCTTCGCCAGGGATATAGTTGTGGGGATGGCTACATCAAGCACCCCCACAACTTTCCCTTAGCAAAAGAAACAAGATCTCTTCTCCACTGACGACAAGGTGCTTCCTACTTAATTTTTAACCATCTTGAAATAACCCAAATCTTTTTTCACTACTATCCAAAGGCCCAGGTTGTAAACAACAGCGGCTGTGTGCCACGCTATCAGCGGGACTACTACGAACGGAACCTTAACTGCAAGTGGTTCCACGGGAACCTGTTTTGCGGAATTATTGGCCTCAATTGCCACTGCGTCCACTGGGCGGTCAAGCTCAAAATCTCGCACTGGTGTCCACCTCCTTCCCTTTTCGATTTAGAAGAAGGTGGTCCCCATTGAAAATCACTCCCCCTGGGTGTATAATACCTGCCGAGGGTGAGGTGGGTTTCTCCCTGTCGAACCGTTTCAGGGTGGGTTGACCGGGTCGGAGACCACCTTACTCTCGTTTATTGCCGCTCCTTATCAGCGCTCAAGCCCCCTTTTACCACCTGCGCCATTAGATCGACAAACCGCGCCAGGGAACGCATCTCTCTTTCGGCTGCCGTCTTTTTTATTTCTTGCAGCACGGCTTCGTCCGCACCGCTTGTTTTGTCAACCAAGAACTCGCTGTCGTCGGCATAAGCAAAGACCTCCTGGTCTTCGCCGGTTCTGCTGATGCAGATGAAAGGCTCAAAGGCCTGGGCCGAAAGGTTCCGGAAGGTGTACACTATGTTTTCAAGGCTCTTTTTCGCCTGCGGGGTGACTATCTCCGTAGCGGTACGCAAGCAGATAACGGTGTAGCCTTGCTGGGGCCATACCTTCACCTCCCGCACCCGGGTAGTCGTTGACGACTCCGCGCTCACCTTTTTTGCCAACCGAGGTGCACGGCACCCAACTATGGATAAAGATAAAGCGCTTCCGGCAGCTTGTCTATCACCC
>DFNH01000029.1:0-448 GCA_002375985.1 Firmicutes bacterium UBA3572 | reverse complement strand
CCGGCAGCTTGTCTATCACCCTTTAGGGAGTATTTTTGTCCTGCTGGCAAGGGTATTTCTCAAGAGGCATCTTGAGCTTCAAAGGATGGTTGCGGATCTTCCGGCGAAAGTTACGTGGGTTCTCAACCCCAAGCCTCCGGTAGATGTTCCGGCGGTGCGTTCTGACAGTATTTACGCTAATAAAGCATTCGTTTGCGATCTCTTCATCGGTCAGTCCCGAGGCCAGGAGTTGCAGGATTTCCCGCTGACGCGGGCTAAGCCTCCGTACCATTTCCGGAGGAATACAGGGCAGGCGGGTCCTTTGACCGGGATACCCCGAACCTGGCCGGGAGAACTTTTCCTCAATCGATCCAACCAAAGTATGGAGCAGGGCGACGGTGGAAACGAGCTCCTTCTCCGCGTGCAGCGAGATGTCGAGGTAGCCTAAGATGTTACCGGCGGGGCCTTT
>DFNH01000034.1 GCA_002375985.1 Firmicutes bacterium UBA3572 | reverse complement strand
CCCGAGTTAATTTTACTCATACCGTCCACTGGGACCGCGTCAAGCCACTGTAAGAATCTCAAAACCTCACCGCCCCCGAGCCTGACCGAGCTACCAGACGAGGGGAAAATTTCGGCTTAACGCCTTGAGAGTCTTGGTTAACCGGGTTGCCCCGCTTCATCTAAAATGAGGCCAAACACCATTTAGACATATCCGTGGACGCAAGCCACCATCCTCAAATGCAAGTTTGACACCGACCTGCGGAAAAAAGCATTTTGCCGATTACTTTCCGGCAAGTCGATCCTTGAAAACTTGATCGGTCAGGCACGCTTTATAGCCGAACTCGTTTTCCTGATGAGCCTTGCCGCGCTTGATAGGCCGGGCTTCCGGGTCAAAGAAGCTCACCCTGGACGATCCGTTCACCCAAATCCAGAACTTTCGCCAATTGCGTGGTGAGGCGTTGTTGCCCGGCCTGGACCGCATCGCTGATGCGCCGGGTCTCCTGCCGCAGGTGTTGTATCATATCCTGAGCACTCTGCAGGGTCTTCTCGGCTCCTGATCGGCTCAAGTCTCCAGTAATCCGCCGCACTTCCTGGATGGCGTCTCCTGTGCGCCGCTTTAATACCCTGGTGATCTGGAGCATCCGTTTCTTTAATGCTGCGCGTGCGGTCCCGGGCGGCAGCTCCGGCGCCACTCAAAGCGGCCTGAACTTGTTTCGCCAGGCGTGTCACCACCCGCACCGTGTCTGCTACCTGAGCCGGAATCGGTGGGGTGATGGATGTCGGCCTCGACCACGGTGGTGTCCACCCGTACTTTGTTGCGGCTTTTTAAGAGCTTTTCTTCCGATGCCTTACGGATCAGGTGCTCGTTCAACGAAAGCCCGGCGCTTTAGCCCGGCGCTTTCCGCCGGCATCCAGGCGCTGCCCGATTTTCGTGAGACTACTGGAATGAGGTGCCCGTTTGTGCCAGGGATTCCGGCAAAAACGAACCCAGTTGATCCGGTCGTGGACTGACGAGTGCAAACCTGCCGGGCGGCTTGCGTCCATACTGGTCCAGGAACGATATCCGGCGGCTCTGTTCCTGCCGGAGGGCGCAGCATTATTCTTCACCTCCGCAGGAACCCGAGCTTGCGCGTCGAACCATGATCATCACAGGGATTCCCTCCTGGCAGTTGTTTGGTTCGCCACCTTATTTCGTCGATGAGGTAGGAATTCCGCACCCGAGTAAGCGGTCTTCCAGCCACTTCACGGCAGCGAGAATGGTCATGTGATGGATGCTCCCTTCTGGTTGCTACACCATAATTCGGACTTGCCCCGGAACCGTTATACGCCGTCGTTGAGGAGGTGAAAGACTATGAAAGTGCTATTTCCACCACTGGCTGATGAAATACGCCGGCTATACGAGAAAGCCGATTCAGAATTTGTAGTAGTAACACCTTGGATAAAGAACGGTGCGTTGCAGTACATTCTTGGTCAGAATAGGCACGTGTATTATCGGGTTCTGACTGTTGGAAACTTAAGGGATTTCCTAAACGGTTCTAGTGATATAGCTGCCATTGAATGGCTTCTTCAAGTAGGTGCGGATATCCGGTTGGTGGATAATCTCCATGCAAAAGTATACATTGCGGATCACACTACTGCCATTGTAACCTCTGCCAATTTAACACAATCAGGACTTGAAGAGAATCTCGAGGTTGGAGTGCTTATAGACGGAGAAGAAGAAACAAAAGATCTTCTCAACATCGTAGAGGAGTGGTTTTCTAAAGCACGGAAGATAGATGCTGATTGGCTGAGGTGTATGCAACATGTTCTCACCGCGCAAAGAGTAACTATTGATGAATTGCAGCAAATAGAGCGTAAGCTTCGCCAGGCAGATGATCATCTACGAGGAGGGAAAATTACTTTTCCTAAACCTAAACGAAAAGTAGTTTCCACTGCATCGAGGTCTATCCAGAAAGGAGATTGGGCAAGAAAAGTCGAAGAATGGGGTTATATTAAGTTTAACGCTGAACTTGCACGGGAGTTTGTTCGTTTCTTCGAAAATGCCTTTCAATGGCTACCTGAAAAAACATTCAAGGAGGCGTGGTTTGGTATACATTCCAACCGCATTAGCTTAACAGTTGGTAATATCTGGCTAGCGTCTGTTTGGGTTGGAAAGCCGAAGAGGCCGGCACGGACACCTGAGCGAACTGTATGGCTCCTAGTGGATGATTTATGGGACGACCTGGCAGACTCTACACAAAAATACACTCCATTGGGGTGGAAGATCCGCTCATGGGAGCAAATTACCGAGTTAAATCGCTCAGTAGATGTTTGGAAATCTTACGCAAACGCTGCCGAGAAGATATGGGCTTCTCCTATCGCAGGGCTGGTAATTCCTAAAAACCTTGCCAATAAACAGAAAGTATGTGATTTCATTCTTCGAAGTACATTCCATCGGCTTTGAAGTTGGTGCCGAAGTCTGAGGATGAAACCCGCGCCGCCGCCATCCGCCAAGGTGCCTCTCCTTTTACACAAGAAAATCAAAAAGTTCGTTGCTCCAACGCCGAAGTTGGCCAAGCGTTTCGACCCAGCCGGCTGGCTTCCACCGGCGGAGGTCGTTTACCATTGCCTCCACCGACAGCACGTCAGCAAAATCGTACTGCGCGATCACCGCGCTTCGCCCTTCAGGGGCAACTGCCCCCCAAATCAGGATGGCCCCATCAACCCCGACCTTACGGCCGCCCACCCGCGTCTCAAACGCTCCGGGATCTTTTGCTAAGTGCAACAGCTTTTGGAACGCCGTGCTTCGATGATGCTGCAGCTGCCAGGCTCCGGTAAGTCGCAGATAGCGGTAATTCTCGAATTCCAGCTCGCACTTCATCTCCGCAACAAAGACTTTGCCCGTTTTTCTGTGCCGAAGAGTAAAGTCCAGGGTGTGTCCCCGCACTTCCCCCGGCGTGCGTAGGGTAGGCCGCCCCAGGTCCTCGTAAGGGACTACGGGACACCTGCACCAGTGCCGGACCACCTCTTCGTTAAACAAACCAAAAAGACGCGAAAGGAATTTGTCCCGCGTGGGATTCTCGCTGCGGAAAACCTCCTCGAACTGAACCGTCATTTCGATCCCTCCCCGGGTTTCCTAACTTACTTCAGAGAGTCTCCACGGCCTGCAGGCGCCGCACGTATTCCTCGCTCAGGCAATCTGCTCCGGCCAAAAGATGATTCAGGTACTTGCGGGTGGGCTTCAGCCCGCTCCGCACCTTACCGGAATTCGCCACGTAAGTCACGGCGGTCACGACCTTGCCCGTGCCCTGTCGCTCTACGCAGACCTGATGGCGCTTGTAGTGGTGAGGAACGCCTTCGTGCCGGTCAAGCTCCTGCAATTCCTCATCCGAAAGGAGGTACAAGACGCCCTCCACTCCTTCGCCCAGACAAGGCGCAATGTTGGCAAAACCCGCGCCGGGGACGTCTTTCGATGCTTTGTTGAACTCCAGGCGCCAGTTTCTGAGTGCCCCCGATATGCGATCGGGTAGGCGTCCCACCCGCTTCTTCATTCGCTCGGCGTCCATGTTGGAACCATAGGCAAAATACCAGGAAAATGTCTTACCATACACCACAACAACAACCCCCTGTAATTTTCAAACTGCTGGAAGAACTCTCTGTTATGTTCGTCAACCAAAAACTTGTCCACTCTGACAACGTAAAAATTGACCACCTCACGGTCAGGTATCTGTGGCCACAGGTTGCCGTTGCCGGCTTTCCCGGAACCAGTAAGACTCCCCCTCAGCTCCATTTTGTGGGTATTGTGCGCCAGCCGGTCCAGAATCCCGCCGGCGAGAGTGGGACCGGCCAGGATACGGACCGGTCCAAACCCCGTGGGTGTCGGAAGTCCACGCCCTCGACGCAGGTCTGCTGTTTGAGCCTGGCCTCTTTCAGCCGGCGCGCAAGCCTTTTGTTTTCGCGGAGATCGGCTTTCCGGTCCACCAGCATTCCCAGGCGTTCCTCAAACGAAAGGCCGGTAACGAAAAGTTTCATCTGGTTGAGCTTATCGAATGTCTGTTGCAGCACGGGTTTTACTCCTTCACATTCTTGTAAGAACGGGCGTTGATGGCCAGGCTGCGTTTACAGGCCGCCTCCAGCCGTTCGGGCGTATACCGATCGCCGAGCCGGATGATACCCGGACAGGAACGGTAATCTTGTTCCGGATGCGGTTTGGAAGCCAGGATGATCTCCCCCTGTTTCCTGGTGTGGAGACCGATCGCCCCCGGTCACCCGCCGGATTAAGGGCACGGTCAGGCCGCGCTCGGCCGGTACCAGCACCGCGGCGAATTCCCTGATATAGTTTTCAATGGCCTCGTAAGAATGCCCCGTACAGGCCACGATCTCGGTATGCATTTCGAGGTAAAGCCGGATGATTTTTTTGCGATGGGTAATATGGATACCTAAAAGACAACCCAGGTCGGCATACGTCAGGTAACCGCCGCTGTGCATGGCCTGGGTGGTATAGCGCAGAATCTTTTGAAATTTAATCTCAGCCGGCAAGCTTTCCAGTGTTTTTTACGGGCGGAGGCCACCTGGTATTTTAATCGCTGGCGGTATTCTTTTGCTCGTCCCATTGGCAAAATCTCCTTAGCGGCCTTTCTTGCCGTCCCGTTGAAAACCAGATTTGCAGCAAGGCCCTTTACCCGTGAACGATGTGGTTTAATCCATCATATCACAGTTGAAGAAGAAAAACTAAATTACCTGCACAGCAAGCTGGCGAGGTACGCACTGCCCATGCTCTTCCCCGACAACAAATTAGTACGGGAAACACAGGTCACACGGGCATTAGATCTCTTAAAAGGACCCGCCGCTCTCCCTCGGAGCGGCGGATCCTCGAACGTGCTGCAGGAGCGTGCTCAAGTTACAAGTTACCTGATAATAGTAATCTCCTTCGCCGCAGGATCATAATTCACCCCGGCCCCCAGGGTCTCGCTCACAAACCGCAGGGGCACGAAGGTCCGGCCGGGCGGCAGGATCTCCGGCGCGCAGTCGATGGTTGACTTGGCGCCGTCCACCAGGACATCTTTGGAACCGATGGTGAGAGTGATCTGTCTGCCGCCGTCCTTGATCTCGACCTGGCGCGTCCGGGCGTTCCAGTTCACCCAGGCGCCCAGGGCCTCGCTGACGAAGCGCACCGGCACCAGCGTCCTGGCCGCTTCGGCCTTAATGAAGGGCGCGGCCTCCAGCGTGTACGGGCGGCCGTCTACGGCAGCCTCCACCTGCCCGACGGTTAACGTGATCACCCTGGCCTTTTCCATTACGGCGAACAGGGAAAAGCTGCCGGTGGTAAAGGTCAGGGTCTTGCTCGCCGGGTCAAAGGTGCTTTCCTCTTCCACCCAGGTGCCGTCGGGCAGCCGGTGGAACACAGCCAGGCGGTTGGTGTCTATCCCTGTCAGGTCCAGATCGGAAAGGTCCAGGGTTACCGTGACGGTACCGTTCAGGTTGTGGACCACCCTGCCTTCCTCAGCGCCGGCCTTCTCGCGCACGGTGACGCTGAAGTCGAAGGCGCGCAGGTGTTTGCCGCCGGCGGCAGCGGCGAAGTCAGCTGCTTCTTTTGCTTCCTCTCCTTCCACGATGGCGGCGGCGATTTCCACCAGCGCATCCTCGCCTGCTTCTGCCAGCTCGTCGATCAGCAGCGCTTCCGGGGCAAAGACCAGTTCGGCCTGCGCTGCGGTGAATTTTACACCGAGGCTGCACTCGCGTTCCGCAAGTTTCTGCAGGGTCTCGCTGTCAACGGCCGGGGTTTCACCCTCACTGCCGGCTTCCACCGTCACGGTCTCGCCTTCCCCGGCGCTCTCCAACTGATCGCTGATTGCAGCGCTGACATCGCTGGCGGTACTCTCCTCGCCGGACGAAGTACTGCCGGAACTGCTGCTGCCGGAGCTACTGGAGGAAGATCTGGTAGCAGCTTCCAGCTCCTCCGACCAGTCGGAAACATTGCCAGCCGTGTCCTTGGCCCGCACCCGGAAGAAGTAGGTGGTGGAAGAAGACAGCCCCGTTTTCGTAAAAGTGGTGTCGGTCGTCGTGCCGGCTTCCTCAAATTCACCGCTGCCCTGTTTCATCTCCACGATGTACTCCGCGATACCGCTTTCATCGTCAGTTGAAGCATCCCAAGCTATGGTTATTGATGTGCTGGTACGCCCTGTTACACGGAGATTCTGGGGTACCGTGGGCGGGTTTAGATCCTGTTCCATTATCGAAATGCTCAACGAACGGCTGTCGGTATCATACACTGCATCCGTAACGGTAACCGTGAAATCGAACTGCCCACCTACTGTCGGGGTACCGTAAATTTCTCCGGAGACGCTGTCAAGTTCCAAGCCATTTGGCAGGCTGCCGCTGGTTATGCTCCAGGTGTAGGGTGCGGTACCGCCTGTCGCCTCCAGGGCTGCGCTGTAGCTTTCTCCTACCATACCTTCGGGTAAGAAAGCAGTCCCTATGGTTAATGCCTGCACCTGTTCGCTGATTGACTTTGAAGCATAGATGGTATTTCCGCAGGCGCCCATGTTGATGCGGCCGCCGTTGGGCGCGGGCTCATTTGCATAATCGGATTCGGGGTCACCGGCGTCGACGCAGGGGCTGGTGACGTCATCGGTCACCCAGCCGCCGGCCCCGCCGTTCGCGGACGGGTCCCAGCGCCCGGCTTCCGACTTCAGATGAAAGTCGCCGTTCGCGGGATCGGCGAAGAGCGGGTCTTCACTGATGTTGGTTTCGCCGAGGTCAAAATCCGGCGGGTGTGTACCGATGCACGAATAAGAAACCTGCGTCTGGTCGGCGGAGGCCTGAAGATCCTGAAGAGTATTACCCCAGAGAATGGAGTTCTTAATCACCGCACTGTTTGCAGAAGAAAGGTGCACGCCCGCGGTTCCGTTGGCAGAAATGGTGCAGTTTTCCAGGACAGCATTAGAATAGCTGAGGAAGACGCCCGTTTTAGAATTATTGGCAACGACCGTATTCAGTATCTTTGGAGAACACCGCCGCGCATCATCGAATCCCTTAAAGCACAAAACACTGCCGGTATCTCCGAGGCTTTCGCCGCAGTTTGTAACGGTGCACCCTTCGATCAGCACGTTGCCGTGGTCAATACTGTACACGTCGCCCTTGATGTGCACGGCGCACCCCGGAATGTTTCGGAAAGTGCAGTTGCGCACCGTCAAAGAAATTTCGTTCACGTCGACGTATTCCGCATTACTGTAGGAAACTTCAATTCCCTTCTGCAACTCGTCGAATACGCAGTGCTCGAAGAACACGGCGCTCCTTTGCGGGTACATTCCATACCCCTCCCACAAGGGAAACGGGATCTCAAACTTGCCACTTGGTTGTTCACCGGGATAGGTAGCAAAGGTGATGGGTTCTTCCGGGGTCCCCCGCGCGGTGATACTGCCCCACATCGTGATTCCGGCCGCTGAGCCTTTGAAATAAACGGTTCTGCCGGGGGCAATGGTGAGAGAACCGATAGCGGAATCATTTGCGCGAATCGCCAGGCTATGCTCGTCACCTTCTCTCTCTACCAGATACTCAAGACCAATTTCACCCCAGTAAGCGGCAGCTCCCGCGGGAATACCCCCCATGATAGGCAGGTACCTGTACCCGTCTGCGTAATTGGCAAAGGTGTTGCCGGCATTTTTTATTCCCTCGTTGATCCTGGTCTGCGAAGCTATGATCAGGGGATACCTGGCTATGCCGCCGCCGTCCAGGTGATTATTCGTAAAGGTCAGCTTGTAAGGCCCTGTACCCCCATAGCTAGTATACATAACTACATCGTTGTACTTGGATTCTTTAAAGTTTCCTCCGTTGCTGTTAAACGTGCAACCGGTTATGGTAGCAGTGCCTCCCTGTACCGCCATGGCCGCCCAGTTTTTACTCCCTGTGGCCACGTTGGATATCGTGCAGTTACGAATGGTAATAATGGCGTCCGGCGCAGTGTCGCGGTGCACCCCTATGGACTGGCTCAGTTCGGTAAAAATGCTGTCCTCGACCGTCAGGCTGCTGCCGCTGCCGGCGCGAAAATAAATGCCGCCTTTCACACCTTCTCGAAAGGTACAATCGTTAAAGGTAAGCTCGACATTTGCCGTATGGTCATCCACCATGATCATGGAATATATAACGGCTCCCTCGCCGCCGTAAACAAAGGTGCAAGTGGTAAAGGTTCCGGACGAGCCGTCAACAAATCTGATGGCGCTCCACACGTCGTTGTATCCTCCCCAGGGAACTGGGCCGGTAAAAGGCGTAAACGTTGTGCCAGTAGCATTGAGATCTCCCGCAACCCTAAATGTCGGCCAAACGCTGTACTTAGTCTCTCCAATCCATACGGTGCCGTAGCCAAGCTGCACTTCAACGCCATCCTCAATGGTCAGGGTGGCATCTGCGGCGACCCCTGCTCCCTCGCAAATGATGTAGGGACTGCCCTCTTTTGTCCAGTTTTCTTCACCCGTTACCTGGTAATCGATCACTGTGAAGGCTGCTGCAGGAGATGCCAAAAAAAGCCCGCAAAAAAACACCGCCGTCAGGACAAAGGCCAGTGCGCAGTAACGAGACAGAAGCCTGGCCGGTAAAAATCTTGTCAAACAGGTCATAAAGAAACCCTCCTTTCAGTACAGTTTCCAGATAGAACTTCGCCAGCTAATCAGCCTCCCCGTCAGCGTTCCTCGCCAGCCTGGAAACCGCTTCCTTCAACATTAAACCGGCCGCCGCAGCCAAATGGCAGACGGGTAAAGGTATTCCTGAGTTATTTTCACCTCCCCTGGCCGTCAGTAAAGCTGATTTCTACAACCCGAAAAACGGATTGCTTGGTTCGCAAAATCTTATAAAGTAAAGTTTTCCATATACTGACCCGGTCAGACCCGGTCAGTTTAAACTTTATCCTGCATGCTGCCCGCCCACAATCACCTTAAAGGATGAAAATATCTCAAAAACGCAGGTCGCAAGCCAATCACCCTCTGGGGTGAGAAGAGGTTAAAACCCTTGAAAATACAAAAAGCAGGATTTGAAGTTCTGATATGGAAGAAGTTAGGAAAGGGAGGGCGGTAGTCTTATGACCTGCAAAAATAAGGCGGTCGTGGATGCCCCTGCGATGGTCAAAATATTTGCGCTATTTGATAAGTGTAATGCCTTCAACTTCTACCTGACCATGGCGCCGCTGGTGGCCTGGTTGTGGTCCTTCCCTATGTTCGGGCCGCTGCTTTCGTCACGCGTACTGGAAGCTCGGGTGGACCCCGCGGGTTTATTTTTGATTTTTGCCGCGGCACATGCTGCCGGATTGTTATTTTACGTCCTATTTGCAGACTACACGCGCAGCACCGGCGGTCCCAAAACAAAGGCCATTCCGCCTGTATGCCAGCTGCACCTCAGCGCCCTGGCCTGCGGTCTTCTTACCGTGGCTTTTGCTTTTTTACCCGTTCCCTTCTGGCCTTTGTGTCTCGCTCTCACCGGCTTATCATCGGCTCCCTTTATGATCTGGTGCGGTATGGCGCTGGCAACAAAGGTGGAACCGGAAAAACGGGGTAGGCATCTGGGCATAGTACTGCTGCTGGCCGTCCTGCTGCACCTGCCGTTTACCATACCCGTAAAAACAAACCAGACTGCAACCATATCCCTGGTTGTAGCGAGTATGCTTCCTCTTATTTCCCTCCGGCCTGCAGGCAGGCTGTACACCAAAAAAACCACCCAACCGGCCTCCGAGCCCAAATTACAGGTAACAAAATGGTACTGGCCTTGTTTTGTTTTTATCCTGTTAGGTTTTTATGCGGGGGGCGGGTTGATGTACGGCTTGGTTTATTCCCAACTGCTGTGGACGGGGGCATACACGGGCGTGTTGGCAACCTGCTTTTACCTGCTGGCGGCGCTACCGGCAGGGATCCTGGCCGATAACCGGGGACGCAGGTTCTTGCTCGCCCTGGCCCTGAGTAGCGGCGGGCTGGGTTTTTTAGCCCTGGTGCCATCCTCTAGCTATCTACTGCAACTGGCATCATCCGGTCTGCTGCAGGCCGGTTTCGCCGCCATGGATATCTTCATCTGGTGTACCCTGGCCGACTGGACGGCAAGCAATCCCCCTACCACCCGCTACATAGGATGGGGGTTAAGCCTCAATGTGGCCGCTATTACCCTCTCCGCATGGGAGATCGGTTTCGTGACTGACCTTTCCTCGCCCGGTTTTCCCTGGCCTTTAGCGGCGGCAGCTCTGTTATTCGCCCTTCTTCCCTTCGCCAACCTGCTGCAGGAAACCGCGCCATCGCACACCCGGCATACAGCCATACCTCCGCTAGCGGCCGCTGTAGAGACGGAAAATAACAAAGGCGGCAGCGAGGAAATCCCGGCAGCATTTGCTAATTTTTTTCAGGCCTACCGTCTTACCCCCCGGGAAACACAGGTGGCTATCCTTTTGCTTTCCAATAAAAGTCTAAGCGCTATTCAGGAAGAACTATGCATTTCGCGTAATACTTTAAAGACTCACCTGCGTAACATTTACCGGAAAACCGGCACCACAGGGCAGAAGGAGTTTATTCTTCTGGCCTGGGAAAAGACAGGTCGCGCCCAACCGCCAGCCAGGCCGAAACCGCCGCCCACCGAAGCAAAATCACCCTTTTAGGCACCGCATATCGTCATATTCTCACGATTAAGACAATTTAACCCCGGGGGCACACCGCCTTTTCCCTGCCGGGGTGTCCTGCGATAATTATTTTATTTTACACTACCTGAAAAACATACCGCCTTTGATAAAGAACCGTCCCACCTCCTTTCCCACTTCGGCCACAACTCTTCGGCAGCATCCACCAATACTGCATCCAGTTGGGTGGCCTTGCAGGCCTTGATTTCCGCCAAGCAATCTTGCCAGGTGAGCGCGGGGCGGTAAGGCCGGTTGGATGTCATGGCGTCAATGGTGTCACAAACGGCGATCAGGCGCGATCCAAGAGGAATGGCCTCTCCTTTCAGCCCGGCCGGATACCCCTTTCCGTCCCACCTCTCATGGTGGTGAAGCACGATCCTGGCTATCTTCTTCAATAGGGCCGACTTGCTTAAAATCTGGTAACCAATTTCGGGATGGCGCCGCATCTGCGCCCACTCGTGCGGGAAAAGTTTACCGGGCTTGCGCAGGATGTTGTCCGGAACACCGATTTTCCCGATGTCGTGCAAATGTGCGGCGATATGAATCTCTTCCAGTTCCTTACCCCTGATTCCTATTTTTCGAGCCAGATCGTAGACCATATCGGCAACCCGCTGGGAGTGCCCCTGTGAATACGGGTCCCTGGCCTCCAGAGCGGCGATCAGGCACTCAATGGCGTCGTGAAAAACGCGGTGTGTTCTAAGAAGGTAGAACAATTTGCGGCCACCTCTCCCTCCATCTTTTTCAAATCTACCCCTCAAAACAGAGGACCCCGGGGGAACCGTTCAGCCCCCGGGGTCACCCTTGGCCTCTCCGGCAACCCCCTTTTATTCTACTAGAAGAGCCGGCACCCCGCGCAGGGGAGCACAGTTCTAACCGAGACCGATGAGCCTGCCGATCTGGTAGATCAGGAAAGCCACAACCCAACCCAGGACCAGCGTGTAGGCGACGGCAAAGCCCGTCCATTTCCAGTCCGTCTCTCTCTTAATGGCACCGATTACGGCCACGCACGGGATGTAAAGGAGCGTCATAGCCATGAAGGCGTAGGCCGAAAGCGGGGTAAAGTACTGGGCGACAGCCGCCGTTAGGCCCTCTTCGCCGACGCCGTAAACCACCCCCAGCGTTCCTACCACGACCTCCTTGGCCAGAATGCCGAAGAAGAGCGCCACCGCCGCTTCCCAGGTACCAAAACCGCAAGGAGCGTAGATGGGGGCTATGAATTGCCCCAGCCGCCCGATGACGCTCTGCTCGATAGGAGCGCCCCACGGGATGTTAGATAAAAGCCAGACCAGCACCACGACACCAAAGATGATCGTCCCGGCCTTGCGGACAAAGGCGTAGCCGCGCTCCCACATGTGAATGAGTGTGCCCCTGATGGTGGGCAGCCGGTAGGGCGGCAGTTCCATCACAAAGGGGGCCTGCTCCCCTTTAAAGAACAAGGCCTTGAGAAGCATTCCCATCAAGATGGCTATGACGATGCCGAGGAGATACAGCGAGAAAACTACCAGTCCCTGTCGCTCCGCGAAAAAGGCACCGACAAACAAAACGTAGACCGGTAAGCGCGCCGCGCACGACATAAACGGCGTAATCAGAAGAGTGATGATGCGGTCCCGCTTGTTTTCAAGGGTACGCGTGGCCATAACGGCGGGCACGTTGCATCCGAAACCGATTAAAAGCGGGATGAAAGACTTGCCGTGCAACCCGAGCGCGTGCATAAGCCGGTCCATGATATAGGCGGCACGCGCCATGTAGCCGCTGTTCTCCAGGAAAGAGATGGCCAGAAAAAGCAGGAAGATGGGCGGGATAAAGACCAGGACGGAACCCACGCCCCCGATGATGCCGTCCACCACCAGTGAGGCCAGCAGTTCATTGGCGATATGGGCACTAGCTAACCCGCCCAGCCACTCGAAGAAAGTCTCTACATAACCGATCAGAGGGTCGCCCAGGGCGAAGGTGAACTGGAACACCGCCCACATGGCGGCGAGAAAGATGGGAATGCCAAGAACGCGGTGGGTGACAATCCTGTCGATCCTGTCCGACAGGGTGATCCGTTCCTCCGGCGTCTTCCGCCTGCTAACGGTTTCTTTAAGGATCCCGGCGATGAAGCCGTACCGCCCGTCCGCGATGAGGGATTCGGCGTCCTGACCGGTGACCGCCTCGAGTCGCGCGGAGCTCTCCCGCTGCTGGGCCGCAATACCGGCAAACCCCTCGATTTCCCGGAGAACGTGCTCATCCCCTTCCAGGATTTTCACGGCCAGCCACCGCGGAGGGAATCTGCCCGACAGCGCCGGGTACCCGGCAACCAGGGTTTCGAGTTTCGCCAGTTCCTCTTCTACTTCCCGGCCATAAGTTATCCTGACGGGCGCACCCGGGGTCCTGGCTTTTTGCATGGCAGCGGCGACCAGTTCGGCCATCCCCTGCTTCTTCGGGGCCACCGTAGGAATGACCGGCACGCCTAGAAGTCGCCCCAACTTGTCCGTGTCGATTTTTATGCCCCTCGCCTCGGCTTCGTCCATAACATTCAGGGCCACTACCACGTTGGCGCCCATTTCCAGCAACTGCACCGTCAGATAAAGGTTGCGTTCCAGGTTGGTGGCGTCGACGATGTTGATGACCACGCCGGCTTCCCCGGAGAGAAGGTAGTCGCGGGCGACCCGCTCGTCCTCGGCGTAGGCTCCCAGGCCGTATATCCCCGGAAGATCAACCACCCGTACCGTTTCGCCGCTGTAGGCGAAACGCCCCTCCTTCTTCTCTACCGTAACACCGGGCCAGTTACCCACGTGCTGGTGCGCGCCGGTCAGGTTGTTGAAGATGCATGTCTTCCCGACATTCGGATTGCCGGCCAGGGCAATCACCACCTGCGCTGGCATCTCCGGTTTGGCCAAAATCTCTCCTCCCCCTGCTTATGTTAGTGGCGTCTAACTTTTATGGCAAAAATAAATGCCTTGCAGCGCTACCGAGCCTCTTCCACCAGGATTTTCTGGGCTACGCCGCGCCCAATAGCTACCCGCCCGTCACCCAGAGAGACAATCAATGGCCCCCACGGTTGGTTCTGCCATACCCTCACCTTTGCTCCAGGTATGAATCCCAGTTCGGTTAACCTGCAGCGGATGTGGCGACCACCTGTGATGTCCTTGATAAGACCACCTTGTCCGGGCGCAAGTAATCCCAGCGGCAATACAGCCAATTCTACTCTACCTCCACAAAAATGGCTTCTGCCTCATTTCTGCGCAGTGTCAGGTGATACCCTTTGACCGTTACCTCAATGGGATCACCCAGGGGTGCTACACCATCAACGGCAATTTCCGTCCCTGCAACCAATCCCATTTCCAGGAGCCTGCGCCGCAAGCCCCCCGTCGCACTCACACGCGCCACCTTGCCCCGCGAGCCAGGTTGGAGCCGGCTTAACGGCTGTAAGCCCAGTGCTGTAATAGCTAACACCTCCTTAACTTAAGTAGGATTACCCAAACAAGTTAGCCGCACCTAATATTTTGCCACCATCGTAACCGGGCTTCGTCAAGTTGTCAAGTATTTTTTTATAAACCACCTGCCAACGGTTTATCGCCGCCGATCGCCCGCATGGTCAGGTCAAGTCCCTCCCGCAAGCTCACCTGCGGTACCCAGCCCAACTCCCGGCGGGCCCTGGTGACATCAAGGTAAATCTTCTTCAGTTCGCCGGGGCGCTCGGGACCGTACACAGGTCGCCCGGTGTACCCCGTGATTCCCGCAAGCATAGCAAATAAGGCGTTCACCGATGTCTCCTGCCCCGTACCAATGTTGTAGGCCCAATCGTCCGGGGATGCCGGCTGCCCGCCCTGCCCGAGCTTTGCGAGCGCCAGGAGGTTCGCGCGCACCACGTCGCCGACGTACACGTAATCGCGCACCTGCTCCCCGTCCCCGTATATGGTAGGTGTTTCCCTCTGCAGCATCTTCCGGCCGAAGATGGCGACCACTCCCGCCTCGCCGGCGGGGTCCTGCCGCGGCCCGTAGACGTTGGCGTAACGCAGCGCGACGTAAGGCAGGCCGTGCACCCGTGCGAAACAGTAAAGGTAGTGCTCGGAGCAAAGCTTGCTGACGCCGTACGGCGAAAGCGGCCCCTTCGGGTAATCTTCCGCCACCGGCAGCGCTTCCGGCTCGCCGTAGACCACGCCGCCGGAGGACGCAAAGATCACGCCGCGCACCCCGTACCGCAGGCCGTTTTCCAGTATGTTGAGCAGCCCCTGAATGTTTATGCGCGCGTCCTCGCCGGGAGCTGCAACCGAGCGCCGCACGTCGATCTGGGCCGCGTGGTGGTTTACAACGTCGATCTTCTCGGCCCGCAAAACGTCGGCCAGCTCCGGCGAACAGATATCCAGGCGGTAGAACTTGGCCGCCGGGTTTACGTTCTCGCGTTTGCCCGCCGCGAGGTTGTCCACCACAATCACATCGTGGCCCGCGGCGATCAACGCGTCCACCACGTGGGAACCGATAAACCCGGCCCCCCCGGTCACGAGAATGCGCATTGGTTCACCCCCGGTTTTCTATTCCTCTCCGCGCGGCCGCATCAGGGGGAAGAGGATGACGTCGCGGATGGAGGGAGAATCGGTAAGCAGCATGACCAGGCGGTCGATGCCGATGCCCAGCCCGCCGGCGGGGGGCATGCCGTACTCCAGGGCGGTAACGAAGTCCTCATCCATGGCGTGCGCCTCCTCGTCCCCGGCGCGCCGCTTCTCCAGTTGAGCAACGAACCGCGCGTACTGGTCGAGCGGATCGTTGAGCTCGGAAAAGGCGTTGGCGATTTCCCAGCCGTTGATGAAGAGTTCGAAGCGGTACGTCAGCCGGGGATCGTCCGGCTTTTTCTTGGCCAGGGGAGAAATGTCCAGAGGGTAGTCAAGGATGAAGGTCGGCTGCACCAGGGATGGTTGGACCATTTCTTCGAAGGCCAGGTTGACCGCCTCCCCCCAGGAAAGGCGCCCTTCTGCATCCAGGCCCAGGCCGCGCACCGCATTGCGTGCCCCTTCGGCGTCCAGGGGCCCGAAATCGACCCCCGTGTGCCGTTTGACGGCTTCCAGCATGCCCAGCCGCGGCCACGGCGGCACAAAACCGATCTCCGTTCCCTGGTAAGAAATCGCGGTTGTTTCCAGCACCGTGTTCACCACGTGGAACAGCAGCTCTTCGGTGAGGCGCATCATGTCGGTGTAGTCCGCGTAGGCCTGGTAAAGCTCGAGCATCGTGAACTCGGGGTTGTGCCGCGTGGATACGCCCTCGTTGCGGAAGTTGCGGTTGATTTCGTACACCTTCTCGAAGCCGCCCACCAAGAGCCGCTTCAGGTATAATTCCGGGGCAATGCGCAGGTAAAGCTGCATATCGAGCGCGTTGTGGTACGTGATGAACGGCCGGGCGGCCGCGCCGCCGGCGATGCTCTGCATCATCGGGGTTTCTACTTCCAGGAAACCGCGCTCGTCCAGGTAGCGGCGCATGGCCGCGACCACGCGGCTGCGGGTGACAAACACCCGCCGGCTTTCGGAGTTGACGATCAAATCGAGGTAGCGTTGCCGGTAACGGAGCTCCACGTCTTTTAGGCCGTGCCACTTCTCGGGCAAGGGACGCAGAGATTTGGCCAGCAATACGAAGTCCGAGACCGATACGGTAACTTCGCCCATCCGGGTGCGGAATACGGTACCCCGCACCCCGATGATATCGCCGATGTCCAGCAGTTTAAAGATTTCGTACCGGTCCTGGCCCACCTGGTTCAACTGGACATAAAGCTGCACTTTCCCGGAACTGTCCTGCAGATCAGCAAAGGTGGCCTTGCCGTGTCCGCGCTTGGCCATCAGGCGACCGGCGAGGCTTACTTCCTGCCCCTCTAGTCGCTCAAATTCGTTCACCACTACGGCGGCCAGGTGGGTACGTTTGTAGCTACCGCCATAGGGCGGAATACCCCTTTTTTGCAAATCGGAAAGCTTTTCGCGCCGAACCTTCAAAAGCTCGTTTAAATCCTGGTCGTGCAATGGTTCGTTACCTCCGTGCCAGATGAAAACACCGATCAGGAAATGGCCACGATCTGGTACTTCACCGTTCCGGCCGGCACCTCTACTTCGACCACACTGCCCACCTGCCGGCCGAGAATGGCCCGGCCCACGGGCGATTCGTGCGAGATCTTTTTGGTGCCGGGTTCGGCCTCCATGGAACCGACAATAGTGTACTCGAATTCGGCGCCCCCTTCCAGATCCCTAAGCAACACGGTGGATCCGATCTGAACCTCGCCCGCATTTACCTCTTCGGCATCAACAACCCTGGCGTTACGCAGCGTCTTTTCCAGCGTGATAATGCGGCCCTCGATAAACGCCTGTTCGTTCTTGGCGTCCTCGTATTCGGAGCTGTCGGTAATATCCCCGAACTCAATGGCCTGTTTGATGCGCTCGGCTACCTCCCGGCGCCGTACCGACTTTAAGTATTCCAGTTCCTCCTCCAGCTTCTTTAACCCCTCAACCGTCAGCAGTACATCTTTGCTCAATGTCTCCGCCACGTGCCTCTACCCCTTACACCAGAGAGTTTCTGTACCCCCGGGAATGTTCAGCCACGCCGAACACAAAAACATATATATACATCCAGGTGTCCGCTTATACACCGGGCAAAGTTTTAGGCACTGCACGCTATCCGGCAGTGCCTCCCATTTCGGCAAAGCTTTGGTCAATTATAATGAGCAGCTGCTCCCTTGTCAAGTCGTCTTCTGGCGTTTTCGGCGATGCGTGCAATGGTGTCCGGGGTCACAGCCCGTTCAAAACTGCGGAATCCAGCCAGCTTGAACCCGTGCTTGGCGGCCAGGGCCGAAATCTCCTCCACCTGTCGTACCGTCAATTCGCGGCCCAGGGTAAAGCTCTCGAACCGCTTTTCCAGCGTCAAAATCATGGTTTCGGCCATGCAGGCGTAGCAAGTGCGGACCGGGAAGCCGAAATCAAGATTAAAATTGACTTCACCCGGCACTTCCACCACGCCGCCCTCCACCACCAGCACGTCGTCTCTAACCTCCACGACCCGCCGGGAGACATCCCGCGGCCGGGCCACATCGCAGACCACCGCCCCGGGCTTGAGGTGTTCCGGTTCGATGATGGCGTCCACCGCACTGGTTACGGTGATGATCACGTCGGCCCGCCGGAGAGCAGACACCAGATCATCCGTAATCCGGACGGCCAGGCCGCAGTCGGACATAATCGCGTCGGCCACCAACTCCAATCGCTCGCGGTTACGTCCCACCAGCGTCAAGTACTTTGCTTCCCGGGCCAGGATCCGGGCACAGACCGACCCGATCGCGCCGGCGGCCCCCACCACCACAATCTCCGCCTCGGCCAAATCATGCCCCATCAGGCGCGCCGCTTCTCGGGTCCCCTGAATGGCGGTGGCCACCGTGTAACTGTTCCCGGTGGTTACCGGAATGTCCAGGGCCTTGGCCACCGATAGGCCCGCGTCCCCAACCACCTTAGTGAAAGCGCCCAGGCCCAGGATCTTCGCCCCCAGCTTTTCGGCCTTCCGCCCGGTCTGGATCACCCTGCGCAGGACGTAATCGGGATCAAGTTGCATAATCTGCCGCGCGGTCAGCGGGCAACCCACGAACCAACCCGCAATTTCCCCGTACGCCGACCGGATGCCGGTAATTTCGGACGCGGTCACCGGCGGCAGGTACCGCAGGGCCGCCTCCACCCAGCGTTCCGGAAGCCGCCGGGCGAATTTAAACTTGCGGGCCACATCTTCCACACTCAGGGGATGAATCATAAAGGCGAAACGGTCCAAGCTGTTACCCTCCTACATAGCCAGTAACTCATTTTAGCAACGACACCGCTCCCTTGGCAAGAAGAAGGCTGACGACTGCGTCAGACCTTTTTAACCGTAACGTAAAAGCAGAACCACATACAGGATGGTTAGCAACAACGCCAAACCCGCTTCGCCACGGCTAACCGCCTTGCGGGTGTAGCAGATGATCATCAACAACACGGTGAAAACCAGCATGGCCGGCACCGAAAAAGCGACAAGCGGCGAGGACACCGCAAAGGGAAAGACGGCCGCCGAAAATCCGGTGATGGCCAGAATATTAAAAATGTTACTACCGACAATGTTGCCGAGGGCCAGGGAGGGCATTTTGCGGGCGGCGGCGACTACCGCCGCCGCTAGTTCCGGCAGGGAGGTGCCCAGGGCGACGACCGTTACCCCAACCACCGCTTCGCTCACCCCTACCAACTGGGCGAATTGCACCGCCCCTCGCACCAAGAATTCGGCGCCCGCACCGAGCATCGCCAAACCGGCTATCACCAGCAAGGCAGGCTTGTATAGGGAACTGCTTCCGCCGGGAACAGTAGCGGGACCCTCACCACCCGCCGGCCGCCGGCGGGAAACCTTTTTTTTGCCGGTGCGCCACACCAGCGCTTGCAAACAGTACCAGATGTAGCCGGCAAAAAGACCGAGAAAAACAAGCCCCTCGACGCGTGAAAAGTCTAGTGAGCGGCCAAAAAACCAAAGGATGACCGAAATGATCAATAAGAACGGGATCAAACGGTCGTTTAGTGAGTCTTGCACAATGATCGGACGTAGCAGCCCGGCCAGCCCGAGGACCAGCCCGATATTGGCGATATTGCTCCCCACCACGTTACCCAGGGCGATATCACCCCGCCCGTGGTAAGCGGCAAACACGCTGGTGGCCAGTTCCGGTGCCGAAGTACCGAAAGCAACGATTGTCAACCCGATGACCAGTGGAGAGATACCCATAGCAACCGCCAGGCGGCTGCTCCCCCGCACGAGCCACTCCGCCCCGGCAAGTAACAGCAAAAGCCCGGCCCCTAAAAGTAAAAAGACGGTAATCATAAAGGCAAATGCTCCTTGTGGCAAGCTTGCTAGAAACCTTCTTCTGGTTGGCCGGCAGACGCCATACCGGCGATCAGGGCGCGTACCGCCGCCGCCGAATCGGCCGTATGCAAGCGCGCCCGCAGCCGCGCCGCCCCACGCAGACCCCGCGTGTACCAAGCCAGGTGCTTACGCATCTCCAGTACGGCTTTGGCTTCGCCTTTGTAGCGAAGCAACAGATCAAAGTGGCGAAAGGCCATCGCCACCCGCTCATCGGGGGTCGGTGGCGGCAATTCCTGTCCGGTCTCCAGGTAGTGGAGGACATTACGAAAGATCCACGGGTTACCCCGCGCCGCCCGGCCGATCATTACCGCGTCGCAACCGGTGACGTCCAGCATCCGCGCGGCGTCCTTGCCGCTACGGACATCGCCGTTACCGATGACCGGAATCGGCACGGCGTTTTTTACCGCCCGGATGATGTTCCAGTCGGCCTGTCCACTGAAAAACTCCGCACGCAGGCGGCCGTGGACCGTTACGGCGGCCGCCCCGGCGGCGGCCGCCACCCGGGCCAACACCACCGCATCGGGGTAACCCTCATCCCAACCCTTGCGCATCTTCACCGTAACCGGTACCGAAACGGCGGCCGCCACGGCGGCCACGATTTCCCCGGCCCGCTGCGGATCGCGCATCAGGGCACAGCCCTCACCGTGTTTCACGATCTTGGGCGTAGGACAACCCATATTTAGATCGACCACATCGGCTCCCGCGTCAACGACCATCTGGGCCGCCCGCGCCAATACCAGGGGGTCGGACCCGAAAAGCTGGACCGAAATCGGGTGCTCTCCGGCAATGTCCAGGAGCCACGCGGTCTTGCGGCTACCGTGAATTAAGGCCTGGGCCGAAATCATTTCGGTACAAGTGAGCCCCGCACCCATCTCCCGGGCGAGATCCCGGAAAGCACGGTCGGTTATCCCGGCCATGGGTGCCGCCACCACCCGGTTGGCGAGGGTCAACCTGCCGATCTTGAAGGTCAAAAAATCTCCCCCTCTACACGCTAAAACCGTGAGTGGGCTATCCCCTTCAACGATTCCGCCGCTACCATCCGCCCATGCGAGCGAGAGTCTGCCGAAAGGGATTTCCATTCTTCGTGGTGCCGGTCGTTAGAACGGCGTGAGGGCTGTCCCCGTTTTCCTCTATTTTTCACCAGGCTGGTTGCGCGCATAGATCAGTCTCAGTCCCCACAGGGTGAGAAACTGGTCCACCGTCTCGATGGTTTCACACTCCCGGGCGATCATTTCGGCCCCGCCGCCGGTGGCCACCACCCGCGGGTTCCCTTCCATCTCCGCCCGCATCCGGCGCACGATGCTGTCCACCAGCCCCGCGTAACCGTAGACAATCCCGGACTGTATGCTGTGCACGGTGTTTCGCCCGATTACCTGCGGCGGCCGCACCAACTCCACCCGGGGCAGCCTGGCCGCCCGCGCGAATAGTGCCTCGCAGGAGATTTCGATCCCCGGCACGATGACGCCCCCCAGGTACTCACCACGCACCGAAACCGCGCAGAAGGTGATGGCCGTGCCGAAATCCACCAGAATCAGGGGCACACCGTACAGTTCCTGCGCCGCAATCGCGTTAACAATGCGGTCGGCGCCGACGTCCCGGGGATTTTCGTATTTAATGGGCATACCCGTCCGGATTCCGGGTCCCACAAACAGCGGCGGGAAACCGAAGTAATGGCGTCCGGCACGTTCAATGGTCGGGTTTAAGGGCGGGACCACCGAGGACACCACCAGCGCCTGGATATCTGCCGGCCCCAGTCCTTGGTCCTGCAACAGCTGTTTGAGCAGGATTCCAAACTCGTCCGCCGTCCAGTGACGCTGCGTGCTCAGGCGCCAGTGCGCTTTCAGCGCATCCCCGTCGTAAACACCCAGGACAATGTTCGTATTGCCCACGTCCATGACCAAAAGCATGCTACCCAACGTCTCCTTCCAAAAACAACTCCCCGGTCACGATTCTCCGGATTCTCCCACCGGTCTCGAGCAGCAGCGCTCCGTCAAGGTCCACGTCCACAGCCTGTCCCACCAACTCACCTTCCGGCGTAGACACCCGCAAGGTACGGTCCAGACAGGCATTATATCGTTTCCAGGCGGCGCGCACGGGGGCGAAGCCATCCTCCCGCCACACCAGGTACCAGCCTTCCAGGGCCGCCAACAAGCGGCGCAGCAGTTCGGCACGGTCCACGTCCCGCCCAACGATTTGCCGCAACGAGGTAACCCGGGCGTTGATTTCTGGGGGAAACTTGTGCGGATCAAGGTTGACGTTCAAGCCGATACCTATTATCAGGTAGCTGATCCGGTCCATCTCGCCGGTCAGTTCCGTAAGAATCCCGCCCAGTTTTTTGCCTTGCCATAAGAAATCGTTCGGCCACTTGATGCCGATCTCCGCGGTTTTCAAGTAATTATGCAGAGCCTCAGCCCCAGCCACCGCGGCGACAAACGTAGCCTCGGACCCTCGCGCGGGGTGCAACGGCGGGCGCAAGACTACCGAAAACCAGAGCCCGCCCCGCGGGGAATACCAGTTGCGGCCCAGACGTCCCCGGCCTCCGGACTGTTCCTCAGCCAGCACCGTGGTTCCCTCCGGCACGCCTTTCCGTGCCAGTTCTTTGGCAGTATTATTGGTAGACACCAAACTCGGGTAATAGTAATAGGGACGCCCGCAAAAACGGGTCGCAAGACCGGTCAGTACCTCTCCGGGCACAAGTAGATCAGTTACGCCCTGCAGGCGGTAGCCCCGCCGGCTGCGGGACTCGATCCGGTAACCTTCCTCCCGGAGGGCAGAGATGTGTTTCCATACCGCGGTGCGGGAGATGTTCAGGTCCCTGGCGATCTGCTCCCCGGAGACAAAATCCCCGCGGTGGCTTTTCAAAAGTTCCAACACGGCCGTTTTCACTATCTATAATCCCCCTATTCTCCCGCCTCAAAACCAAGCATCTTACCGGTTATGCTTGACAGTTTTGCGCATTTATTATAAATTGCTTATAATATTTGGCAGCGGCAACAAACGATCCGGGCACTCCGCTAACGCGCGGGGTGCCTCCTTGTTTAAAACCATCTGCCATTTATGACATATTATGGGAGTAGGAGGGCTCCACATGTCCCCTAAGATCGAATTGTCGAAAAGTACCCACGAATACCTGGTTAATCACCTACCGCAGCTGAATGAACAAAAAATGGCTCTTTTAAATGATATCTCCAGTACCTACGCCCCGGGAGCACCGGTGGACGACAGCGCGGAAATCAGCAACTTTCTTGACCACTACGCGCACACCGTCCAAAGCCTGCTAGACCAAGCGGAGGTGCTTGACGATGAGCACAAACCGTTGCCCATGACGTTTATCGGCTGCGACATCAAGGTGCGCGAAGTCGACAGCAACCAAACCCATGTCTTTCGGGTCGTTTCCCCGTACGAAACAAGGCCGACCGCTGGACACATCTCCTACCTGTCCCCGCTGGGCAGAAACCTGCTACTCAAAAAACCCGGCGAAACGTTGGAAGTAAAGGCTCCGGGTGGCACCTTCCGTTACGCAATCTTATCGGTAGACCATCCCAGGAGCTAAGTCAAAGACGGCTCGAAGTCCAGGCCGATGTCCAGATGTTCCACCGAATGGGTCAGCCGGCCGATCGAAATAATATCCACGCCGGTACGCGCGATCTCTACAATGTTGTGTTCCCCGATGTTGCCGGAGGCCTCCAGGAGGGCACGTCCGCCGACAAGCTGCACGGCTTGACTGATCATGGCCGGAGGCATATTGTCCAGCAGAATCACATCGGCCCCGGCAGAAAGCGCTTCCCGGACGCCGGCCAGGTCTTCGACCTCGACCCCGACCTTGAGGACATGGGGTGCGACGCCCTTGGCGGCCCGAACAGCAGCCGCAATCCCACCGGCGACCACGAGGTGGTTGTCCTTAATCAGGATGCCGTCGTCCAGCCCGAAGCGGTGGTTAAAACCGCCCCCCATGCGCACGGCATACTTCTCCAGGTTGCGCAACCCCGGCGTGGTCTTCCGGGTGTCTACCAGCCGGACCGGATACCCAGCAACAAGTTCGACCAGCTTTCGCGTGCGGGTGGCAATCCCCGCAAGGTGACGCAAGAAGTTCAGCGCCACCCGCTCTCCGGACAAAATCGCCCGGGCCGACCCGCTGACCTCGGCCAGCACGGCGCCGGCTTCCACGTAGTCGCCGTCTCGGACCCGCGCAACGAAGTTTATTTGGGGGTCCAACTGCGCAAAAACCCGCCGGGCGACCTCCAGCCCGGCCACCACTCCGGCGGCACGGGTGCGCACCGCTCCCTTGGCCTGGACGTGGGGAGGCACAACGGCTTCCGTGGTCAGGTCTCCGGAGCGGAGATCTTCCTCCAGGGCGATTCTGATCAGTCTGTCAACCGCTATCTCGTTCATCGCCTGGTACCCTCTGATAGATTAAACGCCGGCGCCAAGACTCCCTTGGTGCCGGGTAATCGGTCCGGTAGTGCCCACCCCTGGATTCCCGGCGGGCCAACGCCGCCTCGGTAACCAGGGAGCCCACCAGAAACAGGTTGTGCACCTCCATGGCCCCGGTGTCCGTGGCCGTACACTGCTGCAGGTATTCGTGGTCTTCAAAAAACCGCAGGGCCTCCTCCAGGCCGGCCGGTTCCCGAATCGGCCCCAGGTGGGCGTCCATCCGTTTCTGGAGCGCAACGCGTAAACCGGCGTAGTCGGTGCCGGCCGCATCACGCAGTGTAGAACAACGAAACTCCGGACCGGCATCGGCTTTTTCGGTTCGAGCCAAAAGGCGCTCCGCAATCCGCCCGCCGAAGACCAGCCCGTCCAGCAGGGAGTTTGAAGCCAGCCGGTTGGCCCCGTGAACCCCGACGCAGGCCACTTCACCGCAAGCATAAAGCCCCTCAACGGCCGTCTCACCATAGACATTGGTCCGTACCCCGCCCATCAGGTAGTGCGCCGCCGGAGCCACCGGAATCCAATCGCGGGCAATATCCAGACCCTGGTCGGCACAGGTCTGGGCGATGGTCGGAAAGCGGCGCTGGAGTTCCGCACCTGTCATGTGAGTAACGTCAAGAAAAACATTAGTTGCACCGGTGGCCTTCATTTCGGCCAAGATCGCCCGGGTCACCACGTCCCGGGGCGCCAGTTCGGCGTCCGGATGGTAACGGGACATAAAGGCCTCTCCTGCTCTATTGCGCAGGATACCCCCTTCCCCCCGTACGGCTTCGGAAATCAGAAAGGTCGGAGCACCCGGTAAGGCCAGCACCGTGGGGTGGAACTGAATGAACTCCAGGTCGCATACTTCTGCTCCCGCCCGGTAGGCAAACGCGATTCCGTCGCCGGTGGCCACCGGCGGGTTGGTGGTCTGGCCGAAGAGCTGCCCGGCTCCACCGGTGGCCAGCACCACCGCCCGGCTGCGGAACACCGCAAGGCAACCCGTGGTCTCATCGAGTACCAGCGCTCCGTAACACTTGTTCTGGTGCACGAGCAGGTCAACCACAAAGTGATTCTCCAGGACCGGTATCTTCTGTGTCGCTACCTGGTGACAGAGTATGCGCTGAATCTCCGCTCCGGTGGCATCGCCCCCGGCGTAGAGGATACGGCGTTTGCGGTGCGCCCCCTCGCGGACCAGGGCAAAACCGTTTTTCGTCCGGGCAAAACGGGTCCCCATCTCCACCAGGTCCCGCACGCGTTCCGGGCCCTCGGTCACCAGGATCCGTACGGACTCCGGGTCGCACAACCCCGCACCGGCACGCAAGGTGTCCTGCAAATGCAGGAGAGGGGAATCGTTGGCCCCGATGGCCGCCGCAATCCCTCCCTGGGCACGCTCGGTACTGGTGTTTTCCACCATCTTCTTGGTGGTTACCACCACTTTCCGTCCCGCACGCGCCAGCAGGTAGGCGGTATACAGCCCCGCAATCCCGCTACCGATCACCAGATAATCTATAGTCTGTTGCGGAAGCTGACGGGTGTCGAAATTCACGATATATAGTCCGGTCAAGGGCAGGCCTCCTGTTTTCCCCTGAATCGCCACAGCTTGGCCTCTTCGTGCCGGCCCTCGTTAGATAGCCAGCATACGCTCCAACGCCCGGAGCGCCCGCCGCCTGGTGTGCTCGGGTACTGTGATACGCGGTTCAAGGTTTTTCAAGGCGTCACGCACCTTAGGCAGTGTTATCAGCTTCATGGTGTCACACACCAGACCGTTGGAAAGCAAATAAAACTTCTTACCCGGGCACCGTTTGGACATCTGGTAGGTTAGCCCCTCTTCGGTGCCGATGATGAACTCACGGGCGTCAGATTCCTCCACAAAGCGTAACATACCCGACGTACTGGCCACCTTATCCGCCAATGCCACCACTTCGGGACGGCATTCGGGGTGCACCAACACCAATGCTTCCGGATATCTACGCCGCGCTTCGAAAACCTCACCCGGCTCCAACTCGTCGTGAATACAACAAAAACCGGGCCACAGTACCAGCTCGCGGCCGGTTTGTTTCGCCACGTAAGCCCCCAGGTTCCGGTCCGGGACAAACAGGATCTGCCGCTCCGGAGGGATGGACTCGATAACCCGGATGGCGTTGGCGGAGGTACAGCAGATATCGCTTTCGGCCTTCACGTCGGCGGTGGTGTTCACGTAAGAAACCACCACCGGCGAATCCAGTTCCGCTTTCCGGCTACGCAGGGATGCCGCCCCCGCCATATCGGCCAGCGGGCAGGTGGCCCGCAGGTCGGGCAGTAACACAATTTTGTCCGGGGATAAGATGGCCGCGCTTTCGGCCATAAAATGCACGCCGCAGAACACGATCACCTCGGCGTCATTACTGGCGGCTTTGCGCGATAATTCCAGCGAATCGCCGACAAAATCGGCGATGTCCTGGATTTCGGGGCGTTGGTAGTAATGACTGAGGATAATCGCTTTCCGCTGGCGCCGCAGCTCATTAATCTCCGGTACCAAATCGTCGAATGTTTCCACGGGGATTCCCCTTCCGGGCCGGCAATTTTTCGGTGGTTGTTGGGGCTAACAACACTAATGCCATACTAAAATGCTAGGTTATGTATGTCAAGTAACGCTCTGGAGGTGTGCTATCAGACAGATCAATCATACTTGATTTGGTTATTTTGATCCACCAACACCACCCGGGGTTTCCATTCCCGTGCCTCATCTGCGGAACAAAACACATAGGCCATGATGATCACCCGGTCGCCCGGCACCGCCAGGCGCGCCGCCGCTCCGTTCAGCGTAATCTCTCCCGAGCCTCGGCTTCCCGGAATTACGTAGGTCTCAAACCGCGCCCCGTTGTTGATGTTGACCACGTGCACCTGTTCAAAAACCAGGATGCCGGCCGCTTCCAGCAAACCCTCGTCAATAGTGATGCTGCCTTCGTAATCCAGGTTGGCGCCGGTCACCGTCGCCCGGTGGATCTTGGATTTCAGCATTTTCAAGTACACCTTTACTCCCTCCATACCGTAACATTATCAATCAGCCGCGCCCGGCCGAAGCGGGCGGCCACCGCCAGGAGCAGCTCCCGGTCCTCGTCCGTCGGCGGGGTCAGGTCGGGGAGGGCCAAGATGGCGGCGTATTCCAGCACGGCCAAAGGTTCGGCCGCAATGTCGGCGGCCAGTTGTTCTTCAACGGCGGCCAGATCCGACTCACCGGCCAAGATCCGCTCCCGCGCCGCCACGAGGCTCCGGTACAACACCACCGCCGCCCGCCGCTCCTCCGGACTCAGGTACACGTTCCGGGAACTCATGGCCAACCCGTCGGGCTCCCGAACGGTGGGCACGGCCACGATCTCGATGTCGAAGTTGAGATCCCGGACCAACCGGCGGATCACCTGCAGTTGCTGGGCATCCTTCTGTCCGAAGAAGGCGGCATCCGGCCGGATTATGTTAAAAAGCTTGGTCACCACGGTGGCCACACCCCGGAAGTGTCCCGGACGGGTGCACCCGCACAGGACCGCGGACAACCGCTCCACGTCGACACAGGTCAACACCGACCCCGGATACATCTCCTCTACCTCCGGGGCAAACACGGCAGCCACCCCGGTTTCCCGTGCCAGGGCCAGGTCCCTTTCCAGATTCCGCGGGTAGGTTTTAAAATCCTCTTGGGGACCAAACTGCAGCGGGTTAACAAAAATACTCACCACCACCGACGGAAACCGCCGCCGCGCCTCCCGCATCAGGGTCAGATGCCCCTCATGAAAGTAGCCCATGGTGGGCACAAGCGCCACCGGTCCGGACCGGCGTAGTTCCTTTACCACGTCCCTGATTTCGGCGATCGTTTTACACACCCGCAAGCTTTTCAGCATCCCCACCAAACTTCCGCGCGCCGAATTCTGACACAAGAATTTTGAACTCCAGATTTTTGGATTCTATCTTCTGAATTCTGAATTCTAGCTCCTTCATTGTTTCTCTTCCGGCCCGCCAAAACTGTACTCGGCGGTCGGGAAGCGGCCGTTCTCGACATCTTCCCGGAACGCCCGGAGCGCCCGCGCGATTTCGACGTGCAGATCGGCGTAACGCTTCACGAACTTAGGCTTGAAATCCCCGTACAATCCCAGCAGGTCGTGCGTCACCAAGACCTGACCGTCACAATGGGGCCCGGCACCGATGCCGATGGTAGGCACACCCACCCGGGCCGTGATCTGTCGGGCTAAATCGAGGGGAATACACTCCAGTACGAGGCTAAAAACCCCGGCTTCTTCCAGGATCTGCGCGTCCTCCAAAAGCCGCCGGGCGGCCGCCTCGTCGCGGCCCTGCACCCGGTACCCGCCAAGCTGGTGCACCGATTGGGGGGTCAGCCCCAGATGCCCCATCACCGGTATGCCGGCGGCCACAATGGTCCGGACCGTTTCGGCCACATCCCGGCCGCCCTCCAGCTTCACCGCCTGAGCGCCCGCCTCCTGCAGGAACCGCCCGGCGTTTCGGACGGCTTCCGTCCGTTCGAGGTGATAAGAAAGAAACGGCATGTCGCCGACCACCAACGCCCGGCGGACCCCCCGGCTGACAGCCCGCGTGTGGTGCAGCATGTCGGCCATGGTCACCGGAATGGTGGAGTCATACCCCAGAATCACGTTGCCCACGGAGTCACCGACCAAAACAATGTCCACCCCAGCCTCATCGACCAAACGGGCGGTGGGGTAATCATAGGCGGTGAGCATCGTTATCGGCCGGCCCTCCGCTTTTTTCCGCCGGATGTCGGCCGTGGTGACCCGTTTAGCTGGCATGGTGCTCCGCCCCCCTCAAAAGGGCCTTGGTCTCCCGGGCCTGCGCGGGGCTGAGCGCACCCTGCTGCCGTGCCACCTCGGCGGTATAAGCCCCCAACACCCGGTAGACCTCTTCGAACTCGCGGCCGCGCCTGCCCAGCGCCGCCAGGTGCCAAGCCAGCGTCGGCATATCACCCCGCGCCACCGGACCGGTGAGTGCCCGTACCGCACCGACCTCCTGGATGTTCTGCCAGGTACCCTCAATCAACGGGCGTAGCGCCTCCTGGGCCATCTCCGGCGGCAGACCGCACCGTCCCAGCATCTCGGTGGCCAGGTGGATCACGGCCACCATATAGTTTGACGCCACGCAGGCCGCGGCATGATATAGCGCCTTCTGCGCGGGCTTAATCTGGATGGGAATTCCGCCCAGATCGGTGACCAGGCGGCGGGCCCACTGGACGCCGGCCGCGTCTCCCTCTAGCCCGAAATAGCAGCCGGGAAGCCGCCTTAGGGCCAGGTCCGGGTCCGCAAACGACTGCAGCGGGTGGATGGATACCACCGCCGCGCCGGACACCCGGGCCGGAGCCAGTACCTCGGCCGGCGTGGCCCCGCTGGTATGCGCCACCAACTGCCCCGGCACAAATCCGCCCCGGGACTGGATTACCGCGGCCACCTCGGCGATCACCCGGTCCGGGGTAGTGATCAACACCACTTCCGCCTCCCGGGCGTGCTCTTCCGGCCGTGTTCCCGCCGGGCAGCCGAGCCGTGCGGCCAGCCGCCGGGCCGACTCCAGGCGGCGGGAGGCCACCCCCACGATCCGGTAACCCTTATTCTGCAGGGCCAGGGCAAGCGTGGAACCAACTTTACCCGCACCTACAATGCAAACCTTTCCATGCGACGTGCTCATGATATCCCTCCATCCGGCCGCTAAAAAACAAAAACCCCGGACAGATCCGCGGGATTGGTAACAAACCCACCGTCTCGGTCCTAAACGGCTCCAAGCGGCCCCTAATATAGTCTTGACTGAAATCGGTACTAAGGTGTAGCTCCCACCAGGATACTACCCGTAAGTTTAGTTTATTACAGGCGGCCTCGGACGGCAATATGGATACAAGCCAGATTTGGAGCGCCTGCGGCCGCTGGGGAGTTTTACGGCATACCAAGATGCGCATTTGGAAAGTGAGCCCCGCAGAGCTCTCGAACCGCCGGCTCCTGGCGGCTTTCGCGGCCGCTGCCGCGACCACCGCTGGCGCGGGTTTTAGGCTCCCCGGATATCCCCCGCCCGCGGCAATCACCCGTCCGATCCAAATCATGTTTATTCGCTGCTTTATCGTATTTTCTTGGCTACCCGAGCTGCCCTGTGAGCTTCGAGCAAACCTGCCAGCGAGCTAGGGTCAACTAACCTACTTAGCAACTCCCCGGCAAGGCTAACCCGGCCTAGAAGCCGTCTTTTGCTCTAATCCCAGTTCCTGCAGGAGAGCGGTAAACACGGCTACAATGTCGTCGCGCAGCACCAACTCCGCCTTGTCATCCCAGGGGGTTGGGTCACGGTTGACGATCACCAGCCGCCGGGCGAAACGGGGCAGGGCGGCCACCGGGTACACCTGCAGGCTGGAGCCCACCACGATCAGCAATTGGCATCCCGAAAGCACCTTGGTGGCAATTTCAAAATCGGTGCCCAGCATATCCCCGAACAGTACGACATCCGGCCGCAAAAGCCCCCCGCAAGTGCAGCGCGGCGGGTTCTTGCCGGCTTCGTACTGCTCCACCAGGAAACCGAACTCGTGCTGCCGGCCGCAGCCGAGACAGCGGCAGGTCCGGAGGTGCCCGTGCACCTCCCAGGTCCGCGAACCGGCCCGCACATGCAGGCCGTCGATGTTCTGGGTGATGACGCCCAGGAGCAATCCCTCCTGCTCCAGGCGGGCCAAAGCGTAATGGGCCGGGTTTGGCTCGGCCCGGACGCAGGCCAACCACCATTCCAGGTTGTTGGTCCAGAAGGCGGCCGGATCCCGCTCAAAGGCCTGAACACTGCAAACCTGGGCCGGATCAACCTTTTCCCAGCGTCCCGTGCCCGGGCTGCGAAAATCTGGGATGCCGCTGGCGGTGCTGATGCCGGCCCCGGTCAAGGCCAGCGTGCGGTCGGACTCACGAATCAGACGGGCCAAGGCCCGTATTTTGTCAACGGCGACCATACGTATACCTCCGTCCGTGCAAGACTGGTGTTGAGTCGGCTAACATTATCTTACATTACCTTTTTCCGGTGGTAAACATCATCAGGCCGGAAAACGGAGGACAAAAGCGCAGGTATCCCGAACTCGTATAGGCAGTTCACGTTTCACGCCGCCGTAAAGGAGCGGGGCGATGTTCAGGATCAGCGTAGTGATGCCTTTAAAGGGGCAGGAGGTGCGGTTCTGCCAGCCCGGTGGCTTCGGCGAGTGTCTGCCTGGTGAATTGCAGCGCCTCCTGGAGGTCCTCTTCACCCACAATATCCACCTTGTTCAAGACAAACACAAACTTATGGACATACTTTTGAATGTCGCGCAGGTAGTCCACCTCGGTCTGTCCCAACAGCGCGTCCACCGACATTATAAAAACGCCGGCGTCCGCCCCTACGCGCGATAGGACGCGGCGCTACTTGTCCTGCGCCGGCGACGCTCCGGGCATGTCCGCAGCAACCCCTTTCCGGCCCTTGGCCACCAACACCGCACACGGCGCCCGCTTCACCACGTACTGCGACACGCTGCCGAGGAACATCTGCTGCAGCGGGCTGTGGCCGCGCGCCCCGATCACCACCAGGTCGAAATCACCCTCGCCGGCGTATTCGACCAGTTTGCCCCCCACATGGCCGAAGAGCAGCCGGTCCGTTATACGGAGGCCGTAGTGGTCCGCCAACTGTTTCACCTTTTCTAGATTCTGGCGGTAAAACTCCTCGGCCCGGGTGCGGTATTCGTCGACCTCGCCGACCGTGGCGCCGTAATCCGGCAGCTGCGCCACCGTAACCACCTCCACCGCGGCGCCGTACTTTACCGCCAGGTCGAAGGCCTTTTCGGCCGCCCGGAAGGACATCTTGGAACCGTCAAAAGCCAGCATGATCCGCTTGAACACACCGCCTACCCCCTTAGTACCTGTACTTTTTCAATTCTGCCCTGCGTGCCTCCCGGTGGGAGCAACAATCTGTGGTGCACCAGGCCGTTGGGTGATCATCCCTGTTCCCTGCCCGCGGCGGCTTTCACCCGCGGCCGGAACCAGGTCTGGGCGATCAGGGTCGGCACCACAGCGCTGGCGATTTCCACCGTGACCAGGATGGTGTACTGCTCCTGGCTGATGAGGCCATGGTTCAGGCCGAACAGGGCGGAGATGATGCCGAAAGTCAGACCGGTGCTCATCAGCAGGGTGATATACATGCTCTCGCGCAGACTGTATTGAAACAGCCGGACCACCGGCCACACCCCGGCGAACTTGGCGGCCACCTTCACCCCGAGCAGGATGATGATCAAAAAGAGGCTTCCGGCCACGGCCGGCAGGGAAACATAAAGGCCGGCCTTCAAGAAGTAAAACGGCGTAAAGAAGGCAAAGGCGATCACCCGCAACTGGTGCAGCAGTTCCTGGCGGGACATCATAAACCCGGCCACCGTCAACCCCAGGATGTAAGCCGGCAAAACGGCCTCGCTCCCGGCCTTCAGCGCCAGTCCCCCGAGCAGCAACAGAATGAAAAAGAAGAATTTGATCTCGGCCTGGGCGATGCGCCCGCCGTACCGCTGGGCAAACCGGGGCGTCAGCCGGGGCATCAGGGCGAAAACGCCGACCGAGGCCCCGACAAACACGGCCATCCACACGTCGAAGTGGGCAAAGAACAAGCCCAGGGCCACCACAGTGCCCAGGTTGGTGATAAAGCAGGCTGCCAGGATGATTCTCCCCAGTTCGGTCCGGTTCAGTCCCGTTTCCACCATCACGGCATAGACGACGGCCACCGAGGTTGTGGAAAGGGCGATCCCGCAAATGAGGGAGGCGTCAAGACCCCAGCCGCCTACGTAGTAGGCGTAAGCAAAGGCGGCCAAAAACGGTAGCAGGAAGGAGAGAAAACCAATACTAAAGCTTTCCTTGAACTTATTCTTCAACACATACGGATCCACCTCGGCCCCGGCGAGGAAGGTCAGAAAGATCGCCCCGAACCCGGCGACGAAGGTCACCCAGGGCAGTTCCACCAAGCCCAGGAAGTTGCCCCCGATCATCCCGAGTAGGATCTCAATCAGTGCCACCGAGATGCCCAAGCGAATCGAGATCAACGAGGCGGCCAGGGCCAGTCCCACCCACAGGGCCGCGATCAACCAGACATTATCCAGGAACAAACGCTACTCCCTCCCAAGAACCAATCGTACGGAGAATCTTACACAAAAAAACCCCTACCCGCTATCGGTAGGAGTCATCAACCGTGCCCGGTGATTAAGGCGAACTCCATCGCCCGGGCCAGCCCGGCCCTTCTAGATGCAACTAGAGAAATTTTAGCACAACAGGGGAGCCCGTGCAACCCGCAGGCGACCGAAACAAAAGGACTGGCTGCTTTTTCCTCCCTGCGCCTCGCCAGCCCCTGTGGATAAGTAAGCGCCTATCCACAAAACATGCCTGTCCCCGTTTCGATGCGCAACATTTTGCACGACCTTAGATTTTGTCCCCGGTATCAACAAAATCGCCGCTTAAAAACCGGTATTCCATCTACGCGCACGACAATTTCACACTGCGCATAACCGATAATGTTTAATGGCGCGCGAAATATACTCCATATTCCTTCTACTTCCACCAGTCTGGAATCTATTTCTACCCGGTGTTTTCCCACCTTGAAACTTGCCGCACCTTCTCCGGCCTCTTCCTGCGCAAAACCCGCCTCCTTTATCCAACGCGCATAACTTTTACCCCATACTTTACCGCTTGGGGTTACCTGTTCTGCGCTCGGTATAATCTCTGCCACCCGCTCTCCTCCATGGTACACCCGCAAAATTCCTGCCCACATGGAATATCTTAACTGCAACCTCTCTCCGTCGGGCAACCGGATCCATACCTTAGCCATAATTCTCCTCTCAGACCATCAGGTTAGTTTCCGGTGTAAAGACAGATTTGCTGCTCCCGGGCGAGGCGGCGGGTCAGGTCGGCCAGCCGGAGGTTGCCGGGTAACATTACTTCCGGAGCGATCTCAGCCAGCGGCACCACAGCGAAGGCCCGTTCGGTCAGGCGGGGGTGCGGCACCTGTAGACCAGGCTCATCGATCATCCGGTCCCCGTAGAGAAGGATGTCCAGATCGATCACCCGGGGGCCCCATCGTTCCCTCCGGACACGCCCGAGCCGGGATTCGATGGCCTGCAGTTCCTTCAATAAGGCTTGCGGCGCCAGGGGGGTTTCGATCTCGGCCACCGTGTTCAAGAACCAGTCCTGGTCGGTACGGCCCACCGGCGCCGTCTCGTACACCGCGGCCGTACGCCGCATCCGGATGCCGGGCGTGCCGGCCAATTCCCGCAGGGCCCGTTCCAGGTTGGCCGCCCGGTCGCCCAGATTTGTGCCCAAACCGATGTAGGCGGTAACGGGGTGCAAGTCAATTTTCCTCCCGCCGGCGGGTGATTTCCACCGCCAGATATTTGAACTTGCCACGGACCGGAGCGTGCGGTTTGTATACCCGGACCCGTACGGCATCAACCGGAAATCCCGACAGCACCGCCTGCGCCACCCCCTCGGCCACCGCCTCGATCAGACGGTAGCGCCGGGCCTGGAAGGCTTTCTTTACCTCAGTATATACCCTGGTGTAATCCACGGTCAGCGCCAGGTCGTCCTGCTTCCCCGCCGGTCCTAAATCCAGAAACAACTCCAGGTCGATGAGAAAAGGCTGGCCGAGCTCCCGCTCGGCATCCAGGACGCCGTGGTAGCCGTGTAGCTCCAGCCCCTGCATGATGATCCGGTCCTTCACGCGGTCCAACCTCCTCGAACAATGGCGTCGGTCATCCGGGCGACGCGTACCATTTCCCGCACATCGTGTACCCGCACGATATCGGCCCCGTGGGTGATTCCCACCGCCACGGTGGCCGCGGTGCCCTCCACCCGCTCGTCCACCGGAAGGTCCAGGACCTTGCCGATGGTAGATTTGCGGGAGGTGCCAATCAAAAGCGGACAGCCGAGACTCCGGAATTCCCGGAGACGGCGCAGGACCATCAGATTCTGTTCCGGGGTTTTGCCGAACCCGAAGCCCGGATCCAGGATGATCCGGTCCGGGGCAATGCCGGCCTGCACTGCCTGGCCGATCCGCTGTTCAAAATAACCCACGATGTCCCCCACCAGGTCTTTATAGTCGGTCCCCTGCTGGTTGTGCATCAGCACCACGGGCACGCCGTATTCAGCCACCACGGCGGCCATTCCCTCATCCCCCAGGGCCCACTGGTCGTTCACTATGTGTGCACCGGCCGCCAGCGCCCACCGGGCGACTTCGGCCTTGCTGGTGTCGATAGAAACGGGTACGTCCAGCTCCCCCACCAAGCGCGTGAGGACCGGCATAACCCGTGACAGTTCTTCCTCCACCCCCACCGGCGTATGGCCCGGCCGGGTGGACTCGCCCCCCAGGTCAATGATGTCGGCACCCTGGGCGACCATCTCCCGGGCCCGCCGCAACGCGTCCTCCGGGTCGATGTACCGGCCCCCGTCCGAAAAGGAGTCGGGGGTGACATTCAAGATGCCCATCACCAGTGTCCGTTCTCCCAGCGGCAGAAATCTTCCCCGGCAGTCCAGCCCGCGGGGCACCTTCTCCACGTTTTCCAGCACCCGTTCGATTTTTTCGGCCAGGGCGGCCAGACCGAACGGCTGCATACGCAGTTTCCGCAAGAATCCGTTATATTGTTTGCGCGTTCCCATTAGCAGCACGTCGGTTTCGGCCACCGTCCCATTGACCACTCCCCGGGCAACGGCGGCCTCGCCACCGCAGGCCAGCATCTCCTGCTTGATGATAATCGCCTGCGCCGGCGCCAACCCCGTCACTTTCACCAGCCGGTGCACCGCCTTGGGCGCCATCAACTCACAGCCGGCCGCGTCGGCTCCAACACCGGCGATTGCTTCCCGGGCCTCCCCGAGGTCGTCCACTTCGGTTACCCAAACCCTGTGTGCCATAGTTCGTTCCCCCCACCCGTGCATCCGATGGCTCTATTATACCTGTTTGTCGGAGTCGGGGAAACCACCGGCTGGCCGCCACCAGAGGGTGGAGTTCGGCCGCGGCGAACTTGGCCGCCACGAAGGCGCCGCCCCGGAACAGGGGGGCCGCGAGCAGCATCATATAAGGCAGATTGGCGCGGAAAAAGCCGGCCGCGGCGTTCCGTTCATCCGTAACCGCACCCAAGCGGCAGGTCAACTGCGTTCCTCCCCTCGCTTGGCGTCCGCGACACAAAAAAGGAAAACCGTGAGGGCTTTCCGCCCTCACGGTTTTAAACACCGGGTGTTTATTTCTCCCAGACCAGGGCCTTCTCCACCAGTTGGAAGATGTGCTTAACCTTCAAGCCGAGGTCAAACTCCCGGCTGATTTCGTTCAGCTGGTCGTAGCAGTTGTGGCAGGGCGCGCAACAGATTTCGGCCCCGGTGGCCCGGATCTGATCAGCCTTCAGCTTGCCCTTCTTCATCCGGTACTCCTTGATCGCCTTGCCCATCGACAGGGCACCGCCACCGCCACCGCAGCAGATGTTGTACTCGCGGTTCGGCCACATCTCCACGAAGTTCTCGCAGACCTGGCTGAGGACGTACCGCGGCTCGTCGACCACACCGGCCTTCCGAACCGTGTTGCATGGGTCGTGCACGGTGACAACCTCAGTGTTCTTGGACTTGTCGACCTTGATCTTACCATCCCGGAGCAGTTCGGCCAGGAACTCCACCATGTGCAGGATCGGATAATCCGCCTTGATCCAGTGCTGCTGGCCGAACTTGAAGGCCCAGTACCCGTGGCCGCACTCGGTGCAGACCACGCGCTTGCAGCCCAGTTCCTTCACCGCATCGTCGGTGAACTTAAAGATCCTGGTGGCCTCGTCGTCCCGACCGTTGAACAGGCCGAAGTTGGTGACGTCGAAGGCCTTGGTCGAAAGCGTCCAGCTGATGCCGGCCGCCAGAAAGATCTTCGACCAGGTCTTGATGTCCTCGGGATAATACTTGACCTCCCGGGGGTGCGGGATGAACAGGATCTCGGCGCCCTTTACGTCGACCGGAATCTTGTAGTTCGGGTCGTTAAGCTCTTCCTGGAGTTCCTCCTGCATCCAGTCGATCGTGTCCAGGAAGTCCTCCACGGTCACGCCCATTTGGTTGCCCGTCTCCAGGTGCGTGTCCGCCACCTGTTGCAGGGTGCCCGGCGCGGTGAGGCCGAACTTGCCGCGGATGCAGCGCACCACGTTGACCAAGTTGATGCCCATCGGGCAGTGCATGGTGCAGCGGCCGCAGGCCGTGCAAACCCAGATGAACATATCGTTCAGAACCTCTTCCTTCAAACCCAGTACGATCTTGCGCATGAACTGGCGCGGGTCGCAGTTGTCGTGGACGTCAGTGAATACACAACCCGCCGCACAGGTCCCGCAGCTCAAACAGTAGTTGAAATCCATCCGTGTTGCCTGCGGAACGATTCTCTCCATGATCTCGTCCCGGAACTTGGGATCGGCAACCTTATTCAAAGTTAGGGCTTCCACAAATTATCCCTCCACCAGCCTGAATTTAGAGCCCGTCCGGGCCGCGGAGCGCGGCCCGGGAGGGAGATACGCTTTACACGAAGAAAGACGCGATCTCGGCGAAGATCTGTTCGTCCTTAAAGCCTTTGGCCGTGCAGGCCTGCGACGGGCAGGCCGCCGCGCAGGTCCCGCAGCCTTTGCAGAGCACCTCGTTGATCTCGGCCACACCCTGATCCTCCAGGAAGGAAATGGCACTGTACGGGCAAACGTTCACGCAGATCCGGCAGCCCGCGCACTTCTCCTTGTCGATGAAGGAAACCGCACCGCCGCCGGTCAGCGCGTCCTGGGTAAGCACGGTCGTCGCCCGGGAAGCCGCCGCCCGACCCTGGGCGATGCTCTCCTCGATGAACTTGGGACCGTGGGCCAAGCCGCAGAGGAACACGCCGTCGGTGGCGAAGTCCACCGGCCGCAGCTTCATGTGCGCTTCGAGGAAGAAGCCCTCGTCGTTCAGCGACACTTTGTAGAACTGCCCGATCTCCTTGCCGTCCTCCGGAGCTACGGTGGCCACGCCCAGCGCCACCAGGTCGGCCTCAATGTTGAATTCCTGCTGCAGGACCGGATCCTTGACGCTAACCAAGAGCGTCCCGCCCTCGGCTTTGACCACGGGCTTCGACGCCAGGCCGTAGCGGAGGAAGATAACGCCCTTGCCCCGTGCTTCCTTGTAGTAGTCTTCCTTGAAGCTATACGTACGCATATCCCGGTACAGCACGTACACGTTCACGTCGGGATTTGCTTCCTTCAGCTTGAGGGCATTCTTGACCGCCTCGCTGCAGCAGATCCGGCTGCAGTACATACGGCCCTCTTCGCGGGAACCGACGCAGTTGATCATCACGACGCTCTTGGCGTTCTTGACCCGGTCCGAACCCTTGACGATCTCTTCTTCCAGTTCCAGGCCGGTGATGACCCGCGGATCTTGGCCGCAGAGATATTCGTCGGTCTTCAGTTCCTGAGCGCCTATAGCGATGATGGTCGCGCCGTGCTGGATCTCCTGAATCGTGCCGCCCACGTCCACCTTGGTGACAAAGTTGCCGACGTAGCCGGAAACCTCGGTGATCCTGGCGTTGGTGTACACCTTGATGTTCGGGTTGGCGTTCACGCTGTTGATCAGACCGCTCAGGTAAGCCTGGACATCCATGCCCTCGAGCGTGTAGTGGATCTTACGCGCCATGCCGCCCAGCGCCTCGGCCTTCTCCACCAGGCTGACCGCAAAGCCCTGGTTAGCCAGATCCAGCGCGGCGTTCATGCCGGCGATACCGCCGCCGACGACCAGCGCCGCCTTGTTGATGCCGAGGCTGACTGTGGAAAGCGGCTCCAGCAGACGGGCCTTGGCCACCGCCCGGCGGACGATTTCCTTCGCCTTTTTCGTGGCCGTCTCCTTGTCCTTCATGTGGACCCAGGAGCAGTGCTCACGGATGTTGGCCATCTCAAACAGGTAGGGGTTTAAGCCCGCTTCCGCACAGGTCGCCCGGAAGAGCGGCTCGTGCGTCCGGGGGGTGCAGGAGGCAACCACCACACGGTTGAGCTTGTGCGCCTTGATCGCTTCCTTAATGGCCTCCTGGGTGTCCGAGGAACAGCTGTACAGGTTGTCGGTGCAGTACACGACGTTCGGCAGGGTGGCGATGTAGTCGCGCACCGCCGGCACATCAACGACCGCCCCGATGTTGATGCCGCAGTGGCAGACGAAGACGCCGATGCGCGGTTCCTGGCCGCTTACGTCAATCTCGGCGGGCGGTTCCTCTTTCTTGATCAGGCTACCGCGCGCCTCGGCCAGAAGCGTGCCGGCACAGCTGGCCGCCGCGCTGGCCTGCATCACGGTCTGCGGAATGTCCATCGGGCTCTGGAAGGCGCCGCAGACGAACACGCCCGGCCGGGAGGTTTCCACCGGCGCGGCGGTCGAAGTAGCGGCGAAGTTGTAGGTATTGAGCTTAACCCCGATCTTCTCGGCCGTCTCGATAGCGCTCTTGGACGGCTGCAGACCGACGGACAGCACCACCATATCGAATTCTTCGTAACTCACGGTACCGTCCTCGCTGGCGTACCGGATCTTCAGGTCCCCTTCGTTCGCCCCGGGACCAATCTCGAAAATGCGGGAGCAGATAAACCGGATGCCCTGTTCCTTTGCCCGCTCAAAGTAGGTCTCAAAGCCTTTGCCGAAGGTCCGCATATCCATATAGAAGATGGCGGTATCCAGCGGCTGCTCGCTGTGTTCCTTGGCGATGATAGCCTCCTTGATCGCGTAGGTGCAGCAAACCGAGGAACAGTAACTGCGAGCCTTCACATCCCGGGAACCGACGCACTGAATCCAGGCGATCTTCTTGGGTTCCTTGTGGTCGGAAGGCCGGACCAGGTGTCCCTGGAAGGGACCGGACGCGCTGAGGATGCGCTCGAATTCGATACTGGTAACGACGTTTGGATAGGTGCCGTAACCCAGGGACTTGATGGCTGTGGGGTCGAACTCGTCGAAACCGGGCGTCAGGATCACCGCGCCCACGTCCAGGGTGAAGGTCTTTTCCTTATCTTCGAAATTGATGGCGTCCTTGCCGCACGCCTTCTGGCAGAGCATACACACCGGTTTGCCGGTCTGCACGCCCTTGGTCAGGTAAAGACACTTTTCGGGATGGGTAATCGCGTAAGTGTTGGGTACCGCCTGCGCGTACTTGCTGCTGATGATCTTCCGAACGTTGATGCCTTCGTTGAATTCATCGGGCAACTTCACCGGACATTTGGCCGCACAGTCACCGCAACCGACGCATTTGTCGGGATCAACGTACCGGGGTTTCTGGAATACCGTCGCTTTAAACTTGCCCGGTTCGCCCTCCAGACCCACCAGTTGGGCCAGGGTCAAAAGCTCGATGTTGGGATGCCGGTCACATTCCACGAGCTTGGGCGAGAGGATACATATCGAACAGTCGTTAGTGGGGAAGGTCTTGTCCAGCTGGGCCATGGTTCCGCCGATGGCCGTGGAGGCTTCCACCAGGTACACATAATATCCGGCATCGGCCAGATCCAAAGACGCCTGCACACCGGCGATACCACCACCCACCACCATTACCGCTCCAATTTTATCTGGCATACCGTATCACACCCGTCCTCCCTTTTGAACGTCCCGGCAGGTGCCGGGCTGAGAACTTTAGAAACACTCGGCCGCGTTCTCGTTTGTCCGGCGTTTATCCCCCCTTCGTCAAAATGGTCAGCTAGCCAAATTACTAATTTACTAATAAACTAATAAAATAAATTATTGAGGAAATCATGTTCCATCCTGGTATGGCCCAAAGAGACGGGCCCCCATCTTGTCCATGAGTATAACGGGATTACCCTTCACTGTCAATTCACTATTCAGGCAATTTCGCTCACCGCACCAAACCCCTTGAAATCACTGCGTTTTTTGCTTTGTTTCATTAGATTGTCTCTTTCGTTTCATTATATTGTCTCTAATATCGAACAACAAAAAACAAAGATTGGGGGGTCAGCCTATGACTCTTGGTACGTGCTTGTTATCCGGGATTCCGGTATTAGCTTTGAGTCACCGGCGCCGCCGGCTTTTGGTCCATCACCTGGTCCAGGCGGGCCGGGAGATGGGCAAGGACTTCCGTTTCGTACTTTTCGATTTCGCCGCGGTCACTTAGGCTTGTCAACCCCGGGTCGATGGGGATGCGCCCCAGCAGGCGCAGGCCGGTGTCATCGGCCACCTTTTCGGCTTTGGACGGGCCGAAAATCTCCAGCTTTTCGCCGCATTTGGAGCAAAGAACATAGCTCATATTCTCTACCAGGCCCAACAAGGGCACACCGATCTTTTGCGTCATCCGAATGGCCTTACGGACCACCATCACCGCCAACTCCTGAGGCCCGGAAACCATCAGTACCCCACCTACCGGCAGGGACTGCAGCACCGTCAGGGGCGCGTCACCCGTTCCAGGCGGCAGGTCCACCAGGAGATAGTCCAATTCGCCCCAGGCCACTTCGGTCCAAAACTGTTGTATCGCACCGGCCACGATCGGCCCTCGCCAGATTACCGGCTCGTCTTCGCGCTCCAGCAGCAGATTGATCGAGAAAACCTTGATGCCGTATACCGGGCTGGATACCGGCTTAATGGCTTCCACGTCGATATCGGGACGCTCCCGGAGCCCGAAAAGCTTGGGGATACTCGGCCCGGTAAGGTCAGCGTCCAGGATGCCCACTTTATAACCCTGGCGCGCCAACGTCGTGGCCAGCAGTGCGGTGACCGTCGATTTGCCGACGCCTCCCTTGCCGCTCATCACGGCCACGATGTGCTTCACCGCGGTGTGTTCGTTAGGCGCCAGAATCTGAACGGCTTTAGACGGAGTGCCCTGGCCGCAGGTTCGGGCCTCCGGCAAGCTGCAGGAAGCCGCACCCGGGCAGCCCCCGCTGGAAAACGCTTGACAGGTACCACCGTTGTTTTTTTCCGAAGGCATTAGGCATTTCCCCCACTTTCTCCGTGTTATGGATTAATTGTGCGGACCGCTTTCAGCCCACCGCCGCCGGCCGCCCCGCTTTCGGCAATCGCGACGGCCGAATGCGGACGTGATCTCGGTACCGGAACAGCGCGGGCAACGGATGTCCACCGGCTCGCTGGGCCGGCGCTCCCATTCGTGCCGGCACCGGACGCACTGCAGACGGCGCGAGACATACTCGAAATTGCCACCCTCCACCCGGATGGCCTTTCCGTAGACCAACGCCTGGGCCACTTTGTTCCGCGCACTGGTCAAGATGCGCTGGAACGTGGGCCGTGAGATGCCCATCCGCTCGGCACAGCTTTCCTGTTCCAGACCCTCCAAATCCTTGAGGCGCAGAGCCTCGACCTCTTCCACCGTCAGACCAACGTCTTTCAGGCTCCACAGGGGGACACCGGCCGGCTTGAAGTAGGTGCACTGGGGCATAAACTCCACCCGGCGACATTTTGGCGGTCTTCCCATGCACTCTCACCCTTATCACGGAAATTATACGCCTGTATAGAGCATAGGTCAACAAACAAACCGGCTAACAACCACGACCAGGCGTATTTTAAAAGTATGAGATATTTTATTTTTTGCGGAAACTTGCCTGACCACCGCCTGCAAAACCTTTGTAAAAAAGGCGCCCCGGCGATCACCGACGATCATATCACCAAGAAGGTGTGGAAAAGAAAAGGGGTCAGGCATATTTTGTGGATAAGCGCCAGGTTATCCACAAGATCACGTTCTACCGGCCAAACGGCCAGCCCACTTACGGGTAGGGTAAGTGTCCTTCGTGACTGCTCCGGGTGGGCACCGCCATCTGCGAATGCGATGGGGTTTCCTGCCTCTGGTGCCCCGCCTTCTTGAGTAATCCATTCTGGATTCTGAATCCCGGACTCTCCCCCTAAAAAAGCCCCTTAATTCGCCCTTCACTATCGATATCGATATTAAACGCCGCCGGTTCCGACGGTAGACCGGGCATGGTCAGTATGGCCCCCGCCAGTGGATACAAAAAACCCGCTCCCAGTGAGGCACGAATGTCCCGGATCGGGAAAACGTAGCCTGCAGGGACATTACGCCAAGTTGGGTTATGAGAAATAGATAGATGGGTCTTGGCCATGCAGATCGGCAGCCGGCCCCAGCCCAGCGCCTCGAACCGGCCGATTTTCTCTTCTGCCTGGGGATCGTAACTCACGCCGTCCGCGTTGTATACCATCCTCGCCATAATCCCTATCTTTTCCTTAATCGACAGATCATCCGGATACAGCAACCGGAAGCCGGTGCCACACGCACAGGCCTCAACCACCCCGGCGGCAAGGTCAACCGCGCCGGCGCCCCCCTCGGCCCAGGCGTTCATCTGGTGCGCACTCCGCGCCCCAGCCCGCAACGCCTCCCGCAAAATCGTCTCCACCTCGGCGTCGGTATCATCCAGGAAACGGTTAACCGCCACCACCACCGGAACACCGTAATACCTGGCAATTTTAATCATGTGGGCCAGGTTTTGGCAGCCTGCCTCCACAGCCGGTACGTTTTCCCGCCGGATCTCTTCGGGTAGGGGCTTACCGGCCTTAATGCGGCCGACCCCGCCGTGCATCTTTACCGACCGTACCGTGCAGGTAATCACGACACAGTCCGGGCAGAGCCCCGATTGCCGGCACTTGATGTCCATGAATTTCTGCAGCCCCAAATCGGCACCAAACCCGCTCTCGGTCACCACATAATCGGCCAGCTTGAGGGCGATCCGGTCGGCCAGCACCGAAGACTGCCCATGGGCAATGTTGCCGAACGGCCCGGTGTGCACGATGCAGGGCTGACCTTCCAGGGTCTGGACCAGGTTGGGTTTCACCGCTTCCCGCAGGATCGCCGCCATGGCCCCGGCGGCGCGCAGGTCCTCGGCGCTAACGGGTTTTCCCGTACGGTCAAACGCCACAATTATCCGTCCCAGGCGCCGGCGCAGGTCCTGGAAGCCGGAAGTCAAGGCCAGGATGGCCATCACCTCGGAAGCGGCGGTGACTTCGAAGCCGGTTTGCCGGGGATAACCGTTCAGCGGCCCACCCAAACCCACCACTATATTTCGCAGCACCCGGTCGTTCACATCCAGGGTGCGCGGCCAAGTCACGGTATGGGGGTCAATCCCCAGGGGGTTACCGTGGAACAGCGAGGCGTCCACCAACGCGGCCAGCAGGTTATGGGCCTGAGCCACCGCGTGCAGGTCGCCGGTAAAGTGCAGATTTAGATCCTCCATGGGTACAACCTGGGCGTAGCCGCCGCCGGCAGCTCCGCCCTTAATACCAAAGACCGGTGCCATAGACGGCTGTCGCAAAGTGCAGATCGCCCGCTTGCCGATCCGGCCCAGGCCCTGGGTCAAACCGATGGTGGTCAGGGTTTTCCCTTCGCCCAGCGGCGTCGGGGTAACGGCCGTGACGGCGATCAGCTTGCCGTCCGGTCGTTCTTGGAGTCGTTCTAATACATGGAGGCCGATCTTGGCCTTGTAGCGGCCGTAGAGCTCCAGGTCTTCTTCCCGTAAGCCAACGGAAGCCGCAATCTCCGTGATCGGTACGAGCCGGTGTGCCTGCGCAATCTCCAGGTCAGTCCGTAGCCGCATCTAAAAACCCCCAACGTGTCGGTAGGCGCAGAATAATTGCCGCAACAGAATAGGCCAGACTCCCAAAACAGCAAGCACCGCCACACGGGGTTACCCGCCGTGAAGCTGTTCAAGACTTGGGGTCTGACCCACCACGTTACGACTCGTAAATCCAGGTCTCAAGGGCACGGTCCCAGGTCAGCAATTCCGACTCCGCAAAGAAGAGTCCGATCTCCCGGGCGGCACTTTCCGGGGAGTCCGAACCGTGGACAATATTCCGACCGACGTCGACGGCGTAAGTACCGCGAATCGTGCCGGCCAAGGCCTTGGCCGGCTGTGTCGCCCCCAACATGTCCCGGACCGTGGCGATCACGTTCGGCCCCTCCAGGACCATGGCCACTACCGGTCCCGAGGTGATGTACTTGACCAGGTTCTCAAAGAATGGCTTGTCGCGGTGCTCTCTGTAATGCCGCTCGGCCAGGTCCCGGTCGATCTGCAGCATCTTCAGCGCCACCAGTTTTAATCCCCGCCGTTCGAACCGGGAGATGATTTCGCCCGCCAGACCGCGCTGGACACCGTCGGGCTTGACCATCACAAAGGTTCTTTCCAAAACGTTATGCCCCTCCTTGCTGCGCCGCCGCCGGCTTGGTCCTCTTGCCAGCGGCCTCCTTCATCAGAATCTCGAATTCCCGGCCCTCAATAGTCTCTTTTTCAAACAGCGTATTGGCCACCAGGTGTAGACCGTCCATATTCTCCTTGAGGATATTCTCGGCCCGGTGGTAGCATTCGTCGATGATGCGCCGCACTTCCTGATCGATGGCGCTGGCCACCTCCTCGGAGTAGTTGCGGTCGCGGGCCAGATCCCGCCCCAGGAAGGGCGTGTCCTGTTTGCGCCCCAGGGTCAACGGCCCGAGTTCGTCGCTCATACCGTATTCCATGATCATCTTGCGGGCGGTTTCGGTAGCCCGCTCAAGGTCATTCTGCGCACCGGTGCTGATTTCCTTCAGCACCAGGGCCTCGGCCACCCGCCCGCCCAGCAGCATAGTAATCTGATCCAGAAGCTGTGACCGGGTGGCGTAGTAGCGCTCCTCCTTGGGCAAAAGCAGGGTGTAACCACCGGCCCGGCCGCGGGGAATAATGGAAATCTTATGCACCGGGTCGCTGTTCGGCAAAAAGTAGCTCACCAGCGCATGTCCGGCCTCGTGGTAGGAAACCAGCTTCTTCTCGAAATCGCTGATTACCCGCGATTTTTTCGCCGGTCCGGCGATTACCCGTTCGATCGCATTCTCGAGTTCTTCCATGCCGATGCGCTTCTTGTTCGCCCGCGCTGCCAACAGCGCCGCCTCGTTCATTAGGTTCTCCAGGTCGGCCCCGGAAAAACCAGGCGTGCGCCGGGCGATGACATCAAGGTCCACGTCTTCGGCCAGCGGCTTGTTGCGGGCGTGTACCTTGAGGATCTCCTTCCGGCCGTTCACGTCCGGTCGACTGACCACGATCTGCCGGTCAAAACGCCCCGGTCGCAACAGGGCCGGGTCCAGGATGTCCGGACGGTTGGTAGCCGCGATCACGATGATCCCCTCGTGCGGATCGAAACCGTCCATTTCCACCAGCAACTGGTTGAGAGTCTGCTCCCGTTCGTCGTGGCCGCCGCCGAGACCGGCACCCCGCTGGCGCCCCACCGCGTCAATTTCGTCAATGAACACGATGCAGGGTGAATGCTTTTTGGCGTTCTCAAAGAGGTCCCGTACTCGCGACGCACCAACGCCCACAAACATCTCGACGAAGTCCGAACCGCTGATGCTGTAAAAAGGCACGCCGGCCTCGCCGGCCACCGCCCGCGCCAAAAGCGTTTTACCGGTACCGGGCGGCCCGAAAAGTAGCACACCCTTGGGGATCCGGGCACCGATGTCGCGAAACTTGCTGGGATCCTTGAGGAAATCGACCAGTTCCTCCAGTTCCTCCCGGACCTCTTCCACCCCGGCCACATCCGCGAAGGTTACCTGCGGTTTTTCCTGGGTATGGAGCTTGGCCCGGCTCTTGCCGAAAGACATCACCCGGCTGCCGCCGCCCTGACTCTGCTGCATGAGAAAAAGGAACAACCCGACTAAAAGCAAAACCGGCAGGAAAGACAGGAACATGGTGGTCAGCCAGCTGGGACGATCCGGAAGTTCCTGTATATGCTGCACGTTTTTGTCCCGGAGCATATTTATTAATCCCTGGTCGGCCGCCGGGCCCTTGGTTTCGAAACGGGTGCCGTCCCTTAAGGTGCCGGTGATGATGTTCGTTTCCGCGTCGGTCTTGATCACGACCGACGCCACCTGGCCCCGGTTTAGCGCCTCGAAGAACTCACTGTAGTTCATGGACCGCACGTCGTTCGTCCCCGGAGAGCTATATTTGAGGAGGGCAATAACCACCAGGACGATCAAAATGTATATACTGAGATTTTTGAGAATACGGTTCAATAAGTCCCCTCCCTCCGGACTTTTCGCTAGTTGGTCCGTAACAGAGGTATACTATCACATTTTATTTCCGCTTTCAACACAATTCAAACCGGCCGGCGCCGGTCGGTGACACGTGCAGCAACAGTGCCGTGCGGCTCGCCGGACCCAACTTGCAAAAATCGGCGATACGGTACCCGACCACCCAGGCCAACCGCCCCTCGCGGTCAAAAACTAGCGGAATCCGGTCCCGTTCGGTCCGCGGCACTTTACAGTTTATCAGAAACTCCTTCAGTTTCATGCGTCCGCCCGCACCTTGGGGCGCAAAAACGTCACCGGGCCTGCGGTTCCGGACGTAGAGAGGAAAAGAGAGGGCATCTATGTCGAGAACCGCGTAACCGGGACCGAGCTTCAGCAGGGAAATATCCTTTGCGGGCCGGATCTCCGCGGTGATGCTGCGGTTGACCGCGGGCAATTGGGTTCGGCCGGGAATCCGGAGTTCATAACACCACGGCTTGGCTGGGGGCGGCACAGACCTCGGGCCCAGCACCACCCGGCCAGCCTGTTTGGCGGCGGTAAACCCTCCGGGCAGATCCAGCCGCCGGCCTCCAGCCGTTTGCGCGGCCAGGGTCAGCACCCTTTCCACGTGGTCAAAATCCAGCGCCGGTCGCGCGGGAGCCAATTCCGACCAGGCCAAACGGACCACCCGGCGCCCCAGTGCCGGGGCAAGCCGGACCAGGGCGGTCGCGTCCAGGTCAATCCGGCCGTTTATGCGCCGGGCAACCCGCCGGAAGGCTTTGGCCGCCAATTCGTCCAGACAGGCATTGTCCGCGCGGCAAATCTCCCCCAGGCGTAGCAGGTTTGTGACCAGATTTGGATTGTATTCGGCTTCCAGCAGAGGCATGAGGCGGTGCCGTAACCGGTTTCTGGTGTAAACCGGATCCAGATTGGAGGCATCGTACCGGGGATTGAGCCCCCGTTCCCGGCAGTAGAACTCGATGTCCCGGCGTCGCAGCGGCAACAGCGGTCGGATGAAAGGTGGCCGCAAGGGAGGCATACCCGCCAGTCCCGCCGGTCCGGCACCCCGGAGGAAGCGGTGGAGAATGGTCTCGGCCTGGTCGTCGGCCTGATGTCCCAGCGCCACCCGTGCCGCTCCGGTTTCCCGCGCCGCCCGGATGAAAAAACGGTAACGGATCTCCCGGGCTGCCAGCTGGGTGGAGAGGCGGTGGCGCTGCCGGTAGGCGGCCACATCAAACTCTTCCAGGATACAGGGCAGTCCGTATCTTTGGGCCAGTTCCCGGACGTAACGGGCATCGTTGTCGGCCTCTTCCCCCCGCAGGCGGTGGTTCAGGTGGGCAACCGTTAGCGAAATATCCAGGGTTTGGCGTAGACGGTAAAGCACATCGAGCAGGGCCACAGAATCCGGTCCGCCCGAAACGGCCACCAGCACCCGCATGCCGGGGGAAACCAACCGGTGCTGGCGCACGAAACCCTCAACCCTGGCTTTTAAATCCACCGTCTTAGTCACTTAGTCACCCACGTCCGAAAAAGCAAACTTCTTTCGTAAGATTTCCACGTGGGTGTCGTTTTCCCTGCCTCAGGAAGGCACATCCTCAATGCGGCCCACCAGTACGGTCATGTCGTCGGGCACGCTGCCTCCGGCCGCCCGGCGGGCCTGCTGCAGCACCATGTCCGCGGTCTGTTGCGGATTAGTGCGGGGCAAGTCACGCAAAAGTTCACCCAGCCAGGTCTCCTTCTCCAGCGGACCCCGGTAAGCGTCGAGCACCCCGTCGCTCACCAACACTAGTAGATCACCCGCCGCCAGTTTCCGTACCACCACCGAGTATTCGATCTCCCGGACGATGCCCACGGGCAGGGACTCACCCTCGACCAGGCTTACGGTGCCGGCCCCCACGATGAAACTGGGCGCCGCCCCGATCTTGACGAACTCGGTCTGGCCGGTGTAAAGATCGACCACCGCCAAGTCCACGGTGGCAAAGCTTTCGTCGGGTGCCCGCAAGAGCAGGATGGCATTCACCGTTTTCACCGCGATGTCTTTGCCGAAACCGGCCCTGAACATGTGTTCCAGTAGCGAAACGGTGGTACTGGATTCCAGGGCAGCCTGACGGCCCACGCCCATACCGTCGCTTAACAGGAGGGCGAACTTTCCGTCCGCCAACTCCAGATAGGAGGCGGTATCCCCGGAAACGGTGCTACCACCCTTCCCCACCTGGGCCATACCCACCGCTACCCGGAAGCGCAGCGCCGGACGCAGCCGGAAGGTGCATTCGGGGCCGTCTTCCTCCCGGGTACAACTGGTATCCACCACCGCAAAGGGCTGTCCGACCACCCGGGAAACTACCGGCGCCACCACATAGTAACAAGCCATCTCGCCCCGGCAAGACGACCGGGTGACGGTGATCTCCAGCCGGTCGTCGTCCCGGTGACGGGCGTCGAGCCGCAGCACCGGCACATCCAATTCCCGGAACTGCCGCCGCAGCAGCGCATGGACTTGGTCGGCCCGCTCGACACTGTGGCATAACTCGGCGGACAGGTTGTGCATGATCCGGGACAGGCCGCGCAGGTTCTCCGAGACCACTTCCCGGCTTTCCGCTAACCGGCGATACCAGTACTGATTCACCCGGTAGGTCTCGTACAAGCAAGTGAGGGCCACGGCCATCTCTTTCAGCCGCAGGCACTTGCGGCGGACATCCGCCGGGAAGTCTTCGGGGCCAACCCGTCCGGCGGCCTCGAGCCGGGCAAGCGTTTCCATAAACGCGCGGTCGGCCTGTGCGGGATCGCGTTCCCAACAGCCACGGTACAGGTTGCAATCCTGACAGATGCGCACCTTGATCTCGTGCAACAATTCCCTAAGCGGCTTTTCGCCGCCCGACTCCAATCCGGCGGGAGATGCCGTGGCGAAGGTGCGGGCCAGCTCGGAAAACATGCGTGCCCAACTGCGCACGCGGCTTTTCACCAGTTCCTGCACCCGCTCCTCCCGGACACCCGAACCCAGCACACCGGCAGGGGCCAGGGACTGCAGACTTTCCAGCCACTTTGGCGGCATTAGGGCGAAGAGAACCGCGGCTGCCCCGGCTTCGGCCAAAACCCGCGCCAGTTCCTGGTATTCCCCGACGTAAACGGCAAGGGTGATGTTGCCCAAGATGAAGCCGGCCGCCACCCCCGGTTTGCCGAAACGGCGAAAAATTCCGCCCAGAAATCCGGCAAACGCATACACTCCCACGACCGCCGGCGCCACCGTATAGGCGATACCCGGAATAATTCCTACCACCGCGCCCCCGGCCGCGCCACGCCCGGCCCCTCCCAAAAAAGCGGCCAGCAGGATAACAAACTTGCTAACCAGCCCGTGCAGGGTCAGCAGTCCGTATCCCAGGTTGCCGGTGCCGGCCAACGCCGCGGCCAGCAGGACCAATACACAGCCGAACTCCTCCGCCGCCACCGGACGGGTACGCGGCGACAGTGCCGCTAAAAACACGTAGGCGAATACTCCCGCCAGCAGACTCTCGAAAAAAAAGGCCACGAAATCGTAAAGTACCGCCCCGGAAAAGGCGAGATAGGTACCCTTGATTACAATCGTCGCCGTAGCGGCCAAAACGGCCACCGCCAATTGGGGCCGTTGGAAATCGGAAGGAATGGTGCGCATACCGAGCCCCACCGCCAGGAGCACCAGAAAAACCGGGCCAATTCCCGCCGTGTCCAACACCGTGGCCTGCCCGGCCAGGCCGGCCCCGGTCACGAGCCAGCCGCGGACACCGTATAGATAAACGGCCACGGCCGCAAAGGCAATCACAAAAGGACTGAGTTCCCCCAGCAACACCGCCCGTCCCAGAAAAAAGGCCAAAATGATAAGCCCCAGCATCTGCCAGTGCGGCAACTCCAGGGCCCTCACCAAACCCGCGCGACCGACCGGGCGCCGCGGCCTGCGGCGGGGTAGGTCTACACCGGCCCATTCCCGGTCCTTGTACGGTGCCCTGTAAGCCTTCGAATACTGGACCACCACACCAACTCCCAGAACATGGAATTTAGGTTAATTGTAATACACCTTCCGGGAGATCCATGTCAGATTTGGTGGTGGTCTGGGCTTTTTGTTTCGACACCGGCACGGCCGTAAAGGGCCAGTCCGTGAAGAATGTCGGCTTCGCTAACGGTTATTTCCGGCACCGCCAGGACCCGCATGACGGTGGCCACGATGCGCGCCCCGGCCGGGATGATGTCCGCCCGTTCCGGTTGCAGTCCCGGCAGGCGTTTGCGCTCCTCAATGGTGGATGTTTCCAGCACCTCCGCCAGGCGCGCGACCTCCTCCAGGCGCAGGCGGTACCCATGCACCCGGTCCGGGTCGTAGATCACCAGCCGCTGATGCAGGGCCGCCAGGGTAGTCACCGTACCGCCCACCCCCACCAGCCGCCTTTCCTTTGGTCGTTCGGCCAACTCCGCGGCCACCGGGGCTACCAGGGCGGCCATTTCGGCGTCGGAGTAGCGCTGCTCGGTCATCCGTACGGCACCCAGCAGCAGGCTCCGGCATACCGGGCTACCATCAGCCAACCAAACAAACTCGGTGCTGCCGCCGCCCACGTCCACCACGACGGTCTCCTCTGGCAACGTATCCAGGCCGGCTAGCACGCCCAGATAAGTGTACCAGGCCTCCTCCGGTCCGGAAAGCACCCTGACTTCCCAACCGGCCTTCTCCCGCACCAGGTCCAGGAAATTAGCGCGGTTGGTGGCCTCCCGGACCGCGGCGGTGGCGACCACCAGCGGTTTGTCCACCCCGTACGCCTTGAGAATCGTCCGGTAGGTCACCAGGCAGTCGACCGTGCGGGCCATGGCCCGCGCCAGCAAGACGCCACCCGCCAGATTCTCGCCCAGGCGGGTGGTTACCACCTCCGTTTTCAGCACCTCCAGCCGCGGCCCGGGATGCACCCGCCCGACCAACAACCGCGTCGAATTGGTACCGATATCAATTACCCCGACCGTCGCCTCCGCCCCCTTTCTTCCGTTGTGTTGCATGCCGATTATACCATTGACGGTGGCACCGTTTTCCGGTATACATAAGCATGTGTTCGCAAATACCAACCAATGCCCGAGGAGGACTACTGGTGAAAAAACTGCGCTTGGGATTACCGAAGGGAAGCCTGCAAGAAAAAACCTTTCTTTTGTTTAGAAAGGCAGGCTATCACCTGCACGTCAATGCGCGGTCCTATTACCCCACGGTAAACGACCCTGAACTGGAGATCCTGCTCATGCGGGCCCAGGAAATCCCCCGCTACGTACACGAGGGCGTGTTGGACGCGGGCTTGAGCGGCTTGGACTGGATTCTCGAAAACGAGGCCGATGTGGTCGAGGTCACCGACCTGGTTTACAGCAAGCGGTCGGCACGGCCGGTGCGCCTGGTGCTGGCCGTAGCCAACGACAGTGACATCCGGGAGGTACGGGACCTGCAGGGCAAGCGGATCGCCACCGAACTGGTCAACGTTACCCGCCGGTACTTGGCCGCGCAAGGCGTTCAGGCCACCGTGGAGTATTCCTACGGCGCCACCGAGGTAAAGGTACCCAACCTGGTCGACGCCATCGCCGATTTGACCGAAACGGGCAGTTCGCTACGCGCGAACAACCTGCGGGCTATCGCCACCATATTGGAGTCGACCACGAAGCTGCACGCCAACCGGACGGCCTGGAAGGACCCCTGGAAGCGGGAGAAACTGCAGAACCTGGCCGTGCTGTTGACCGGTGCCCTTCGGGCCGAAGGCATGGTGGGGCTCAAAATGAACGTACCGGGGGAACGGATCGCCGAAGTCTTGCAGGTACTCCCGGCGATGAAACAACCCACCGTGTCCCAACTTTTCAATAGTGACTGGGTGGCCATCGAGACCATCCTGGACGAACAGCAGGCGCGGGATCTGATTCCGAATCTCAAACGCGCCGGCGCCCAAGACATCATCGAGTACCCGCTGAATAAGGTCATCCCCTGACTCCCAGCAGGCACACCCCTTTCCCCCCTGTCCTTACGACGGCAGAACCTCCGGTTGCCCCCGGAGGTTTTCTTCCATATCCGAATTCTGGATTGCGATATTGTAGTCAACTTGTAGTCAACGCCCGTTCCCCGCGCTTTACCGTTTTCGAAACCTTCCGGTCAGCCTGGGAAGAAAATGATAGCGGAGATCTAGCCAGGCCAGCGCCAGTACGCCCAAGGTGAAACCCAGGGTCCGGCGTACCCTGATCTTCAGGGTAGGTGTATAGGCCTTAGGTTCCCTAATGGTCATCAAGCGCATGCCCCCTCTCCGATTAACCCATTCGCCCCCGGAGCAAAAGATCCTCTTTGGGACAGCTAATCTTGGATATTTCGTTCTATCGGCGCGTAACCGTCTTGTTCCGGCAACACGGGAACGATCCGCGTCTCGCCGGGCCGGATCAAGCCGAGGCGGTCCCGAGCCGTCTCCTCGATATAACTTTCAGACTCAAGGGCGGCCAAACGTTCCCAAAGGCGCGCGTTATGCTGACGCAATTCCATAACCTGCGCTTCCATTTCTACTATTGATTCTTGCATGGCCCAGAGTTTATGCAGTTGAAATCCCAGCGACACGGCAAAGTAGACCAACAGAATGATCATCAACAGAATAAGGAATCTACTGTTGAGCGGGTTAAACCTCCGTTTCTTCGGCACCGCCGTCTGCATGCGCTTCATCCTCCTCAGCGCCGAAAATACCCAGGGGGTCGCCTCCAAGAACAAGCACCACCTGATACCCCTTGGTGCGGGCACGGTTGAACAGGGTGGCTACGGTACTGGGACTCAAGCCCAGCCTTCGCGCCACCTGGCCGTTTGTATACCCTAATTCCTTGAGGGCCACCACCTGCCGCTCACGAAAGCTGAGACGTTCGGCCCCCCGAATCTCTATTTGCATCCCGTTGTCCCCGGCTTTATCCACAAGTTGTGTACAATATTAGTACAAACTAAGCATGCTTTTTCGCCGGCCGCAAAAATTTTCCTGCCGGAGGGCAGAAAAAAACTGAGCGAAAGTCGGATAACTGTTACAATGGTGAGGAGAAGGCGGGCAATAAAATAAAAATAAAGGAGGAGCTTTAGGTCATGCACGGCGAAAACAACCGAGAGAAACAGGAACCGAAAGTGATCGTGGAACGCGTTCCGGAGAGACACTCCACCCGTTACTTCGTTTATTCGGCCACCGTCGCCCGGCCGAGGTCCGGTTTATGGTTAATACTATGGCTGGTTGCCGGCATGGCGGCTTTGTGCCTGGTCGTAACCGTTGGCATTCTGGTACTGCTGGCGGCCGTAGGCACCGGACTTTTGTACGCGGCCTGGCGCTGGTTGGCGGGCCGCAAGTAGCAAACCACAAGTAAGGTTGGATAAGGAGGTCCCATTGTGTGGCAGTTGGTTATATTCCTGGCTTTCGCCAGCGCGCTGCTCTACCTGGCCGCCGACAGGCAGGAGTCGGCACTGCTCGTGTGGCTGGTTGCGGGTCTGTTCGGGCTGCTGGTAGCCATCCTGGCACCCCGCAGAAAGATGTTGTTGAGCCTGGTACCTCCCCTGGGCGGTTTCATAATCAGTTGGTACCTGGCTTACCGTGAAGGGGTTACCGACCTTACGGTGATAGTGAACATTTGGGTGCCCATCGCGCTGTCCGCCCTGGTGGGCGCGGTGTTTGGAACCCGCCTGAAGCTTTTAGAGTCGCCACGCCCGCTCCGGCCAAAACCACACTCCACTACCAAGCGGCCAAAACGAAACTGACGATTTTCCTGACTTTTTTATACGATACGGGTATTTATGATTTACTCGGAGGGTTTGGTCGCACGCCCCAATTTGGACCGCAATCCTGAGAGCACGCGTAAAACCAAGCCGAAAGGCTTGGTTACCATTCTCCAAGCGAATTCAAGCGGCCTGACCAGAAACCGGGCAACACGTCCGCCAAGGACAAAGCCGTGTCTCCAGAACACCAGGCCGCGCCGGGACATGGTCCGGTAGTAAACCAGGGCACCCAGCCCCAAACCCACCAGAATGTACCAGCGCACCTCACCCCAGTTGACCAGGAGCAAAAGACCAAACACCACCAGGGTTAAGGCGCACCAGATGAGGAGATCGCCGAGACCGGTTACCAGCCGGCCGAGCTTCCGGTTGACCCCAACCGCCCGGTAGCAGTCAAAAAGGAATCCGGCCCCGAGCCCGATGGCCAAGGAAACCGCAAAAACCACTAATTGTGCCTCAAGGGACAAGATGGTGTACCCCTTTGCCCGGCGCAAAGCCAGGTCCTACTTCAGGATTCGGCCCAAAATGTTACGCCCCCGGCGGGACTTCCTGGTCCCGGTTTCCTGGTACTGAATTCCGTTAATGAAACCGTTTACCTGCAAGCCCCCGGTTTGCAGGTCAAGTTGGGTGATGTTCAGCCCATCCCCCACCAGGACGATGACGCCCATGTTCGTGTCGATGACAATCTCCTCTTCGGTGTAACTCTCCACGTGTTGGACGCCGTCCACCCTGATCTCCTTACGCTGCACCACTTCGAGCCGGTGCTTGGTTTCCTGGTTCACTTTCTGATCCCCCTCCGGCGATCATATACCACGCAAGAACCAACGGCCCCCAGAGTAATCCCTGCCGAGCAACCGTCGTTTCGCCTTGATTAATTAATTAAATGGATATGTCTTCTCTCCGGCATGGTATGCAATATATGCAATAAAAAAAGGAGCGATTCTGCTCCGGAAAAGAAAAAGGCCGCCACCTCCCCCTCTACCCTCCGCTTCTGGTTTCCTTCTTCCGCAGACGGTAGAGACTGGTAGCCAGCCTTGCTGGTATATTCTCGGTCAGCGCCAGAACTTCAAATTCCAAAGTCCTGGAACCCAAATTAACAGTCACTAAGTCACCCGGCTTGAGCATGGTGCCCGCCTTGGCCGGGCGTCCGTTGACGGCAACCAGCCCGCGGTCGCAGGCCTCTTTGGCCAGGCTGCGTCGCTTGATGATCCGCGATACCTTCAGGAATTTGTCCAGACGCACTTGTGCTTAACTGTTACTCACCGACTCCCGCAGGGCTTTACCCGCCTTGAAAACCGGCACCTTGGTGGCGGCGATCTCGATTTCCTGGCCGGTCTGCGGGTTTCTTCCCTTACGGGCCGCTCTTACCCGGGTTTCAAAGGTCCCAAACCCGACCAACTGCACCTTGTCACCCTGCGCCAGGGCTTCACCGATAGTGTCCAGTACGGCACTAAGCGCTTTTTCGGCATCCTTTTTGGTCAAGTTCGCCTTTTCGGCAACGCTCGAAATGAGTTCGGCTTTATTCACCACGACACCCTCCTATAAATGGTATTAGGATTCTGGTCTTTTACTATTCTTTAGCTCTGCTGGATTTCCTGCCCGCAAGGAAAGATTTCCTACGAATTTTCCAGTTTTTTTGCCGCTTCCCACCATTCATCCATTTCGGCCAGCGACACCTTGTCCGACCGGGAAAGCCTATATTTTTCTTCCACCAGCGCAAATCGGCGGGTAAACTTGTCCACCGTCAAGCGCAAGGCCTCTTCGGCGTCAACCCCCAGAAGCCTGGCCACGTTCACCGCCGCGAACAACAGGTCGCCCAATTCTTCGCGTACGCGCTCCGGGTTATCCTGATCCAGCACTTCCCGTAACTCGGCCAACTCCTCCTCCAGCTTGGCCCACGCACCCCGGAAGTCGGGCCAATCGAAACCGATGCGGGCCGCCTTGCCCTGCACCCGATCCGCCCGCAAAAGCGATGGCAGGCTTCTGGGAATACCCGCCAGGCATGACTTTCCGGAGCCTTCCTTTTCCTTCAATTTCAACCTTTCCCAGTTGGTCAACACCTCGTCCGCATCCCGGACCTCCGTGTGCCCAAAAACATGGGGGTGCCGGAAAACCATCTTGTCGCAAACGGTACGGACTACATCTCCAATGTCAAAATGTCCGTGCTCCTTGGCTATCTGTGCGTGAAACACGATTTGCAGTAATAAGTCTCCCAATTCTTCACAGAGACTATGCATGTCCTGCTGTTCGATGGCGTCGAGCACCTCGTACGTTTCCTCAATCAGGTAACGCCCGATGGACTGGTGGGTTTGCGCACGGTCCCAAGGGCAACCGTTAGCACCGCGAAGCACAGCCATTATCCCCACCAGGCGCGCCAAACTGGCGTTTTGCGCGTCCCCGCTGGCGGGCGGTACATACACCGAGGTTAAGTGATCCAGCCAGTCCAGACGGTCCAAAGCATAAAGCGGAACCTCCTCGATCTTTTCCAGGTCCGGGACACCAGCCGCCCGGACGACCCAGACCGGGTGCGCATCGGGATAGTAAGCCATCAGCCGGATCTTCAACTCCCCGGCTACCATCCGGTTGTGAACCTGCGTCAGCACCACGCCTGCCGCAGTCACCGGCACGATACGATCGGGCTCCAGGGCGTCGGCGACCAGGACTCCCTCGGTCGGGTCCAGGTTCAGCGCCGCAAACAGAGCATCTAAAAAGCTCATGGCGGGCAGCACCCGGACCGCAAGGCCCACTTCCCGGGCCCGGGCCAGAATCATCCGGCTGGCCTCTTCGGCCACCAGCGGATGCCCCGGTACCAGGTAGGCCACCACGGCGTGACCGGCCTCCCGGATCACGGTGTCTGTAATCCGCCGGTACACCTCTTCAAAGGTCTCCTGCTCCTCATAATACCGGTCGAAAGATTCAAACCGGATCCCCTGGCTGGAAAGCCAGGGGATCACCGGGTGCCGGGCGGTACGCACATAGACCCGATCCACCCGGCCCAACTCCCGCACCAACCCGGCCGGCACCGCCTCCACCGCCCCCGGGCCGAGCCCGGCGATTAACACTCTGCTTCCCATAAAAAAACCCCCGACATAAAAAAAATGGCCTTTCGGCCATTATTGTTCCATTTGCTTGGCCAGAAATCCTGCTGCCGTTTCCGACAGCTTCAATTCTAACTGGCCCATTTTGGCTCCAGGCTCCTTGGAAATCAACATCACCGCCCCGATCGGATCGCCTTCCGACACAATAGGTGCAATCACCTCCGCAGTATACTTGCACTCCCCGTTTTCGCCGGCAAGGCACTCCTTGCAAAGCGGCTCATCCCCGGGTGCGTTGATGATGACCGGCCGGCGCTCCTCCATCACCTTTTCCACGGCCGGGCCAACCGGTTTATTGAGAAACTCCTTCTTGGGGGCGCCCGAAACAGCGATGATCGTGTCACGGTCAGCGATACAGGCGATATGGCCGGTGGCTTCGTAGAGAGAATCGGCATACTCCTTGGCAAAATCACCGAGCTCCCCGATGGGAGAGTATTTTTTCAGGATCACTTCTCCGTCGCGGTCCACAAAAATTTCGAGAGGATCACCTTCGCGGATGCGCAAAGTCCGTCTGATTTCCTTGGGGATAACCACCCTTCCTAAGTCATCGATGCGGCGTACTATGCCGGTTGCCTTCATTGGACTCCGTCCCTCCTTTTTTACAAGGGTTAACCATCCTCGCTGCAAATAGTATACATCGCCCCACAGGCATTTATTCATATTTTTCCAAGGAATTGTCCGCCCCTAATGACGGCGGTGGCCTTCAGAAATCTGCCCTTCCGGGACTTGACTAATATTGGCAAGAAATGATTCTAGATCGCGGATCATGCCGGAATCGTTTTCGACCTGGTCAAAGCGCAGCCAAATCTCAAAACCGGACTCCCCCTCTTTAAAACGGACCCGCCCCGGGTAGCGGGCAAGAACGGTCGCCAGTCTCCCCCCGTCCAGGCAGTGGTTTTCGCCCAGCACCAAGCGGCACCAGCGGCCCTGCGTGTTGATGCTTTTAATGCGCAAGCCCCTGGCATAAGCTCGCACTCTCGCGACCGCCAACAACATTTCCACCGGTGCCGGGGGCGCACCGAACCGGTCCCGCAGTTCGTCGGCCACTTCGTCAACCGCACGCACGTCGGTCACACGCGCCAGGAGATGGTACAGCCGCACCTTCTCTTCAGGATCGGAGACGTAAGTGTCCGGCAAGAAGGCGGTGACGGGCAGCTCCACCACCGTGTCAAACTCCTCCACCGGAGCCTCACCCTTTAGTTCGCGCACACTTTCCGCCAACAGGCGGCAGTACATGTCAAAGCCGACCACGGAAATGTTGCCGTGCTGTTCAGTGCCCAACAGATTCCCCGCCCCCCGAATTTCCAGGTCCCGTTTGGCGAGCCGGAACCCGGAGCCAAAATCGGTGAAATCCCGAATCGCCCGCAGGCGCTTTTCGGCCGCTTCCCCCATTTGCCGGTCCCGGCGGAAAGTAAAATAGGCATAGGCCAGACGGTTGGACCGTCCCACCCGCCCGCGCAACTGATACAGTTGGGCCAAACCCAACTGGTCGGCGTCCTTCACGATCAAGGTGTTCACGTTCGGAATATCCAGACCGGTTTCGATGATGGTGGTGCACACCAGCATATCGTACTCCCCGGCCACAAAGTCCAACATCACCTGCTCCAGGTGCTCCTCGCGCATCTGACCGTGCGCCACGGCGATCCGCGCCTCCGGCACCAACGCCCGCAATTCGCAGGCCAGCCGATCCAGTTCCAACACCCGGTTATGTACGAAGTATATCTGGCCGCCCCGGGCCAACTCCCGGGTCACCGCCTCCCGGATCAGCACCGGATCCTCCTCCAGCACGAAAGTCTGCACCGGGTAACGGTCCTGAGGCGGTGTTTCAAGGAGACTGGTGTCCCGAATACCGACCAGAGACATATACAAGGTCCGGGGGATCGGCGTCGCGGTCAGGGTGAGCACATCAACCTCGGGGTATTTCAGCTTCAATTTTTCCTTGTGCATGACACCGAAACGCTGCTCCTCATCCACCACGATCAGTCCCAGGTTGGCGAAGCTTACGTCATCCTGCACCAGCCGGTGGGTGCCGATCACGACATCCACCTTACCAAGCGCCAGGTCGGCCAGGACCTGTTTGATTTCCCGGGAGGAACGGAAGCGGCTGAGCATTTCGATTACCACCGGGTAACCGTCGAACCGCTCCCGAAAGGTCTGCAGGTGCTGTTGAGCCAGGACGGTGGTCGGCACCAGTACAGCCACCTGTTTGCCCTCGGTCACCGCTTTGAAGGTGGCGCGCAACGCCACCTCGGTCTTACCGTAACCAACGTCGCCGCAAAGCAACCGGTCCATGGGCCGCGCCCGCTGCATGTCCTTTTTTACCTGGGCGATGGCCTTGAGCTGGTCCGGGGTTTCCTCGTACGGAAAGGCCGCTTCAAATTCCTTCTGCCAGGGTGTGTCTTCGCCAAACCGGTAGCCGGGCCGAGACTGACGGGCGGCGTACAGCTCGATCAGTTCCTCGGCCATCTCCCGCACCGCCGCACGCACCCGCTTCTTGGTCCGCGCCCAGTCGCTGCCGCCAAGGCGGGAAAGGCGCGGCGTCTCACCTTCGGCCCCGATGTACTTCTGCACCAGGCCCAGTTGGTCGGTGGGCACGTACAGCTTATCGTCACCGGCGTAGTTGATCAGTAGGTATTCCCTTTTAACGCCGGCAATCTCCAGCAACACGATCCCTTGGTAGCGTCCGATTCCGTGGTTGGCGTGCACCACATAGTCACCGGGATTTAGGTCCAGTTCCTCCGGGGCACGTCGTGGGGAAGGCCGGGTTTTCCGCCGGTCGTGCAGCTGCTTGCCGTAAATCTCCCGTTCGGTCAGGATCACCAGGCCGGTCTCCGGGATTTCGAAACCTTCGTGCAGCCGCCCGGCGCCCACGGCCACCTGACCGGGGAGCATCTTGCGCAAGTCTGCACTCCTAAAGGCGGGTAATCCGTCCTGCCGCAGAATGCTTAAAAGCCGCCGGGCCCGGTCCTCGGTTCCCACCAGTAGGGCTACCGCCTGTTTTGCCGCTGTACGCCGCCGCACCTCCGCCAGTACGGCCTCGGATCGCCCAAGCGTAACGGGCAACTCCCGCACCCCAAAAACGACCTCCCGCTCCGGTTTGGGGAAACGGCCGATCCGTCCGAACAAGGACACGTAAACGACCGGGAAACGACGCATCTCCCGAAAAAGCCGCTCGTGGTCCAGGTACAACCGGTACTGGCCGGGCAGGATCCGTCCTTGTTCCAAAAGCGCAGCAAACCCTTGGGTACGTTGGTGATCGGTACTCGCCGCCACCTCGGCGATCCGGTCCGGCTCCGACAACAAGAGGATCGTTCGGGGGTCCAGGTAATCCATCAGCGTTGCCGGTTGTGGATAAAAATAAGGGAGTAAATCTTCGACGCCCGGGAATCCGCTGCGAGTTTCGACCAGTCCAAGCACTCCATCCAGGCGCTCTTGGAGACGCCGGGCGGCCTCGGTGTCGCCGCGCCGTTTCAACCGGGCCAACTGCAGGCCGTATTCGTGCCGCAGAGCGGCCGCGCCCGCGGCCCACAAGTGTTCCTGAACCACGAGCTCCCCGGCCGGGACCACAACCACCCGGCCGGTCTCGGCGCGAGAACGCTGGGTTTCCGGGTCAAACCAGCGCATACTGGTGATTTCATCCCCAAAAAACTCTATCCGCACCGGCGCCTCGGCCGTGTACACAAAAACGTCCAAAATGCCGCCCCGGGCGGCGAATTGCCCCACGGCATCCACCCGGCCTACCGGTTCATAGCCGGCGGCCAAAAGCCGGCGGCGCAGATTCTCCGGAACCCAACTATCGCCGGTGCTAAGCGAAAACATGGCCTCCCGGACAACATCGGGCGGAGTTAGGTGCCGGGCCAGGGCCTCCACCGGGGCCACCACCACCGGATTGTGCCCACAAAGCAGCGCTTCCAGTACCTGCACCCGCCGCGCCCCGATATGTTTACTGTAAGCCAACACCCGTCCAGGTAATATTTCCCAGGCTGGAAACAAAAATACCCCCCGCTCGGGAAGCAAGGTGGCCAGGTTCTCGGCGAAAACCACCGCTTCCCGCTCTCCCGGGGTGACGACCAACACCGGGCGGTCATCGCGGCCGAGGGCCGCGCACACCAGCGCCTGGTGTCCCCCGCCGACCCCGTGCACGTGCTGACGGTCGTACCGCTTTAGCCCGCAAACCAATGCTTTTAAGGCGGGGGCCTCAAGTAGCAACTCCGTTAGACCGCGCATTCTTCACCCCATATTTTACGCTCGCTTTTGAATGCTCACCTTTTTGACCTCAATAACCCCTCCTCAGTCCCTAAACGCCATATCGGCTCTTGCCGGTTAGCTTTTTTGATTAGTCTACCCTTATTCCTTAACGGTTTGCGGTTGCCATGCGTTGAACCGGTTCATTGCCCGCTCTAAACCATCCCGGCAGACCGCGACCGCCGCCGCCGCCGCAGTTTCCAGGATTTGGGGCAGCACCGCTTCTTCCGCCGCCGCAAAGTGGCCCAAGACGTGGTCCACCGCTTCGCCGGTCTTTCCTATGCCTACGCGCAGCCGCGGAAAATCAGAACGGCCGAGGGACGCGATAACGGACGCCAAGCCCCGGTGCCCGCCCGACCCTCCCTTCGGCCGCAGCCTGATTCGGCCGAAAGGCAGGTCGAGGTCATCACAGACCACCAAGAGATCGGCGGGTGCCACCCGGTAATAGGCGGTTAAGCTGGAAACGGCCAGGCCGCTTAAGTTCATGTAAGTCTGGGGTTTGGCCAGGACCACCTTGACCTCATCCAAAGCGCCCTCGCCAACCAGTGAGAAACAATGCTTGCGGGTAACCGGAGCGCCCACGGCAGGGACCAGCCGGTCGATCACCATAAAACCGACGTTGTGCCGGGTAAGCCGGTACTTTTCTCCCGGATTACCCAAACCGACCACCAGCTTCATGGCCTCATTCGGCTTCGGCCCCAGGTACCGTCTCGACGGTCTCTGGTTCTGCCTCTTCGGTTTCGCGCTCCGGCGCCGTGATGGTAACCACCACCACATCCCCGTCCGTCGTAAACTTCACGCCCCCGGGCGGGGTCAGGTCGGCCACGTGGATACTGTCTCCGATGTCAAGTCCCGAAACGTCCACCTCGATGGCTTCCGGAATGTTCCGGGGCAGACAGCTCACTTCGATTTCCCGGAGCAGATGTTCCACAAGGCCTCCAGCCTTGACTCCGGGTGCCTCTCCCACCAGCCGCACGGCCACATTGGTGATCAGTTCCTCGTTCAAGGAAATCTGATGAAAGTCAACGTGTAGCAACTCGTTCTTGAATGGATGGTACTGCACTTCCTTGATGATGGTGTCCCATTTCGCGGTTTTACCGTTCCCGGGATCAATCTCCAGCGCCACCAAAGTATTACGCCCTCCTCTACCGAGAACGGCCTCCACCGCGCGGATTTGTACCGCAATGGGCAGGCTGCCTATCTCTTTCCCGTACACTACAGCCGGAACATATCCCTGATTCTTCAGCCGGTTGCGGTAGCCCCGCCCCCGACCGGTCCTGGTCCGGGCGGTTAAATTAACAACATGCACGTGCTGTTCCCTCCTTGCAAAAAATTATGCCCTTTACCTCATCTTATCAAACTTTAGAAAAACAGGTTGTGCCATTAATGTTAAAACATGCAAAAACAATAAAGGCCGGGCGTTCCCCGGCCTGTAGGCTAGCGCGCCTAATCGAAAAGTTTACTCACCGATAGGTCTTCGTGTACGCGGATGATGGTTTCCCCCAAGAGCGGCGCCACAGAGAGTACCTTGATCTTCGGTAACAACCTTTCGGGCGGAATGGGGATGGTATTGGTAACGATAACCTCTTCCACCACCGAATTCTTCAGCCGGTCGATGGCTGGACCGGAAAGGATGGGGTGGGTACAGCAAACGTAGACGGCCTTGGCCCCAAAATCCACCAACGCCTGGCTGCCTTCGGTGATCGTGCCCGCGGTATCGATGATGTCGTCCAAGATGACCGCCGTTTTCCCCTGCACCGGGCCGATTACGTGGATGATTTCGGCCACGTTGGGTTCGGGGCGGCGTTTGTCAATCACCGCCAGCGGCGCGCCAATGCGCTCGGCCAGTTCCCTGGCCCGGACCACCCCGCCCACGTCCGGAGATACCACCACCACGTCCTCCAATTGACGACGCATCAGATACTCGGCCAAAATCGGTCCGGCAGGCAGGTGATCCACCGGGATGTCAAAAAAACCCTGGATCTGTCCGGCGTGAAGGTCCATGGTGATCACCCGCTGCACCCCGCTGGCCATCAACAGATTCGCCACCAGCTTGGCGGTGATCGGCTCCCGCGCCCGGGTCTTCCGGTCCTGCCGCGCGTAGCCGAAATAAGGCATCACCGCGGTGATACGGCGGGCGGAGGCACGCTTCAGGGCGTCGATCATGATCAAAAGTTCCATCAGGTTCTCGTTTATCGGGTGCCCGGTAGGCTGGATGACAAAGACGTCCGCCCCCCGGACGTTTTCCTCAATACGCACCCTGATCTCCCCGTCGGAAAACCGGGAAACCTTTGCGGCTCCCAGGGGCACCCCCAGGTACTGACAAATCTCGTTCGCCAGCGCCGGATTGGCGTTACCGCTCACGATCTTCAGTTTTTTGTGGCGCGAAAACATGGTCAATACCTCCGTTGGTTTGCTACCTTATATGTCCGAGCGACCCGCCTTACGTGCTCCGCTTTTGCTGCTTCTCCTTCCTGGACTTCCAGTCGGGGATATTCTTTTGCTCGCTCCTGGCCACACCCAGCGCTCCGGGAGGTACGTCCCGGCGAATGGTAGAACCCGCCCCGATATAAGCGCCTCGCCCCACGGTCACCGGGGCCACCAGGTTGGCATTACTGCCGATGAAGGCACCGTCCTCAATAACGGTGGGCCATTTCTTCTCACCGTCGTAATTACATGTAATGGTACCCGCTCCAATGTTTACCTTTTCCCCAATTACAGCGTCACCCACATAAGAAAGGTGAGGAATTTTACTTCCTGTCCCCACCCGCGCTTTTTTCAGCTCGACGAAATCGCCGACCTTAACTTCCGAGCCGATCTCGCAGCCCGGACGCACATAGGCAAACGGTCCGATCACCGACCGGTCACCGATACTTGATTCTACCACCACGGCGTATTGTACCGTCACCCGGTCACCCAGGCGACAACGTACCAAACGGGCGCCGGGGCCAAGCGCACACTCCTCACCGATGATGCTCTCGCCCTCGATAATCGTAAACGGATGAATGATGGTATCCGGTCCGATACAGGCTTCACGATCAATATAGGTAGATTCCGGATCGATCACGGTCACGCCATTATCCATCCAGTAGTCCAGAACAGAACGGCGGATCAGCTTTTCGGCCTGGGCTAACTGGCGTCGATCGTTAATGCCGTGCACCTCGGTCGGATCATCCACCGGCACGGAGGCAACCGGCCGGCCATCATTAGCGTACACCGCCAGGATATCGGTCAAATAATATTCGCCCTGCCGGTTGGCGGTGGAAATCCGGCGCAGGGCGGCAAACAACCCCTCCGCCGCAAAACAAAAAACGCCAGTGTTAATCTCCTTGATGGCTAGCTCCTCCGGCGCACCGTCGGCCTGTTCCACGATCCGCAGGATGCGACCGGCGGCATCGCGCACCACCCGGCCGTAACCCCATGGGTTGTCCACCATCGCGGTAAGCACCGTGGCCGCCGCGCCGGACGCCCGGTGTTGGTCCACCAACCGGGTCAGGGTCTCCGCCCGCAGCAGCGGGGTATCACCGCAAACCACCAGCACCTCCCCCTGAAAACCAGAAAGAGGCGCCTCGGCTTGCAACAAAGCGTGGGCCGTACCCAACTGTTGTTCCTGGATCACCACCTCGCCACCCACCACGCCGACCACGGAGGCAACAGCTTCGTGGCCAACACCCGCCACGACGATCACCCGTTCCGCCCCGGCCGCACGCACCGCGTCCAGCACGTACTGGAGCATAGGCCGGCCGGCAACCCGGTGCAAAACCTTGGGGTGGCGCGATTTCATCCGCGTCCCCTTACCCGCCGCCAGGACAACCGCCGCTAAACCCATTTGAACCCCCCAACGATAACCATAATCAAAGCCTTGTTCACCATTATTCAACTATTCAACGGCTTGCGGGCAATTCCCTGCCGTGGGGATGGATCCGCTCATACCAGTCGTAAGACCCTTCACCACCTGACGCGTACTTGCGACCGGCCCGGTGGAAAGCTGGTCCGGAAACATCGCTTCCTTGTTCACTCACGAAACCCGACCCAAAGATTTCGTCGCCGGATGTCGGAATCCTGCCCGGCAGCTAACTTTTTTCGGGTCAGCACGGCCCTGGCGAGAGTAGTGCCGTCGATGTTACCCCCGGTAAGAATCACCGCCACCCGCCGCCCGCCAAAGCCCACTCGGCCGGCCAAAAGTGCCGCCAGACCCACCGCCCCTGCGCCTTCGACCACGGTTTTCGCCCGGAAAAGCAACAAACGGATGGCGGTCGCGATCTCTTGTTCGTCCACCAGCACCATATCGTCGACCAATTGCCGGATGTAGCGGAAGGTAAGCTCCCCCGGCCTTTTTACGGCAATGCCGTCCGCCAGAGTGCCGTGCACCGGCACTTCCCGCACCGCCCCGGACCGGTGGGAAAAGAAAAGCGCCGGGGCGGCCCGCACCGCCACGCCCACGATGCGGGTATCGGGCTTGAGCGCTTTAATCACCAACGCCACCCCGCTCAAAAGCCCCCCACCGCCCGTGGGCACCAGCACCGCGTCCACGTCAGGCAGACTCTCAAGGATTTCAAAGCCAATAGTCCCCTGTCCGGCGATGATTTCCGGATCGTCAAAAGCGGGGATGAGCCGGGCACCCGTTTTTGCGGCCAGCCGCGCCGCAACCAGACCGGCCCCCCAATAATCCCGGCCGGCCAGAATCACCCGGGCCCCGTAAGCGGCGGCCGCTCTAACCTTCGCCCGCGGCGTGCCGCGCGGCATCACCACCAGGGCCGGCAGACTTGCCCCGGCTGCGGCCAGGGCTACCCCCTGTGCGTGGTTTCCGGCGGAAGCGGCCACCACTCCGGGGCCACCCGCGGGCAAGCGCGAAATCTTGTTAAAGGCCCCCCGAATCTTGAACGAACCGGTACGCTGCAAGTTCTCCATTTTAAAGAAAACCTGGAGGCCTAAGATACGGTCGATGGTGCGCACGCTTTCCAGCGGCGTGGACCGGATAATGCCCGTCAGCCTGCGTCGCGCCTCGAAAACGTCGGCCAGGGTTACTACGCCATCCATAACCTACCTCCTCCGCTATTCACATTTTCCCCCTACGCAGGCAAAAGATTTATTGCATAAATAACGAAATATAATATAATTAATTAATGAGCACCAATACGTGTATATGTTTAGGAAAGCGGTGCTGCAGATGAATTTAAACTATCTGGAAACCTTCGTCATGGTGGCCAAGCACAAGAGTTTTTCCCGGGCCGCCAAGGCCTTGAGCCTGACCCAGCCGGCGGTGAGCAAGCACATCGCCATGCTGGAGACCCATTACGGCACCAAACTGGTGAACCGCACCAGCCGCCGGGTCGAACTGACCGACGCCGGCATCGTGCTTTACCACTTCGCCGGGCGAATCATCGCCATCACCCAACGGGCTAAAGAGGAAATAAGCTCGTTCGCCGAAGACGTGAAAGGACGGCTCGCGATCGGGGCCAGCACCATTCCCGGACACTACGTCCTGCCCAGGATGATCAGCAAGTTCAAGGAACTCTACCCCCTGGTGGACGTCTCCCTGGAAGTCAGTAACACCGGGAAAATCGTGAACCGCCTCCACGAGGAGGCGATCCACGTGGGCGTCGTGGGCGCGCCGGTGGACTGCGTCGAGATTAACTGCACGGCCTTTATGAGCGATGAACTGGTGCTGGTCATCCCGGCGGGGCACCCTCTGTCCAGCCGGAAAGAACTGGTGGCCGATGACCTGGTGGGTGAAAAACTGATCGTGCGCGAACAGGATTCCGGCACCCGCCGGGTGATCGAAGAGAAGCTGACCGCCGCCGGTGTACCCCTCGACAGTATCCCGATTGCCGGGGAATTCGGCAGCACCGAGTCGGTCCTGGCGGCCGTCGAAGCCGGTCTGGGCATCTCCTTCGTCTCCCGCTGGGCCGCCGAGAAAGCGGCCCTCTCCGGACGCGTCGAACTGCGGACGCTGAAGGACGTCAACATGTCTCGGAATCTTTACCTGATTTACCCCAAAGACCGGATTCTCTCCCGGCCTACCCACGCCTTTATTTCCTTCGTGAAATCCTAGCCGACCCAACCCACCGAACTCCTGATCTATTACTCCAATTTATTGGTGACAAACATACCGACCCGGCCATTCCATAGTTTTATTGCTATTATAAGAGGATTTTATGCTGGCCTGCGGAATAGATTTTCCCAGAAGGGAGGTGCGCTGACCGTTCTTGAGCCAAGGAGGGAAAGGAGCTGGTGCTCCCCGCGGAATGCAAATCCGCCGGCCGCTGCCGAAAAGCCGGGGTGGGTTCGATTCCCACTTCCCTCCTCCAAAAAGTTTTGACCGAAAGAGGTGACGGTATTGTTCAGCTTTAAAGGAAAAGGTCTGGTGACCTTAACCGGGTTGACCATCGGCGCATTGGCCATCGTCCTGATGGCCTTCGGGAACCCCAAGAATATGGGCATGTGCATCGCCTGCTTCCTGCGGGACATCGCCGGGGGATTGGGACTGCACTCCGCCGCGCCGGTACAGTACGTCCGCCCGGAGATCATCGGTATTGTCCTGGGCGCCTTCGTCGCGGCCGTGGTTTCAAAATCTTTTCGTTCTATGGGCGGTTCCAGCGCCCTGACCAGATTCGTGTTGGGTTTCATCGGTATGATCGGTTTTCTGGTTTTTCTGGGCTGCCCGATGCGGATGCTCATCCGGATGTCGGCCGGGGACCTTAACGCCTGGGTTGCCCTGCCCGGGTTCGCGGCGGGCATCGCCGCCGGCATCTGGTTCATCAACCGCGGCTTCACCCTGGGCCGGGCCACCCGCCAGAGCAGTGCACACGGCTACATCTTCCCGGTCCTCATGGGTGTGCTGCTGCTTCTCCTGGTGGCCGGTTTTTCGGGCCTGCGGTTCAGCACCGAGGGGCCCGGTTCCATGCAAGCCCCGCTCCTGCTCGCCCTCGGCGCCGGCCTCGCGGTCGGCGCGCTGGCCCAGCGGGCACGGTTCTGCCTGGTGGGGCCCATCCGCGACCTGATCATGTTCCGCGATCCCTACCTGATGTTCGGTATGGTCGGCCTCTTCCTCGCCGCCCTGGTCGGTAACCTGATTATCGGGAACTTCAACCTTGGCTTCGCCGACCAGCCGATCGCCCACACCGACGGCTTGTGGAACTTCCTGGGCATGGCCCTGGCGGGCCTGTGCTTCACCCTGGTCGCTGGCTGCCCGTTGCGCCAATTGGTCTCCGCCGCGGAAGGAAATACCGACTCGGCGGTCACCGTGCTGGGCGTGCTGGTCGGCGCCGCCTTCGCCCATAACTTTGGCCTGGCGGCCAGCCCGGCGGGCGTCCCACCCAACGGTCAGTTTGCCGTGGTCGCCGGTTTCGTGGTGGTCCTCGCCATCGGTTTCGCCTTGTCCAAAGTAAAAGTCTTCGCCAAGGAAAGGGTGACGGAAAATGCGTGAAGTGGACGTGGACGTTTGCGGTCTTGTGTGTCCCGAGCCCGTGTTGTTGGTGAAAAAGGCGCTTGAGGCCAAGACCCAGGGCACAGTGACGGTTCTTGCCGACTCCGAAGCGGCCCGGGAAAACATCAAGCGCCTGGCGACCGGTAAAGGCTGGACGGTAAAGGTGGAAGAGCAAGGTGAACAGTGGCTGCTGACCCTAACCAAATAGCTGCACCCGTCAGTTCATCTCATCAAGACGCCCGGGCGCCGTTTGCGAATTCCCGGGCGTATTTTTACTGTTTTTGCGTTCTCCACTTGACACAACCGGAACCAAATGGACACAATATGATAAAATGCAACTACAGTGGTTACAAGGAGTGGCGGCCGTGGAAGAAATCAGCGTGGGTGTTCGCGAAGCCAAGGCGAAGCTGAGTGAGTTACTCCGCTATGCACGGGCGGGCAAAGCGGTGATCATTACCGAAAGGGGCATACCGACCGCCAGAATTGTACCGATCGAGAAAGAGGCCCTTTCTCTCAGAGAGAGGCTTCTGGAAATGGAACGACAGGGTCTTGTGTCTCCCTTGTCCCGCAAACCCCGACTGCCCAAACCGGTTATGGTGCCCGGGACATCCGCCCAACGGATTCTGCGTGAGGGTAGAGACAAATGGTAGACAATCCCGTACTGTTGTATTGGGACACATCGGCCCTGATTTCGGCCCTGCTGGAAGACGAACATACCGAAAAGGCCTTGAGCTGGCTGAGAACAGATGGCGACCACCTGATCTCCTCCCTGGCTTTCGCCGAAGTGCAGGCCGTTTTGCATCGCGTGCAGCGGGAGTCGAATATGCCAAACCTGGTCAAAAAGGTGCAGGCGGAACTCCAAGCCGGCCCGTGGAAGCGCTTGAACCTGCTTCCCGAATGGAGCCTGCTTCAAGTGCTGGCCGAAAAGTGGTCCCTGCGCGGGGCGGACTTATGGCATCTGGCCATGGCGAAAACGGTAGCGCACAGATTTCCTGAATTACGGGTCTTGAGTTTCGACCGCAGACTGTCGGAAGCGGCTCGCGGGGAAGGGTTTGCCGCCTAGACCGCCCGGTGTACCGCTGCCGGGCGGTCCATTATGGCCACCTTCAGATCTCCACCCGCCGGTCGAGGAGCCAGCCGGTCAGGAGAAAGACGACTGCGCCGTAAACCACCCAGGCCAGGACCGTCGCCAACGAAAGCTCGCCGTAATAGCTGTAATAACTTCAAGCCGAACACCGGTCCGGTGCAGCAACTGCAACGGATCATCGTGGGGACCGGGTTCGTGGCCCTAGCGGCTTCTGGGCTTCTCTCCCCGTTGCGGACCACCGTGGCGGTAATGGTTGGGGTGTCCAACTACGCCGAGGCGGCCGGCCGCTACTGACTGCTCTACGATCTGCTGAGTTGGTCAACCTATCATCAGTGGGAAGAATACCGGGACACGACCAACTCGTAGTCCTCGGGTTTGTCCACGTCCACGGCGAGCTCAGGATATTCCGAAACGATGGCCCGTCCGGTGATCCCCACCAGAGCGGTGATGCGGCGCTCGGCGTCGGCCAGGCTCAGACGGCGTAAGAGAAACCGCAGTACGAAAACCGGACCGACCAGCGCAGCCAGTTTCAAGGGGTTTTTGCGGTACCGGGCGAACTCCTGCGCCTTGGCGCGACAGCGCTCAAAAACGGCGGGCCGGAACAGGACCAGATTGCCCCCGGTAAAGCGGCCGTCGGTTAACCGTACGTAGGTGCGCCGGCCACCCGGATAATGCCGCTCGACAATCTCCTCCCGCACCACGGGGTAGTAAAGGTCCGCGCGGCGGTCTCCGCAACGGTCGATGAAATCCCGCACCGCCGCCGGGGTAAGCAGGGGAATGTCGGCAGTGGCCACCAGCACGGTTTCGGTGCCCTTCAGCAGCGCTATGCCAGCGGCCAGGTTTTCCATCAGGCTGTCCGCGGGGGTGTAAACCTCCACCCCGGACGCCGCCGGCAGGCGGGCGATCTCCTCCGGACCGATGACGATGATCCGCCGCACGCAGTTGGAAGCCTTAAGGGCCTCAAGCACGTATTCGACCATGGCCCGCGGCCCGATCGGGATCAGCGCCTCGTAAGCCATTGGGCTTATGTCCCGCAGGGGCCCGGTGTTGGGGCTGCCCGCCAGCAGCAGGCAATCAATCACAGTTTCCATCCTCCCGGAGCGCACATAACAGGCTGTTTTCAGCGTTTTCAATGTGTTCCCAGGCCAGCCGCTGGGCCTGTTCGGCGTTACGTTCCGAGATGGCCTCGACGATTTGCCGGTGCTCATCCAGTGCCTGACGGGTTCGTCCGGGACGAGAGAGAGTGGTGAGCCGGAAACGCTGAATTTGCTCCTGCAGGTTGGTCAGAATCTGCGTCAGGCGTTTATTGCGGCTGGCCCGATAGATGATTTCGTGAAACTCGGCGTCTTCCGCAACCAAAGCGTCGAGATCGGGCCGCTCGGTCAGTTCGGCGATCTGCACCACTGAGCGTTCCAGCCGTTCCAGCTCCTCTTCCGTGATCCGCTCACAGGCCAGCCCGGCGGCCAGCGCCTCTAGCGCCGCGCGCACCTCGAAGACGTCGGTGATATCCTTGTCGGTGATTCCGGCCACGTAGGCCCCCTTGCGGGGGACCATCACCACAAAACCCTCCAGTTCGAGCTTCCGGATGGCCTCCCGTACCGGCGTACGACTCACGCCCAATTCCTCGGCGAGTTGGAGTTCCATCAACCGTTCCCCTGGGGGCAACTGCCCCTGGATGATCGCCTCCCTGAGGGATTCAAACACCAGTTCGCGCAGCGGCTTGTAGGAGTCCAACCTTACCGGAAGCAAGCGCCTCTTTTCCGCCATGCACAAAACCCCCACTATTATTTTCGAGGCCGTCTAGCCGGTCTACCTTAAAGTCTATACCAAAAGACCCTCGACGCCAATCCAACGGCGGGTTTAGACTAGGCCTCCGGCCCCTCACGCTTAAACTGGGTAGCCAATGCGTCCAGCCCCTGAGAACGCAGATTGGCGGCGACCACCTCCGCCGCCGCCGGGTCGGACGTTAATCCGAATATGGTTGGGCCGCTGCCCGAAACCAGCGCCCCGAGCACACCGCTCGCCACCAGTCGGCGCTTGGCCTCCCGTATTTCCGGATACAGGTCAAATACGGCGGGTTCGAGGGCGTTGGCCAGCCCCCGAGCCAGACCGGCAATATCCCCGGCGGCGAGCGCCGCCACTACCGGCGAGACGTCCAGGTGGTCCCGGTAAGGGAACCGGTCAAAATGGGCATAGGCTTCGGCCGCCCGTATCCCGAAAGGGAACCGTACCAGTACCACTCCGGCCGGCGGCGCCGGCGGCAGAGGGATCACCAACTCGCCGCGACCCCGGGCAAGTGCCGTCGGCCCGCCAAGGCAAAACGGCACGTCGGAACCCAGTTCGGCGGCCAAACCCCGTAAGGTGTCGTGGTCCAGGTTCAACCCCCACAACCGGTTCAGCCCGCGCAGGGTGGCAGCCGCGTCGGCCGACCCCCCCGCCAGCCCGGCCGCCACCGGGATGGATTTGTAAAGCCGAATCTCCGCGCCCCGGTCACCGGCCCACCGTTCCCGTAGCAAAACGGCCGCCCGCCAAACCAGGTTTTCCGGCCCGGAAGGCACCTCCGGACTGTCCGAATAAAGACGCAACCCGCGGGCAGCCCGGAATATCAGCCGGTCGTGAAGCTCCAGTTGTTGGAGCACCGTTTCCACTTCGTGGTAGCCGTCAGGACGTCGTGTCCCCACGGCGAGCACCAGGTTGATTTTGGCGTGGGCCTTGACCTCCATAGCCTCACCGTCTCTATATCTCCCTAAAAAGTTTTAGAGTTTTACAGGGCACATAAATATTCCTGCCTGACCGTAGGTATTTGAAAAGGATCGGGGGCTGTTGAATGGCCTACACAGTAAGCACGCTGGCGGGAATCTGTACCCTTCTGGGGGCCGTGATGGTGCTAGCCCTAGGCGTCCCGCGCCCGCCTTCGCTGGCGGCGGTGCTTGGACTGGCGGCCGGGATCATGGTCGGGGTGACGTTGGGTGACCTCTTGCCGGCCGCCATGAACTTCGGCCGGCTCGAGTTGGTATTAACGGGGCTTTTGTGCGGCATCCTGGCCCTCGCCTTGCTCGATAAAGGCCTGAAGGTGCTTATTGACCCCTCCCGCCCCGGTTTTTTCAAAACGGGAGTGCTGGTGGCCCTGGGAATCGCCCTGCATGATCTGCCCGAGGGCATGGCTATCGCCGCCGGTTTCGCCAGCACGGCCGGCCTGGGGCTTGTTATGGCCCTGGCCATCGGCTTACACAACATTCCGGAAGGCATGGCCACCGCAGCGCCGCTCCGGGCGGCCGGCGTGGCACCACTGAAAATCCTCTTTCTCGCCACCGTCTTGAGCCTGATCACCCCCCTGGGCACCTTGGCCGGTTTCGGCCTGATCGAGACCACCGATCTCTCCCTGTGTATTCTTTCCGCCCTGGCCGCCGGCGCGATGCTTTACATATCCCTGGTGGAATTGATTCCCCGTTCCCTGACCCTGTGCACCCGCCCCGCCGCGGCCGGAATGGCGGCAGGAATGGTCCTGGTGTGGTGTGCCCAGCTATTTTTTTAAGAGCAGAAAGGCCCCCGAGGCCATGAACAAAACCCCGATCGCCCGGTACCAGGCGAAAGAAAGTTGTTTCAAACCGAAAAGGCCAGTATGGTCAATGATCGCCGCCGTCAACAACTGGACCACAATGATAGCCGTGGTCGCCGGAGCCACCCCGATTTCGGGGATGCTCCGCGCCACCCCGTAGATAATCGCCACCCCGAGAATCCCGCCCAGATACAGGTGCCAACCCGCTTGTCCCAGCTTCAGCAGGGAACCTTGACCCAACTGTAGCACGAACAGCAAGGCAGCCACAAAGACCAGGCCCACCAGGTGTACCACAAAGGTTGCCTCCAGAATGCCCACGATCTTACCCAGGGCCGCGTTGATGGCGCCCTGGAAAGCCATAGCAGCCCCGGCCGCGCCCGCCACAAGGATCGGTAAAAGCTTAAAATGCACGGGTCTCCCTCCGGCGCTATTGTTTTCCCCTGCCACGGCGAATATACCGAAACCGCGCACCAACCCATCCCTCCCGACATAGCCTGTTAAATAAATCCACTTTAATACCCTAAACAGCCGAAAGGTATGGTGCTGCCACATGGACGCTTACCGTCAGGCCCTCGCGGATAACCGCGGGCGGCTATTGTCATATCCGAATGTGGTCGGAGTTGGTCTGGGGTATAAGGTATCCGGCGGTATACGCACCACGGAACCGGCCCTGGTGGTCTTCGTTACCCAAAAACTCCTCCCCCACAAGCTGCCGGACGCCTACCGTATTCCCAAGCGGGTCGCCGGTCTGCCCACCGACGTCGTCACGGTGGGGCGGATCCGCATTCATAACGAGAGACTCAAGAAACACCGGCCGGCACCCCCGGGAATAAGCATCGGTCACATCCGGGTGACCGCCGGGACTTTCGGTGCAGTGGTCTACGAAAAATCCACCCGCCGCCCGCTCATCCTGTCCAACAATCACGTGCTGGCCAACGAAACCACCGGCGCTGACGGACGGGCGAAGGTGGGAGATCCGATTGTGCAGCCGGGGGTGCAGGACGGGGGCGATCGGAACCGGGACACCATCGGGCGGCTGAAAAAATTCGTGCCGTTGTATTTTTCGGCCCAGGAGGCAACTTGCCGCACCGCCGGCCAGCTTGAAAAATACTTAAACGCCATGATTCGGACCTTCCGCCCGCACTACTATATCAAAGTCTTCAAGCAGGAGCAGCGTCTGAACCTGGTGGATGCCGCCCTGGCCGAACCCCTGGACCCGGGAGACGTGGTCCCGGACATCCTTGGAATCGGACCGGTGCAGGGGGTGGCGGAGGCCGAACTGGAAATGGTGGTCCGGAAGAGCGGCCGCACTACCGGACTCACCCACGGGGAGATACTGTACATCGGTTCCACCGTGATTGTCGGGTTCTCCGACGGCCGCAGTGCGGTATTCGAAGACCAATTCGTAACCACCGCGATGAGCAAGCCGGGGGACAGCGGGTCCCTGGTCCTGAACGAAGAAAACCAGGCCGTCGGGCTCTTGTTCGCCGGCTCGAACCGGGCAACCATCTGCAACCGCATTCAAAACGTTCTGCGGCTTTTAGAGGTTACCTTCTAAGGATAAGGGCGCCGGGTCAATCAGTTGGTCAATAAAGTTATGCTGAAAAAACTGCTTGGCGTGCGCCGGGGCATTATCGGAAGTCACATTGGAAGCTTGTTCAAAGAACGTAAGCCGCCCGAGGAATAGCGGCGACGTGTTTTCCGCCCGCGGAAGCGGGCGAGTTTCGGCGCCGCCTGAGGCGAGCAAGTTTATTCCTTGGCGCGGACACAGTGACCGGAGATAATGCCCCGGAGCACACCGCTCATAAGGTTACTTTTTCAGCAGAATCTAGTTTGAAGGAGGTGATCACCATTTGCATCATTCCCGGCGGGCGTCTTTTGTAGACCTGGCGGTATCGGCCCAGGGCTACGGCGACGAGCCGGCCTTCGACCACCGGGCTGCTATGACCCGCACCACGGTCGTTAAGCCGCACAACGGAAAGGAATTGTTGGCGATCCTGGCCACCTATACCGGTACCCACGGTTCAATCCGAAACGTCCGGATTTTCAGCCACGCCTACCCGCGCGGCGTGATTATGACCAACATGTCCGGCTTTTACCACACCCCCGACCCGGCGGACACCGCCTTGGCCGCCTACATTGCGGAACTGGCCCAGGCCGTGGCCGACGGGAAAATCGTTTTCGCCCCTAATTGCGCCGTGCACCTTTTCGGCTGCAACCTTACCAGCAAGGGCTTTCCGTTGAAACTTTCCGCGGCCATCGGCGGCACGGTGATCGCCCCCACGGCCGGAATCTACCCCGAAATCGCCGGAGACCGGGAAACCGGGGTGTTTATCGCCGTGACCCGGTGGCAACAATTCGAAAAAGGCCGGCTCACCGTGCCCAACTTGGGCCAACGCTGGCGCGCCTGGTAGAAAACCCCTAGCGCGAATACGGGGGTAGTCAATCGTTACCGGATTGGTGACGGATCGAGAATTTGATCATCAACCGGCTTCTTACTGCACTGTGAATTGGCCGCTAACAGCCGCTTCGACGGTGATCTCAGCGTTTTCGGTAACAATTGGTCCCTCACCACTTATGGCCAAGACCCTCGGGCTTACCCAGAACGTATTGCTATAAAGCCATTTGCGCTGTTCGGAAACAAAGATAAACAGCCGGTTTCAGCGATGCTGACAAAGCATTTTACCTCAGGCCGATCCAGATTTTATGCAGGTTTTAGAAACGGATAGGTGGTGTAAGAGCAAAATTGACCCCGGAGGAGAAAAACCAGAGAAACAAGGAGAAACAGCAAGCAGTACGGAGAAAAACTTAGAAAAAGAGGAAGGGTGTTTGTTGCAGAATAAAAGTGCCGGGAATTACATAATGTAATTCCCTGAAGTTGCAGAGAAAAATTCCCTGTTATTGCAGAAAGGCCATTGCAGCGTCCCCCAAAACCACCTTACCCTTGTAGTTGAAGGACTATAGGGGGAGGAGATCGGAGGATGCTGACAATGACCCAAGTAAATCGTATCAGCCAGAGTTGTACTTTGAGAAAGGTCTGAGTTATACGGAGGTATCCAGGGCTACGGGGTATGACGTGAAAACCGTGAGAAAGTATGTTCATCAGGAAGACTTCAACCTTCCACCGCCGAAGCTTGCCAACAACCGCCGTTCCAAGCTGGACCGGTACAAAAAGAGATCGACGAGTGGCTGGAAGAAGACAAACGGTCCAGAAGAAAACAGCGGCATACGGCGCGCAGGGTGTTTGACCGGCTGAAGCAGAAACACCAGATTGATTTCGGCGAAGCGGAGTCTTATGAAGAGATCACAAAGTACAATGGCCATTACCTGAACATCAGCTTCCCGTACAGTAACGCGGGCTATCTCCAGCTCTTCAAGGGCGAAAACCAGCAGTGCCTGTGGAGGGACTCAAGAACTTCTTCGTCCATATCGGCGGGGTGCCGACACGGATTTGGTTTGACAACCCCAGGACCATCGTCGAAAGTTTTGCGAGGCGGCGAGCGGGTGCTCACGGAAGCCTTTGCGCGTTTCAAGAACCATTACGGCTTTGCCGTCGCCTTCTGTAATGCCAACAGCGGCCACGAAAAGGGTAGCGTGGAGGTTAAGGTGGGTTACCATAGAAGAAATCTGTTGGTACCCGTGCCCCGGGTGGATGACTTAAGGGCCTTCAACCGGCAACTTCTTGAACAATGCGATCTAGACATGCAAAGACCTCACTACCGGAAACAGGCCCTAATCCGAGACCTGTTTGAAGAAGACAAAAAACAGCTCAGTTCCTGTTCCCGGTTGGAAGGGCCGTTTTGTAAAGCGGCCTTACCACCCTCAAGGAAAGCATCCCGCTCATCCGATAAAACTGGGACTGGGAGATCTGGTGCTCGCGGGCTTGAGCGGCGATGTTGGCTTCAGGTAAAAGCCCCGCGAGGACGATTTGCATCTTCTGTTCGGCGGTCCATCGACGCTTCGGCATGGTTGTTTTCCTCCTTTTTTGTCCGCTCCCATTCTACCATGCCGTTTGTCGGGTCTTTTATGGGGAGGGAATTCTGTCTTGCAAAAAAGCACTCCTGCATTGATAATTCAAGAGTAAAGCACCTACTTTATTGGAAAGGGATTAAAGCCACTGTAAATCATGATGGCTACAGCAGTAGCTACAACAATACCATAGATAAAACATGGTATTGCATTCCTTCTAATAATTTTCCCCTCAACTCCGATGCAACCCACTGTGGCGCAAACGGCAACTACGTTGTTAACGCATATCATGTTGCCCACTGCACCACCGATAACTTGCAATGCAACAATCAATACTTCAGGCATACCCAGTATAGATGCTGTTTCAAACTGGAAGGATGAAAACAAGATATTTGATACAGTGTTAGAACCGGACATAAAGGCTCCAAGCATACCGATGAATGGAGCAAGGAATGGATAAGCGTCTCCGGAAATACTGGCGGCAGCTTTGGCCATAGCAGTCATCATGCTGTCTAAACCACCGGCGTTGACATCGGAGTTAAGCATTAATTGTACCATAGCTACACCGGCAAGCAAGGCCAAGGCTGCACCGGTAAGCTGCTTGAAAGTGTTGGCCCAGGCAGTTTTAATCTGCTGCCCGCTCATACCATGAATTAAGTGAGTGATTACTGCAACCAGAATAAACGGGACGGTGCCTGGCAGGTAAGCCCATTTTAATGTGTAATTTAAGTTTTCAATACCCAGAATATTAGATATTACAATTTCCTGAGCCGCCAGAATCTCTTTTAATCCAAGGGATGGAATACGGGTTACAATGAGGATTATGGCAATTAATGCATACGGGGCCCAAGCCCTGGCCAAGGACATCTTTGCTTCGCCAACATCACCTGAGTCAGTGACCGATTTCCAATCATTCTCCCATTTGGATTTATGCGGGAAATCCCAAGGAGTCTTCGGTGTTAAGAAACCGGTTTTGGCAGCCCATAATACAATTGGTAAGCCAATGAAGGCACCTATTAAGGACGGAAATTCAGGTCCCAATAACGAGGCGGTTATAATATATGGAATAACAAAAACCAAACCGGCAAAAATCGCAAACGGAGCAGCTGCCAAAGCAGGTTTGATAGATTTCTCTTTCCCAAAGAATTTAGTTAGCAAGCAAATACCCAGAAGAGGAATGAACGTACCCGCTAAACCGTGAGGAATGGCAATCCATTTAGTCATAATTAACTTAAATGCTTCAGAATCTACGCCTACAGCTTGTAAATTGCCGGCTATGGTACTCATGGTGCCGAATATCGGGGTGCCTACGGCACCGAAAGAAACAGGTGTACTGTTAAAAACAAGGGCAACCATAGCTGCTGCCAACGGAGGGAAGCCAAGACCTACGAGTAGTGGACCGCATATTGCGGCAGGAGTACCGAAACCAGCAGCACCTTCAATGAATGCGCCAAACATCCAGCCAATGATAATAGCCTGAATGCGGCGGTCTTTAGTAATTTTCATGAAACCATTGTTAATGGAAGCCATTGCACCGGATTGTTTCATGGTATTAAGAATTAATATAGCACCAAAAATAATGATAAGAATGTCAATGGCTTTTAGTGCGCCAAACAAGGAATACCCTAAAACATATTGGAAATCCATTTGCCAGGTTGTTAATGTTATACAGGCAGAAAGAACCCACGCAAGGGGTAAGGCTCTTTTAGCAGGCCAGTTAAAAGCTGCCATTAAGACAATTGTCACTAAAATTGGCAAAAAGGCCAAGAAAGCATACACGAATTGGTTTGCCTCCCCAAAAGAAGTTGCTTTTTTGCCGGTAAATAATACTATCTGATATTGATTCTAATGAACTACATCCCGCCAAGATCAACGCCTGTTTTAATTCGTTGGTATATTTGTCGATGATTAACTTAACTCCGTCAGTGCCTCCGCCAAAGGTTCCCACCACCAATGGACGACCAACCAGAACAGCATCTGCGCCCAGTGCCAGTATTTAATAACATCCACACCAGAACATACACCACCGTCGGCCATAATTGTCAATTTATTTCCAACCGCCTTGGCGATGACCGGAAGAACTTCAGCAGCACCGGAGGTATGGTCTATAATTCGCCCTCCGTGGTTTGATACTACTATAGCAGCAGCTCCCACTTCTGCAGCCATTTCTGCTTCAGCCACGGTCATAATACCCTTAAATAGAGACGAGCGGATACTAACGGGGCAGCAAAAGAAAAAACGGCAGTTACTTGCCGGCTCGAGGATTAACATAAAATATGCAATAACCCGTGTTTAGATGTCAGCCAGCATATCGCAATGGAGGATAACAAAACAAGACTTATTACATGGCATTCTTAAATATTTGGATAACTTCTTCCAGGGTTGCCAAGCGCGGGTTGGTCAGCTGGCAAGCATCCTTCTTGGCATTTTCAGCCATAATGGGAAGATCTTCTTCTTTAACACCCAGCTCAGCCAAACCGGAAGGTATACCAATGAAAGCAGACAGCTTCTTGATGGAATCAATGGCTCTTTGAGCAGCTTCGTTTACAGACAGACCTTCTACGTTTTCACCCATGGCAATGGCAATATCGCGGAACCGATCTACACAAGCGATTAAGTTAAATTGCGCCACATGGGGTAATAAAATAGCATTACATACACCGTGAGGCAGATTGTAGAAACCGCCCAATTGGTGCGCCATAGCGTGTACGTAGCCCAAACCGGCGTTGTTGAAAGCCATCCCGGCCAGAAATTGGGCATAAGCCATTTTTTCACGGGCTTCCATATTGGTGCCGTTGGCAACTGCTCGAGGCAGGTACTCGGAAATTAACTTGATAGCCATCAATGCGGCTGAGTCGGTAAGCGGAGTCGCCGCAGTAGACACATAAGCTTCCACAGCATGGGTCAAAGCATCCATACCGGTGGCTGCAGTCAGCGCGGGCGGCATGCTTACCATCAATTCAGGGTCGTTAATGGAGATAGCCGGGGTTACACGCCAGTCTACGATGGCCATTTTAACTTTGCGACTGGTATCGGTAATAATGCAAAAACGGGTCATTTCCGAAGCCGTGCCGGCGGTTGTATTAACTGCAACCAGGGGCACCATTGGATTACCGGATTTATCTATGCCTTCATAGTCATGAATCCTGCCGCCGTTGGCAGCCAACAGGCCGACACCTTTGGCGCAATCGTGGGAAGAACCGCCACCCAAAGATACAAGGGCATCACACTTTTCATCCTGCCATACTTTAAAACCGGCGTCTACATTATGGTCAGTGGGATTGGGCTCCGTACCGTCAAAAATTACAACTTGCAAACCTGCAGCCTCAATGATTTTCTTAACCTTTTCGGCAATACCCAATTCAGACAGCTTGGCATCGGTTACGATTAGAGCTTTAGTACCACCCAAACCCTTAAGGCGCTCACCTACCTCGTTTACACAACCTGCACCCATCAGATTAACAGAGGGAATGAAATATGTGCTTACTGCCATTAATAATTCCCCCATATATTTTTAGTACTCTCCCGAAAATATAGAGAGCTTTACGGTTCAAGGATTACTCCCCCAAAGTTCACAATCAGGAGATGTTAAGGACGAAATCCCATAAACCAGCTGATATCAGACTAGAAGTTATATACCTCGTCCAGCTCGTCTTTCAACTCAAACTTGGTGTTGTGCGGAGCCAGCTCTTCATTGTAGAAGAATTCGGGCAAACGGTCATCAGCCTTGGTAAATCCAGCCTTTGTGTTGAATTCACGCTCATTTTTCAGAATTTGTTGACCCAGTGCAACCACATCGTCAACGGTCAGGTCGGTTCCGTACTGTGCGTTGAGCATTTCAACAATGGTGGGCAAACCTTCCGGATTATCCAGTACTGCAAAGGCAACGAACAGACAAAGCCCGGTAGCGTCAATAGCTGCGGTGGCAACCTGCAGGTTGCGGGAAAGTTCAATTTGACCATCTTCCTTAGTGGGCTCTACAAAGCCGCCAACTTTAAGAATGTTAGCCGTTACAGCATAACCGGCCGTGTGGTCGGCACCCATCGTGCTGGTAGCATAGGTAACACCATTACCTTTGCATGCCCGCGGATCATAAGCCGGAATACCCTGACCTTTAACCACCGGCACCCGGGTAACTCCGTAAACTTTACCGGCAACGGCAGCACCTGCACCAATAATTCGACCCAATGGAGTGCCTTTACCCACTTCTTCCAAAGCCTTTATGGCCGCCTGGCCGTCACCAAAGGGCAGCACACCTGCTTCCATCAATACACCCAAGGTGCAACCGGTTTCAATGGTGTCTAAACCCACATCGTTACAGATATAGTTTAGTTTAGCGATTACGTCCAGATCGCTGATTTCCAGATTGGGCCCAAAGCTCCAGGCCGTTTCGTACTCGACAGGAGCACAAACGGTGCCGTCCGGCAACGGGTAAACGTTGGAGCATCGTATTACACACCCTGGATGGCAGGTATGGGTAGCTTTACCGCCACGAGCAACAGCCACTTCCGCCAGTTTTTCTCCGCTAACTTCAGCTGCTCTGTCAAAACGACCGGTGCGGAAGTTGCGAGTAGGAAGTGTACCGGCTTCGTTAATTATGTTCATCAGTACGTTGGTACCGTATGAAGGTAGGCCTTCACCGGTCACCGGGTGCTTTAGCAAGATATCTGCAAATTTCTTGGCTGCGGCCTTAAAGCGCTCTTTGTCTTGAACCGGAGCATCAAAGGTCTTGTCGGATTCAACAACTATGGCCTTCAGCCCTTTGGAACCCATTACTGCACCAAGTCCCCCGCGACCGGCATAACGGCTGGAGTTGCCTTCAGAGTCGTTGTTGGCCACACCGGCACTAAGCATTCGCATCTCACCGGCGGGGCCAATGCAGATAACACCGGCCTTTTTATTATAACGCTCTCTTAATACAGCAGTTAATTCGTAGGTTCCCTTACCGGCCAAATCGTCAGCGGGAATCAGCTCAACGTTGTCGGCAGTTACGCGCAGTACATATGTCCCCTTGCTAGGCTTTCCTTCAACAATAATGGCTTTGATGCCCAAGTTGGCCAGCTTTTGAGAGGTAATACCGCCGGCGTTGGCTTCTTTAATGGTACCGGTCAGCGGGCTCTTGCCGCCAACCGAAAGGCGGCCAGAAGACGGCGCACTGGTGCCGGACAGCAACCCGGGGGCAATTACCAGTTTGTTGTTGGGCCCCAGGGGATGGCAATCAGCCGGTACTTCATCCAAGATTATTTGCGATGTTAACCCGCGTCCACCCAGTGCCAGGTACTTTTCCGGCACTTCTTCAATATTTACTTTTTGGGTAGTCATGTTTACTCTAAGTATCTTTGACATGGCAAAACCTCCTTAGAATAATGAAGTAATTAATTGATGAAAACCTTCAAATCCAGCACATTGCCTTAAAGTGCACTAAATTTACTTCCGGGCTAACCCAAAAAACTCTTCAAAAACGATTGATGTGCCTGGAAATATCTTCAAGATTTATTTTGTTACTTAAAGTTTATTGTCGATTGAGTTGTACTGCAAGAAAATGGCCGTAAATGGTTGGAATTAACCTCTTATATGCAAATAAGTGTTTTGAAAAACGGCCCAAGGAGAAGTATAACTAAGCCCAGGAACTGAACTTTTGCTGGGCTCAAGTGTTATTAGGAGGGGTTGGTTGGTCCCTTTTGCAGAATGAACATCAACACACCGCGCCGAAAATAAATTTTATTACGGTTCAAGACCGGATTTCGACTGTTGGCTACCACTTAACCGGTCAAATCCGCATTCTGGTGTAAATTTCCCCTGGCAGACAAGATCATTCCGTTTTAGGCTGCACTTGCGTGGGTATCTGCATGGCTCACCTCCTTGCGCTGTTTTTCCGTGTTAGCCTTCCACTCCCAGTACTCTGCCATATCGAAATAGCGGGATCCAGAAGTCCAAGCCTGATCTCCACAACCACCGCCTAAGAACTGCCTCAGGGCCGACTCCTCGTTGGGGAAGATCCGGATCACCCGCTCCCGCCGGCGGATCTGCCTGGCTTTAGCCGCTCGACTCCGTTGGCCGTCCGCAGCCGCTTCCGGTAGCGTTGGGGTAGCGCTATTCAACGGCTCATGAGCGTCCTCGAAGCCAGCCTCCAGCCGCTCCATGGCTTTTGGCACCCAAGCGCCAAAGGCCTCTATCGTTTCCTTCAGCAACCGCCTGGTAACCTGGTAGTGAGTCATCCTTTCTCCCTACTGATCCAAACCTTCCTGCCGGATCACTTCATCAGCTCATTCGCAAAGGTGTACACAAAACAAGATACCCGCTCGAAGCGGGTATGAAATCAACTATGCTCTCTCTCTAAGGCAAATTGATAACCTGGCCGATCTGGAGCCGGTTCGGGTCCACCCCCGGATTAACGGCCTGAATGGCTTGGACCGTGGTACCGAAGCGCTGAGCCAGCTTGAAAAAGGTATCCCCGGGCTGGATGGTGTAGGTTCTGCCGGTGGGCGTAGGTTTTACCTCAGGCTTCTCGGGCTTGGGCTCAACCGGAACCGGGATCGGACAGACGATTTCCGCACCTGGCCGCAGGCATTCAAACAGTTTCTTCTGCTCGATGTCGGTCACCCGGGCGGTAACCTTGATCACCAGCTTGATGGCGACGGTGCGCCTGGTATCCAGGCTGGCGGAGATGAACTCGGCCTCGGCCATCACGCTGACGTCTGCGCCGGGTTCAGCGCCGGGCACCTCGATAAAAGCGGTGAAGGGAATCTCGACTTCAAAGGCGTGCACCGGCTGGTCAGGCCGGTCGGCCACGTAGGTCACCTTAACGGTCACCACACCCCGGACGATTACCTTGTTCCGGATTACCTCCGTCTCGGTGACGGTCACGTCGGTGACGAAGGCTTCCAGTACCTTCTGGGCGTCCGGCTTGGGTTTGGGAATGGTGACGACCTCCCGTAGGGTGACCTGTACCTGGTCTTCCTCATTCAGGATCTGGTCCAGGAAAAGGGTCACCTTGCGGATGGCGTCCGCATCCAGCAGGCAGGCCAGCAGGTCGTCTTCTATCCGCACCACCAGGAGCTTCTTGATCTGCTCCATCACTCTTGCCTGCAGCGCCAGTACGGCCGTAACCGAAATTTCGCACTCATTTTTCACCCGGGCGTGAACGTCCTCGATCTCCACCTGGACTGTGACCATGTCACCGGGCTTGGCCCCGGGTACCTCCACAAACTCGGTGAACGGAATCTCAATGTGGGCATGGTGCACCGGCTGGGTCGGGAAATCGGCCACGTAGATGACCTGGATCGTCAACACACCCTCCACGATCACCTTGTCTTTGATGACCTCACGCTTGGTGATCGTGACATCGGCGATAGTATCTATGATTTCCTTTGGACAGGGCTTCTGACCGTGGAACAGTTGCAGGATGTCGACCTGGTCGCTGACCGTCACCTGCCTTCGACCGATCGCCTTGACAATATCCAGCTTCACCTGTTCCCTCACAAACTTGTTCTCGGCTCCCGGCAGATCAATCAGCAACTGCTTCGGTTCGGCCTCGGTGACCTTGACGAAAATGCGCATGATCAGGGTGACGATAATCTGCCGCTTGTCCTTGGGATCTAGTTCGGCCTTAACCTTTTCAATGGTGATCTGCTTCACCACGTCCATCCCGGGTTGGGTGCCCGGAATGTGTAGTGACTCGGCAAACTCGATTTGGCCGCGCACGTGGTGCACCGGTTGTGTTGGGAAATCGGCCACGTAGGTGACGTTAAAAGTGATCTTGCCCTGCACGACAACCTTATTAGGGATGACTTCTATTTCCTGTTCCTCGACCTTGGCCCGGACCGCCAAGACCTGTTCTGCCGGGGGTTTTTCCTTGGGAATGGTGATCTTGCCACGGACTACGGTTTGTACCGCCTTTTCGCCGATTACCTGCCGGACGGTTTCTTCCTGGCAGACAATCCGAACCTTTAATTGTTGGGTACTCACAAAGAATATCCTCCTTTCGGCATTTTGCTATCAATATATGCCCGGCAGGAGGAAGTGTGAGCGCCAGTCCGTTGACCGGCAGGCAACTGGATTTTAAAATGTGCATTTGGTTGATTATCCTTCTTTAGGAATGGGACATTCAATTTTCGTCCCCGGCTTCAGGCATTCGAACAGCTTTTTCTGCACGATGTCGGTCACGCGGACGGTCACTTTCAGCACGAGTTTGACGACTACCCGCCGTTCATCCTCTATACTCGCCTGGACAAACTCCGCGTCCACCATGACGTTGACGTCCGCCCCAGGCTCAGCGCCGGGGACCTCAACGAAGGTAGTAAAGGGAATCTCGGCCTCAAAAGCGTGCACCGGCTGGTCGGGCCGGTCGGCCACGTAGACCACCTTAACGGTCACCACACCCCGGACAACCACCTTGTTTCGGATCACCTCGGTCTCGGCCACCTCGATCTCGGTGACCACGGCCTCCAGGACCTTCTGGGCGTCCGGCTTTTTATGGGGGATGCTGACCACTTCCCGAAGCGTGACCTGCACCTGGTCCTCCTCGTTTAGAATCTGGTCCAGGAACAGGACTACCGGCCGGATGGCGTTAGCATTTACGAGACAATCCAGCAGCTTCTTGTCGATGGTCACGACCAGGAGCTTCTTAATCTGCTCCATCACCCGGGCCGTGACCTCCAGGACGGCGGTGACCATTATCTGACACTGATCCTTGACCCGGGCGGTCACGTCCTCGATCCGCACCTGGACAGTTACCATGTCTTTGGGCCGCGCCCCGGGAACGTCCACGAACTCAACGAAGGGGATTTCAATGTGGGCGTGATGTACCGGCTGGGTAGGGATATCGGCGACGTAAATCACCTGAACGGTCAATACGCCCTCTACGATTACCTTGTCTTGGAGTACCTCTTTCTTTTTGATAGTTACATCCGAAATGGTATCGATGATTTCCTTGGGGCAGGGTTTTTGGCCGCAGAACAACTGCAAGACGTCAACCTGGTCGCTCACCACCACTTGTCGTTTCCCGATTGCTTTGACGATGTCCAACTTCACTTCTTCCCGCGTGAACAGGTTCCGGGCGCCGGGGAGGTTTATCAGGAGTTGTTTCGGTTCGGCCTCGATGACTTTAACAAAGATTTTCAAAATGACCGTCACGATGATCCGCCGCGGGTCCTTTGGATCCACTTCGGTCTTCACTGTTTCGATGGTGATCTGCTTAAATGCATCCATACCGGCTTGGGTGCCCGGAATGTGTACCGACTCGGCAAACTCGATCTGACCGCGTACGTGGTGAACCGGCTGGTGAGGAAAGTCGGCCACGTAGGTTACGTTAAACACCAGCTTGCCCTGGACGATGACCTTATCGGAAATGACGTCTATCTCCTGGTCTTCGACCTGGGTCCGGACGGCCAGTACTTGCTCCGCCGGCGGCTTCTGCTTCGGGATAACAATCACGCCGCGTACCACGGCCTGCACTGTCCGCTCGCCGATGACCTGCTGCACCGTCTCTTGCTGACAAACGATTTTAACCTTCAGCTTGTGGTGCAAAGAAATTCCTCCTTTCGACCATTTTGCTACACATATATGGCCTGAAAGGAGGAAGTGTGCGCACTCTTTGATTGATTGACAAAATTAATGGCTTTTACCTGCCGGTGAACATTTGCGTCCAGTAATGGCCGTAGCTGCCACCCTCAGCGTACCCCACACCGATATGCGTGAAGTTGGCGTTCAGAATGTTGGCGCGGTGCCCCGGAGAGTTCATCCAGCCCTGCATCGCTTGGGCCGGGGTCCTGTGTCCGGCGGCGATGTTCTCGCCCGCCGTGCGGTAGGTGATGCCGAACTCCCGCATCATTTGGAACGGGGAACCGTAGGTCGGTGAGGTGTGGGAGAAGTACCCCTTGTCCCGCATATCCTCGGACTTCAGCCGGGCCACTTTCGCCAGCTGGAAATCAACCTCCAGGGGCTTCAGGCCGTACCTCGCCCGCTCGGCGTTCACTAGTCTGACCACCTCCGCCTCGTACGCGCTCAGCGCGTAGCCCGGACTGGACGGCGGCTGCGGTGTGGGCTCAGGTTGCGGCTGCGGCGTCGGAGCCGGAACCGCGGTGCCCCCGCCGATCAGAATCAGCACCGTACGATTGTTCTGGATGGCCACGCCGGCCTGGTCGTAGCGGGGCGACAAGGCCTGGGACGAGGACGATCTGGTCAACACCCTGACCAGGAGATCGACATTCGACGTTCCAGCCCGTATGGAACAAGCGTAACGGTAGGGCATACCTTCGGCCCGCATCAATCCAAACACACTCGACCCGGTCTGAAGGTGTGTCCGGGCCAATTCGGACAACGGCGCACTAATGGCCAGAGGTTGTATTCCGGCCTGTTGACGGACCTCGTTTATCCCCTCGATCAACTTGCTTTCCTCGACAGAAGGCGCGTTGGCGTGAGCAACAACGGCAGGAATCAGTAGCGCGATCGACAGCAACAAGACTACAGCGACAGTGACCAGCTTCTCGCTTGCCCGCATGCAAGACCTCCTTTTACCAGTATTGGACTTGTCCACCCCAATTTTAAAACGAACCGCCAAATTCGACAAATCTAGCTATTTTTGCTCTGGTTTGGTACGCTTGGATGATCGGGGCAACTTCGACCAGTTATTACTTTCTAATGAAATTCTAACTGGAATGGTACATATTGGGGTGGGCAAAGCGGTTACAGGCTGTCCGGCCGGAAGCCCAGGGCGCGGAAATACGCCGCCGCCGCATGCGCCGCCGGTCCGGAGAGCACCATCCGAAACAGCCCGGCACGGTTCATCGCCCCGAGCTTTTGGGGTAGGCGGTCCGTGGCATCGCCGGCCCGGCTTTCCACCAACGCTGCCCAAAAGCCGTCGTTGAAACCCAAAAACCGGCCTTCGCGTTGCCCCTTTGCGAAACCATCGTCAAACCCGGCCGCGTACCCCTGGTTGTAACCAAGCTCCCATTCCGGACTTGGCATTCAATTACCTCCCCAAATTTAGATAGCTTATAAGGGTCAATCTATTTGGGTGCACCGCCGAAATAAACCACCGGGAACCACCGGTGGTAAAGACCTTAGTATTTCTTCAAAAATTAATAAATGGGTCACAGAAATCCCGATCCGGGCAGGCCCCGTTGTTGATTCACACAATTGACAAACACCAGTCGATTCATCAGCATCATATGTTTGCCGGAGGAAAAGTGTGCCGTGCCAAGAATTCGGCCTAGGTCTTAAAAGCCTCACAGGGCTTGTAGATAACCACGCCCAAACCATCGGACACCGCCAGCGAAAGCGGCGATCCGGCCTCGCGGTCTACAAAAACAAAGCTGGTGAGAATAAACATCTGTTTGGCGTGGTAGGCCTTGTTGAACCGGCGGAGCATCAGTTCGTCGACACCGGGAATAACCGCGATCGAACGGTTACTGCCGCACACTTCCAGGCGGAAACGCCCGTCTTCCTGGGGGCTGAAACCAACCCGCACCGTGGCCAGCTTTTCTTGTTCCATGCAATGGTTCACCTTTTCGGTAAGGTCCCGGACTTCGGACAGTGCCTCCTCCCGGTCCGGGAAACAGGCGCCGATTACGGGCACCCCGTTGATGGACGCAAAGGCTGCTTCGGCGTACATAGGCACCCTCCTTTTGGTTCCCCATGATATGTCGGAACCGGAGGGTTTGTTAGCCATATTTGCCTGGTTACACAATGTTTTCCAGTACGCCGGGCACCGGGTACTTAATGCGGTATCCATCTGGGAACCGTTCTAGTAGGCGGACTTAGGCGCCCCCATCCGGTACTTGCCCTGGGTGTCCAGTCCCCCGATGCCCGGATAACGGGTAATGGTGGCCTCGATCACTTCTCTAAGGGCGATCGGCTTATGTACCGGCGTATACGCCACCTTTTCAACCACAAACACCGGATCAAAGGCGTGGATCAACACCCGTTCGGGCGCGCTGGCGAAGTTGGCGCCGGCGTCCAGCAGGGCCTCGTAAAAAGACTGACAGGCCCCGGCAAAAATCACCAGATCATCGCGGTTTTTTTCATAATCCCGCGCCACCTTTACCGCCTCCACGAAATACCGGGAGTTGCGGTAGTGATCCAGGTTCCGGAAATCCTTACTGCCCTTCTTGAAGGCGTCGTGCCCCGTGAGGACGAGTATGTCGGGGTTATGTTCCCTCAGTAGCGCGGCCACCCGCAACGGCTGCTGGGCTTCCCGAACATAGTATCCGATGGCGGGCACGCCCAACTGGCGGTAGGTGGTGAGGCAGAGATCAAGGTAATCCTGATCTCCGTCCAGGTGCAACACCTTGCCCGGCACGTCGAAGGTGGCCACCTTATTCCCCCGGTTCAGTTCATCATCCAATCCTTCCTTGCGGTGCTGGAAACAGCGGCGCACGTACTCGCTCCCGGTGGCCATCACCTTGCGCCAATACTCGGCCACCTTGTCCGCACCAATCTTTTCCAGGTCGGAAACTGGGGCGTCGGCTAGGAGCCGAACATCCAACCCCTTTAACATTGCGCACTGACCCTCGTCATCCTGCTCATAGAGGTCGCATACCTTAAAATACAAATCAAGTTTATAGGATTTCCGGGCGACGATATCGCCCTTCTTTATGGTTGCACTCATAATGGCGGACCCCTCTCCTTGATATCTACATCCATCTTATGAGGCATCAAGGTTTTGGGAACCACTGCAGCACATGCATGCCATTTTTTCAATATACTGGCACGTAGTAAAGGGGGGGGGGTGACCCAACGTGCTGTGCGCGGTAATCCCGGTTCAAAATGAGGGGGCAAGGATTGGCCGGGTGCTGGACACCATCCTGACCCTTCCGGTTGATCTGGTGCTGCCGGTCGTAAACGGAAGCCGGGACGATTCGCGGCGGATCGTGGAGTCCTATCCGGCAGATCGGATCAGTCTGATTCATTTCGAGGAACCCCTGGGGCTCGACGTACCCAGGGCCGTTGGCGCTTTAGCGGCTTATCGCCGGGAAGCGGAAGTAGTATTGTTTGTTGATGGCGATATGGAAGGGGAAATAGGCACGGTGCTGGAAAAGTTGGTGGCGGCCACAAAAAGCGGCGTTGACCTCAGCCTAACCGACTGCTACCCGCCGGGCCAAGAAAACGAACTGACACCGTTGGTGGCCCAACTCTTGGGGATACGAAGGCTATTAAACCAGGCGCTGGGACTGGCCCACCTGGGCTCGGCTTCCCTGTCCCACGGACCGCACGCCGTTTCCCGGCGTTTTCTCGAACGGGTTCCGTTCCGTGAGCTGGCTGTACCGCCGGTGGCCCACGTGCTGGCGGCCCGGCAGGCACTGCGTATCGAGGTAGCCGCGGCCGTTCCCCACTACGCGCTGGGCTCGCCCGACCGCGGCCCCCGGCACGCCCAGTTGATTGCCGAAACCATCATCGGCGATCACCTGGAGGCTTTTTGCGTTTTAAACAACGAAAAAAGATCCCGCAACCTGCTTGGCGTAACCTTTAGCGGTTACAACCATCACCGCCGCTGGGACCTGCTGCAGAAATGCTGGTCCTCCAAACCGCCAGACCGTCTTGGGAGCTAACCACCCCCGGCGGCCTATCCGCTTACTACTTGGTGTGCCGGTCGGCCACCGAAGAGGCACCGTAGGCGTCCGGTTTGATCCGCGCCCGGAAGCCGCTGCCGGTAACCATGCCCACTACTTCCCGGATGAGGTCCTTAGTGTCGCCGTGGGTGCCGGCGTCAATATGGATCTCTACCTTGAAATCCTCACAGCCCAAAGCGGCAAACCTCCTGGCCACCATTCCGCCAAGCTCAAGGCTGAGCGCCGTCTCGAAAAATATTTTTTGCCGCAAACTTTTGATCTTCCGGTGGCTCTTCTTCCGGTAATAATAGCGGGCGCCCTTACCCAGACGGTGGATGATCACCGCGGTAATAAACTGGGTATGGCCTCTGGCCACCTGCGAATCGGTACCCACAATGATCTTGTAGGACGAGGACGGCAGCCCGGTGATGTACTGCAGCATGTCTTCCATCATCTGCTCGAAACTAAGCCGCCCCTTTGTCGGGCTGTTGAGAAACACATGCCTCACTTCCCCGTTAGCACTTGGCTTACAGTTTTATTATATCACCACGTTATAGCACAGTATCACGCGAAGCAGGCGCAAAGCCCATTTGGACCACGGCGTCGGCAATGCGGCCGAACTGTTCCAACCCTAATGCCTCTCCCCGCGCCCCCGGGTCAATGCCCGCACCCCGAAGAATTCTGCCCCAAGCCTCGCGATCCACCCCGGGAATCGCCCCTTCCAAAGCGTTTGGCAGCATCTTGCGCCGCCGGCCGAAGGCGGCCCGTACGATCACAAACAGCAGGTCGGGGCGCTTAACCGCCACGGCCGGCCGGACACGCTTTCTGAGCCTGACCACCGCCGAGTCCACCGCCGGCGGCGGATAAAAGCAATGCCGGGAGACCGGCCAAACGATTTCGGCCTCGGTGTGGTATTTGATCAGCAGGGTGAGGGCCCCGTAGACCTTGGTGCCGGGCCGTGCCACCATTCTCGCGGCCACTTCCCGCTGCACCATAAGCACCAGCCGCTCAAAAGGGTGCCCCGCTTCCAGAAAGCCGGTAACAAACGGACTGGTAATATAATAAGGCAGATTGGCCACTACCTTGACGGTGGGCTCGCCCCCGGTCCCCGCCGGCGCCGGGCCGACCATTTCGGCAAGCAACGCGCTATAGTCCAACTGCAGGGCATCCGCCCGGACCAGCCGGACGCGGTCTTCCAGATCGCCGAGCACGTCCCGCAGCACAGTCACCAGGCCCGCGTCCAACTCTACCGCCAGCACCCGCGCCCCGGCCTCCGCCAGGCGCCGGGTCAACACCCCCAGGCCTGGTCCGATTTCAATGACCAGGTCGCTGGCCCGGATGTCCGCCGCCGCCATTATTTTGTCCAGCACTCCGGCTGCCACCAGAAAGTTTTGCCCCAGAGACTTTTTGGGTTTCAAACCGTACGCCGCCAACAGGCGGCGCACCTCGCCGATGCTTGTCAGATTCACCTTTGCCTACCCTGCACTCCAGCCAAGTCCTTTCGTCCTTAACCTAAACCTGATAATAATATGTCCGACCGCCAGGCGATAAAAAAGAGGGAACCCTCTTCCCTCAAAAAATACGCTTATGAACAGACTATTAGTTCAGCAAATACACGTTTACCGTGCGCCGCCCCCACTGTAAGGCCTCCTGGCGGGTGGGGAAAAACACGTCCACCCTGTTGCCCCTGATCTTGCGGCCGACGTCCATCGCCACCCCGTACCCGTAGCCGTCAATATACAAACGCGTACCCAGGGGGATCACCGTCGGATCCACCGCCACCGTTCCGGGACCCGGCGGCATGCCGGTGGCCGTATTGTTCCCGGTATAGGTATAAGCCGTAGCCTCCGCGGTGATCACGCGGTAGAACCGGATATCCTGTCCACCGCGGCTGACGGTATCCAGCATGCCCACCAGCACAACCTGATTCCGCGGTCGGACAATCTCCTCGCTCCGCACCAGTTCACGCGCAACTTCCTCCCCGTCGTGGTAGACCACCTGCCAGGTTTCCCGGCGCAAGCCGTTTTGCCCATGCACCAGCACCCGGGTCTCGCCCTTGGGCAGGTCATAAGCCGGCCGGCGCTCCACCTGGTAAGGGGTGTTGAACTCTCGCTCCTCCGTTTCGGTCACCACCCGGACCACGCAGATCTCCAACCCTTTGCTGACCGGCGTTTCTGGTTCCGGCACGATCAGGTCGCCGGCGTTGAGTTCCACCCCGGCCTCCGCCAACACCTGGTCCACACGCGCGGCAACGGTCCAAAGCTCGAGGCGCTGTCCGTCCACCCGCACGGTCACCGGCACCGCTCGCTGAATCACGATCTCCATCCCATCGTGCAGCGGGGTGTTTACGGCAGGCGTTACCCGGTCCCACGGCCCGACTTCCACACCTTCCCGCGCCAAGAGGTCGGCCACGGTACCCCGAAAGGCCGTCAGCGCTACGACCTCTTCGCCCTCCACAACCGTTACGTCCATCCTGGCCAGGGAGTAACCACCGAAAAAAGCGCCCACGGCTAGCAATACCACCAGAAACAGACCCACGAACGGCAACCGCCGCCGAACCCGGTGCCGTTTAACGTTCTCCCCAGGTCCAAATGTAAAAGTATACCATTCCAACCGTCTCACCCGTCCAGAGTATTCTGTAGGCGTCCACAATATTCCTGCCGGTCCCAGCGGTAAAAGCCGCCCGAAAATGACCGCACGTCAAAAGCCTATGCCCCCAATCCCGAAGAGGTTCCGTTATGAATCTCGCTTGGTTTCTGCTGAAAACCCTACCTGGTGATTTCTGAATTCATTCTTAAAACTCTACCCCTTTCTGGGCCTTGACACCGGCATAGTAAGGGTGTTTCACCTCACGCATCTCGGTCACCAGATCGGCCCGCGCCAGTATTTCCGGAGGCGCACCCCGGCCGGTCAGTACCAGATGCACGTCCGGCGGTTTGGCAGACACCAGGGCCAGCACGTCTGCAAGCGACACCAGCCCGAGACCCAGCGCACACAGGATCTCATCCAGGATCACTACTTCCGGCCCGTCCGCCCCAAGAGCCGCCCGGGCCGCGTCCAAAGCTTCGGCGGCCGCCTCCCGGTGCCGCGCGCGTGCCGCCTCGTCTTCCCCATAAACAAAACCAGCGCCCAGGGGCCGGATTTCCAAACCGTCCATACGGGCGGCCGCTTTCAATTCACCGGTTTCCCGGGCGCCTTTTATAAATTGTAGTATCAACACCCGCATCCCGTGCCCCCACGCCCGCAGGGCCAGGCCGAGGGCCGCGGTGGTCTTACCCTTGCCGTTTCCGGTGAATACCAGCACCAGGCCCTTTTCGGCCGTCACGTTTATCCCTCCCGTCGGTGCCAGGCAGTAACTAACTTAATTTAATTCTGCTGACTGTCCCTTTTAAAGTTTGAAAAAGGCGCGGGCGTTAGCGGTAGTGGTCTCGGCCAGCCGCTCTAAGGTAATACCCCGAAGTTCAGCCACAAACGCGGCCGTGTGCCGGAGATACGCCGGTTCGTTACGCCGGCCCCGCCGGGGTACCGGGGCCAGGTAGGGCGCATCGGTTTCCAGCAAGAGGCGGTCCGCCGGTACCTTCCGGGCCACCTCCTGGAGCGCCTCCGCCCCCTTAAAAGTCACCACCCCGGCCAGGGACAGGTAACAGCCCAGGTCCAGAAACGCACGCGCCTCCGCCCAGTCTCCCCCGAAGCAGTGCATTACGGCTGGGGTTCTTAAATGGGTACGTAAAAGGTGATAAGTGTCTTTTGTCGCCTCCCGGCTGTGCACGATCACCGGCAGACCGAGTCGGGCGGCCAACTCCAGCTGGGCGGCAAAAACCTCCCGTTGCACCGGGCGCGGCGAATAGTCGTAGTGGTAATCAAGGCCGATCTCCCCCACGGCCACCACCCGCGGCCGGCGGGCCAGACGACCGATCACCTCCAGGTAGTCCGGCGCGGCGGCGGCGGCGTCGTGCGGATGCACCCCCACCGCCGCGTACACCGCCTCTTTGTTTTCGGCAAGACTTACGGCCGCCCGGGCCGAGGCGCTATCGCTGGCTACGGTCACAATAAAGCCCACCCCGGCGCCCCTTGCCCGGTCGAGGACGGCGTCCAGGTCCGGCGCGAAGCGCTCGTGATCCAGGTGGGCGTGTGTGTCCACGAGTAACATGCTATTTGCCGGCCTCCAGGCGCGGGAAAAGCGGGGCGCCGCGTGCAATCCGCGTGCCCGCCGGTATGCCGCCCCAGGTTAGCGATTCCCAGGTGTGCAGTTCCGGGCGGTCGGCCAGCCCCAGTTGTGCCCAAACCCGGGCCGGAAAACCGGGCATAAACGGGGACAGGAGCACGGTGGCAAAGCGGTAACTCTCGGCCAGATTATACAGCACGGTCGCCAACCGTGCGCGCTGTTCCGGGGCCTTCGCCAGGGACCAGGGCGCCGTTTCCTCGATATACTTATTGGCCCGCCCGACCAACTTCATAATCGCGCCCAAGGCGGAGGCCAGATCCAATTGGTCCACCAGGCCGGCCACTTCCCCCGGGGTGATCAGAGCCAGGTCAATAAGCTCCCGGTCCAGCGGGTCTTCGGCCGGACGGGGCGCCTGGATTTCCCCGCCTAAATACTTATCAATCATGGCCGTCGTCCGGCTCAGGAGATTGCCCAGGTTGTTGGCCAGATCCACGTTAATCCGCAGGATCAGGTTTTCCTCGGAGTAATACCCGTCGGCACCCAAAGGAAGCTCCCGCAACAGGTAATACCGGATGGCATCCACGCCGTACTTGTCGATCAGGACCAAAGGGTCAACCACGTTTCCCTTGGACTTGGACATCTTGCCGGTTTCCAGTAGCCACCATCCATGCCCGACCACCCGCTTCGGCAGCGGCAGTCCCGCCGCCATCAGAATGATGGGCCAAATGACGCAATGGAAGCGGACAATGTCCTTACCCACCAGATGCACGTCGGCCGGCCAGTAGCGCCGGTAAAGCGAATCGTCCTCCGCCCCGTAGTTGAGAGCGGAAATGTAGTTGGTAAGGGCGTCGATCCAAACATAGATGACGTGCTTCGGGTCGAAAGGTACCGGAATACCCCAGTCGAAAGTCGTCCGGGAGACACACAGGTCATCCAGCCCCATCTTGATGAAGTTCACCACCTCGTTACGGCGCGATACGGGCTGAATGAATTCGGGGTGCTGCTCGATGTGGGCCAGCAAACGGTCGGCGTAGCGGGACATGCGTAAAAAGTAGCTCTCCTCGGCCACCAGTTCCACCGGGCGAGCACAGTCCGGACACTTCCTGTCCGCCACCTGACGCTCGGTCCAAAAGGCCTCGCAAGGGGTGCAGTACCACCCCCGGTAGGTTGATTTATAAATGTCGCCCTGCTCGTAGAGCCGGCGGAAAATATCGCTGACCACCCGTTTATGCCGCTCCTCGGTGGTCCGGATAAAATCCGAGTAATCGATATCGAGTCGAGACCATAACTCTTTAAATCCGGCCACGATCTCGTCGACATACTCCTGGGGGCTCTTGCCCCGGCTCTGGGCGGTGCGCTCAATCTTCTGGCCGTGCTCGTCCGAACCGGTGAGAAAGTAAACGTCGTATCCCGTGAGCCTCTTGAACCGGGCCACCGCATCGGCAGCCACCGTCGAATAGGCGTGCCCGATGTGTAGATTGTCACTGGGATAGTAAATGGGCGTGGTGATGTAGAATGTCGGTCTGGCCAATTCCGTGGTCACTTCCCTTTTTCCCAAATCATACCGAAAATTCTAACCCTGAGGGCTGCGGTTGTCAAGTTTACCTAGTATGGTGCATCAAACAGAAATATTTTGTATTTTTTTTTTGGAAAAACCTGTTGACTTTTAATGGAATGCTTGGTACCATTTACTTGCGCTATTTTGTTATTTCTTGTCGAACCACTATAGGAATGGGGGAGGAGCAGTAATGAAATCAACGGGTATTGTGCGCAAGGTGGACGAGCTCGGCAGGGTGGTTATCCCAATCGAACTCCGGAGAACACTCGGTATCGAAGAGAAGGATGCGCTCGAAATCTACGTCGATAACGAGAAAATCATCCTGAGAAAATACGAGCCGGCCTGTGTGTTCTGCGGCAATGCCGGGGACGTCCAGCACTACCGCGGAAAACTGGTATGCCGTTTGTGTGCCGAGGAAATGTTCCAAAAATACCAGGCTATGTAAAATGGCGTGACAACTAAATATAGTGCTTGTCGAGCGGAGGTTCGGGAGGAGGCCTCCGCTTGCTTATTGCCGGTCTCTCTCGGCACCACACCCCACCGGCCCGGTTTTTAGATGAGACTAGGGAACATTTAATTTAGGAATCCTCACCGTTCTTCTGCTGGCGGGCCGCTTCCAGAAGCAAAGCATACAGTTCCCGGCGGCGCAAACCGTAGCGCCGGGCTACCTCCCGCAAGGCTTCCGGCCGGCTTCGCCCCCGTTCCTGAAGTTCGGCCACTTCGGCCGCTAGGGCCGCACGCCCAGGGCGTGGAACTTCCTCCGCTTCAGCGGCGGCGGCACCGGCCAGCACCAGGGTGATCTCGCCGCGGGGAGGGTAAGCCGCAAAATGAGCCCGCGCGGCCGAGACCGTGCCCCGGAAAACCTCCTCGTAGCGCTTGGTCAACTCCCGGGCCACGGCCAGTTTTCGGTCGCCTAACACGGCCAGGATGTCGTCCAGCGTCGCCAACAGGCGCTGCGGCGACTCGAACAACACCACGGTGCGCGGCTCGTCCCGCAGGCCCTCCAGCGCCCTTTTACGGTCCTTGCGGGGCAAAAAACCCTCGAATACAAACCGGCCGGCCGGCAAGCCGGAAACCACCAGTGCGGTCAGCACCGCGCTTGGTCCCGGCACCGGAATCACCGCCATCCCCTCGTCCAGGGCCAGAGCCACCAGCTCGGCTCCCGGATCCGAGATTCCGGGCATCCCGGCGTCGGAAACTAGGGCGATTGAAGCACCTTGCCGTAGCCGGGCCAGGAGTTCGCCCGCCTTTTTCCGCCAGTTGTGGGCGTGGAAACTGGTCAGGGGTGTTTTGATGCCGTAATGGCTCAAAAGCTTCCTGGTGTGCCGGGTATCCTCGGCCGCCACCAAATCGACTTCGGCCAGAATACGCAAAACCCTTAAGGTGACATCCTCCAGGTTGCCGATCGGGGTACCGCAAATGTACAGCGTGCCCGCCGCCATCGTCAACCGACCGCCTACCGCTTGCCGCTGCTGATCTGCTTAATTTCTTGCACCGGAAAGCACTGCTGGTGTTTGGTGTCCTTCAGCTCGACGGTGACCGTGTTCTTAAAAATGTTCACCCCGGTGACCTTACCGTCCCCGGCCGGGGTCTTTACCCGGGTACCCACGTCCGGGTAGGCCTCCTTGGCCTGCTCGTAAACCTCGCTTTCGTACTTCAGACAGCACATCAGGCGCCCGCAAATGCCGGATATCTTCGCCGGGTTGAGCGAAAGATTCTGTTCCTTCGCCATCCGAATGGACACCGGTGAGAACTCCCGCAGCCAGGATGCACAGCAAAGCTCCCGGCCGCAACCGCCCAGTCCGCCGATCATCTTGGCCTCGTCGCGCACACCGATCTGCCGCAACTCGATCCGCGTCCGGAACACCGCGGCCAGGTCACGCACCAGTTCCCGGAAATCCACCCGGCCTTCGGCCGTAAAGTAAAAAATAATCTTATTGGCGTCAAAGGTGTAGTCCACACCCACCAACTTCATGGGCAGACCGTGGGCGTTGATCTTGTCCACGCCGATTCGGAAAGCGTTCCTTTCCTTTTCCCGCAATTCGACCAGTCGTTCCAGGTCCTCCGCAGTCGCTTTCCGTACCACCGGTTTTAAGAGCTGATCCTGTTCCTCCGGCTTGCGGGCCCTGGGTTCGGTGACCACCGTGCCGAACTCCAACCCGCGCACCGTCTCCACGATCACACCGTCACCGGGCTTCAACTCCAGCGTCCCCGGATCGAAAAAGTAGGTTTTTCCTGTATTCTTAAACTGAACCCCAACGGATTGCTTCGTCATGCCCGCCCTCCTTGAACCAGTTCCGCCAACCGCAGACAGAGCACTTCGGCGGCCAGGCGGACGTTAGCGTTGGCCAAAAGCTTCTTGCGGACATCCTCAATGACGTTGATCGCCTGCACCAGCACCGGCGTAGTCACGCGCCCGGCCTGCCGGCGAACCTCGTCCAAATGGTCTGCGTACACTAACAAACCGGTGTTTTGCGTCTCGCGCCACCACAAGAGATCCCGGTACCAGAGGAGCAGCCACTCGGTCAAGGCCAACAATTCGGTGCGTTCCCCCAGTTCCCGGGCGCGGGCGCACAACTCGGCCGTGCCCAGCCCCGAAACCAGCGCTCCCGCCAGGGAGACCGCCTTACCCCGGCGCTCGTCCTCCCGGCCGGCGGCCGCCTCGGCCGCGCGCCCCAGGCTGCCCCGCGACAGCGCCGCCGCCACCGGCAAAATATCCCCCTTAAAACCCATGTTTTCCAAACCGGCGATGATTTCATCCCTGGTCAGCGGCCGGAAGGGAATCTTCAGGCACCGGGACACCACCGTCGGCGGAAGCCGATCGGGCCGTGAACCGGTCAAAATGAACAGCGCGGGGCCTTCGGGTTCCTCCAGGGTCTTGAGCAGGGTGTTGGCCGCCTCGACCGTCATTTCCTCGGCGTCCTCGATCAGACACAGGTGCCGTGTACCGTACGGCCGGTAACGCAACCCCCGCTGCATTTGCCGCACCTGATCGATGCCGATCGGCCGGTTAGCCCCAGACAGCACGCAAAGGTCGGGGTAAGTGCCCGCGGCGAACATCCGGCAGGGGGGGCAAAGACCACAGGCACCGTCCATGCGGTTCACGCAAGCCACCGCTTTAAGGAACATCCGGGCCAGTGTGCGCTTGCCCACCCCCGCCGGACCATGAAAAAGGTAAGCGTGGGCCAGCCGGCCACTGGTAACCGCCCGAGCCAGGTAACCCTTGGCCAGTTCCTGCCCGATAACGCCTTCAAACAAGCCCGAGGACCACCTCGACCCGCTCCAGGATAACCGCGGCCAGGTCTTCAACCTCCCGGTCGGCCTCCAGCACCAGGTAACGACTGGGATCGGTGGCCGCCAACTGCCGGTAGCCCCGGCGCACCCGCTCGTAGAAGTCGACGCTTTGCCTCTCCAGGCGGTCCTGCCGGTCCACATCCAGCCGCGCCAGGGCCGTCGCCGCCGGCATGTCCAGCAATATCGTCAAGTCCGGAGATAAACCCCCTGTGGCCAGGGCGTTTACCCTTTCCAAGGCCGTGAGATCCAAGCCCCGACCGAACCCCTGGTAGGCCAGATACGAATCTACGAAACGGTCGCTGAGGACGATCTCTCCCCGCGCCAGGGCCGGCCGTACCACCTGGCTCACGAACTGAGCCCTGGCAGCCGCATAAAGCAGCGCCTCCGTTTCCGGGGACATCTCCTGATGCGCGTCGTCCAGCAACACCCGCCGGATGGCTTCGCCCACCCGGGTGCCGCCCGGCTCCCTGGTGAGCACCACCTTACAACCGCGGCCCCGGAGTTCATGGTAAAGAATAAACAACTGGGTGGTCTTCCCCACGCCGTCGATCCCTTCAAAAGCAATAAAATATCCGCTCACCAGCATCACTCGCAATGGACCAAGATCGACGCGAGACCCGGGTCGGCCGCCTGCACCGGAAATCCGCGCGCCCTTATTTCCAAAATATATTCTATCACTTCCGGGGTCAGTTTTTCACCAGGGAATACAACCGGAATGCCCGGGGGACAGATGCTGATCGTCTCGGCGGCGACCAGACCGGCGGCCTGCACGGGTGCCACCGGCTTTGCCGCCGCCAGCCAGCTTTCCCGCGGCGTCAGGACCTTCTCGGCCGGGGGCGGCAAAGGGGGACCTATCACCCGTGTCCGGCGTACGGGCCGGTGCTCCCGGGCCAACGACCGAAACGCCTGGAGCGCCCGGGCCACGTCGGCGGCCCGCGTACCCAGTCCGACCACCAACAGCAGGTAGGTTGCCCCCGCCATCTCCACCTGCAGACCGTACTTGCGGCGCAGAATGGCGGCCGCCCGGTAACCGCTCAGGCCCAAGCCCCCGGTGGCCACAACCACTTTGGTCGGGTCGGCCTGCCCAGCGTCAGCCTTCATGACCGCCACCCCATCCAGAGCGGCCAGACCCCGTCGCAGCACTCCCGCCAATTCCACGGCCCGTCCCACCAGCCGCGTTCCGGACACCGCCAACTGCCTGCGAGCCAGGTCCAGAGAAACCATCAGCAGGTAAGACGGGCTGGAGGTCTCGAGCAAGGCCAGCGCCCGGGCCACCCGGGAGGGATCGGGCAACGGTCCTTTGAGATGGAGCCAGGACGCCTGGGTGAGCGCACCTCCCAGCTTGTGCACGCTTTGCACCGCCGCCGCAGCTCCGAGGGTAAGCGCCGGAGGCGGCATGTGCGGATGGAAGGGCAGGTGTGCGCCGTGGGCCTCGTCCACCAGGAGGGGCAGCCCGGCTTCCCGGATCGCCGCGGCGGTCGCCGCGGTCAGTGTCGCCAGACCGTGGTAATCCGGGTGGGTCCAGATGACGGCGGCCAGATCCGGGTGCGCCGCGAGCGCCGCGTTAACGTCGGCCGGCGCCGGAGGTAGAAAAAGGCCCCAATCGGTGGAAACCGGGGGCAGCAGATATACCGGATCGGCCCCGGAAAGGATCAGCCCGCCGACCACCGCGCGGTGGACGTTCCGGGGCAGGAGCACCTTTTGTCCCGGGGCCGTGCCGGCCAGCAGAAGTGCCTGCAGCCCCACCGTGCTCCCGTTGACCAAAAAGAAGGTGCGGTCGGCACCGTAAAGCGCCGCCGCCAACTCCTGGGCGCGGGCGATCGGACCGGAGGGCGCGTGCAGGTCGTCCAGCCCCGGCAGTTCGGTCAGATCCAGCCGCGCCAAACCGCCCGCCAGGCTGGGAGGTAGGCCTCGCCCACCGGCGTGTGCCGGAAAGTGAAAACCGGCGTACTCCCGCGCCAGGTGCCGCTTCAAAGCTTCAAACAGAGGCGCCCTGTGCTGCTTCACTACCGTCCCTCCCAAAAAGGGACAGGCATGTTTTCTTTCCCCTTACTTTTCCTTAGCGCATATTTAAAGTAGGGCTCCTTTTTTCAAAGAATGACCCGGCTGCAAACCCTCCCCCTGATTACCTCGCGCAAGCAAGAACTGACTCCCCGCCCAGCCCAGGTCTTATCCACAATACAGGGCAGTTATCCACAAAACACGCCTGTCCTCTTTGTTGGCCTAGACCATCAGTGTTAGTACGATCAACAGTATCACACCCGGCACCTGTAGGATGCCCGCCGTCAGGATGGTCACCGGGTTGATGGCGAGGTGAAACTCCAAAAAGGAGCCTCCTAGATTGACCACGGCCAGGAGCAGTGCGCCCACTACCACGTAGGCAAATAAACGGTAAAGGTACTTCAGCGGGGTCACAAAAAAGGAACCCACCAGGTATAGTCCGGCCAGCCCTAACAAGCCCAGCAGAATCAGCTTCCATTCCATTCCCCGACGCACCTCCCGGGTGTTACCTTGCCTTAACCCTATAGATATGAATCCCGGGAGGTAAAATATACCGGTTATACTTCTACTTCGCGACGTCCTTCAATGGCCCGGGCCAGGGTGCGGCCGTCGGCGTACTCCAGGTCGGCCCCCACCGGCAACCCGAAGGCCAGCCGGGTGACCCGCACCTTCAGAGGCCGGAGCAACCGGGCCAGGTAAAGCGCCGTCGCCTCGCCCTCCACCGTGGCGTTGGTGGCCACGATGACCTCCCGGACCGCCCCTTCCCGTACCCGCGCCACCAGGCTGTCCAGGTTCAAATCATCAGGACCCGTCCCCTGCATAGGCGAAAGGCTGCCGTTTAAGACATGGTAAAGTCCCCGGTAGCCGTGGGCCTTTTCAATGGCCATGATGTCGCGGGGCTGTTCCACCACGCAGATCAAATCTCGCGCCCGGCTCTGATCACGACAGATGCCGCAAGGGCTTTCGTCGGCAATATTGGCGCAGACCTCGCAGAACACCAATTTCTCCCGGGCCTCGATGATCGCCCGACTCAAGTCCCGGGCCACCTCACGCGGCGCCGTAATCAGGTAAAAAGCGAGCCGCTGGGCCGTCTTGGGCCCGATGCCAGGCAGCCGGGCCAATTCCTCGATTAAGCGGGCCACCGTACGCGAATACTGCAAAGTTTCCGCTCCTTACTCCGGCGTCGGTTTTTAAAACACTCCGGGGATGTTCAAACCGCCGGTCAGCTTACTCATTTCCTGCGCCGCCATCTCCCGCGACTGGCGCAGCGCCTCGTTTACCGCGCTCAGCACCAGGTCCTGAAGCATTTCCACGTCTTCCGGGTCAATGGCTTCCGGCTGAATGGTGATACTGACGATCTCCTGTTTGCCGTTGGCTACAGCCGTGACTACCCCACCGCCCACGGTGGCTTCCACCGTGCGCTCGCCCAGCTCTTCCTGCAGCCGCATCATTTCGGCCTGGATTTTTTGCACCTGCTTCATCATCTTGCTAATTCCCAAAGCACATTCCTCCCAATTCGTTGTAGTCTAAGGTTCCCCTTGTTCCCGACTCAGCACACACACAACCCGCATACCACCCGGAAAATAGCGGTTCAGGATCTTTTCCAGCATAACTTTGTTCTCCGGCGCGGCAACCTTTTCCTTCGCCAACTCTTCCCGGAATGCTAACACCAGTTTATGAGGGCCGTCGAATACCGGTTCCGCACGCGCCAGCCAGGGTCCCACCGGTGGATTTTGCCGCCGGAACTCGGCCAACACGGAAGCCCATACCCGTTCCGCTTCAGGCGCCTTTGCCCGCCCCGGGCACACCGCTTTGCCCGGCGCTTCCGGTGCGGGCCGCAGCTTCTGGGCGGCCGTTACCACCGCCAGTTCCAGGGGGATAATTTGTCGGGTGGCCAAACGCATCTCCTGCTCGGCGCGGGCGAACAGCGTCAAGAGTTCAATCAGGTCATCTCGTCTCAGGCCCGGTAAAGCCGCCGCCGGCTTGTCCCCGTTAAAGGCATCCATCAACAGGCGGCGCAGGTAGTCGGTGAGCTCACGGGCAAAGATCCGTAGTTCCTTGCCTCCGGCCTCCACTTCCCGCAGCAGCAACAACGCCGCCCCGGTTTCCCCGGACACCAGGTGCCCCACCAACCGCTCTAGGACCTCTCCGGCTACCGTGCCCAGAAGGCTATGCAGGTCGGCCAGGGTAATCCGGTTCTCACCCAGGGCCGCCGCCTGGTCCAGAATCCCCAGGGCATCGCGCAGGCTACCGTCGGCCACCCGGGCGATCAGGTCGAATACGCCGGGCTCCACCAACAACCCGGCCCGGGCGGACACCTCTTCCAGTCGAGCCACCAGCTCCGGTTTACCGATCCGCCGAAAGTCAAACCGTTGGCAGCGTGACACAATGGTCAGCGGTAGCTTATGTGGTTCGGTAGTCGCCAGTACGAAAATGACGTGCTCCGGCGGTTCCTCCAATGTCTTTAGCAGGGCGTTGAAGGCTTCGTTGGTAAGCATGTGCACTTCATCCACGATGTAGACTTTGAAGCCCCCGGTCGCCGGCCGGAATTTGACCTTCTCCCGGAGTTCCCGTACTTCGTCCACGCCCCGGTTGGAGGCGGCGTCGATCTCCAGTACATCCAGCGCGGTGCCCGCGGCGATCGCCACGCAGGAGGAGCAAGTATCACACGGTTCTGCTCCGGCGCGGTTCGTGCAGTTTACCGCCTTGGCCAACACCTTCGCCGCCGAGGTCTTGCCCGTGCCACGCGGACCGCAGAACAGATAGGCGTGCGCCACCCGGCCCGTCGTCACGGCGTTTTGCAAGGTACGGACCACGTGTCCCTGACCGACGATCTCGGCGAACCGCCGGGGCCGCCAAATGCGGTACAAAGTCTGGTAAGGCAACCTGTCACCCCCCTTTATTAACAGAAAACAAGGGCGTGCGCCGGTCCCCGGCCTCCCAAACCGCGTCCAACTGCCCGTATAAGTTCTGGGCAGGTCCTTCTCTACCACTTGCGTCCCACAGAGTGCCGGCAGGAGCCGTTTGTCGCCAGGCTACCCCAATTATACACTTAAACGACCCAACCAACCACCGCCTGCCAGGTGAAACCAGCCGCACCGCACCCTACAAAATCCCGTGCATAGAAAAAGAGGTGGCCATCCACCTCTCTTGGTCAAAACAGCCGTGCACCTGCCTCCGAGCAATGACTTCCGGGCGATACCGTAGCAGGTAGCTCGGGTCAGGCACCCTTGCGGCACCCGGAGGATTTCCCTTAGTGCTGCTTCCGTCAGGACCTGACACGGTTCGAGAAGCTCCGTCGCGCAAGACCCAACCGTCTACACCCCTTACTACGGCCAGACCCCACAAGTCAAGCCCTCGGACAGGAATTCAACCCCGCTATAGCGGATTGCGGGTTACAGGGCACCGCTACCTCCCCGTCTAGCACGGCCAAAGCTCAGTCGTTGGACGTCAGTCTTCGGTCGCCGGTAAAACTGCAAACGGTCTTTGCCCGCTTCAGACTGATACCTCGGACGACTTATTCAGTTTTCTGCCCCGTCCGTCACCGGCCTGACGACCGGCCACGGACGACTGACGACTGATTGTATGGCGGAGAGAGTGGGATTCGAACCCACGAGGCGGTTACCCGCCCACACGCTCTCCAGGCGTGCGCCTTCATCCGCTCGGCCATCTCTCCGCGGACAATACCACTTCGGGTCTCCCAAGACCCATATCGGCATTCATTATGTTCATTATACGCTTTTCCCGCCCCCCCTGCAAGTGGCAAGATCCAGCTTAATCCCTGGAGCCGAGGTAGTGCGCCTGCCAAAAGCATACACACCCACCGCCTTAACGTTCAAGAGCCGGCCAGAGTACCTCAAAGCCGAGCTTTTCCGATATACGCGGATAATATCAGGGCCCGCCGGTTTTGACCGTATGGATCGTGCGGCCCCCGTGGAGGTTTCACGGTGCGTTACATATGTGCATAGGATGAAAGGCTAAGAATGGTGATATACCGCAAGGATGATAGGGGTGGACCCAAAATGGTAAGGAAAAACGGCGTATAATGCCCTGCGCGTCACACGCAACAAGGGAATCTTGGGGCAGGAGGTGTTGTATATCAAGAATGAAACACTGCATCTGGTCGCTCCGGTATACGGACAACAAACTGCTCGGCTGATGTTCACTGGACAAAGGACCTCATGGTGGGCAATAGCAGCAGTAGTATCATAGAAGCTCCCTTTTTTCACCTTATCTTTTATCAACGTAGGAAACCGACAGCAGGGGCATGAATGTGGATCCAACGTGTTGGCCTACCGTACCATAGCCAGCTCATTCAGGAAGCCATAGTGAAACTACTGCAAAGGACCAAGGAAAAGGAAAGTGATTAAATGGGGGTCACAGCCCGGTTTGCACTCGTCCCCTGTTTGGGCTCGGGTTTGAAAACCACATAAATGATTACAATTGAGCAGTCTCGCCGGTCACATCCACCTTTGGAACCAGCCCCGCTTGCGCGGCCCGGCCGAGCAGGGTGTTTACGGCCTCGTAGCCTATCTTGCCCAAGTCTATAGTGAAGTCGTTCACGTAAAGCGCGATGTGCGCCTTGACTACTTCCGGAGACAACTCTTGGGCATGGCTTAACACGTACTCCCACGAGGCCTCCGGGTGTGCCCGGGCGTACTCCACCGATGCCCGAATCCAGCCGGCGATCGCCGGTAGATCGAGTGACCGTCGGGCAACGATCGCTCCCAGCGGAAGCGGCAAGCCGGTTTCGGCTTCCCACCAGCTGCCCAAATCGGCCAAGAGAGTCAGCCCGTACGAGGGATAGGTAAAGCGTGCCTCGTGGATCACCAGCCCCGCATCAACCATACCATCGCGTACCGCCGGCATGATCCGGTGAAACGGCAAGATCACAATTTCGCCCACGCCCCCCGGCACATGTTGAGCCGCCCACAGTCGGAACAGCAAGTAGGCGGTTGACCGCTCCCCAGGTACCGCTACCCGCCGACCGGCCAGCACCGCCGGGCCGTGGGTGCTGCCTGCCCGATCCGCCCTAAGTACCAACGGCCCGCAGCCTCGGCCCAACGCTCCCCCGCACGGCAGCAGCGCGTACTCGGATAACACCCAGGGCAGGGCCGCGTACGAGATTTTCACCACCTCCGGCCCGTTGGTGCCGGCAGCCAGACGGTTCGTGACGTCGATATCGGCGTAAGTGACGTCAAGCTTCGGTGCACCGGGTATCAGTCCGTGCACCCAGGCGTGGAAAATAAACGTGTCGTTGGGGCAAGGAGAGAAGGCTATTCGCACAATAACACCTCAGATAAGACCGTGCTGGCCGCGGCCAGCACGGTCAGCGCCTCTTCGATGCGCCAGGCGTCCCGGTCACGTGGACCGACCAGGTTGGAAATGGCGCGGAGTTCCAAAACCGGCACACCGCGTTCCTGCGCCGCAAAAGCCACCCCATAACCCTCCATCGCCTCGGCGGTGGCCCCCGGCACCCGTGCGGCCAATTCGGCCGCACTCTCCGCTGTGCCCGTCACCGTCGATACCGTGAGCACAGGACCGGTTTTGACCGGCAGTCTGGCCGCACGTAGAGCATCCGCCACAGCGTTCAACAGGCCGACACGGACCGGGATGCGCGTGGAGCCGAAACCCAACTCATCCAGACTGCGGAAACCTTCGGGAGTCTGAACTCCCAGGTCGGCGGCGACGATCTCGCTCGCCACCACGAGGGAACCCACCTCGGCCTTGCCGGGAAAACCTCCACCGATACCGGCGCTCACGACCAGGCCGTACGCGGCGGTGGCCAACACCTTCGCCGTGTTGGCCGCGGCGGCCACCGGACCAACACCGGCGATTAAGACGTCAAACCTATTGTCGTTTTGAAGCCCGCGTAACACCGCTTCCCTCTCCGCCGCGACCGCCGTCATCACCAGGATGCGCATTCCGGCTTCCCACCTGCGAGGATATTCACTATGTGTTATTGTTACATGCCGGCCCCCAATCAATCAAATTCACTGAAACGGTCTCCCAAGACCGAACCTTCCACGACCGCCCCGCCCAAAAGTCATTTCCTTCCTCCCTCCTACCTCTGTAGGAGCAACCAGGCAACAATAATCAAGGGTTACCGCCCTGAAAGGCGGTAACCCCTTGGACCAAAGCATTATGGCGGAGAGAGTGGGATTCGAACCCACGAGGCAGCTGTTAGGCCGCCTACTCGATTTCGAGTCGAGCGCCTTCAACCAGACTCAGCCATCTCTCCGCGCTGGTTAACTTGATTTGTTCTGTTAACGGAGTTCCCGGAAAAACCGCCGGACGATCTCCCGGCATTCGGCCTCCAGGACCCCGGGTATGACCTCGACCTGGTGGTTGAACCGCGCCTCCCGTAAGAGGTCGATCACCGAGCCGGCCG
>DFNH01000024.1:74398-177081 GCA_002375985.1 Firmicutes bacterium UBA3572 | reverse complement strand
CAAACGCCGGCTACCGTGGAAGGATAACCGGGCAAGGCGCAAGCCTTAGCGAATCTTAATCAAACCCTAAAGCCGGGAGGTATAGCGTCTCCCGGCTTTCGCACGTGAAAACAGGAAAGGGACCGGTCCTTGGCCCGGCACCAAGCCAAATGGCGGGTAATCGCTGTTGGATTGATTGCTTTTCCCGCCGGACTCTGTTAGTATGGCACTAGTTAGTCAGTCAGCCGTTAGGAGATGATAAGTTTGTCTGAACATGAATTCCAGTTTGTCGAACCCCATCTCCTGGGGTTATACCGTGAACTGCATGCCCTGACGGTGCCCGCGGACAAGGTCAGAGCGGAGCCTTTGGGCAAGGCGGTCAAAGACATGTGGCAGACTGGGGTTCCCTTGCTTTACTGCCAACCCCCGAGCCTTGATGTGCATAGTTTTTTTGCGCTGATGCAAGAGGTCGGCGCGGTATTGAAGAAGTACCACCCGGAACGTACAGGAGACGTGGACCGCATCCTGGCCGCCTTGCCGGTAGACGGTGCGGCGCGGGAACAGGCCGTGCGCGGTATCCTGCGGCGTGACGGTGAATGGCTGGAGAGTACGGTCCGGGAGCACGAACTGTCCGAGGAGTTGCTCGGCCTGGTGCTTAGTCTTACCCTACGGCCCTTTCTGCGGCACTTCTCGGCGCAGACGGTGGCGCACTTAAACCTGGAACTATGGTACAGAGGTTACTGCCCCGTCTGCGGCGGGCACCCCAATTTTTCCCGTCTGTCCAAGGCAGTGGGCAAGCGTTATCTTTACTGCTCACTCTGTGAGACCGAATGGGTCTTTGCCCGTATCGGCTGTCCGTTTTGTAGGCACGCGGAGGAGGCCAGGGTCCGCTACTTCACCGTAGATGACGATCAACGGTACCGGGTGTACGTGTGCGACAAGTGCCGCGGCTACGTCAAGGCTATTGACGAATCCAAGGCGGGGCAAGACGAAAAAATCGAGCTTTTCTGGGAAGATGTGAAGACGGTGCACCTGGACCTGTTGGCCATGCAGGAGGGCTACGAGAACAAGCTCGCCGAGATCCCAGATTTTGGGGAAGAGGTAAAGAACTAACTCTTGGAAGGCGCGAAAAAAGAGAAATGCGGCGTATTGCCGCATTTCTCTTTCTACGTCCCTGGATACTGCCGCTTTGCACGCGCGGCAGACAAAAAACTAGATCTGGTGCACGACGTCGTGTCCCTGGATGGTGATCCCCTGGGCGGAGAGTACATCGACCGCCCGTTGTAAATCCTCGACCTTCATCAGCACCAAGGCGTTTTCCCCCGCCTTGGATACGAAGGCATACAGATACTCGATGTTGATTCCGGCTTGGTGCAACAAGTCCAGCACCCTGGCCAAACCACCCGGCCGGTCGGGTACTTCCACCGCTAAGACTTCGGTTTCACTGACGGTAAACCCGGCTTCCTTTAAGACCCGGTTAGCATGGGCCGGATCGTTTACGATCAGCCTCAGAATGCCAAAGTCGGAAGTATCGGCGATGGAAAGCGCCCGGATGTTGAATCCGTGGTCGGCCAGGAGTCTGGTCACGGCGGCCAGCCGGCCGGACTTGTTTTCCAGGAACACGGAGATTTGCTTTACCCACATTATTAATGCCTCCCTCCGGCTTTACTTAGGCTTTACTTATCCCTATTGTAAAGATCCCGCTTGTCTACGACTCTTTTGGCCTTGCCCTGGCTGCGTTCAATTGTCTTGGGCTCGACCAGCTTGACTTTTACCCCGATACCGAGGGTGCTTTCAAGCTCCCGTTGTATGGTCTTTTCTAGGGTTTCCAGGTGCCGCACTTCGTCGGCGAACACCTTGTCGGACACCTCTACCCAGACCTCCAGCTGGTCCAGCGGCCCCCGGCGGTCGACTACCAGCAGGTAGTGCGGTTCGGTCTGGCCGATCTCCAGCAGGACGCTTTCCACCTGGGACGGGAAGACGTTAACGCCGCGGACAATGAGCATGTCGTCGGTCCGTCCCAGGATCTTTGACATCCGGACATGGGTGCGCCCGCAGGGACACGGTTCCTCGTACAGTTTCGTGATATCGCGGGTGCGGTAACGAATCAGAGGGAAGGCCTCTTTGGTCAGGGTGGTGATCACCAGTTCGCCTTCTTCCCCAGGCGGCAGTTGTTTTCCGGTGACCGGGTCGATGACCTCGGGGAGGAAGTGGTCGTCGAAGATATGTAGGCCCGTATTGTACAGGCACTCGCTGGCCACGCCCGGCCCGATGATTTCACTCAACCCGAAAATGTCGATGGCGACGATGTTCAGTTTGCTTTCCAGTTCCCGCCCCATCTGCTTGGTCCAGGGTTCGGCGCCGAAAACGCCGACCCGTAAGCGGATTCGGGTCCGGTCAACGCGCGATTCCTCCAGCACCTCGGCCAGGTGCAACGCGTAGGAGGGAGTGCAGGCTAAAACGGTGGTGCCGAAGTCCTGCATCAGCATGATCTGGCGTTTGGTGTTGCCCACCGAAACCGGAATCACCGTTGCCCCGAGCTTTTCGGCACCATAATGCACACCGAGCCCTCCGGTGAACAGGCCGTAGCCGTAAGCGATTTGAATGATGTCGTCCTGTGTGACACCGGCGCAGGTCAGCGTCCGGGCCATAACCTCGGACCAGATGTCCACGTCCTGGCGGGTGTAGCCGACCACGGTGGGCTTACCGGTGGTGCCGGACGAAGCGTGTACCCGTACCGTGTTCCGGAGCGGGGTGGCGAACAGGCCGAACGGGTAAGTTCGACGCAGGTCGTCCTTGGTGGTGAAAGGCAGCTTGGCCAGATCGTCCAAGGTCAGGATGTCATCCGGGCGCAAGCCCGCCTCCCGGAACACCCGCTGATAGTGCGGCACGTTCTCGTAAACTCGCCGCACCAGGCTCTTCAGGCGTTCCAACTGCAGCTCCCGGCGTTGTTCTAACGGCACGCATTCTAAGTCTGCATTCCAATACATTCGCCTTCACTTCCTCCTTAGGTTTTTTTCCGGATAAGCCCGTTGAAAACTTCGTGGGTTTACCCAATGCACCGGCGTGTTCGCTTCACCCGGCCGTTTTCTCAAATCCGGCGTTTGTCGATCACGCGTTTGGCCTTGCCGACGGTACGCTCCAGGGATTTGTACTCCACCAGCTTCACCTTCGGGGTGATCTGCAGGATGGTTTGCAGGCGTTCCTTGACGGTTCTTTCCAGAGTTTCCAGATCACGAAACTTGCCGGTGAAGTAATCGGCGGCCAGTTCTACCTGTACCTCGAATTCGTCCAGGTATCCCTGGCGGTCTACGATGATCTGGTAATGCGGTCCGACGCCGGGGATGTCCATCAGCACCTCTTCCACCTGGGACGGGAACACGTTAACCCCGCGGACGATCAGCATGTCATCCGTACGTCCCGTGACGCGCCGCATACGTACGGTCGTTCGCCCGCATGGGCAAGGGGTATAATCCAGTGCGGTCAGATCCCGGGTGCGGTAGCGTAAGAGCGGCAGTCCCTCCTTGGTCAGAGTGGTGATTACCAGTTCGCCCTCTTCACCGGGAGGGAGCTGTTCCCCGGTCTCCGGGTCGATGATTTCCGGCAGGAAATGATCCTCTGAAATGTGCAAACCATTTTGCATCTGGCATTCGCCGGAGACGCCTGGGCCGATCAGCTCGCTCATACCGTAGTTGTCGGTGGCCTTGAACCCCCAGGTAGCCTCCAATTCTTGGCGCATTCCTTCCGACCACGGTTCGGAACCGAAAAGCCCCAGCCGCAGTCCCAGTTGTGCCGGGTTAAGCCCCATTTCCTGGGCAACCTCGGCGATATACATGGCGTAGGTGGGGGTGCTGACCAGCACCGTGGTGTGAAAATCCTGCATCAACCGGAGCTGGCGTTGGGTGTTGCCGGCCGATGCCGGTACCACGGTGGCGCCCACCCGTTCCAGCCCGTAGTGCAACCCAAAGCCGCCGGTGAACAGTCCGTAGCTGAAACAGATTTGCACGACGTCGCGGGGTTTGGTTCCGGCTTGCACCACTACCCGGGCCACCAGTTCGGACCAGGTGCGCAGGTCTTTCTTCGTATAGCCCACCACGGTCGGACGTCCGGTGGTACCGGAGGAAGCGTGGATACGCACCAGTTTTTCCAGAGGTACCGCGAAAAGGCCGTACGGATAGTTCACCCGCAGGTCATCTTTGGTTGTGAACGGCAGCCTCGTCAGGTCGGCGAGACTCCGGATGTGGGCTGGTTTTAGCCCCCGTTCCTGAAGGCGCTCCCGGTAAAAAGGTACCTTTTGGTATACACGCCGTACCACCGTTTGCAAACGGCTTAGCTGCAGTTGCTCCATATCCTCCCGCGGCAAGGTTTCGGTCCGGTCCCAGATCATTAAAACAGGCCTCCGTTACTAGATTAAATGCGATGTTACCAGCGCGGTGTTATCAGCCGTAAAGCGAGTACATTGTAAAAAACATGGATTACAAATACTTCGCCAGCGGGTGGTTCGTTCCTGCCTGCCGAAGCGATTTGCCCGGTCGAGCCCCGGATATGCAGTTTAAGTCTTTGGACCGACCGTTTGGGGGCAAGAGACGTCCTTTCGGCGGCGATATTTTCCGCTGACCGTCCTCTATTGTCCGGTGAACCGCTACATTTGACTTTTCACGTTTATTCTCTTTTGCGGTTTCGCCGCAGCCGTTACCATGTCACCATGAATACGGGCGGTGCGTTTAGGCAGTTTATTATTAAGGAGGATGGCTTCCGTGGCGGTCAAGAAGGAAACGATAGACACCTTGCTGGAGGAGAGCCGGATTTTCCACCCTGACGAGGAATTCACCAGGCAGGCCAACGTGAGGAACCGGGACATTTATGCCGAAGCGCGGGCAAATCCGAAGATCTTCTGGGCGATGCAGGCCGAGCGCCTGGACTGGTTTCGGAAGTGGGATCAGGTACTGGAATGGAATCCGCCGTACGCCAAATGGTTTGTAAACGGCAAGTTGAATGCCTGTTACAATTGCGTTGACCGGCATTTAAATACCTGGCGTAAGAACAAGGCTGCGATCATCTTTGAGGGTGAGCCCGGGGACAGCCGGATTCTTACCTATTGGGATCTGTGGCGTGAAGTTACCCAGTTCGCCAATGTGCTGCGGATGCTCGGCGTGGAAAAGGGCGACCGGGTGGCCATTTATCTGCCCATGATTCCCGAGGCGGCCATCGCCATGCTGGCGTGCGCCCGGATCGGGGCGCCCCACAGTGTGGTTTTCGGCGGTTTCAGCGCCGAAGCGCTGCGCGACCGGATCAATGATGCGGGGGCGAAATTGTTGATCACCGCCGACGGCGGTTGGCGACGCGGCAAAATTGTGCCGTTGAAGCGTAATGCCGACTTGGCCCTGGAGCAGTGTCCCTCCGTCGAGAAAGTGCTCGTGGTGGAGCGCACCCACCAGGAAGTGCCCATGCAGGAGGGCCGGGACTACTGGTACCATGACCTGGTGGTAGGGGTCACCGTCGGCGGACCGTGTGCGGAAATGGACGCCGAAGATATGCTGTTTATCCTTTATACCAGCGGCACCACTGGTAAGCCCAAGGGTGTGGTGCACACCACCGGCGGTTACTTGACCGGGGTCGCCACCACCCACCACATGGTTTTTGACATTAAGGACCGGGATGTTTTCTGGTGCACCGCCGATGTGGGCTGGATTACGGGGCATAGCTACGTGGTCTACGGGCCGCTGGCTAACGGTGCGACCACCGTGATCTACGAAGGCGCGCCGGATTTTCCGGAGCAGGACCGCTTCTGGGCGATCGTTGAACGGTACGGGGTAAGTGTGCTGTACACCGCGCCTACAGCCATCCGGGCTTTTATGAAGTGGGGCGAACAGTGGCCCGCCCGGCGGGATTTGTCCAGTCTGCGGCTTTTGGGGTCGGTCGGTGAGCCGATCAACCCGGAAGCCTGGATGTGGTATTACAAGCACATCGGCCAGGAACGCTGCCCGATTGTGGACACCTGGTGGCAGACGGAGACCGGGCAGATTATGATTGCCCCGCTGCCGGGGATCATCTCGCTGAAGCCGGGTTCGGCCTCGGTACCGATCCCCGGCGTAGAAATCGACGTTGTGGACAAGGAAGGCAACTCGGTTATGCTGGGTAAGGGCGGCTTCCTGGTGATCCGGGAACCGTGGCCGGCGATGCTGCGCACCATTTACGGCGATGACGAGCGGTACGTGCGCGAGTACTGGAGCAAGATTCCCGGCCAGACGCTTTACTTCACCGGGGACGGTGCCCGCCGGGACTACCATAATTATTTCTGGGTCCTGGGTCGGGTGGACGACGTGATCAACGTAGCCGGACACCGGCTCAGCACCATGGAAGTGGAGAGCGCGCTGGTGGACCACCCGGCGGTAGCCGAAGCGGCGGCCATTGGTAAATCCCACGAGCTCAAGGGGCAGGCCATTTCGGTGTTTGTAACCTTGAAGGGTAGTTATTTCAAGGAACTGAAAGACGGAACCAAATCCCGGGACGAGTTCACCAACGAGCTTAAAGCGCACGTGGTGAAGAAAATCGGGGCGATCGCCCGGCCGGATGACGTGTTTTTTACGGCCGAACTGCCCAAGACCAGAAGCGGTAAGATCATGCGGCGCCTTCTCCGGGATATCGCCGAGGGCCGCGCGTTGGGTGATACCACCACCCTGGCCGACCCGGCGGTTATTCAGGAACTGAAAGAACGATACGAGCACAAAGAGGGTTAAAAAAATAGAAGCCTGGAGTAGGCCGGGGTTATCCCCGGCCGATCTTTGGGAGACTTCGACCGCCGGAGAGAAGGAGATTCCGGCGGGGTTTCCTCCGGGATCCGGTGGTCTTACGGCCACCTTGTCAGCCATAGACGGGCGAATGTCTTCCGCATGTATGGGCAAACGCCGCTATGGTCTTTTTTTGCACCATCTTTTTGTAGAGGGGTTCTTGTATGCGCGATATTCCGGCCGGTACTACCGAAATGAGCGTACATCCGGCACCGGGCGGGCCCCGGTACGACGTGCACAGCGAGCAGTATCTGCACCTGGTGATGAGCGCCCAACTGAAGCTGAGTCTAAAGTGTTTTGCCGTTTTTGTGATCATCCTGTTAGGGGTGCCGTTGGTCAACTACTACCTGCCGGAAATCGTCAATATGCGTGTCTGGGGTTTCACTCTTAGCTGGTTGTTTCTCGGCGTGCTTTTCTATCCATTGACCTGGTTGATCGCTCGGATCTACGTCACCCGGTCCCTGGCCTTGGAGGACGAGATCAGCGCCCGGGCTGCCCGGGAGGAGGGGAGGGCGCACCATGGCTGACATCGCCTGGATCCCCCTGATATTTGTGACCCTCCTGGTGATCGCCACCATCGGCCTCGGGCTGTATGTGCAGCGATCGGTGCGCAGTACCGCCGATATGTACGTAGCCTCCCGCTCGGTGAGCGTCCCGATGAACTCGGCAGCCATCTCCGGTGAGTATCTTTCCGCCGCTTCCTTTATGGGTGTGGCGGGCATGGTGATGAAGTTCGGCTACGACGTACTCTGGTACCCCGCGCTGTACGCGGCTGGCTACCTGTTTCTGTTGCTTTTCATCGCCAGCCCCCTGCGGCGGTTCGGCGCCTACACCATTCCGGACTTTGCGGAGGGGCGGTACGCGAGCCCCTCATTTCGGAAAATAGCGGTGGTGTTTGTGCTGGCCATCGGTCTTTTTTACACCATGCCGCAGATGAAGGGTGCCGGCGTAGCTTTGGTGAACATCCTGCACACCCCCTACTGGGTGGGGGTGGTTCTGGTGGGCGCGGTGATTACCTTTAACGTGGCCCTGGGCGGCATGAAGGGGATCACTTTCGTGCAGGCCTTTCAGTACTGGGTGAAGATGTTTGCGATCTCGGTGCCGATCTTTATCCTCTTCGCATTTATCGGCGGGTATCCAGGCCAGATGGCCCAGTTCGGCAACCAGGGTGAAGCGGGTAAGGCGCTGCCCCGGTTTCTCGATGATCACCAGATAACGTACCGTCCGGTAGCCCCGGCCAACGAAGTGGTTTTCCCGGCGGCCATTTCCGGCCGGTTCGTCAACGGTGCCGAAGTGGCCGTGACGGTGACACCCGCCCTGCCGCCGGGAAGCGATCCGATCACTCCGGAGGACCTGTTGCCCTCGGGCCTGCCGGCCGAAACAGTGGTGCGGGAAGTCGCGGGTACGGAGCGAACGCTTTACATTTTTGCTCCTGGTACGGAGTTTGTCACCAGCGCGCCTGTGCAGGTTACCAGGAACGGGGAACCGGTGATCGTGCGCGATCCCTCGACCCGGGAGGAAAAGGAGTTGCTGGTGACGCCTAAACTCCTGCTGTTTCCGTATGCTGATCAGGACCGGGTGGTTGTGCACTACGCGCGGGGCGAGGTGGTGCCCAACGCGCCCGCCGACAAGACATGGCTGGAACCGTTCGGTCCGCTTACCAACAAGTACGGTTACCCGGTGCTGTATACGTACTCCCTGATCCTGGCGATCATTTGTGGTACCGCCGGGCTGCCCCACATTTTGGTGCGGTTTTATACCAACCCGGACGGGAAGACGGCCAAACGCACCGCTTTTTGGGTACTGATTCTCCTGGGCGCCTTCTACTTTTTCCCAGCCATTTTCGGGGCCATGGGCCGGAATGCGGTGCCGGAGCTGTACGCCGTCACCGGCGGCGCCTATAGCACGGACTCGGTGGTGTTGGTCCTGCCCAAGATTCTTAACGAACAGGTGGTCTACCTGGGTGATATCCTGTCCGGCATTACTTCGGCCGGTGCCTTTGCCGGTTTTATGACCACCTTTTCGGGCCTGTTGGTATCGATCACCGGTGCGCTGGCCCACGACATTTACGGCAACATGCTGAATAAGAAGGCCACGCCGCAGCAACGGATCAACGCTTTTCGCCTGGCGGCCGTGTTGGCCGGCGCCGGGGCGATTGTATTGGGGACCTTTGTGGAGAACTTCGATATCAATATGATGGTGGGATGGGCTTTTGCCATAGCGGCGGCTTCTTACTTCCCGCTGCTGATCATAAGTGTTTGGTGGCGGCGGGCAAGTGCGACCGGGGCCGCGGTCGGAATGCTGGGTGGAGGGCTCTCGGCGCTTGCCGCCATTGTGTCCACTATGCTGGCTGACAAGCAGGTGTTGCCCGGCTTGGCTGTTTGGTACGCCCAGAATCCGGTGTTCCGGACTTTGGCCGAACAGCCCGCTATCTGGGCGGTGCCTCTGGCGCTGACTCTGATTGTGGTGGTGTCCTTGCTGACCCCCAGGGCGGTACCCGCGGATGTACACCACAAGATGCTGGTCCTCCACGCGCCCGAGGAACTGGGTCTCAAGCATGCGTTCATTAAAGAGGAACAACCGACCAAGACGACTTCCCGGTAGGGGGAGAACGGGGCATTATGCCCCGCTTTCACCCCGGGTACACCAGGAGGAGATCAGGAAATGGCATCCGAAACCTTAAGAAAAAACGTGGCGGTGTACAGTCTGTATCTTTTGTTGCTGGCCGTGATCGGGATCGCGGCCCGTTACCTGGGACTGGACTCCAAAGTGGCGCTATGGGCGGCCATTGGTATCGCCTGCGTTTTTGGAGTGCTGTGGCCGCGCTGGTAAACACCGGTCGGGTTGCAGGATTAGTTATATTTGGGAGAAGGGGTAAGGGATGGACTTTTTCCAGCTGTTGAAAACCACGCCGCCTTTTTCCAGTCTGCGGGACGATCAGCTTCGGGAGTGCCTGCCCCACCTTTCTACCGCAGTGTATCCGAAGGGCACCTATGTGTTCCGGCAGGGAGAGCCCCACCGGGAATACCTTTTCTTTGTGCTTTCGGGTTTGGTGGAGATTTTGCTGGTCGGTGATAGCGGCGAGGAGCGGGCGGTGGGTCTTTTAAAGGCTAATGACTTCTTTGGGGAGTGCCTTTTGTTCACCGACTCTTACCCGACTACGGCCCGCACGGTGGAAGAGACCCAGTGCCTGTTGATACCCGAGGTTTGTTTTGAGGATCTGAAGTCCGATCCCGACTTCGTGGGTTTTTTTAGCCACGCTCTAGCCGAGCGGATGCGCTATGTTTTTCAGGAAGTGGCGCGGGAGCAGAGTTGCCTGGTATCCTGGGAGTCCCGGCATTACCGGCGCCGGGTGTACGAAATAATGTCCGCGCCGGTGGTGACTTGTCTGGAAGATCACCCGATCACCAAGGTGGCCCAGTTGTTTACCGAGCAAGAGATCAGCTCGGTGGTCATTCTGGATCGAAACGGCCGCCCGCGGGGAATGTTGACGGCCAAGGATCTGGTGCGCCGGGTGCTGGCCGCGCCCGACTTCGAGGAACGCGCCCGCCAGCCGGCCGCTACCCTGACGTCGGACCGGCTGGTGATGGTCTCGCCGGAAGCGCACGTGTACGAAGCGCTCCTGGGTATGGTCCGCCACCAGGTGCGCCATGTGTTGGTCGAACACCAGGGCTTGCTCTTGGGGATGGTTACCATGGGCGACCTGGTTCGCGCCCAGCATCTGGACGTCCTGCGCATCGTTGACGCTCTGGACCGGGCATCAAATGTGGGGGCCGTCGCCGCCCACATGGCCGACATCGACCGCATCATTGGTGAATTGGTTTCCGGTGACGCTTCGGCGGAAGAGATTTGCACGCTGGTCACCGAGTTCTACGACCGGGTTACGCGCCGGTTGATCCGGTTGGTGGAGGAGGAAATGCTGGCGGAAGGGAAGGGCCGTCCTCCCACCAGTTATTGCTGGCTGACCATGGGCAGCGGGGGCCGGCGCGAACAGGTTCTGCGGACCGACCAAGACAACGCCCTGATCTATGACGATCCCCAGCCCGGCGAGGAGGAGCGCACTGCCGCTTATTTCCTGGAGCTGGCGGACCGGGTTGTGGCCGGACTAAAACAGTGCGGCTTCGACTTGTGTCCGGGGAAGGTGATGGCGAACCAACCCGACTGGTGTAAGCCGATGCGGGAATGGTGTCTGACCGTGAAAAAGTGGATCCTTGATCCCAATCCCCAGGTGCTGCGGTTAATGAGTATTTTTCTGGATTTCAGGCCCGTATACGGTCAGTTTGCCATGGCGCATTCTTTGCGGCGCTATTGCTACCAGCGCCTGGAACAGGCTCCGGTGTTGCTCCATTTTATGGCCCGGGATGCTCTCTCCCGGAGGGTACCCTTAAATCCTTTCCGTCAGGTAGTTACCGAACGGTCCGGGCCGCACAAGAATGAGCTGGATTTGAAACGTGCCGTGTTGATTCACATCGTGGACGGGGTGCGGTTGTTCGCGCTGCGGGAGGGGTTGCTGGAGACCTCGACCGTGGGGCGGCTGCGGCAACTGGTGGACAGGGAAATGCTGACCAAGAACGATGCCGAGGCTTTTGCGGTGGCCTACGACAGCGTGCAGATGCTGCGTTTACGAGAGAATCTGCGGCGGATGGCCGAAGGAGAAGCGGTTAGTAACTACCTTAACCCGCGGGAGTTGACCCGGCGTGAATTGGCCGGTTTGAAGGACGCTTTACTGGCCGTTTCACGGTTGCAAAAATTTATGGGTGTAACTTTCCGGGTGGAGGGTTACTAAAAGAGGTGATATAATGGCTGTAGTCGCCAGTCTATCGGGTTTATGGAGGACGATCGCAGGTAAGGAGCATATCCCCGAAACGGGGGCTGAGCTTCATAACCTGGTAGCCCGGTGTAATGCCGGGCAACCACAGGATGTTTCGTTCTACAACCTGCGTTTTGTGCTCCTGGACACCGAAACGACCGGATTGCGGCCTGATGCCGGGGACCGGATTATTGCCGTCGGTGGCGTAGAGATTGTCAATGCCAAGATCGGGGGAAACACCTTCACCACCCTGGTGGATCCCGGACGGGAAATACCGGCCAAGGCGAGTGCGATCACCGGAATCCGCGACGAGCATGTGCGTGGGCACCCTGCGTTCGAGGAAATCCTGCCGCGGCTATTGGAATTCCTGGCGGCAGGTGTGATCACGGGATACAATATTCAGTTCGATCTGATGTTTATCAATAACGTGTTACGCAGCAAGGGCGGCCCGCCATTGAACCCCGCGGTGACTTTGGATGTTCTCTCGATCTGCCGGGCGCTGAAACCAGGGGCCCGCGATTACAGTCTCGAGGTAATGGCCCGGGAATACGCGATCCCGGTGCACGACCGGCACACCGCCCTGGGGGACGCGCTGATCACCGCCCGGTTGCTGCTCTGCCTGCTGCCGGAATTGGAGAACCGGGGTGTACGGACGTTGCGCGACCTGAACTATTTCTTACGATACCGGGCGCTTTTTTGAATTGAATGGAAAAGTGTACAGAGGGGGGAACGGATATGCCCTGGATGGTCGGGAATATCCTGAAAAATTTCTGTGCCAGGCCTGCCACCCGGCCTTACCCTTCCGTGCTCAGGGAGCCATACCCCGGGACACGCGGGAACCTGGCGTTTGAAGCGCAAAACTGCGTGTTTTGCGGCGAATGCGAGCGGGCCTGTCCGTCCGCGGCCGTTTTCCTGGACACCCGCTGGGAGACGCCGGAGGCCTCTGAACCCACCTGGTACCGTGTGTTTGACCCGTACAGTTGCATCCTGTGCGGCGCTTGCGTGGAGGCCTGTGCCTACGAAGCGTTGTTCTTGGGCGGGCGCCACTATGCCCCCGTAAGCCGCAAAGACCTTGATTACGACCGGGTCGAAAGCTGGTAAGGCCGCAGCAAGTTGTGTCGTTGAACCACGCCGCTATGCCACGGACGGCTTTCGTTCTTTGAACAAGCTCCCAATGTGACCGCCGATAACGCCCCGGCGCATACCGGGTGGTGTTTTTCAGCAGAATCTAGATAGGGTTCCCACCGGTTGTGATGCGTTCTTGACCAGTGCCCGGCCGCCGGGCTACCGTGAACCGGCCGAAGCAATGGTCTTCAGCCGCCGCGGCGGTTCGATGGCCTGCACAATCTCCGGTTTAAGGCCCGGATACTTGGACAGCCAGGCACGCCGTTCGTCCCGCAGGCGGTTGATCCGCTGGGCGTACTCCTCGCGGGAGTAATACTGTCGCGGATCGAACCGGCGGATATTGATTCCGGGGATCTCGGCGGGAACGAGGTACCCCCAGTCAGGGTCCTCGGCCCAACGGATATTACCGTAAGCCAGTTGGGTGATAATACCCACGGAATCGCGGACGGAAATCTTAATGCCCGGGTGGCCTTCCCGTTTACCCACGCTCCCGGTATTGAGGAGGTAGCATTCGATATCCGGATTGAGCCGGAGAATATCCAGCAACCGGTTGCCTTCTTCTGCTTCCGGGCCGACGATAAACGGATTTGTACCCACCTCCCGCTTGGGCTGTCCGGCCTTGGTGGGATCCCCGGCCGAGGTTTCGATGGATTCCCCGAGCATAAAGAAGGCGGCGGCCTGTTCCGGACTCAGTCTGGCCACGGCGGGGACGACGTCGTCCCGCCGGGTAATGAAAATAAGCCGGTGAGCGCGGTCCAGGTCAATCCGCTCGTCCGTGCCGGGCACCTCGGAACGGAGGATAACCCCCCGTCCGTTGGCGGTGAACTCACTACTGTCAAAAAGAATCCGGCCGTTGTCGTCTACGTAGATATTCTCAAAAATGGCGTTGGGCGAGGTGGCCGCCTGGAAAAGCACCCGTTGGGATTCGTCCAGCCCCTCGGTCTTAATGTAAAAACCGTTTTCGGTGCCGTAGCAGTAACCGGACGGATGCATCATCACCACATCGTCCTGCCGGATGGCCACACCTTCTTCGCCGGTCAGACCGTGATCATGCATGGTCAGGGTGGTCTTACCGGTTCCGCTTAACCCAAAAAGAAGAAAACCGACTTCCTTCAGGTTTCCCCGGTAGTCCTTGACACGCAGCACTTTGCTTCCGGCGTGAAAACCAAGGCCTCCTCGTTGTTGCTTGAACCGGTACATGGCTTTGCGCAAGAAGCTCTTTTTGCATTCCCCGAAGTAATCGGTGCCCAGGATATAGGTGACGCCAGCTAGAGGGTGGCAAAAAATGATTCTTTCGGGCCATTCGGGCACGTAAATCGAAATCAAGTCCGGGTTACCGTTTGGATGGGGCGGCTCAAAAAGCATGTTGTGCCACTGGAAGGGAATGCGGGCGTATTCCTTGGTGATATACAGGCGGCAATGCAAATTGAAGTCCGGGTGTGTTCCCATCTGGCGGTCCAGCCGGATCAAGTCCCGCCCCTCAAGGTAGCGGTGGACTTCCCGGACGATGGTGGCGGCCCTTTCGGGAGCCATCCCCTGCTGGTCAACGCCCAGCCGGATACCGTCTTCCACGATGAAGGTCTGTTTCGCACTGCGGTTGCGTACCCTGGTAACATAGCTGGCGCTGCCATATTCGGTTGTTTTCTCCTCGTGGCGGGCCATTTCCCGAAGTTCGGCCGCCGAGGGGTTATTAAGAATGGTCCGCGCCTTTACGGGGCGAAGAAAGGGGTGCATTGGCGGTACTCCTTTCCAAAAAGCCAAAAATAATTTTTTGAAGCAAATGTATTTTGTATACAGTATATGATAAGCACATATTAGCAAAAACGTTTGCGGATTACAACTCAGAGACTAAATAATTGTCACATTTTTATTTGCCTTGTACGGTCAAGCGCATTAACTATGGTCATTCTAGGGTCATATTACTACGGTTTTTAAATTATGTTTTTATTGTGTCCGGTTTCCTTAACGTCAGGAGGCGACATTTGGGGATGTTTGCGCACGGTGAAAAGGTGTAAAATAGGAACAAAGGATTAAGAAACCATCCGGGAGGCGAAGCTGGTTGACAAAGGAAGAAGTGCGGACTTTGCTGGAGGCACGGCAGTATGACCGGTTGCGGCGGTTGGCCGAGGAAAACCGTGAGGTGATCGAGTACCTGTACGCCTTTCTTAGCACCCGGGACGGTGTGCTGCGGTGGCGCGCCATTGAAGGGCTGGGTTATGTCGCCGGCGGACTGTCCCAGCGTGATCCCGCGGTGGGACGGGAGGTCATCGGGCGTTTATTCCGGTTTCTGGATGAAGAGCCGGACGACAGCGGCTGGAGCGCGCCGGAAGCCATTGGGGAAATAATACGCCATCGCCCCGAGATGTTTGGAGAGTTTGTGCCGCGACTGATCGCCTTGTTCGGTAGCAACCAGCAACTGCGCCGCGGCGTGATCTGGGCCTTGGGCCGGATCGGCAAAAGAGAACCCGCACTGGTCGCGCCGGCCCTGCCGGCCCTGATCAGTGCCCTGCAGGAACCGGATCCCGAAATCAGGGGGTTTGCCGCCTGGTCGCTGGGAGAGATCGCTGCCCAGGAAGCGGCCTCGGCCTTGGGTGCTCTGCGTACTGACCACGAAACGGTGACCATCTACGAAGCGGGCAAACTTTGGCAGCGTACCGTGGGCGCCGTGGCTCTCGACGCGCTGGCGAACATCAGGGCCCGGGCCTAGCGTTCGCGCGAGCGACGCAAGTTATTTTTGCAAAAATTTAATAAATTTGGTGAAACATTTAAACATTATTTTCTATGTGCCGAGAAATGGATAGGGAGCTTTACCGGCCACCCTGAAGATATGGTAGCGTTCTAGCAGGGGGATGGGAGATTGGGAAGTGTTCAGAAGTTTTGCGTGTCCGAACCGCAAGGCTTCTGTATTTTTGTGCGGTAATTAAAAACAAATTTGGGTGGCAAATACAAAGAGGCAATTTGGGGGGTGGGGTAAGCGCCATGCGGCTTAAAACCGGTTCTATGTCCATCAGGTTTAAACTGGCGGCCTTGTTGGCGGTGATTTTGCTCCTGTTTTCGGGTGTTTTACTGGCTGTGGTCAACAACCTGATTATAGATACGGCCGAAGAAGCGGTCACGGAAACAGCCCGGGGGGACCTGGCCACCGGGGAAGTGATCATCGACCTGATGTACCCGGGGCCCTGGCGGGCGCAAGGAGACCGGCTTTATAAAGGCGATGTGCTGATGAACAATAATTTCGAGGTGGTTGATTACATCGCCGAGCTTACGGGAGGCACCGTGACCATTTTCCGTTGGGACACGCGTATTGCCACAAACGTGATCGGGCAGGACGGCAAACGCGCCGTGGGGACACCGGTTTCGGACGCGGTAGCTCAGGCCGTGCTGCACCGGGGCGAAGAATACTACGGCCTTGCCGATGTGGTCGGTCACCAGTACGTTGCTGCCTACAAGCCCATCCGCGACGCGGCCGGGGAGATCGTCGGCATCTGGGCCGTGGCTGCGCCCAAAGGGTTTGTGGACGCGCTGATCGTCCAGGGCCGCATCACCGTGCTCGGTGTGGCGGCGTTGACGCTGGTGATCGCGATGGTCGCCGTGGTGCTGTTCACCAACCGGGTGATTGCTAACCCGCTCGCCCGGCTCCAGGCGGCCGTGGCCAAGATTGCCGCCGGTGAGCTGGATCACCGGGTGGATCTGCGCAGCCAGGACGAGGTCGGCCGGTTGGGCGCCGCCTTCAACCAGATGAGTGAGAATTTGCAGAACCTGGTGGACAAGGTTCAGGAGGCCTCCTACCAACTGGCGTCCCACAGTCAGGAGCTATCGGTAGCGGCCGAGGAAGTGAGCACGGCGGCCGAAAACGTCACCGAGACCTCCACCGAACTGGCGGCCTCCACCGAGCAGACGGCGAACCACGTGGCGCAGGCGGCCGAAGCGGCGCGGGCCACTGAAACGGCCTCGGAAGCCGGCAATCAGGCGGTGCAGCAAGCCGTGCAGAAGATATCTTCGATCCAGAGCACGGTGAATGCCAGTGCCAAGTCGGTGCAGAACCTGCACCAGCAGTCGGAAAGAATCGGACAGATCATTCAGGTGATCAACGACATCGCCGAGCAGACCAACCTGCTGGCCCTGAACGCGGCCATCGAGGCGGCCCGGGCCGGCGAGCACGGTCGGGGTTTCGCGGTAGTGGCCGCAGAGGTGCGCAAGCTGGCCGAAAAATCCTCCGGGGCCACTAAGGAGATCGAGGAAATCATCCTCGCCATCCAGAAAAACACCACGAAAGCGGTGGAGGCCATGCAGTCCGGGTCCAGCGAGGTAGAAGAAGGGGTAAAAATCATTAACCGCGCCGGTGAGGCCCTGGAAAACATCCGTAGACACGCCGTCCAGAGCACCGACCTGGCCGAGGAAATGGCTAAGGCGGCCGAACAGAACAGCCAGGGGGTGCAAAACCTGGCCGCTTCGGCCGAGGAAGTGAGCAGCACCATTCAGGAAATGGCCTCGAATGCGAATGACCTGGCCCGGATGGCGGACGAACTAGAAGAGTTGGTTAAATCCCTGAAAAAGAGTTAGGGGAGGAGTGTTATATGGCATCGACCACCGGCGGTGAGCAATTGGTTATTTTTGATTTGGGTGGGCAAGAATACGCCATACCGGTACTCCATACCCGGGAGATCATCAAAATGGCCGAGGTTACTCCCATTCCCAGGGCGGCTGATTTCGTGGAAGGTGTAATCAACCTCCGGGGCCGGATCGTGCCGGTCATAAACCTGCACAAGCGTTTGAACCTAAAGCGTGCCGAAAACACGCGCGACACGCGGATCATCGTGGTGGAGCATAACGAGGCCAGCGTGGGCATCATTGTGGACCGGGTGCAGGAAGTGGGGCGTTACAGCCCGGAAGAGATCGAACGCCCGGAATCGGTGACGAAGGGAAACGAGTACATCAGCGGGGTAATCAAAAAAGATGATCGCCTGTGGTTGCTGCTGCAGTTAGAACGGGTGCTTTCCAAACTGACGACGGCCTGAGATCCTGAAAAACAAGGATTGCGCTAGGGAGGATAACCGGACCGGTCACGAAGGTGACCGGTCATTTATATGTGGAACTTGTCCGGAGTAGTTAGGGTCGTGACACCGGATCGGATTTGGATTTCCAGTGTCTTGGGCCTGCGAGGGGTAGTTCGGATGAGCCGCCCGGTCCGGGAAAACTGTGTGTTGGCCGTATGGACTGTGGTTAAGGTTTCAAAAAAGCGCGACAACTTACTTAATATAACTTACTTAACGAAGAACCTCTGTTATAATTGTGTTATAAATGTGTGACATTTTGTCTGCAACAATGGAGGGGTGGGGCGATGTGGTGGCGGCAGAGGTTGCTGGCGGTAGGCTTGGGCTTGGCTGCGGTCGCAGTGGTGGGAACGGTGTTGACCTATCTGGACTGGTGGCGTTTTATGGCCGAGCCGTACATCGGCGGTGGTGTGTTGCTGGTATTAGGGATTAGCCTGGGGTTGCTGGTCGGGAACCGAAGAAATCGTGACCTGGAACATCTGCGGGAGAGTATGGCGCAGGCGGCTGATGGCAACCTGAAGGTACGGGCGGTGGCGGCGGGTGACGCCCAGATCCGCGAGCTTTCCCGTAGTTTCAACCGGCTGATGGAACGGATGGAGGCCGCCCTGCAGGCAGCGGCTGCGGCCGGACAACAGGTGCAGGAGACTTCGCGGCACCTGGCGGAAAGTTCCCAGGAGTACACCGCCAGGGCGTCCAGCACCGCCGAGACGGTCAACCAGATGGCCGGTACGGTGGACAACCTGGCCGGGTTGGCCAAAGGTGCGGCGGACAATGCCCGCCAGGCAAGGGAGCTTGCCGGAAAAGGCGAACAGATCATCCAGACTGTGCGGAACCAGATGGGCGCCATTAACCGCACCAACGCCGAGGCGGCCAAGAACGTCCTGGCTTTCGGTAAACGGGCCCACCAAATCACCGAATTCGTGGACGCGATCACCCACATCGCCGACCAAACCAATCTCCTGGCCCTGAACGCGGCCATCGAGGCGGCCCGGGCCGGCGAGCACGGTCGGGGTTTCGCGGTGGTGGCCGAGGAGATCCGCAAGCTGGCCGAGCAATCGGCCCAAACGGCCGACGAGATCCTGGTGATCGCCAAAGGGATTGAACAGGAGGCGGAGACGGCCAACAAGAACATGAAGAGCAACCTGAAAACCATCGCCGAAGGGGTGCGGCTGACCCGGGAGACCACGGAGGTTTTCTCCGGTATCTCGGCCGCGGTGCAGGAGTTGGTGCGGCAGGCACAGGACGTGGCCGCGGCGGCGGACCAGCTGAACACAGGGGTACAGGGCCTGGCCTCGGTCACCGAGGAGCAGATGGCCATGGTGGAGGAAATGAGCGCGTTGGCCGAGACCCTGAACCGTATGGCGGGGGAACTGGGGCGCATGGTGCAAGGAGTAAACGTTGGGGCTCAAGCGGCACGTTGAAACGGCGTGCAGGGCGTGGAAAGTTTATAAAGCGTGGGAAAGGAATGCAATCGGTGCAGCTTTTCCGGGCGGTTTTGGCCCGGAGTTTTTGTGGCTTGTAAAGAGGTGTTTTGCCGAAATGCTAACTTTTCCACTGCTGCCGGCAGGATTTTGGGGATCAGCGCGAAATAATACTACATGGGAGCATAGGAGCGGGCCACATCCCTGTCCCCGGTTTTATTTCCCAAGAGTACCATTTTCCTTTGTTTAGGGTTGATTCCGGCCAGGGTCCCGGGGTTCGGCGTGGTTATAAAAACTCCGGGTGTCAGGTTTTATTTTGCTTGGCGCGTTAAAAAAGCGGCCTGGGGAGGTGGTAGCGCGCGAGTTGTGTGGGTGCAAGCTGTCGATAATTTTTTGAAAAAAGTGTTTTCCTTAAAAACTTTAAGTTGAGGAGGAGGAAAAGGGACTTGATGAAAAAACGGTCTAAGTTGCTGGCGGTGTTGTTAAGCCTGATGTTGGTGGGGGCGATGTTGGTCGGCTGCGGTGGCGGCGAACAGCCTGCTGACGAGGCGCAGCCGGAGAAGCAGTTCCTGTCGATCGCGACCGGCGGTCAGGCCGGTACCTACTTCCCGCTCGGCGGGGCGATGGCGGAAATCTTTAACGCCAGTGTGCCGGGGGTCAACGCCACGGCCGAAACCACCAACGCCTCCGTGGCCAACGTCAGTCTGCTGGAGGAAGGTAAAGCCGAGTTGGCCTTCATCCAGAACGACATCAGTTATTATGCGTACGAAGGCGTCGAAATGTTCGCGGAGCGCGGTCCCGTAACGAATATCGCCGGTGTGGCCACTCTGTATCCGGAAGTCATTCAAGTGATCACCCTGGCGGATAAGAACATCAATTCGATCGCGGACCTCAAAGGCAAGCGCGTAGCGGTAGGTGCTGCCGCCAGCGGCACCGAGGCGAACGCCCGGCAGATCCTGGCGGCCTACGGGCTGACCTTTGAGGACATCCAGCCGGACTTCCTGCCGTTTGGCGAGGCGGCGGGCAGCTTGAAGGACGGGCACGTGGACGCCGCCTTCATCACCGCCGGTCTGCCCACGGCGGCCGTGCAGGACCTGGGCGCGACCCACGACATCAAGATCATTCCGCTGAGTGAGGCGGCTATTGAAAAGCTGACCAGTGAGTACGCGTTCTACGCGCCGTTTACTATTGAAGGCGGTACCTACGCCAAGGTGGCCGAGGACGTGCCCACCGTAGCCGTGAAGGCTATGCTCGTCGCCAAAGCCGAGCTGTCCGAGGATTTGGTCTACGACCTTACCAAGGCGTTGTTCGATAACCTGGATAAGCTTGGCGCGGCCCACCAGCGCGGCAAGGACCTGACCCTGGAAACGGCGACCGAGGCCATGTCGCTGCCGTTGCATCCTGGTGCGGCGAAGTTCTACCAGGAAAAAGGTATTCTCTAACCCGTGTCCGGCGTCAAGAAGGGGCGGGCATCCTTTTTGGGTGCCCTGTCCCTTTTCATCGCCGGGATGGTGGCAGTTTATGGCATTGTTTGGGGACTGACCCCTGCCTATTTCCTGGAGGTGCGCCTTGCGGAAGGGCCGGTTTTGTACCGTGTGAAAGCGCAACCCGGGACCGTTTTCGCCTATCATTACCGGCATTCGGTTGAAAAGACGGCGGTGTACGAACGTTACCGCGTCACCGGCGATCACCGGATAGTCCTTTACGAAACCGAGGCCTCTTCTCTGGGTGCCGGTTTGCCCTACGGGGCGGACGGCCGGTTTACCACCGGGAACGGCACCTTTATTCTGACCGGTCTGGACAAGCCGGTAGACGTGCTGCGGCTCAAACCCACGGCACTCTCGCCGTGTGCCCTTGTATTCGAAAACTACCGTCTGGATCTGGACCGGCCCGAGTTGGACGGGCGGTCCGTGGAGGTGCAGATGATAAAAACGACCAGATTTTCTTCGCGGGGGTGGACGGATGGCGCCCGGTCATAAGCCGGAAAAGACCGGTAGACGCCGGATCAGCGTAGAAGCCCAGGCAGAGGTGGAGCGATCCAGCCGTACGGTTACCGGTGTGTTTGCCCTACTGATTCTGGCGGTCTGCGTGGGTTTTTCCCTGTTTCACCTGTACACCGCCGGTTTTGGCGCGTTTGTGGCTCTGAAGCAACGGAGCGTGCATCTGGCTTTCGCCCTGGTGCTGGCCTTTTTGGCCTTTCCGTTTGCCCGGCGGATGCGTCAGCGGACCATCCCCATTTACGACCTGTTTCTGGCGCTGGCGGCGGTGGCGTCCACCATGTATATCTTTGTAAACTACGAAGACCTTATGCTTCGCGGGGGCAAGCCGACCACCATGGACCTGGTGGCCGGCGGAGTTTGTATCCTGCTGGTACTGGAGGCCACCAGGCGGGTCGTTGGCAAGCCCTTGGTAATCCTGGCCGGATTGTTTTTGATTTACGGTTATTACGGTCCTCATATGCCCGGCCCGTTTGCCCACCGGGGTGCCGACCTATCGCGGATCATCGACCACCTGTACCTGGGCACCGAGGGCCTATTCGGGATCCCTTTGGGCGTGTCCGCCACCTACATCATTATCTTCATCCTTTTTGGTTCCTTTCTGCAGGTGACGGGGGCCGGGCGGATGTTCATTGAACTAGCCCTTGGCCTTTTTGGCTGGATGCGTGGCGGCCCGGCCAAGGCCGCCGTCGTGGCTAGCGGGATGATTGGTTCCATTTCCGGCAGTTCGGTGGCCAACGCGGTAACTACCGGTACTTTCACCATCCCGCTGATGAAGAGGGTGGGTTTTAAACCCCATGTAGCGGGCGGCGTGGAGGTGGCGGCTTCGTCTAGCGGCCAGCTGATGCCGCCGATCATGGGCGCGGCGGCCTTTATCATGGTGGAATACACCGGTATCCCGTACATCGAAATCATCAAGGCGGCGGCTATTCCGTGTATTCTCAGCTATTGCGCCATCCTGTTCATGGTCCACCTGGAGGCGGTGAAAAACGGCATCAAGGGGCTGCCCAGGAACGAATTACCGCCCGTCAAGAGAATCCTGTTGACGCAGGGGCACCTGCTGCTGCCTTTCTTCGTGTTGATCTATATGCTGGTGGTCGGTTTCACGCCCATGAAGGCGGGCTTCTACGCCATCCTGTTTACCGTCGGGTTGGCCTTGACGGTGAACCTGCTGAAGCTTGGGCACCGGGAGGTGCGCGAAAACTGGCGTCGCCTGCTGGTGCCGGCGACCGTTGCGGCCCTGCGGCTGGGTGTGCAGGCCCTCGAAATTGCCGCCCGGAACTGTGTATCCGTGGCGCTGGCCTGTGCCACCGCGGGCATCATCATCGGCATCGTCACCTTGAGCGGCCTCGGGCTCAAGCTTTCCAGCATCATCGTGCAGGCTGCGGGAGGCGAGCTTTGGCTAACGCTGATCTTTACCATGATCGGCTCCATGGTCTTAGGGATGGGGTTGCCCACGACCGGCACCTACATCATCCTGGCGGCCATCACCGCGCCGGCGCTGGTACACGTGGGGGTACCCCTGCTGGCCGCCCACCTGTTCGTGTTTTATTTCGGCATCCTGGCCGACGATACGCCGCCCATCAACCTGCCGGCCTACGCCACCGCCGGCTTGGCGGGCGCCAACCCGGTGCAGACCGGGATCACCGGCTTTAAGTACGACTGCGGCGCGCTGATGCTACCCTTTATCTTCGCCACCAATTCGGCCCTGCTCCTGATCGACACCGATTGGCTCGGGGTGTTGCATGCTATCGGCGCGGCGCTTCTGGGCATTCTGGCCATGACCTCGGCCCTCCAGAACTACCTCTTGACCTACCACCGGATCTGGGAGCGGGTGATGCTCTTCGCCGCCGCCGTGGTGTTGGTGCACGTCTCCTGGTACACCGATCTCATCGGCATCGGGTTAATTCTGCTGGTGCTAGTGCTGCACAAGCTGCGGATGCGTAAAGAGGCCCGCCAGGTGGATACGGTGCCGGTCAGCAGTGCGCCTTAATCCGGTTGGCTCAGGTAGAATTCAGAATCCAGATACTCCCGCACCTGATTGGCTGGAAGGGCCAGGCCCCGGGTTTCATCGCCGGATTTAAAGGTTCCAAACACAACGCCGATGACGCGGTTGGATCGATCGATCACCGGGCTGCCGCTGTTGCCGGGGTGGATCAGGGCGTCTAACTGCAGCACTGGCGTTTCGCATTCCGGTAGACTCAGGGTCGGGCCTAAGGTGCCGCGGATCAGGATGTTTTCCAGACCAAGAGGATTACCGATGATGGTAATGGGTTCTCCCGCCGTGCTTTGACTGGAATCCCCCAGCGAGGTGAAGGGCAGCTGTTGGGGCGCACCGGCCAGTTCGAGCACGGCCAGATCCCACTCCTGTTTTCCCGACCAGTGGTCGGCGTTGTAGATGCCGCCGTCCGGGAAAGTGACCACAATCCGTGCCGCATCCCGGACCACGTGGTAGTTGGTAATGATGATCCCTGCGGGATCAACATTAAAGCCGGTGCCTCTTCGCTGGATGAGGGGCGGATACCTGGCGGGATCTTCGGGGCGGGCGAGGACGGTGAGGTGCACCACGGCCGACTGTAGTTGTTGGATCTGGGCATCACGGGAAAGTTTGGGTGCTTCGAAGATGAAATCCAGGGAAGGCAGATAAAGGACCGGCCACGAAGTGAGCGCTACGCCGCCCAGGAAAATTAAGACCAGAAACAAAGCCAGAACTCTTTTCACCGCATCCTCCCCCGAAAAGCGGCCCCAGTACCAGATTAGATTGGGTGCCCGCTTGCCGATTTCCTGCCCCCCATGACAAGTTGGGTGCAAAACCATTATAATGTTTCTTAGTTTGCAGGTGCACTTTCGGGTGAGGGAGGAAAGGCACATGCCCAAGGCGCAGCTTATCCTGCGGTTGGTCACCGGTGTGCTCTTTTTGGTGGCAGCAGCCCTGTTTTACGGTATGGCCGACGGGAACCGGACTATGGAACTGATCGCGCTGGTGTTCCTGGTGGTCGGCGCTTTAAACTTCGTGCTGACTTTTGTGTTGAACAGGGTGTTGGAGCGGCTCAAAAAGGGGTAAAACAAGCGCGCAGGGTAGAACTCTTGTTTTTTTGATCTTATGCACTAATTTGAGTTTGACGCCATCTAATTAGAGTGCTATAATCTTAAGTATGATAATAACTATTTGTGTTATTAGCCGTTAGTGGGGCAGGCAAATACTGGAGGAAGACGGGACGGAGATAATGAGGATTTCGACACGCGTACGCTACGGCACCCGGGCACTGTTGGATATCGCCGAACACTGCGATAACGGTCCGGTCTGTCTGAAGGATATCGCCCGCAGACAGGGCGTCTCCCAGCCCTACCTTGAGCAACTGATCTTGCTCTTAAAGGCGGCCGGTTTTGTGCGCAGTGTCCGTGGCGCGCGCGGAGGCTTCCTCTTAGCGCGGGATCCGTCGGAGATAAACATGGCCCAGGTGGTTGCCACCCTGGGTTGGGAAACCGAAATCGTCGAGTGCGTGGGCGATCCGGGTACCTGTTCACGGGCCGGCGAATGTGGCGTGCGAGATTTTTGGCGGCGGGTTTCGCAGTCGGTGGAGAGCGTATTGCAGTCAACCACGCTGGGTGACCTGATGCACAAAAGGCAGTGCTGAGAGCTATAGCGTGTTGGGAAAGAAGGGGTATGTATGACGGAGGCGTATGTCCGGCTGGGAGCGGCGATTCTCAGGGAAGTGGTGCGCGATATCCGTGGCGGTCCGCGGGGGACCAATAGGGCTCATTTTGTGTCGGCCGTCGGTTTCTTGCGCACGCCTCTTTTTGAGATGATCTGCGAGACCCAGGGTGTGAATCCGGTGCTTACCAAGCGCGGTATTCTACGGCTGTCATCCACCAAAGAGGTTCCAGCCATCCGGACCCGGGCTCAGTGGAAGCGTAAGCAGCGGCAAAAGCCAAGGCGATACTACCGGGCGATGTCTCCCGGGAAGAAAATGGTCAACTAAATAAACGGCCTTTACCGGTCGGCGGCACCAAGTGCTGCCGGCTTTTCTTTTTATTGCTAGCGAGGTGCGGGCGGGTACCAAAAACGTTCCGGCGATTGTCGGTTTTGCCCGGGCGATTCAGCTGGTCGGCGTCCAAGGAAAAGGTGGCGGTACAACACTTGCCTATTTGCGGGATCTTTTGCTGCGCGGCATAGTGGAGCGGATTGGCGGCGTCTGGCTGAACGGCGATCCGGCGGCACGCCTCCCGGGCAACCTGCACTCGGTTTCGAGGGGATCGAGGGTGTGGCACCACACGCTGAGACATCGAACGGGTAATGGAGGTACTGCCCCGGGAGGTAAAGCGGCTGCGGCTGCTGGCTGCCGCTGACCGCGGCCAAACAGCCTAACCGGGCGATAACCGCCCGGGACGAGACTATCTTCACTTGTCCTTTGGCGGGACGAAGGAGGTCTTGTTCGCCGTATCAACTTGACCGCTGTTGTTTGCCCACCCGCCCGGCCAGGCGGGAATTCCGGGGAGCCGTCGCCCTTTGGCCGCGGGGAGCTCCCCAGGGGAGTCTGAAGGCCAATAGCACGACGATGATACCGGCGGCCGCGAAAGCAAACGCCCATAAAACCGAGATCTGCACCGCAAAAAGCTGTACCAGTCCACCCAGACTGCCGCTGAAAACCGACAAGACGCGGAATTGGTTTTCTACAACGGCGCCCGCCAGGAATACTAACAGCAGTATCAACAGGTTTCGCGAAAAGAGTGCCTTAATCTTTCTCACTCCTTTAGGAATTATATGCTTATATTACCATTTGTTGGTTCTAGGTGGAAAGTAATTCCTAAGGGGCTTATGGGCCAAGCCTGCCCGGTTATCTCCAGCGGGCTTTTGCGTTTGCATCTAAGCGCAAGATTACGTTTTTTCGCCGGCGCGCGGATCGTGAAGGATGTTTTTCTCAGCGAGCAGGTGGAAAAAGAAACCGGTGGCACCGATCAACAGGGCGGAAGTCAGAATCAGGGCGGGCAGCAGGCCAAAACCTACCAAGACCAATTCGGTAGCCCAGATGATGAGACCCGCCAGGAGCACATCGGTAAACGCGGTCACCCAGCGGCCAAAGCGCGGCAGGACCCAGAGATCCCCGATGACATAGAGAAAACCCGTGACAACAACCGCCGTCACCAAAATGTTGGTGATCCAGAAATGCCCGAAGAAGGCATATACCGCCAAAAGAATCAGTGCTGTGTAGGACAGTCTAAAGGCGAGGGCGCGTCCGTAGGCCAAAGCTTTAGTCCTCCCGGAAAGAATCAATCAATCCCAGTATCCCCGTCCTGAAGCGGGTTATGCGGGTGCGGTGTTTACCGGTCGTACATTTGCCACCTGGGGTGAAAGTTGGCAGCACTGAGTCCCTACAGGCTGGGGCGGTCAGCGGACGTGATAGTTTCCTCCTGCAGGGCAAGGTAAAGGTTGTAGCACATCAACAGCATTACCAGGGTGTGGCCAGGAGAATCCGGGGAATGTGTCGCGGAAAGCCGGGGCCGGCACCGGCCACCTGCGAATAGTTGGGCCACAACCGTTTTCTATTCGTGGCCATTAAAGTCCTGCCGTGGGGGATGAAATGTTCTTTTGGCACAATCCCTTGCGCGGGGGAGGTATTGCGGGCGTCGAAGGCGAAATTAACGGGGGAACCCGGGTCCCTGTCCCTGGGCCACCATTGCCCGGAATCTAACCGCAGATGTGGGTGAAAAAGCTTGGGGGGGGGGTGTCGATGCCGGCGGCCGGCGCCGTGGTTGGGAAAAACACAAGCCCGGGCCGTGTTGTTGGGGGTGTGTTCGCAGTTTCTTACCTGCGGCGAGGTGTATCTGGTGGCGGCCGCCGCCTTATGTGGCCTGCTGGTGTATTTGGCCCTGGTGGGCCGGACACCTGAACCCGCGTCCCCGGCCAAGGGTTGAACGATAGGTTAAACGGGTTAAGCGGAATATCTTCGTCCGTTGTTAGGAGGTAATTGATGATGGAACCGGCGCGGCGCATCCAAAAACTGACCTCGGCCATTTTCTCCGAAATGGATGACTTGGGCCGGGAGCTCCGGGCCAACGGCGTGGATACAATCAATCTGAGCGTGGGCAGTCCCGACCTGCCGCCGGCACCGCACATCAAAAAGGCTCTGGCCGCCGCCCTGGATGAGCCGGGCATTTATCGCTACGCTTTAACGGAGGGGCATCCCGACTTCAAGCAAGCGGTGGCCGACTGGTACCGGGCGCGGTTTGGGGTCGATCTGGATCCCACCAGGGAAATCCTGTCCTTGATGGGTTCGCAGGACGGTCTGGCACACTTGTACCTGGCCCTGGTCAACCCGGGGGACACGGTGTTGGTGCCCGACCCGGGGTATCCCATTTACCGTGCCGGTGCCCTGCTGGCGGAGGGGGAGATCTACCCCCTGCCGCTTTTAGCCGCAAACCGTTTCTTGCCCGATTTGCGGGCCGTGCCGGCGGAGGTGGCCCGGCGCGCCCGAGTGATGCTGTTGAACTACCCGAACAACCCGGTGGCGGCCACCGCGGACCTGGCGTTTTTCCGGGAGGTAGTGGAGTTCGCCCGGGAGTACGGGATCGTGGTGGTACACGACCTTGCGTACTCCGAATTGGCCTACGACGGCTATCGTCCGCCGAGCTTCCTCCAGGTGCCGGGCGCCAAAGAGGTAGGCGTGGAGCTGCACTCGGTCTCTAAGAGTTACAACCTGGCCGGCTGCCGCCTGGGGTTCATGGTGGGTAATGCCGCTGTGCTGGATGCGCTCCGCGTGTTAAAGTCCAACATTGACTTCGGCGTGTTTCTGGCGGTGCAGAAAGCGGGCATCGCCGCGCTTACCGGTCCGCAGGATGCGGTGCGCGAAGCGGCGGCCATTTACCAGCGGCGCCGGGATATCCTGGTACAGGGGCTACGGGAGGCCGGCTGGGAGGTTCCATTGCCAAAAGCTTCCATGTTCGTCTGGGCACCTTTGCCCTGGGGGTACCAATCATCGCGGGAGTTTGTGGCCGAATTGGCCAGACGTACCGGGGTACTGATGGTGCCTGGAGTAGCTTTCGGTCCCAGCGGCGAGGGTTACGTCCGGATTGCCCTGGTGGGCGCCGAAGAACGCCTTGCCGAGGCCGCCCGCCGTATCCGGGAATGGGCTTTGGCTTTCCGGTAACGTCGTGAAGGGGAGCACGACCCAAACTTAAAGGGGGATTTTTGTGTCGCGGGAAGCACGGGACCAGGTGTTGGGCCGGCTGCGGGCGGTCCGGCGGGAACTGTACCGGCAGTTGGCGGAGCAAGTGGGGACTTCCGGGGAGCGGGCGTTGGTAAACCGGGCGGGGGACCTGCTGCTGGCCGAAGAGATCCTGCTGGAAAACGGAGATGACCTTGACGAACCGGACAAACCCGGGCGCTCCGTAAACAAACGGCCCGACCAAGAAATTCCGGATGTTTCCGGAGACTGGGATGTCGTCGGCGAGTTTTCCCGGCTCCCCCGCGGGGGCGTGATTATTGACCGGCAAAACGAAGCAGAGGTGTTCGTGCCCGAAGCCGCGGTACGCAGGGAGGGCATCGCGCACGGCGATACCGTCGGCGCCCGGCGCAAAGGAATAAGCGATCGCGGCGCTCCGCTGTATTACTTTCAGGTCCTGGAGCGGAAGGGCCGCGGCGACGAAGCGGGCCGGGTTTCATTGGTAGCACCTTTGGAGTTTCGGGGCGGTAATTGGGGTGTCTTTGACGAGGATAGCGAACAATTCATCACAGTTCCCGACGGTGATGTCCACGCGCTTGGCGTGGAGGAGGGCGACCTGGTGGAGGTGGCCTATCCGGCCGGTGATCTGGCGGCCGCCAAGTTGGCTTGGAAGTATGATGTCCAAGAGCCCTTTGTGCAAGTAAGAGAACCCCGGAAGGATACCAAACGGGGCAAAAAGCCCAGGGCCGGAGCCGAGGACGAGCCCCAGGATCTCCTGGGCCGGACCGTACTTGTCGTCGGTGCCGACAGTTACAAAGAATCGTTTAAGCGGGTGTTTGAGCGGCGGGGGGCCGTCTTCATGTGGGAATCCGGCTTTATGGTCGGCAAATTCCTGGAGAGCAAGGTGCGCCGGGCCGATATCGTGGTGATCGTAACCGAGGCCATGAAACACAAGATGCCGGACGTGGAGGCCATATGTGTGCGCCATGGCCGCCCGTACGTGTACGCCCCGTCACGGGGTGCGTCGGGCGCCCTGCGCGCCGTGTTCGACCGGCTTGCGGAGACCTAGCTTGTCACTTATGCTGTTTGTGCTGGAGGGAGGCCGGATGTTGCGGTTCAAAACCTTTCACGTTTTAACCGTCGTGTTGGTGGCGATCCTTTGGGGCGGTATATCTTTGGCAAACCCAGCGGCGTGGGCCGGGGAGGCGGACGGCGACGTGTTTCGGGCCCGGGTGTTGGCCGTGGATCCGATCGAAGCGGAAGAAGCGCTGGCGCCCGGTATTTCCCTGGAGCGGCAGCTGCTTACCGTGGAAGTAGTTGGGGGACCGTTTCAAGGGGAAGTCCTGGTAATAGAAAACGCCCATACCGGGCACCCGGCATACGACCTGCACCTTGAACCGGGAGACTTGGTGCTGGTTTGGGCCGAGGTGACCGAAGGAAGGCTGGTCAACGCTTACCTGACCGACTACGCGCGGGATCAACACCTGGTATACCTGGCGGCCGGTTTTGTCCTGGCCTTGGTGCTTATCGGCGGCCTCAAAGGGGTCAAGGCGGTGCTTACCCTGGGGATCACCGGCTTGGCCATCGTGGGCATCCTCTTGCCCCTGTTACTCAAAGGTCACAACCCCATTGTCCTGGCGGTTCTTGTTTCGGCGGCGGTGGTGGCGGTAACGTTTGTGGTGATTGGCGGCCTGGGAGTAAAAACGCTGGCCGCAACCTTGGGCACGGTTGGCGGGGTCGTGGTGGCGGGCGTGATCGCCTTTCTGGTGGGAACGGGCGCCCAGTTAACCGGTTTCGGCAGCGAGGAAGCCACTTTTCTGCTTTACATCCCGCAGGAGACCGAGTTTGACTTCCGGGGCCTCTTGTTCGCCGGGATCATCATCGGGGCGCTCGGGGCGGTGATGGACGTGGGGATGTCGGTGGCCTCGGCCATGGAAGAGGTGAAAAGGGCCAACCCGTCCATCGGTCCGGTGGCGCTGCTGCGCGCCGGCATGAACGTCGGCCGGGATATTATGGGGACCATGGCCAACACGCTGATACTGGCCTACACCGGTGCGGCCATTCCGCTGCTCCTGGTGTTCATGGCTTACGATACGCCTTTCCTGAAAATCATCAACCTCGACCTGATTGCCACCGAGGTGGTACGTGCGTTGGCCGGCAGCATCGGCTTAATTCTGTGTGTGCCGTTGACCGCCTTGGCGGCGGCCCTGCTGATGGACCGTGCCGTACGCCGCCCACTGGGGTAGCTAGAATAAGTTTATAAAAAGATTTTAACCGGCTCTTGACAAGAGCCGGTTCTTTTGTTTATTGTTTATAACAAAGTTAGACATACCTAACTGTCTTAAACGAAATTCAGTATGCCAAGGGGGAGGTAAAGCACGCGTGTCCATTTTCATCGTGGGTGGCGACCGTCTAGGCAACATTGAGAAGAACCTGCGGGACAAGGGATTCACCGAGATCCGCCACGTCAGCGGGCGTAAGAAAGGAGACCTGGGGTCCCGGGTACCGGACAAGGCGGACGTGGTGCTGGTTCTAACCGATTTCATCTGCCACGGGTTGGCCAAGAAAATCAAGGCCGGGGCACGCCACGCCCAATCCAGGACGCTTTTTGCCCGCCGCTCCTGGGTGCACATCGAGCGGGCGCTCCGTTCGCTGCCGGAATTTGCGCCGGTGGAAAAAGGGCGGTAACCGGTGTCGGGACTGGTGTGATAGTTGGTGTGCGCCTTTGAAAAGGCCGCCGTCTCGGTTCCCTGGCTGGCCGGTCTCTATATGTACCCCTACCGGGAGCCGCCATCGATATCGATCAGGAGGCGGTGCGGCACGGGCAATGTTGGGTGGACCGGCTTGGTCTCAAAGATATGGTGGAGGTGCTCCCTGGTGACGGTGCAACCTATCCGGTTGCGGACTACCAGATCGTTTTCGTCGCCCTGCAGGCCGCATCCAAAAAGGTCATTTTGGCCCACTTGATGGAAAACGGGCCGGCGGGATTGCGGATAGTGGTTCGTCAACCCCGGGAAGCGTTTTGCCGTCTTTTACGACCGTGTCTTCGGTTCCCTGGAGCCCGTGTCCGGGGTGGCTCAGGATAAGGCCGCCTTCTCTCATTACTTTACTGTCCGTCAAAGGGGGTGAAGCCGGTCTTCTCCGAAAGGGCTTGACAAACTATAGCTAAGGTATTTTAATTAAGTTAGCCGGGGATAACACGGTTGCCGGATACGAACTTTGTTATGGTATACAATCACCTTACCGGAGGGAAACAAGATGACGCTGGACCGGGTACGCCGCGGTCAGACTTTTACCATTACCAACATTCCGGACGCCTTGATCCGGGCACAGGCGATCCGTTTCGGCATTGCCGAAGGCGAAACGGTGTTTTGTGAGGAAGTGGTACCGGCCGGTCCGATCATCATCAGCAAGAACAACCAGGAAATCGCGCTGGGCCGGGGGTTGGCCAGCCAGATCACCGTTGACCTCCGGTAGGTAAAAGGCCAGACTCACCAGAGCCGGGCGGCCGCCCGGCTTTTACCATTGACCAGGCCAAACCCGAAAGAAAGGCAATAACCAATGAAACACCACCACAACCTGACCCTGGAAATGGAGCTCCCCAAGGATGCGCGCCGCATCGTGCTGGCCGGAAATCCCAACACCGGTAAATCGGTTTTTTTCAACGCCCTGACCGGCCTTTACGTGGACGTATCCAACTATCCGGGTACCACACTGGAAATCTGCCATAGCCGTTTGGGAAACGACGTCCTCATCGACACGCCGGGAGTTTACGGGATCTCCTCATTCAACGACGAAGAGCGGATTGCCCGGGACATCATCCTGTCCGCCGACGTCGTGCTCAACGTGGTCAATGCCGTGCACCTGGAAAGGGACCTGTTTCTCACCCAGCAGATCATTGATACCGGGGTGCCGGTGGTGGTCGCGCTGAACATGGTGGACGAGGCCGCCGCCCGGGGCATCGAGATTGACACCGGGCTTCTGAGCGAGATGCTGGGAGTGCCCGTGGTTCCCACCGTGGCCGTCAAAAAGCAGGGTTTTGAGGAAGTAAAAGCGGCTCTTTCCCGGGCCCAGCCGGGCCGTTTGACACCGGGGTTGGCCGAACGGCTCCAAGAGATACAGAACCGGGTGGGGAACCAGGGCGACGCGTTGCTGATCCTGGAGGGCGACGCCGCCGTGGCCGAACGCCACGGTGTCGAGCCGGGGAACGAGCGGGAGGATATTTACCGCCGCCGCCGCGCGCGGGTGAACCAGGTGGTGGAAGCGGTGGTGCGCATCGCCGCGCGTGAAAGCCGATTCGGTACCGTGCTGGGCCGGTGGATGATCCGCCCGCTGACCGGTATCCCCATTCTGCTTCTGACCCTTTTCGTGATGTATCAGGTGATCGGGGTGTTCATCGCCCAAACCGTGGTCGATTTCACCGAAGAAGAGATCATGGCCGGGATCTACGAACCGGCGGTCAGCAGTTTTGTCGGGCGTTTCCTCGCCGAGGATTCGGTTTTCGGCGTTATCTTGATCGGTGAGTTCGGCGTGCTGACCATGACCGTGACCTACATTTTAGGCTTGCTGCTGCCGCTCATCGTCGGGTTTTACTTTTTCCTGGCTCTGTTCGAGGACTCGGGTTACCTGCCCCGGACCGCTACCTTAGCAGACCGGGTACTTACCGGAATCGGCCTGAACGGAAAGGCCATCATCCCGTTCATCCTTGGCTTCGGCTGCGTGACCATGGCCACCATCACCACCCGGATGCTGAATACCGACCGGGAGCGGCGGATCGCCGTTTTCCTGTTGGGCCTGACCATCCCCTGTTCGGCCCAGCTGGCGGTGATCGCCGGCATGCTGGCGGGGCTGGGGGCGCCTTACCTGTTGATGTACGTGCTGGTGATTCTGATAGTGTTCTTGGTGGTGGGCACGGTGTTGAATACCATTTTCGCGGGCCGGTCAACGCACCTCTTGATCGACCTGCCGCCGCTGCGGGTGCCCCGGCTGGGCAACGTACTGAAGAAAACGGCCAACAGGGCCTTTGGCTTCTTGCGGGAAGCAACGCCGCTTTTTATCCTCGGCGCCGTGATAATCAGCATAATGCAGCTTACCGGGGCGCTTACGGCCGTCCAGCGCGGCCTGGCCCCGATTACGGTGGGGTGGCTTTCCCTGCCGATGGAAACGGCAACGGCGTTTATCATGGGCATTGTGCGGCGTGATTTCGGGGCCGCGGGGCTCTTAACCCTGGAACTGACGGCGGTGCAAACGGTGGTGGCGCTGATCACCATTACGCTTTTTGTGCCGTGCATCGCTTCGGTATTCATCATCTTGAAGGAACGGGGGTTCAAGGACGGTGCCCTCATCTGGGCCAGCACCTGGCTGATCGCCTTCAGCGTCGGTGGGACCGTGATGCAGTTGAGCAAGCTATTCGGCGGCAATGGTGATCCGAACGTGGCCCTGGTGCTGGCGGCGTTCGCGGGGCTGGGCGGGGCGATTATCCTTTTGTGCCGGACCATCAGGCGCTCCGGCAGAGCGGACGCGGCGAAGTCGGCGGGTGTAGACGCCATTAAGGCGACAGAATAACGAATGATAATGAAAGGACGGCGATCTAATAAGAATGAAGAAGGCCCTACATCCCGGGCCGGTTTGCCCCCGCTGCGGTTATCCGGCGGCGGTTGGGGAATGGCGTTGTCCGCGCTGTCACCAGTTGCTGGCGGGTGGGGGCTGTGCGCAGTGCCGGGCCTGCCGAACCTGCCGGGACCGGAAGCAATAGATGTCAGTTGCTGGCAGGTGCCATTTACTAACCGCGCGTTAATCGGTTATACTGGAAAGAAAGGCCGGGAGGCACAGCGATGACCGGTTACTCCCAGTCGGTGGAAGATTACCTCGAAACCCTTTATGTGCTTGGGCTTGCCCAGAAGGTAGTACGGGTCAAGGATGTGGCCCAGGCGCTGAACGTGACCATGCCCTCGGTGGTGGCCGCCGTCCGGACGCTGTCGGAAAAGGGTCTGGTGGAACAGGAGAAGTACGGGCACATAGAACTTACCGCCAAGGGCGAAGCGGTGGCCAAGGAGATCTACGCCCGGCACCAGATGCTGTATGCTTTTTTCAGTGAGATTTTGGGTCTGGAGCCCCAGGTGGCGGAAGCGGACGCCTGCCGCATCGAACACCACCTGTCCCCGCAAGCCAGGGAACGGATGATGAAAATGGTTGAATTTGTGCGTGCGTGCCGGGACGAAAAGGTGCGGTTCTTGGAAAGGTTCCGGCGCTACGTGGAAACCGGGGAAAGGGGGCCCTGCAAGGGCTGCCCGCTTGGCGAGTGACGAATAAGTAGCTACCCCCGAGCCAAGGCCGCGGCAACCCGACTTCATAAAAGCGGACGGGCGGGGGAAACGGGGACAGCTCCCCATACCGGTCTAACGACCGGCACCACACCGCTGGAGGCCCGCCCCCGCAAGCGGGGGCATTGACGGAGTGCATTTTCAGGTAGGCTACTTTTCGATAGGAAGTATGGCGTGTTTTCCAAACATCCGGGGACAACAAGTTTGGGTCAAGAACTAAGGTGTCGCCGGAAAAAGTTCCCGCCTGTGGTGTGCGTCGGGGCATTGCCTTCGGCCGCGGTGTCCGCGCTGCGGAAAGAACTCGCTCGCCTCGGGTGTCACCAAAACTCGCCGCTTCGCGGCTCAAACAGTCGGTCGACGCTTTTCCTCGGACGGCTTTCGTTCTTTGATCAAGCTCCCAATGCGGCCTCCCGGCAATGCCCCGACGCACACCACAACATGTGGATAACACCGTAGTTATCAACAAAACATGCCTGTCCCCTTTTGTAGGCGGCCGCGGCGGGGGGAGAGCAGGAAGGCCAGGAAGAAGAGAGAAGCCGCGCAGAGCACGATGGTGGCCCCGGAGGGCAGGTTCAGCTCGAAAGAAAGCCAGAGGCCGACTACGGCGGAAAACACTCCGCAACCCACCGACACGGCCAGCATACCCCGGAAGTTGCGGGAGAGCTCGTAGCCGGTCACGGCCGGGATCACCAGGAGGGCCGAAGCCAGAACGACCCCCAGGATCTTGACGCTGACCACCACGGTCACGGCGATCACCGTGAGCAGCGCAAAATAGAGTAAATCTACCGGGATGCCGGAGGCACGGGCCGATTCCTCGTCGAAACACATGAACAGCAGTTCCTTGAAAAAAAGGGCCAGAAACAGGATGATCACCGTGCTGGCTATGGCCAGCACGACCAAGTCGGTGCGGGTTACCGCCAGGATGTTCCCGAACAGAAAGCCGAACAGTTCCGGTTGGTAGCCCGGCGCGAGGCTGATTAAGGCGATGCCCAGCGCCATGCTGGCGCTAAAAAGAACACCGATCACCGTATCCTCGGAGAGTTTGCCCTTTTTACTGACCAAGCCGATCGCCCAGGCCACCAAGGTGCAAAAAACGGCGGCCGAAAGCACGGGGTTGACCGTCATTAGCACCCCGATGGCGATCCCCCCGAGAGCGGAGTGGGAAACCCCTACCCCTACGAAAGCCATCCTTTGCAGGACGACGAAAAGTGATACGGCGGAGCACAGTATCCCGGCCAGTATCCCGGCGACAAGCGCCCGTTGCATAAACTCATAGGCCAGAAAATCCATCGATGCCCTCCCGCAGCGTAACATTTAAAGGATAAGGATAGGTCCCGTAGGCTTCGGCCAGGCGCGGACTGGAAAGCACCTCACGGGTGGTGCCCTCCACGTAAACGCGTCCTTTCAGGCAGATCATCCGGTCGGCACAAGCCGCCAGGGCGGAGATATCGTGAGACACCACCAGGATGGTCAGACCAAGGTCGCGCTGCAGTTCGCGGACTACCCGGTAAAAGGTGCGCTGAGCGACCAGGTCCAACCCGTTGGTCGGTTCGTCCAGGATCAACAGGCGTGTGTGACTGCACAGCGCACGTCCCAGAAAGACTAATTGCTGCTGCCCGCCCGAAAGTTCGCCGATGGGCTTGGTGATCAATTCGTCCCGAAAACCGATCCGCCGCAGGGTAGCGGTGGCGGCTTCTTTATCGGCGCGTGACGGGTAACGACACAAGCCGATACAACCCACCCGCCCCATCATGACCACGTCGTGGGCGGAAACCGGAAAGCCCGGATCGAAGTGCTGCCGTTGGGGCAGGTACCCGACCAGGTGTTTTTGATTGTGCGGTCCCGAAGGTGGCCGGCCAAACAGACGCACGGTACCGGAATGCGGGCGGACTAGGCCCAGAATGACTCTGACCAGGGTGGTCTTCCCGGCGCCATTGGGTCCGATGACGGCCAGAAACGAGCCCTCAGGAACGTTCAAGCTGATGTGGTCCAGGATACGAACCCCCCGGATGCTGACGCATACTTCTTCCAGAGAGACCACGGCCGGGCTGTTCATCTGCGGGTATCGCTCCCGTGGTTGGCTTGGGCGACGGTGGCCAAAGGTACTCCGGTTTGCCCGGTGCGCGAGGCGTCGCAGCCCGGACAATAGCCATAAACCTCAAAGGCGTGGTTGACGATCCGGAATCCCTGTTCCTTTTCCAGGCTCCGCGCCGCCTCCCGGAAGGGGCAAATGGCCACCGGCCGGGCGGTGCCGCAGCCGAGGCAGACCAGGTGGTGGCGGTGCTCGTCGGCGATTTCAAACCGGGTGTTAAAACGCACCTTGAGGTTGATCCGGTTCACCAGGCCGATCTCGCTCAAAAGACCCAGGTTGCGGTATACGGTGTCGAAGCTGATGCGTGGGCGGTTTTGCCGTACGGCCGCAAAGACTTCCTGGGCCGTGAGCGGTTCCGTGGCCTCCAGCAGGACGGAGAGGATAAGTTCACGTTGCGGGGTGAGTTTCAGCCCTAAACCGTGGAGCGTTTTACGGATTTCCCCGAGATCCATGGACGCCCTCCAATCGGAATATTCCTAATTAGTTATCATATCCCGATTAGTGCTGATTGTAAATGACGATCATGGTGCCGTTGGGTACGTGATGGAAAAACCACTTCGCATCCTCCAAGCTTAAGCGGATACAGCCGTGGCTGGCCGCCTGTCCGAGTTTTTCTATTTCCTCCTGCTTGAGCTTTCCGGAGGCGTCGAAGGGGACCGAATGCACCAGGTATGGACCCTTGAACTGCACCCAGTAGTAAGCACCCTCCTGTAGGCGCTGGTTCCAAAAGGCGTAGCCGCGGTTATACAAGAAATATGTACCCAGCGGTGTGGGGGAGGTGACCTTGCCCCCCGAAGCCTTAAATACGCGTACCGGTTTATTGCCGCGAAATACGGTAACGTTGTGTTCCCCTTCCAGATCTACGGCCACCCACAGTTTATCGCCCAGCGACAAGGTGGCAAAATGCCAATCCAGGTGCGCCTGTTCGCCTTGCCGGGAGACGGCCCGGGCGTGTATGGTGTATGTTTGATCAGGCATCAATGGTTCTAACGGTGTAAACTGGATTTGATTCGCCCAAACGTCCACCCTGCCCCGAACGCCATTGATGTTCATCCAGCCCCAGGAAAGGGGCTGGTTGAACGCGGCCTGGATTTCCGGGTGCAGGTCCACACCGGTGGCGCCAAGCCCGGGCGCGGTCTGGACTACTTTTAGCGCCGGGGCCGTACGGACGATCCGCCGCACCACTGCATTCATCGTCAGACCCCCGGCGCTGGTGATTCCGCCGCCGATGCATACTTCCAGGTTGGTATCGTGCGGCACCGGTTTTTCCGGCCAAAACAGCCATGTCGCCCGGTCTTCCTGCACCGCGCCGCCGGCCTTAAGGATGCGGGGTTTGAAATCGCCTTTGACCGGGTTTTGGTCCAGGGTGATCAATATGTTTGCGGGCACGGTTTCCGGCCGCAAGGGGGTGTCAAACCGGATTTCTAACGGCCCCTTGGACGGCATGACCGGGTCAAGGTCATACAGAGCCGGGCGCTCCGGACGGCGCAGCGCAACACGGACCGTTTTTTTCAGCAAGGGCAGCCTTGTCGCGGCCCGATCGATCTGCACGATGACCTGCTGGCCCCGTAGCCGCTTCGGTTCATAGATGTCGACTGCCAGGACGAAGGAGTTAAGCCACCGGCTCCGGTGCGCGGGAACAACCTGGGGTTGTTCCGGCCTCAGGCTGAGTTTCGCCTCCACGTCCTGAGGGTTCATCGGGGTTAAGAAAACGATGGTCACCGTACTGTGGTCCGAATGATGGTTAATCCGGACGATCTCCAGCCACCAGGCCAACCCCAGGTACAACAACACCGGTAGCAGGCAGAGTATCGATAACCGGAGAAACCTGGTTCCCATGTCCGCCCCCGCTTTCGTTTGGTACAAGGCTATTAAGCAGGTGTTGGTACCAGACCAGGTTTTTGCGCCGCGTATATTTTGAACCGGTTCTGGTAGGCTAACCCTGAGCCCATCAGCGAAGGGGGGAAAGTCGCCTGTTTTACCAGCAGGATGTGGAAGCTGTCTTCCGGAAACTGGATTCTTCGCCTCGTGGACTGACCCCGGAAGAGGCCGAACGGCGCTTGCAAGAAACCGGTCCCAACGTCCTTGAAGCTGCGGACAAGTTCAGTCCATTCCAGGCCCTGCTGCGCCAGTTCACCGACCCCCTGATTTACATCCTTTTGCTCGCGGCCGCTTTTACCGCCCTGATCCGGCATTTCATTGACATGTGGGTTATTTTAGCCGTGGTCGTAATTAACGCCGTTATTGGTTTTACCCAGGAACTAAAGGCCGAACAAGCGATCCGCGCCCTCAGCTTGCTGGCCGCGCCCAAGGCGCGGGTTATCCGCGGCGGCCGGGAGGTCGAGGTAGACAGCCGTCGACTGGTACCCGGCGACGTGGTCGTGCTGACCTCGGGATCACGCGTGCCCGCGGACCTGCGTTTGTTTGAGGCGACCCGGCTGGATATCAACGAATCGGCCCTGACCGGGGAATCCGTGGGTGTACGTAAGGATACCGGGCCGATACGGACCGCGAAGCCGGCGCTGGGGGATTTGCGCAACGCGGCTTTTATGGGGACTTTGGTGCTGTCGGGGAGAGGCAAAGGCATCGTTACCGCCACCGGACCGGCCACCGAATTGGGGCAGATTTCGGAGCAGGTCCGGCGGGTCAAACCGGCACCGACGCCACTCCAGGAGCAGTTGGGGCGCTTCGGCCGCTGGTTAGGATACGGCATCCTGGCCATCTCCGGGGTGGCCGTGGTGCTGGGCCTGGTGCTGGGCCGGCCGCTGCCGGAGATGGTGCTCACCGGAATCGCGCTGGCCGTCGGGGCCATACCGGAGGGCTTGCCGGTGGTGGTGACCATCACTCTGGCGATCGGGGTAAAGCGCATGGCCGCCCGGCAGGCGATCATCCGGCGCTTGCCCGCCGTGGAAACGCTGGGTTCCACCACGGTGATCGCCTCCGACAAAACCGGCACCCTGACCAAGAATGAAATGACCGTACAAACGGTCGTGGTTGGCGGAGAGACTTTCCACTTTACCGGAACCGGTTTTGAACCCAAGGGGGACCTCTTGAACGCGGAGGAAGAAAGGGTGAGGCTGAAAGATAACCCGGCGCTTGCCCTGTGCCTGCGCATCGGGCTATTAAACAACGAATCGCGTTTGGGCTATGACGAAAAGCGGGGTCACTATCCGCAGGGGGATCCCACCGAGGTGGCCCTGGTGGTAGCGGCGCTCAAGGCGGGTCTGGACCCGGAGACACAGGAAAAACTCTATCCGAAGCTGGACGAAATCCCCTTCGAGTCGGACCTCATGTATTCGGCCACCCTGCATCACGACCCGCGGACCGGGGAAAACCTGGTGCTGGTAAAAGGCGCGCCCGAAAAAGTGCTCCAGATGTGCTCACGCGTGGTTACCGGTCCCGGGGGCGAGGAAGGGCCCCTGGAAGACCGGGAGGCGATCCTGGAACGGTACCGCCGAATGGCGGAAGACGGATTGCGCGTTCTGGCGCTGGCTTACCGCCGGGAACCAGGCACGGTGAATAAGCTGGAAACGGAGCAGCTGCGGTCCGGCCTCACCTTGGTCGGCCTGCAGGGGATGATGGACCCGCCCCGGGAAGAGGTCTTTGAAGCCATTGCCCAGGCCAAAAAGGCCGGGGTGCGGGTGATCACGGTCACCGGCGACCATCAGGTGACGGCGGTGGCCATCGGCCGCCGGCTGGGTCTGGTGCCGGCGGGGAAGGTCCCGGTGCTCACCGGCCGGGACCTGGATGAAATGACCGACGAAGAACTCTTCCGAAAGGTCGGCTATGTGCCAATCTTCGCCCGGGTGGCGCCGCTGCACAAACTGCGCATTGTCCAGCAGTTGATCAAAAGAGGTGAAGTGGTGGCCGTGACCGGCGATGGGGTGAACGACACGCCGGCGCTGAAAGCGGCCCACATCGGGGTGGCCATGGGCAAAAGCGGCACCGACGCCGCCAAGGAAACCGCGGACATGATCGTCACCGACGACAACTTCGCCAGCATCTTTAAAGCGGTTCGGGAAGGGCGGGTGGTGTTCGATAATATCCGCAAAGTAACATTGTTTCTGTTGTCCACCGGCCTAGCCCAGATCATCCTGATTCTCACCTCACTGCTAATTTTTTTGCCGTTACCGCTTCTGCCCGCCCAGATCCTGTGGTTAAACCTGGTAACCAACGGATTGCAGGATGTGGCCCTGGCCTTTGAACCGGGGGAAAAGGGCATCGTGGAACGGCCGCCGCGGCGCCGTAGAGAACCGGTGATCAGCCGGCTGATGGCCGAACGGCTGGTGGTCATCGGGGTGGTGATCGCCGCCGGCACGCTTTATGCGTTCGTCTGGGCGTTGAATCAGGGGTATACCCTTGAGCACGCCCGCACCGTCGCCCTGACCACCATTGTGCTGTTCCAGCTGTTTAACGTGTTTAACGTCCGCTCCGAGACCGAGTCCATTTTCCGGGTGCGGCTTTTGTCCAACCCCTTCCTCTTCTTCAGCGTCCTGGCTTCGCTAATTGCGCAGGCGGCCATCATCTACGTGCCTGCCCTGCAATTTGTCTTCCGGATGGTGCCGCTGGGGGCCTTTGATTTGGTCTTGGCGTTAACGGTGGCCCTTACGGTGGTCCTGGCGGTAGAAACCGAAAAGGCCCTGCGCCGTGTGGTGATGGCGAAAAAAGCGGAAGCCTTGGCCAAGCGCCGCTGATTCAAGACCGTTCCGGCAGGCAGGAACAGCCTATCGCTGCATTGAATACCCAAATAGTCTGCGGTTTTTGGGGAAGAACAACGAAAAATGACCTTAAAGGCTACGGCCGCCGAGATTCGCGCCGTCTGCCGTGTGGAGAGCTTGGGGTTCGCCCACACCGCGGTTTTCGGTGGGCATTATCGTGCTGGCCATGCCCTTATACGCTGCCGCCGTGGTGATCGGTGCCTCGCGTTTCGTCCAGGAGACGCTGGGAGTGGACTACCGGATGGCGGTGTTGGTTTTCGCCCTGACCGTCGCGGCGGGCTCAAGAAAGCAAAGACTTGGCCATTGGTAATAGTGTTATGAATAAGGAGGTGCCAAATTGAAGTTTAACTGCAAATTAGTCCTGCCCGTCATGGTTTTGGCGCTGGCCCTTGCCTTGGCCGCGGGGTGCGGGGATCAGGGGGCGGTTTCGGGACCGCAGGCGGAGCTTACGCTGGCGACCACTACCAGCACGTACGACTCCGGCCTGCTGGACGAGCTGCTGCCCGTATTCGAAGAGAAATACGGTTACAGGGTTTCGGTTGTTTCCGTCGGTACCGGTGCCGCGTTGGAAACCGGCAAGCGCGGAGACTGCGATGTCTTGCTGGTGCACGCCAAGGAGACGGAACTGGCGCTGGTTCAGGAAGGCCATTTCGTAGACCGGTACGACGTAATGTACAACGATTTCGTTGTTGTCGGGCCGGAGGAAGACCCGGCGGGCGTCGCCGGCGGCCGGGACGTGGTGGCGGCCTTTAGGAGCATCGCGGAAGCCGAGGCCGTTTTCGTTTCCCGTGGCGATGATTCCGGCACCCACAAGGCCGAGTTAAAGGTCTGGGAGAGGGCCGGGATAGAGCCGCAGGGAGAATGGTACCTTTCCGTCGGCCAGGGCATGGGCGACACGCTGCGGATGGCGGGGGAACTGCGTGGTTATACCTTGTCCGATCGCGGTACCTGGGTGGCGATGAGGGACGGCCTGGACCTGAAAGTCGTTCTGGAGGGAGACCCCATTTTGTTCAACCAGTATGGCGTGATGGCCGTGAACCCGGCTAACCACCCGCATATTGACTACGAAGGAGCAAGGAAATTCATCGACTTCCTCGTCTCCGATGAAGGTCAGGAACTGATCGCCGGCTTCAAGAAACACGGTGAACAGTTGTTCGTACCCAACGCCTCCCCTTAGCGGAGCCGGGCCCGGGTCAGCCGTTTCCCCGTGCGGTGAACCCGGGCACGCTTCTCCGGTGCAGGCGAAGCGACACTGGAACCGACGGGAGGTGTTACCATCTGGGACGGAACCGTGCAGGCGTTTTACTTGGTGATCAGCCGCGATCCCGCCATGATGGACATTATCAAGCTGTCGCTGCAGGTGTCGGGCCTGGCGGTGGTCCTGGCCGCCCTGCTGGGTATCCCTCTGGGAACATGCCTGGGCATGCGCCCGGCCAGGCAGGTGCGCTGGCCCGCCCTGATCATTTACACCTTCATGGGCCTGCCGCCCGTACTGGTCGGGCTGCTGGTTTACCTGTTGCTGTCCGCACAGGGACCTTTCGGGGTACTAAAACTGCTTTATAGCCCCACCGCCATGGTCATCGCCCAGACCGTTTTGGCCCTGCCCATCGTCACCGGACTGACTATGGTTGCGGTGCGCAGCAAGGACCGGGAAATCAGGGATACCGCGCTTTCGCTGGGGGCGTCGGGCTGGCAGGTGGCGCTAAAGGTGATCAGGGAAACCCGGGTGGCCATTGTCGGTGCCGTGGTGGCCGGTATGGGCCGGGCCCTGGCCGAAGTGGGCGCGGTGATGATGGTGGGCGGCAACATCGAGGGCAAAACCAGGGTGATGACCACCGCCATCGTGCTGGAGACTAGAAGGGGCAATTTTGAGATGGCTATTGGGCTGGGTATGGTCCTGTTGACGTTGGCCTTCATCGTCAACGTAATACTCTACCGTCTCCAGGGGGTGCACCGCGATTAGCGAACCGGTTTTTCTGCTGGAGGAATTGACTAAGCATTACGGGGTGCGGGAGGTGCTCCGCGTGGACCGGTTGTCGCTGTCCGAGGGGCAAATCTACGGTGTGATGGGTCCCAGCGGTGCGGGGAAGAGCACGCTGCTCCGGCTGCTCAACTTGCTGGATGAGCCTACCGCCGGCCGGATTCTTTATCGGGGCCGGGACACCGCACGGTATCGCCCGCGGTTGGAACTGCGGCGCCGCATGGCCATGGTCTTTCAAAAGCCGGTCCTGTTCGACGGCACGGTATTTGAAAACGTGGCCTACGGTTTGCGGTTGCGGGGTTTGCCGGGCCGGGAAGTCCGCAGGAAAGTGGCGGAAAACCTGCGGGCGGTGGGACTGGAACACCTGGCGAAAGAACGGGCGCGCACCCTATCCGGCGGGGAAGCCCAACGGGTTGCCCTGGCCCGGGCGTTGATCCTGGAACCGGATGTGCTCCTCTTGGACGAGCCGACCTCCAATTTGGATCCGCAAAACGTGGCGCTGCTGGAGGAACTGATCCGGAACGCCAATAGCCGGATGGGCACCACGGTGATTCTGGTGACGCACAATGTTTTCCAGGCCCGGCGGTTGGCCGACAGGGTGGTTTTCCTGTACGAGGGACGGGTGGTGGAGGAAGGGGCGGCGGCGGAGGTCTTCTCCTCCCCGCGGGATGAGCGGACCAGGGCCTTTGTTCACGGCGACATGGTATACTGACTAAAGAGGCCGCTGGCGCGGTGGTAAACGCTTATCCACAAAAATGCCTGTTCCCTTTGTTAGGCGCGGACCAGGATCTTTCCCGCAGGGATGTCCCGGGTCACACGGCCGATCACCCGGGCCTGCGGCACACCATAGGAAATCAGCTTGTCCATCAAGGTTTGCACACGTTCCTCGGCAATGGAGATCAAAAGTCCGCCGGAGGTTTGTGGGTCGAACATGATGTCCTGAAGGGCCAGGGGCACATCTTCTTCGAAAGTGACGTTGTCACCGAGGAAACAGCGGTTGGCGTGTGCCCCGCGGGGAATCAACCCCAGCGTGGCATATTCCACGGCCCTCTCGATCACCGGCAGCGCGCCGGCCTCCAGAATGATCCCCACCCCGCTGCCGCGAGCCATTTCCAGCGCGTGTCCCAGTAGGCCGAAGCCGGTGACGTCGGTGCAGGCGGAGGGTCCGGCCTCCCGCATGGCCTGTGCCGCCCGGTCGTTCAGGGTGGCCATCTGGGTGCTTACCGCCTCTTCGATCTCGGGAGGGACCATATTCGCCTTTACGGCCGAAGTGACAATGCCCGTACCCAGAGGCTTGGTGAGCACCAGCCGGTCTCCCGGCCGGGCCGTGCTGTTACGGAGTACCTGGTCGGGCTTGGCGATGCCGGTCACGGCCAGACCGTATTTCGGCTCCTTATCCTCCACGCTATGTCCGCCCACGATCAAAGCGCCTGCTTCCTTGGCTTTTTCCGCTCCGCCCACCAGGATCTGGGCCAGGACGTCCAGACTCCCATTCTTGGTGGGGTAACAGATGATGTTCATAGCCGTAAGCGGTTGGCCGCCCATGGCGTAAATATCGTTCAAAGCGTTGGCCGCCGCGATTTGCCCGAAACGCCGCGGATCGTCCACGATCGGCGTGAAAAAGTCGACCGTATGTAAAAGCGCTGTTTCTTCATTTATCAGGTAGACGCCGGCGTCGTCGGCGGTTTCGATGCCGACCAGTAATCGGGCGTCTTTCATCTCCGGCAAATAATTCAAGACCTGGGCCAGGACCCCCGGCCCGATTTTGGCTGCTCACCCGCCGCCAACGGTCAGGGAGGTCAGTTTGGGTTCGGCCACTTGCCATCACTTCCTTGCCACTGTTTACCTTGATTTTACCATCAGGAATTAATTTCAACCATATTATTATCGCTTAAATAAAAAACTTTTATATATAAATTGATTTGGGGTTGCAGGTAGTTTACCATCTTATGTCACTAGATCCAATAGTTGAAAGAATATGGTGGTGGTAACCGGATAATTATTAGTGTGTCCTGCATTTCACCAAACCGCAAGAGGAGGATTTGCCGTGCGTATCGCTATGCTGCACTGGGGTTTTCCGCCGATTATTGGCGGTGTGGAGACCCACTTGATGATGCTGGGTCCCGGCCTGGTCAACCGGGGCTGTACCGTAAACCTTTTAACCGGTTCGGTGGACGGCCGGGAAACGCTGGTTTGGGGTGGCATGACCGTGACCCGGACGCCGCTAATGGACCTGAACGAATTGGGTTCGCTGGAGAGGATCCAGGAACTGGCGGGAGATATCCGCGACGAGCTTACCGCTTTCGTCCGTATGAGCCGGCCGGATCTCATTCATGCCCATAATATGTATTATTTCAGTCCGGTGCACGCCCGGGTTTTAGTTTTGTTGAGCCGCCGAGAGAACGTGCCACTGTTACTCACCGCGCATAACGTGTGGGCGGACGACCTATGGCATGAAATGTTGCCGTTTCGAAATGCCTGGGACGGAGTCATTGCGGTCAGCCACTTCATCAAGAACGAAATGGTCCGCAGCGGTTACCCCGCGCACCGGATTAAAGTTATTCACCACGGCATCGATTTGGAACGGTTTGCACCGGTCGGTAGGGTGGAGCGGGAACGAATCCTGGCCCGGTATCCGGGGCTGCGCGGCCGCCGGGTAATTTTTCATCCGGCCCGGATGTCTCTGGCCAAGGGGTCGGACGTGGTGGTCAAGGCCTTTGCGCGGGTGCACAAACACTTGCCCGGCGCATGCCTGGTGCTGGCCGGCACCGAAAAGACGGTGGACTGGGGTAATTACCAGGATCGAGAGATACGCCTGGTGAACACATTGATCCGGGATCTGGGGCTGGAAGAGGATGTCTTTATCAAGTTTTTCCCCTGGGATGAAATCGCGGATATGTACCGGATCGCCGACGTGGTTGTATATCCGTCTATCTTCGAGGAACCTTTTGGGTTAGTGATGCTGGAAGCGCTGGCTTCGGGCACGCCCATCGTGGTGACCCGTTCGGGAGGTATGCCCGAAGTAATCGAAGACGGGTTTAATGGTTTTGTGGTTCCACCAAGAGATCACCAAGCATTGGCTGCACGCTGCCTCCGTATTCTCGAAAACCCGGACGAAGCCGCAAGTCTGGCGGCTAACGGTCTGCGCCGGGTCCAGGAGCGGTTTGCCAGCGCGGTCATGACCGACAATACCCTTGAGTTTTACCGGCGTGCGGTCGTACAAAAAGAAAAAGGAGTAAGTCTGGCCAGCGGGTGATTGCAGGCATGCATGACCTACAGATCGCGCCCCGGGAAATTGAAGAATCTTCCTACGAGGTCCTAAAGGAAGGAGACCTGTTTTTGACCAGCCGGCCCGACGGAGACATCCCGGCCGAGAACATGGCCGGTCTCGGCCTTTACTTCCGCGACACCCGGTACCTTAGCTGTCTTGAACACTTTATTAACAACACCAGGCCCGTGTTGTTGTCCTCGGCTACCAGGGGGAGTCATTTCAGCCAGATTGAGTTGACCAATGCCGAAATGCATTTGGACGGGCGGGAGATTCCGCCCCAGAGTATTCACCTGCGCTTGCTGCGGGTGATGCGGCAGGGTTTTTACCAGCGCCTTCGCCTGGTGAACTACAACCTTGCCCACGTTATGCTCACCTTGAAGGTGTTAGTAGGATCTGATTTTCGCGACATTTTCGAAATCCGGGGCGCCGACAGACGACGGCGGGGAACCCTGTTGGAACCCGTGTCATTCGGGGACTCTTTCATGCTCCGCTACCGCGGCCTGGATGGGATCGTCCGGGGGTGCCGGGCGGTTTTTGACCTCCCGCCGGTCCGGATGCGGCTCGAACCGGGCCGGGCGTTGTGCACCTTTGACATAGAGTTGCCCCCGCAGCAGAAGGTGCATCTGACCTGGTTGTTTCAGCCCGTTTTGGAGGAGGGCCAAGGCGATGCTTTGGTGCCACCGCCGGCGGGGCAGGAGGTAAAAACGGCTTTTGTGTCCGCCGCAGTGGACCAGGCCAACGAGTACCGGAAGTGGAAAGACAGCTGTACCCGCTTTGTTTCGGGTAACGAGGTGTTCAACCACAGTCTGGAGCGATCCGTGACCGATCTACGGGCTCTCTATACCACTTATCCCGACGGCCAAATCGTGGAGGCCGGCATTCCCTGGTATGCGGCTCCTTTCGGCCGGGACGCCCTGATCACCGGTTGGCAAACCCTCTGCTTGAACCCGGACATCGCCCGCGACACCCTGCGTTTTTTAAGCCGCTACCAGGGGCGGGAAGTGGATGCGCACCGTGAGGTTGAGCCGGGCAAAATCCTGCACGAAATGCGGCGGGGAGAGATGGCAAACTGCCGGGAAATCCTGCACACTCCTTATTACGGCTCCATAGATGCCACCCCTCTGTTCGTGATCCTTCTGGGCGCTTACCACCAGTGGACCGGGGACGACGCGCTGCTGGAGGAAATGCGCCACTCTTTGATTGCTGCCCTATCCTGGTGCCGGGAATACGGTGACCGCGACGGTGACGGGTACCTTGAATACGTGGGGCAAGCAAAGGGCGGTCTGACCAACCAGGGCTGGAAAGATTCCTGGGACGCGCTGGTCCATCCCGACGGGAGTTTGGCCAAGCCTTCCATTGCCCTGGTCGAGGTCCAGGCCTATTGGTATCTGGCCATGGAACAAGGCGCGAGGCTGTTTACGGCCCTGGGGGAAGTGGATGAAGCCCGGCGCCTGCAGACCCAGGCTCAAGATTTGCGGCAGCGCTTTATGCGTGACTTTTGGATGGCGGATAAGGAGTGCCTGGGGTTTGCCCTTGACGGGCAAAAGCAACTGGTGCGCACCGTCGTGTCCAACATGGGACATTGCCTTTTTACCGGTATTCTGGCGCCGGAAACGGCCGGCAAAGTCATCAGGCGGCTGTTTCAACCCGATATGTACTCCGGCTGGGGCATCCGGACGTTAAGCAAGTGGGAAAAACCCTATAACCCGATGAGTTACCACAACGGTTCGGTTTGGCCTCACGACAATGCCGTGATCGCCGCCGGCCTGCGCCGGTATGGTCACCTAGACCATTTGGAGCAGTTGTTTACCAGGCTTTTCGAAGCTTCGCTGCACTTCCCCTACTACCGCTTGCCGGAACTGTTTTGCGGCTTTACCAGGCGCCCCACCGGAGCTCCGGTCCGTTACCCGATCGCCTGTGACCCCCAGGCCTGGGCGGTCGGGACGCCGTTTATGTTTTTGCAAGCCATGCTCGGCCTGTCCAGTTCTCCGGATGGTTTACGGATTGCGCAACCCAGGCTGCCGTCATGGCTGGGGGAGCTGACCGTAACCAACCTCCGGGTGCGGGGCGGAGCGGTCGACCTTGGTTTTATCCGCCGTCGCGGGCGCATCCACTGCTACCTACTGCGCAAGGAGGGGGACGTCCGGGTGATCATCGAGGTTTAGCGAGATTCCTTACCTGTACAGGAAAAACGGCGGGCGACGGCGAAAGACAGATTGCAACCGGGGCATAATTGGGCGGATAAATCCAGAAAAAGGAGATGTCCAATGATCGGTGCGGTGGCCAGGTTCGCTTTCGGTTGGGTGGGATATTGCCGGACGGACACCGGACTTTGGGCGTTGACGCTACCGCAGCCCGACCGGCCAAAAGCGCTTGAGCGGTTGAAGGAATTGGCCAAAGGGCCGATTAACCCTCCTGGCGGTTTGTTGGACCGCATCCTCCTTGATGAGCTGGAGGCCTATTTCTCCGGTCGGCCGGCCTCGTTTGCGGACATGCCTGTGGACTGGTCGGGATACACCCCCTTTGTACGGGTGGTTTTGGCGGCTTGCCGGGCGGTGCCTTTCGGTCAAACCCGTACCTATGGGGAACTGGCGCAGATGCTGGAAAAGCCCGGCGCGGCTCGGGCGGTGGGCAATGCCCTGCGAAAAAACCGCACGCCCCTGGTGGTGCCTTGCCACCGGATCATCCGTGCCGATGGTTCTCCCGGTGGTTTTACCGGCGGTCGGGAGTGGAAGGAGCGGTTTTTGGCGCTGGAGCGACAGCTGGGATAGCCCAACCGTTTACACACGGTAAATTTAGGCACTATAATAACAGAGGCAAGAATTACACTAAGGAAACAAGGAGCGAGGCAATGGATACCGTACGCGTCAGATTTGCGCCCAGTCCCACGGGCAACTTACATATCGGGGGTGCCCGGACGGCCCTGTTCAACTGGCTTTTCGCCCGTAGCCGGGGAGGGGTTTTTGTCCTGCGCCTGGAAGACACCGATACCGGCCGCAATATCGAAGAGGCGGCCGTTCAGATTGCCACAAGCTTACGTTGGCTGGGCCTGGATTGGGACGAAGGTCCGGACCTGGGCGGGCCCTACGGTCCGTATCGTCAGTCCGACCGGTTTGAAATATACCAAGCGGAGGCCAGGCGCCTCGTGGAAAGCGGTCAAGCCTACTGGTGTTACTGCACGCCGGAGGAGTTGGCCCAGCAGCGGGAAGAGGCCCGGAAGCGAGGGGAAGTGCCGCGATATGACCGGCGCTGCTGTACACTGACCGCGGCCCAGCGCCAGGCGAAGGAAGCAGCCGGCATCCGGCCCGCGCTGCGGGTGCGGGTGCCCCGTACCGGCACCACCGTTGTGCATGATCTGATCCGGGGCGAGGTCAGCTTCGACAACGCCACGCTGGACGATTTCATTATCCTGAAGTCCAACGGCGGGCCGACTTACAACTTCGCCTGCGTGGTGGACGACGCGGCCATGCGCATCAGCCACGTTATCCGGGCCGAGGAGCACCTTTCCAATACGCCCAAGCAGATTGTGCTTTACCGTTTGCTCGGTTACCAACTGCCCGCATTTGCGCACGTGCCCATGATCCTGGCGCCAGACCGGTCCAAGCTCTCCAAGCGTCATGGGGCCACAGCGGTGGAGGAGTTTCGCGCCGAAGGGTTTCTGCCCGAGGCCATCGTCAATTACCTGGCCCTGCTGGGGTGGTCGCCCGGGGACGAACGGGAACAGATGACCCTGGCACAAATCCAAGAGCTGTTTAGTCTGGAGGCGGTTTCCAAACACGCTGCCATTTACGATGTGCGCAAGCTGACCTGGTTAAACGGCCAGTACCTGAGCTCGCTACCGCTGGCGCGCGTGGTGGAGGCGGTCCTGCCCTTTATGCAGGAGGCCGGATACGTCAGCGCCGTTCCTGGGGCGGCGGAGTTGGACTACCTGAACCGGGTGGTGGAAACGGTGCGGAGCCGTGTCCACACCTTGGCCGAACTCCGTGACGCCGCGGCCTACTTTTACCGGTCCGATTTCACCTACGAAGAAAAGGGTATACGCAAATACTTCGCCAAACCCGGTGTAACCGAACTCCTGGCTCGGGGACGGGAAGCCTTGGCCGCCGTGCCGAGCGATCAGTTTACGGTGGAGGCAACCGAGCAAGCCTACCGGAGGGTAATCGACGAGATGGGCATCTCCGGGGGCGCGCTTATCCACCCCACGCGGTTGGCCCTGTCCGGGCGAACCGTGGGGCCGGGGCTGTTTGACATCATGGCTACTCTGGGCAAGGAAGAATGCCTGGCCCGGCTTGAACGGGCGGTGGATTGGATTGATATCAACTTGCGCGCCGAGGCCTGATGTGCTATAATTACTATCGCGCTCTTTGCTGCGGGATGGTGTAACGGTAGCACGGATGACTCTGGATCATCTAGTCTAGGTTCGAATCCTAGTCCCGCAGCCAAATCACTTCCAGGCCCCATCGTCTAGCGGTCGAGGACACCACCCTCTCAAGGTGGAGACACGGGTTCGAGTCCCGTTGGGGCTACCAGCAGCATGTCCACACCACCGGCGGTGAACTGCACCTCGGTGGTGTCTTTTTTCGCATTGCGGACAGGGCCTTGTGTAACCGAAACCTTGCCTCCTGATGGGGGCAAGGGTTTTGTGCCCTGTTCTCAGAAGGGTTTGTTAAAAGTTTTTCACGCAGAAAAAAAGGAATTGGGCGCATTTCCAGGGACGGATGCTGGACGCGGTCCTGAACAGGTACGCCCGGCTAGCGGAAAGCACCGTAAAGTACTTATGTATTAACTCGCAGGCGGATTCTCCGGCTGTTGAAGAAACATCTGCCGCCAGCTTGCATATTCGGTCCTGGCGGGGCGCATCCTAGGACCGGGGTGATTAACAGTATGTCTGCCGGTAAACAGGACCCGCAAGGCCTGGAGCGGGGAAAGGATGATCGCGACCAGGGTAATTTCGTCCCAAGCGAACAGCGGGCGGAGGGCAAGAATGAAAACCCGAACGTCATCGCCCGCGCCTGGGAAGCGGCTAAGGAGTCATTGGGTTTGGGAGCCTGGAGCGATAAGCAAGAATCCCAGGACGAAAAGAAAAAGTGACAACCCTGACACCCCCGCAGTCCAGGGATTCTTCCAGGGAAATCAACCGCTGGTCTCGCGCGCAAATGCGGGTGAAAAGGCCGTTCTGGTGGTCGGAAGGCATGAGAAAGGCGCAAAAACCACTTTTCGGTGTCAGTATTCCCTTCAAACCAAAAATATGGTATAAAGATAAAGATATAGTATAATTTAAAACAAAACGCGACGTAACGGGGCGTCAGTAATGCATGGCAGAGGAGCCTATCCCTTTAAGGGGGTAGGCTGTTTTGTTACGATACATAAAAAATGTACCTCAATTAAAGTAAGGTGATCGGATATGATACTGGCAGAATATGAAAATATAAGAATACATGATATTATAATTTCTCGAAATATTAAGACATATTTTCACCCGGTTGTATCTGTAAAGAAAAAATCAATAGTGGGTTTTGAAGCTTTGTCCAGGGGAATTTGTACTATTGACTCCAAAGTTATACCGCCAAGTATTTTATTTAACCTTGCTGAAAAGGAAGAATTAACAATAGACCTGGATAGATTGTGCAGGGAAAAGGCACTTGCCTGTTTTAAGCATGTACTTTTTGATAAGGATAATTTGTTGTTACTATTTCTTAACGTAGATGCTTCTATAATTGGTAAAGATAATGCATGTTACAGTGAACTGATAAACCTGGTCGACAAATTAAATATAAACCCGAACAATATAGTAATAGAAATCGTGGAATCCAAAGTAAATGATGCAAAAGCCCTGGAAAAGTTTGTAAATGCATACAAGAACCATGGTTTTTTAATAGCACTGGATGATGTAGGTGTAGGACATTCTAACATGAGCCGAATTTCTATAGCGAAACCGGATGTATTAAAAATAGATAAGTCGCTGGTGAAAGACATTAATAAGGAATATTATAAACAGGAAGTACTCAAGTCTTTGGTAAATTTAGCCAAAAACATAGGTTCTCTGGTGGTAGCAGAAGGTATAGAAAGAGAAGAAGAAGCAATTTCAATTCTTGAACTCGGGGTCGACATGCTCCAGGGATATTACTTTTCAAAACCACAGATGGTTGATAGTGCTTGTATAAAACTGGTTAACAATAAAATCAACCATATAGCTTCCAGGTTTAAAAACTACATGGTTGAAAAGATAAGTAACCAGAAATCAGTACAAAAAATGTCCCGGGCAATCGTAAGCAATATTGTTGAGCAGCTTTCCGTAATACCTTTAGAATATATAGACAGAAAGTTGATGGAGATGGTTGACAGCTATCGAGCTATCGAATGTATTTATGTTCTTGATGAATCGGGCATTCAATTGAGTGAAACAATTTGCAATTACAACAAACTGCCAAGGCAGCAAAAGTTTATCTTCAAGCCTGCTCAAAAAGGATCGGACCATTCCTTAAAAGATTATTACCTTTTTATAAGCACCGGTTTAAATATATATATCACCGAACCGTACATATCTCTGGCATCGGGCAATCTATGTGTAACGGTATCAGCTAAATGTACAAACTGTTATGATGACAAGGTACTTATATTGTGCGTAGACCTTAATCAGAAGTGCTTGTAAAAAAATTTAATATTTTTCTGATAGGGTAGAACGGCCATAAAGCCCAATATCAGGATAATCCGGCTGTCCGACGGCTTAAGAACTACACCCTGTCGGATGTCGATGTTGCCCTGCCGAGAGGCAAAATCGCTGACAACGCAAAAAGCTTTAAAGGCAACAAACTGGAGTTTTGGTCACAAAACTGGTAAAATATTTTTTGGAAATGGGTCTGCCAGAACAGGCGGAAAGGATTGTTGCGCGAATGGAAATTACCGACATCCTGTTGGTGTTGGCCGTTGGTGTGGGAGTTGTTTTTGCGCTGCGCTTGTTTCGAGGGGGCTGACGATAGCTTGCACCGGCGCCGGCGGCGCTGCGCGAGTCGAGCCTGCGGCAGGTTTTATTTGTTCGGAACATCATTTTTTTGGGGGCGTTAAGCGTGGAACTGTATTCGCCGATTCGTGAGGAGTTTTTTCGCTGGTGTGACCAGACTGTTCTGGCGGCCATGGAGACACCTGGGATGGTTTTAAAGCAATGGCGCCCGCGGAAGCGTGCCTCGGGGGATGGTTATGAGCTCGTATTCCAGATTGCCGTGCCCGGGGAAGAACCGCGTACCCACGTGATACCGATCCCAGACAAATATACGGAACTGCTTGATCGCGAGTATCCCGGTCCTGAAGAACACGATCACTAAGAAGTACGCAAGGTTTTAAGCAGGGTTAGCCGGAATGTCTATAAAAGAGCCGCCCAAAAAGCAAAAAGGCAATGTTTACCGGCTAGACCGGTTCCGGAATAATAAACGCCGGGAAAAGGTTCGGTCTGATGCCAAACGAAGCGGCCTGGATCGGCGCCCGACCCGGGGCAGGAACCTGCCGCGGGCCAAGCGCGGCCTTCACCCGGTGCTTGTTTTTTTAGCAGCCGTTGTTCTTTTCGTTTTGGTGAGCCGGTGGTTTGCTCAACTTTCGGTCCCCTGAACGCTTGAAGCACCACGGTATAAAGCGGGTTTTGCCGGGGAAAATGGGTTCTTAAGGGGGGGGACAAAAAGCTAATGGCAAAAGAGCGGGGCTTCGGGGAGGCTCTGTTGGTGTTAGGACTGGGTTTTATCTGTTTTGCGCTACTCTGGCGCCTGCGGACAGCAGTGCCCCAGTCGCATCTTGCGGAGCGGCGGCTGCAGGGGGTTGATGGTTGTTGATGCTGACCTTAGTTAGAACTGCTGGGGCTGATACTGTTGGTCGCCCTGATTGCTTTGGCGGCCGGCCTGATTTACTACACCGGAAGCCGAACCAAACAGAACTAGCCTCTGGTCGTCGGTGAGTATGGTCCCGGCGACCAGTTGCTTCTTAAATCAGTTTGTAGGCAAACTCACAATGTTTGAGACAGTCGTTAAGGGACTGCCGCGCCTGCCGCAGGTTTTCCCGCGCCTCCGGATCGCCGAGCCGCCGACTGAGATTGTCCAGATCGGCGGCGGTAATCTGGCACTTTTCCAAGCAGGACCGTAAGAACTCACTTTCCAGCGCCAACGGTTTCTCCTCCCGCTAAACGGGCCTTTCAAGTTTGTCGAGTGCGGCCAGGCATTGTTTCAGACAGGCGTCGATGGAACCGGAAGCCTTTTGCAGTTCGGCCTTGGCGGCCGGATTGGGAATGTTGCTGCTAATGGTTTTTAAGTCATTGGCCGTGCTCTGGAGATGGGCGATACAGGATTGAATGTATTCCGCCTCCACGTGGCATACCTCCTTCCAGCTTTCAAAGTATATTTCTTTCCAGAAGTTCGACAGATATGAGCTTTCTTTGGCGGTAGTTTTGGCCCATTTCTTTTGGTAAAATATTACAGGGTGAGTGGCCTTGAGGAGGCTTTTACTGTACGTGGTAATTGTGGTCGGACTGGTTGTATTGGTCTTGTTTCGACCGATCATTGTGGGCCAAACGGGTTATTACAGTCCCAGGCCCGAAGACGAGCTGGAAATCAAGCGGGTGGTGGAGCGCGCGGTAACCTGCCTGGAGTATACCCAAGCCCAAGACCGCCAGGAACTGGAATTGCGCCTGAGCGAAATATACACTTCGCCGGCGCTGGAAGCGGTGGTCACGGAAGTTTGGAGTCAGTGGTACACCGATAACGTAAACCCCGCTTCAATTGTACGTTGGGATGAATTCCAGATTGACGGGGATCGGGCCCGGGTGCGGGCGCACCTTTACTTTCGGGACTGGGCCGACAACGCCGAGCTTTTCGGCGAGGGCCGCTGGGAGTTGGTGCGTACCGGTTCCGGGTGGCGGGTCACCGATTTCGGTTACGATTGGGGTTACTAATTGCCTTTCGGGTTATTTGAGCTTGCGCATTTGCATCCAGGTGGCTAATGATTCCCCGAACAGGTTTCGTACCGTAAACACCCTGGCGGCACGATTACGAAACCGGTTGACGACCCGATTCCACAGGAAGCGTATTAAGACCAACTTAGCGGCCCACATTATGGCCCGTCGCATCGGCTTACCCCCCTGCCCCTTATTTCGCGTCCCAATTTGAGTATTTGCATGCCAAACCGTCATTATTCCTGACCGGACCGTCCCGTCCAGATGCGTAAGGATATTGACCTTGGCCCGGGTGCACCAAACTCACCGCCTGTATACTGACCCCATAAAAGACCCGACAAACGGCATGGTAGAATGGGAGCGGGTGATCCGGATCTTCCCCAACGAGGAGTCGGCCCTGAGGCAGTTCTTAGGCGGTGGTTGTGGAGATCGATGAGGCTTGGTCTTCTGGATCCCGCTATTTCGACATGGCAGAGTACTGGGAGTGGAAGGCTAACACGGAAAAACAGCGCAAGGAGGTGAGCCATGCAGATACCCACGTAAGTGCAGGCTAAAACGGAATGATCTTGTCTACCAGGGAAAATTTACACCGGAATGCGGACTTGACCGGGTTCAAGCCAGCCATTTCGTTTGTTGACAGGCGATGTGTTTGGGTTTAGCATTAGAAAAATATGAATATATAGTACCTATAAGCCAAGGAGGAGCGGTGTATGCTGCGGCAAATGGAGGTACCACCGGGCGAGTACGCCGGACGGCGGCAGCGGTTTCAGGATCTTCTGCGGGCGCGCGGACTGGACGGCGCGCTTCTGGTCCAGGCCGCCGACGTGATTTACTTCACCGGCACCTATCAGGACGGGCACCTTTACATTCCGGCGGCGGGGAAATCGCTTTTCATGGTGCGCCGGGATTACGCCCTGGCCCGGGCGGATGCGGCGGTCGAAGAGGTGGTCCCCATCAAGAGCTTCCGGCAACTGCCGGATCTGATCGCGGCGGCGGGTCATCCGCGGCCGTCACGGCTGGGCCTTGAGTTTGACGTTCTGCCGGTGGCCACCTACCATTACTACCAAAAGGTCTTCCCGGGGGTGACGTTCGCCGACTGCACGCCTCTGGTCAAGGAAATCCGGGCGGTGAAGACGCCCTACGAAATCGAGCTGATGCGGGATGCGGGTCGGCGCATGGACGCTGTGTACGGGGTGCTGCCCGAAATCCTGCGGGAAGGGCGGACCGAGGTGGAGATGGCCGGCCTGCTTGAAGCCGAGGCGCGCCGCGCGGGTCATCAGGGCTTGCTGCGGATGCGCGGGTTGAATGCTTCCCCCTTTTGGGGGCACCTGATGACCGGTGAGACCGCTTTGGTTACCAGCTTCTTCGACGGGGCGGTAGGGGGGCCGGGAGTCGGGCCGGCTTTTCGTTTCGGGGCGTCCTTTAAACCGCTCCAACGCCACGAGCCGGTGTTGGTCGATTATCCCGGTATCTTCCACGGCTATATTGTAGACATGACCAGGATTTTTGTCCTCGGGAGGCTGCCGGAAAGGCTGGCAAGGGCGCACCAGATCGCCCTGGAGATTCAGGAAACGCTGAGCCGCGAGGTCCGGCCCGGTTGGACGGCCGCGGCCGTTTACGAACGCGCCCGGGCCCTGGCGGCCGAAGCCGGGCTGGCCGCCCACTTCATGGGGCATGACAACCCGGTCCGGTTCGTGGGGCACGGGGTGGGCCTGGAACTGAACGAACTGCCCGTCCTGGCCTCCGGCCAGGAGACTACATTGTTGCCCGGCATGGTGTTTGCTTTGGAACCCAAGTTTGCTTTTCCGGGCGCGGGCGTAGTTGGGATTGAAAACACCTTTTTAGTTACCGACGGCGGCCTGGAGCGGTTAACCAACTACCCGGACGAGTTGCAGGCGCTGCCCTAGTCCGCCAGGGCTACCCCCAGAACACCGCCCAAGGCGCCGGCGGACGCGGCCAGGAGGAGTTTTTCCAATACGCCCATCAGCGTTAGCGGGTCGGGGAAGAGCAGGGTGCCCAGGATCAACAGCAAAACCAGGAAACCGAGCCCGACTCCGAGGCCGTGCAGGAGCCCCTTTTCTCCGGCGCGGGCCGCGGCCAGGCCGCTGCCGCAGAAGACACTGATCAGCAAGATGGCGGCCGCGATCCAGGGCAGAAATCTTTCGGACAGGCTGGAAAAATGCAGTATCAGGGTTGAGAAAAGACTCAGCAATACGGACAGTACCAGGGCCACCAGGAGCCCCCGGCCGATCGCCGCCCAGTCAAGGGCCTGGCCGGCGGGTGTTTCAGTCTGGACGGACACTTTTGAGCACACCCCCGCGGTGTTTTTAAATCTTTATGTACCGTGTCGGGGAAATATGCCGCAGAAAAGGAAGGGCTCACCGGCCAAAAGGCAAGAAGAGTTGGGAGTCCAAAGGTTAGGGTCAAATCTTCAACCGGACTATCGCCAGTAATTAGCGAAATTACCCGCATGATCTGTTCACTTGTCCAGTCCTGGCGGTCGGAAAACAGAATAGTCTTCCCAAAGCCCCTTTCTTTTTTGGTGATGGGGCGCTCGACGCCTCCCTCACCTTAAGCATTAGAGGGAAAATCCAGCCACGGCTGCACGTAAAAAAGAACAAGTGGGGAGGCCGAGGCCAGAAATGCAAGCCAAGGCCAGCCCGACCAACCGCTGGCCCGGTTTTCCCTTTTTGGCCTTACCCCGCCGGGCCAACTGGCAGTTGGTAAAGCTGTCGATGCATGTGGCAAAGTTGGTGGTATCGTACAAAATGGCGCCCGTGAGCAACTGGCACTTTTCCAGGATACGGCGCCAGAGCCTTTCCTCGATCTGGGCAATGTGCCCGTCACGAACCAGGTCCATCGCATCGCGTCCCAAAAGCGCATGTATCGAATGCTTCCCCCGGCAGACCCAGTAGCCGGGGAAGGATGGTTCCCTTCATCCAGCGCCCGATCCCTTCCTTGCTGGTCGGGTTGAGGGCCCGGTTGGGCCGCTTCCGCGAAAAACTGGTGATCCGTGAATGGTCGGAAAGTGAGGCGGACCGATGCTGAAAGTCTTGACCTATAACATCCACCACGCCCGGGGGATGGACGGGCGCGTGTCCCGGGTGCTATCCGCCACCCGATCGGGAGCCGGCGCATCCAGCCTATTTCCAGGAAGGGGAGGCAGGAATCACGGTCTGGTAGGTTGAAATACATCAGGGTTAAATTAGTGCCGTCTTGCGGACTTTTTGACCCTTTTGCGGAGGCGCAAAAACCATGGACATTTTGTCCACCATTGGCAATACCCCCCTTGTGGATCTGCCGGGTCTGGCACCAAACCCGCGGGTCAGGGTGTTGGGCAAACTCGAGGCCGGTAATCCCGGAGGTTCCATCAAGGACCGTCCGGCCTACTACATGCTCAAAAAGGCCGAGGAGTTAGGCCAGCTCCGTCCGGGCAAGGTGATCCTGGAACCCACCTCGGGGAATACGGGCATCGCCCTGGCGATGATCGGCGCGGCCAAGGGCTACCGCGTTAAGCTGGTGATGCCGGAGTGTGTCAGCGTGGAAAGATGCCGCATCCTCCAGGCCTTCGGGGCGGAGGTGATCCTAACGCCGGCCAGGGAGGGAACAGACGGCGCCATTCGAAAGGCCATGCAAATCTTGGAAGAAGATCCCGAGGGCCATTTTATGCTTAATCAGTTCGATAATGAAAACAACAGCCTGGCGCATTACGAAACCACCGGACCGGAGGTCTTCGCACAGACGTCTGGCCAGGTGGACGTGTTTGTGGCCGGCATGGGCACCACCGGAACCCTGATGGGCGCGGGGAGGTATCTGAAGGAGAAAAGGCCAGCGGTCAAAATCGTGGGCGTAGAACCGGCGAAAGGGCACACCATCCAGGGGTTGAAGAACATGGAAGAGGCGATTGTACCTAAGATCTACCACCCGGAGCTCTTGGATGAGAAAATCACCGTGCATGACGGCGAAGCCTTTGAAATGGCCAGGTCGCTGGCTACCCGGTGCGGTATCTTCGTCGGCATGTCCAGCGGCGCGGCGGTAGTGGGGGCGGTCCGGATTGCCGCACAAATGGATTCCGGCACCGTGGTCGTCATTCTGCCCGACCGGGGTGAACGCTACCTCTCCACCACGCTGTTCCGGTCCATTTGTGCCAAGTGCTCCCCTTAAAAAACTATCGCCCCAGTATCCGGAGGAGCGTGAACCACTCCGGTAACCGGGGCGCCTTTATTAGTGCGGCAAACAAGGCTCTTAATGGCCATATTGGGTTTCGGCCAGAATCTCAAAGAAAATCTCCGGCACAGCTTCCATCACGCCGGTTGACTGAACATAAAGACCTATGACAACTCCACCACCGAGCAGCACAAACAAGGCGATCAGCAGACCGTACTCGTACAGTTTTCCTCTTTCATCCCGCAGCAGCAAACCTTTGAGTACCTCCAGCATGTGCGCGTTCACCTCCTTCCGCTCCGGGTGATCCGCCGGTGCCGGTCCGCACAGGCCCATACCTTGCCAACGAAATAATGAAAAAACCAAGCCGATAATAGGTGCTCCACTGGTTTTAAGCGCACAAATACACCACCGTTAATTGATTTATGTTCGCCGGCCGGTCTGGACTATCCTTTTTTTGTGACGAATTTTTTGCTTGGCTACTCTGACCGTTCCTGGTCGGCGCGGCTGACCCCGGACTCGACCGCGGCGGCGGCGACGGCCAGGGCGACGGATGGCGCAACCCGGGGGTCAACCGGCTCCGGAATGATGTAATCCGGGTGCAGATCATCGCCGACTAATTCGGATAGGGCACGGACGGCGGCGATTTTCATTGCTCCGTTGATGTCCGTGGCCCGGGCGTCCAGCGCGCCCCGGAAAACGCCCGGAAAGGCGAGCACGTTGTTGATCTGGTTGGGGCAGTCGGAACGTCCGGTGGCGATCACCGCGGCACCGGCGGCACGGGCCTGATCCCGGGAGATCTCGGGCTCGGGGTTGGCCAATGCGAAAACAATGGGTTTCGGAGCCATAAAGCGTACCATGTCCCGGGTCAAGAGCCCTCCCCGGGACAGTCCTACGAAGACGTCCGCCCCGCGCAAGGTATCGGCAAGCGTTCCTCCGCCGCCAGTGGGATTGGTCAGGGCCGCGATTTCTTCCTTGTAAGGGTTCATACCGCCCGGCCGCCCGGGATAGAGCACCCCCAGCCGGTCGCACACGCGCAGGTGCTGCACCCCCAGCTTGAGAAACAGGTGGGCCGTGGCCACTCCGGCAGCTCCCGCCCCGTTAATCACAACCTTGGTTTCTTCGATCCGGCGGCCGGTCAACCGCAGAGCATTCACCAGACCGGCGGCGACCACCACGGCTGTCCCGTGCTGGTCATCGTGGAATACCGGGATGTTTAGGGTTTCTCTCAAACACCGCTCGATCTCAAAGCAATCAGGAGCGGCGATGTCTTCCAGGTTGATTCCGCCGAAGGACGGGGCCATTGCTTGAACCACCCGGATCACCTCGGCCGGGTCGCGGCAGTCCAGGCAGATCGGAAAGGCATCGATGCCAGCGAGAGTCTTAAAGAGCAGGGCCTTGCCTTCCATAACGGGCAGGGCGGCCTCCGGGCCGATATCGCCCAATCCCAGCACGGCGGTACCGTTGGTGATGATGGCGACCGTATTGCCTTTTGCGGTGTACTCATAGACCAAGCCGCGGTCGCGGCTGATTTCCCGGCAGGGCGCTGCTACCCCCGGCGTGTAGAGCAATGCCAGGTCTTGTATTCCCTGCAAGGGCTTGCGGGGTGCAATCTCGATTTTCCCTTTCAGGCGGCGGTGCAGGTGGAGCGACTCCATCTCCAGGTTATCCACGGCTTCACCTCCGGTTTAATGTATACGGTATACAGAAAGGCATTCGCCGTAAAATGTCGCATTCCTGCGGGGGAACCGAGGCAACCATTAATGTTTTTCGGGAGGAAACGGACGGGGCGGCACGGAACACATAAACGAAGTGTTTTTATCTCCGATGCAGGGAGTGCAAGCGCGTGATCAAGGAATATTCCCACGGTGGCGACAAGACCGACTTCCGGAGCCCGTCCCGCTGCGGCGAGTTGTCCTTGGAGGTACAGACCTGTACTCGGTGTTCCTGCCGGATCCATCCGGATGAGGGCCGCTGCGTGTTGGTCGAACAGCGGAGGGGAGAGCACGTCCCGGTTTGGCTCTGCAGGCGGTGCTACGCGGAAACGGAAAGGCTGAAACCGTATCTCAAGACCTGGATGCCGATGGCCGTCGTGATTCTGGTTTTCGGGGTCGGCATCCTGATGATCGAATTCATCGCGGTGGGCATTGCCCGCCTACTGACGAACTTATTCTAGCGCGAAGCCCAGGGTGACCGCGCTCTGGTGTGCTCTTCCTGAGCGGGCAGCCGGTTGTCGATCTTTTTGATGCCCAGCCAGATTTGCTGCAACAGCCTATCCACGGGCAAATGACAAAACCCCCTCCCCCGACTTGTTGTCTATTCCTACCCGTGCATTGTGTGTACGGGGGAAGAACCTGGCAGCACGGCGGTCAGTGCGCCGCGTCGATAGAGAGTTCCTTGGTCAGCTTATGCAGCGCGCGCTTTTCGATACGGGAGACATAGCTTCGGGAAATACCCAGGCTTTTGGCGATCTCCTGCTGGGTCTGACGGGTGCCGTCCAGCAACCCGAAGCGCAGGGCCAGCACCTTCTTCTCCCGCCGGGAGAGACGGCATAGTTTATCCCAAAGCCGGCGCTGTTCAAAGTGATTCTCCACCTGTTCTTCCACGATCTCCGGGTTGGTACCCAGGATGTCCGTCAACGTGATTTCGTTGCCCTCCTTGTCGATCCCGATTGGGTCCTGGAGCGAGACTTCAAACCGGGCTTTTTTTAGCGTCCGCAGGTGCATCAGGATTTCATTCTCGATGCAGCGCGCGGCGTAGGTGGCCAGACGGGCTCCCTTGGCCGGGTTGAAAGTGTCGATGGCCTTAATGAGACCGATGGTGCCGATGGAGATCAGGTCGTCCAGGTCTTCACCGGCGCGGTCGTACTTTTTGATGATGTGGGCCACCAGGCGCAGGTTGTGTTCGGTAAGGGCGTTCCGGGCGTCTTCGTCGCCCGCCAGCATACGCTGCACGTATTCTTTTTCTTCTTGACGGGAGAGGGGCTGCGGGAAGGAATTGTTGGTAATGTACGAGAGCAGCAACAGGACACCGTTGATTAGCGAAACCAGACCAACACCGAGTACCGCGGGGAGCATCGGCATTCCTCCGTTTCTTCGTTACAAAAGGGTGCACTTAAAGCTTATGCGGCTGGGTGCCGAAGTGTGCCGCTTTTCTATGGCTTTTTGATTCCCAGCGGTCGGGCCGGTGACTGGCAGGAAAAACGGACGGCGGCCGCGAAGTAAACGCGAAGTAAAAGGTGAATAGCTGTAGTCTGGTACCTTGGGAGGGGCGCATTTGGAACGGCGTCCGTTTTCCGCGGCCGTACTGGCCGGGGGCAAAAATTCCCGTATGAAGATCCATAAAGCCTTCTTGGAAGTGGGCGGACGGCCGATGATCGCGCGCATTCTGGAGGAACTCGCGGCCCACTTCGAAGAAGTACTGATCGTGGCAAACGAGCCCGAAAAGTATGCGACCCTGGGATTCCCGGTTTACCGGGACCTGATCCCCGGGCGTGGTCCCTTGAGCGGCATTCACGCCGCGCTAACCTATGCCGCATATGACCACACGTTTATTGTGGCGTGCGATATGCCTTTTGTAAACGGAAGACTGGCCCGGCAGGTGACCGAAAAAGCCTGGGGTTACGACTGTGCGGTACCCAAGGCCGGCAAGCACCCGGAGCCGCTATTTGCGGCCTACGCCAGGTCGTGTCTCCCGGTAATTGAAGACTGTCTGGCGGCGGGCCGCCTGAAGGTAATGGATTTGTTCGCCCGGGTGCGGGTAAATTACGTGGAAGAGGATTTTGCCGGCTTAGCCCAACCGGGGGACATTTTTTTCAACGTCAACCATCCGGGTGACCTGGCCCGGGCCGAGCTTATAGCCCGGCCAAACGGGGTTTGGCCCCCGGAGCACCCGGTACCCGGTATGCCGCCGCTTGTCTGCGTGGTGGGCAGTTCGGATTCCGGCAAGACCCGGCTGGTGGCCGGGTTGGTGCGGGTGTTGAAGGAGCGGGGCTACCGGGTGGGTACGGTCAAGCACTGCCCGCACGGTGCCGATCTGGACGTCTCCGGAAAGGATTCGTGGCAGCACGCCCGGGCTGGGGCCGAGGTGTCGGCCATAGCCACGCCCGGGGGGTTGGCCCTGTTCCGGGAGTTGCCGGCCGAACCGTCTCTGGAGGAAATTGCGTCTCATTTCCAGGGTCTGGACTTGGTCATTGTCGAGGGTTACAAACACCTGGGCTATCCGAAGATCCTGGTGCGTTCGGAGAAGAACTGGCCCGGTAACCCCCGGGGGCTGTTTGCCCTGGTCGGTTCGGGGCTGCCCGAACTGGATCTACCGGTTTACGATCCGGATGACGTGGCCGGGCTGGCGGATATGATCACCGTCCGTTTCGGCCTGCGCTGAAAAGCGGGGAGGTTTTGACCTATTGCTGCGCCGTCTGTTTTTCCCCAACTTGTACGTTCCATCGATTTATGATCTTGACCCCGAGTACCTGCGGCGGCAGGGGATTCGCGGTTTGATCTTCGACCTGGACAATACCATTGTGGAACGGGGGCAGCTGACCTTTCCGCCCGAGTTGCTGGCGTGGATGGACGGGCTGCGGGCCAAGGATTTTAAGATCGCCATCGTGTCCAACAACCGGCACCCCGCAGCCGAAGAAGCGGCCAAAGCGCACGGTATCCCGGCCGTTTTCCGGGCCGTTAAACCCCGCCGTAAACCTTTTCTCCTGGCGATGGAAATGATGAATGTCAGCCGCCGGGAAACGGCGGTGGTTGGTGATCAGGTCTTCACCGACATCTTCGGCGGCAACCGCCTCGGCCTTTTCACCATTTTGATCAACCCGTTACCGGGTAAGGAATTCATCGGTACCACCCTGTTCAGCAGGCAATTTGAGAAACTGTTGCTTCCGCGTATTTGGAAAAGTCATGGTTTCAGCCGGAGGCCAGACCATGATCGACGCTAGTACCCGCGCGGTAGTGCTGCTCGGGTATCCGGTGCACCACAGTTTTTCACCGGTCATGCAGAATGCCGCCTTTCGGGCCGCACAGGTAAACTGTGTCTACCTGGCCGCACCGGTGCCGCCGGAGCGGCTCGAGGCGGCGGTGGCGGCTCTAAGGGCCCTTGATTTCGTCGGTGCCAACGTCACGGTACCGCACAAGGAACGGGTGCTGTCCCACCTGGACGAGATTACCCGGGAGGCCCGATTGATCGGGGCCGTAAACACCATCGTGAACATGCAGGGGCGCCTGGTGGGCCACAATACCGACGGCTACGGGTTTATCCGCGCCGTCCGGGAGGCCGGCCGGGACCCCCGCGGTGAAGCGGCGGTCATCCTCGGCGCGGGCGGGGGGGCGCGGGCGGTGGCGGTGGCTTTAGCCCTGCACGGCGTCCGGGAACTGATCGTTTTCAACCGCACCCGGGGGCGGGCCGCCCGACTGGCGGCCCTGGTCAGGGAGCAGGGGGTGCCGGCCGCGGCCTACGGCTGGGACGCGTTAGAAACGGCCGACCCGCAGGCCCGGTCGGCTTTTGACCGGGCCTGCCTGGTGGTCCAGACCACCTCCCTGGGTATGCACCCCGCCGTGCACGACCGCCCGCCGGTGCCGGCGGCGTGGATATCCGCCAATCATTTGGTGTATGATCTGGTATACAACCCCCCCGAGACCTCCTTTCTGCAAATGGCCCGCGGGGCCGGTGCCCAAACAGCGAACGGGCTCGGCATGCTTTTGCATCAGGGGGCCGTCGCCTTCGAACTGTGGACGGGGGAAGAAGCACCGTTAGAAACTATGCGGCAGGCCCTTTGGTCCTGCCTGAAACGCTAAGAGACCGGGGTGTTTAAACTTGTTGCGTTACCTGACCGCCGGTGAATCCCACGGGCCGGCCTTGACCACCATCGTGGAGGGGCTGCCGGCCGGACTGCCGATCGAAGCCGACTACATAAACCGGCACCTGTCCCGGCGCCAACAGGGTTACGGACGCGGCCGGCGGATGACGATCGAGCAGGACCGGGTGCGGATTCTGGCCGGTGTTCGCGGCGGCAAGACGCTGGGTAGTCCCGTCTGCCTGCAGATTGAAAACCGGGACTGGGAGAACTGGGCCAAAACTATGGACCCCAGGCCGGGAGCGTACACCGGTGACCACGTGGTAACCCGCCCCCGTCCCGGGCACGCCGACTTGGCCGGCGCCCTGAAGTACGGGCACCGGGACGTCCGGAACGTGCTGGAGCGGGCGAGCGCCCGGGAGACGGCCGCCCGGGTGGCGGCCGGCAGTCTGGCCCGTCGCCTGCTGGAGGAAATGGGCGTTACGATTCTGGGGCTGGTGGTCCGGATCGGTAAAGTGGAGGCCGCCATTCCTGATCTGCCACCGGATGTCCTGCAGGCGCGGGCGGCGGAGTCCAGGGTCATGTGCCCGGACGCGGTGGCCAGCCTGCGCATGGTGGAACAGATCGACCGCATCCGCGATGAGGGTGATTCCCTGGGCGGCGTGTTTGAAATCCGGGCTTACGGTGTGCCCCCCGGTCTTGGTTCGTACAGCCAGTGGGACCGGCGGCTTGACGGGCGCCTGGCCGGGGCGTTGATGAGCATCCAGGCCATTAAGGGGGTGGAGGTCGGCTTGGGGTTTGCGGGGGCGGCCCTGCCCGGTTCCGAGGTCCAGGACGAGATCTACCATGCTGATAAACGCGGCTTTTACCGCCTTACCAACCGGGCCGGCGGTATTGAGGGCGGGGTGACCAACGGCGAAACGATCGTCGTCCGCGCGGCCATGAAGCCGATTCCCACGCTGCGCCGTCCGCTCAAGAGTGTGGATTTGCTTACCCGCCTTCCCGCCGAGGCGGCCTTCGAACGTTCGGATATCTGTGCCGTTCCGGCCGCGGCCGTGATCGGCGAGGCCGTAGTGGCCTTCGAGTTGGCCCGGGCCTGCCTGGAGAAGTTCGGCGGCGACAGCCTGGAAGAATTCCTTGATAATTACCGGCGTTACCTGGAAAGGATCAACGGAGGCCCGGCGGGCGACTGATTGTTAAGCATACCGTGTGCTGACCGGGGACCGGCGAACGAAAAAAGGGGGACGGCCGCGTTGCGCAATGTAGTGCTGATCGGTTTTATGGGTACTGGAAAGTCGACGATCGGGCGGCGCCTGGCCCGCGTGCTGGATCGGCCTTTTATGGACACCGACGCCGAGATCGAGCGGCTGGTGGGAAAACCGGTCAGCCGGATCTTCAAGGAAGACGGGGAGATCCGTTTTCGATCCGAGGAGACGCTTTTGTGCCGGAAACTGGCCGCACCGCAGGGGCTGGTCGTGGCCACCGGCGGGGGGATTGTGCTCGATCCGGATAACGTTCGGAACCTGCGTGCCGGCGGGGTGTTGATCGCCCTTACGGCCGATCCCGCGGTCATCTACGACCGCGTGCGGCGGAAAGAAAACCGCCCTTTGCTGCACGGAGACGTCCGTGGTCGCATTGACGAACTCCTGCAGGCGCGGGCGGGCGCTTACGACGTGGCTGAACTCACCATAGATACCGGGAAACACACGCCGGCGGAAACCGTCCGGCTGATTCTGAACTATCTCAAGGAGCGAAACTATCTTGACCCGTGAGCTGATCGTGGGCCTGAAGTCCCGGAGCTACCCGATCGGCAGTGCAGGGATGTTTTTGGGGCTCAAACCTCTATGGCCTCCTAATCAATGTGGAGCAAATCCTTGTGCTGTGTTAAGATCAATATTAACAGGGGCGGCGGGGGTTGAACTTTCCGGGAAACTATTGTCTTGTCAGAGGGGGGGGTTGCCCGGTGGCGATTAGTGCGCACCAGCGACCTCTTGGCGATATCCTGGTAGAAAGTGGGTTTATCACGCGCGAGCAGCTGGAAGAGGCCTTAAGGGTGCAACGCCAGACCGGCCAACGTCTCGGAAAGGTTTTAGTCGACCTGGGGTACGTGACCGAAGACGTCATCCTTGAAGTGCTGGAATACCAACTGGGCATTCCCCGCGTGAGCTTGGCCGATATAACGCCGGATGCTGAACTGGTTAGCAGTTTTCCCGAACCGCTGGTGCGGCGCCACAAGGTGGTGCCGGTCAAGAAAGAAGGCAACCGGGTAATCACCGCGCTGGCGGATCCGCTGAATGTTGTAGTCATTGACGACCTGCGGGTGGCGACCGGCTACGACATATACCCCGTAATGGCCACAGAGCGGGAAATAGAAGAAGCCATTGAGCGGTTTTTTGGCCCCGCCGGGATGCAAAGAGCGGTACAAGAGATTGCCGCCGGCACGCCGGCAGAGGAAGAGCTGCCTGCGCGCACCGAAGAGGTAACAGCTGTAGACGCCCCTGTGGTGCGTCTGGTTAACTCCCTTGTTGAGGGTGCAATTAACCAAAGGGCGAGTGATATTCACATCGAGCCGCAAGAAAACAAGGTGCGGGTTCGTTACCGGATCGACGGCGTTTTGCGCGAGGTGATGAGTTTACCGGCGCGCATCCAGTCCGCGGTTATTTCCAGAATCAAAATTATGGCGGGTATGGATATCGCCGAAAAAAGAATACCCCAAGACGGTCGGGTGCAGCTAAAACACGCGGACCGGGAAATTGACCTCCGGATTTCTACCATGCCCACCGTCTTCGGGGAAAAGGCAGTGCTTCGCTTGCTGGATAAAAGTGTTGCGCTTCTAAAACTTGACCGGTTGGGTTTTTCGCCGGATAATCTGGCCCGCTTTCAAAACCTTATTCGCGGCGCTTACGGCATGCTTTTATTGACGGGACCCACGGGCAGCGGCAAGACCACTACCCTTTATGCCGTTTTGAACGAGCTGAACAGACCGGAGAAAAACATTATCACCATCGAGGACCCGGTTGAGTACTCGCTGCCAGGCATTAATCAGACGGGTGTGGCCCCTAAAGCCGGCTTGACATTTGCGGTCGGCTTGCGGGCGATCTTGCGCCAGGACCCCGATATTGTAATGGTAGGGGAAATCCGAGACCGGGAAACGGCCGAAATTGCGATCCGGGCCGCTAATACGGGCCACCTGGTGTTGTCTACCTTGCATACCAACGATGCCGCCGCGGCTTTCACCCGCCTGATTGACATGGGGATCGAGCCCTTCCTGGTTGCTTCCTCAGTGCGGGGTGTGGTGGCGCAGCGGTTGGTAAGGGTCATCTGTACTCGTTGCCGCACGGCTTACCCGGTGGAGCCCGGAGCACCGGAGCGGGTTTTTCTAGGCGTGCCCGACGACCAGCCGCTCACTCTCCACCGCGGTCGCGGGTGCGGCGCGTGCGGGCATACCGGTTACCGGGGACGGACGAGTATCCAGGAAGTGTTGTCGGCCACAAGGGAGATCAAGGCTTTGGCCAACGCCAAGGCGCCGGCGGACGAGATCAAACGGCAGGCGGTCCGGGAAGGAATGGTGCCGTTAAAGGAAGACGGCATCCGCAAGGTTCTGGCGGGCACCACAACCGTGGACGAGATTATCCGCGTGGCCTATGCCGTGGAGTAAAGGCTCGCTCTTGAGCGGATTTCGGCGTAAAAGTAGGCCCTCTGGCTTAGCGAGGAGTTGAGAGTATGCCCTGGCGGATTCCGGAGCTCTTATCCCTGGCGGCGCGCCTGAATGCTTCTGACGTGCACTTGACCACCGGCAGTCCTCCGGCCTTGAGACTGTACGGCGAGCTCTTGCCTTTAAATGCGCCGGAGTGGGGCGAGTTGGAGTTGCCCCCGGAGAAGAAGTCTCCGTTAACCGCCGCAGAGACGGACGCGATGGCCAGGGAAATTATGGGACAGTACCGTTACGATCAATTCCTGCAAACAGGTGAAATAGACTTCGCCTATGCCCTGCCGGAAGGGGGCCGTTTTCGGGTCAATGCTTACCGCCAGCGGGGGTCGACGGCCCTGGTGCTCCGGCTTATCCCCGCGTCAATTCCGGCGCTGGCGGAACTGGGTCTGCCCGCGGTGGTCGGCGAGCTGGCCAAGAAGCCCCGCGGCCTGGTGCTGGTTACCGGACCTACGGGAAGCGGCAAGACCACAACGCTGGCGGCCATGGTGGACCTCATAAACGAAACGAAACGCTGCCACATCATCACCCTCGAAGATCCCATCGAGTACGTTCACCGGCACAAAAAAAGCCTGGTGAACCAGCGGGAGATCGGCCAGGACTCGCTTTCCTTCGCGGCGGCCCTGCGCGCAAGCTTACGGGAGGACCCCGACGTCATCCTGGTGGGCGAGATGCGGGACCTGGAGACCATCGCCACGGCGATCACGGCGGCGGAGACGGGTCACCTGGTTCTGGCCACCCTGCACACTTCCGGTGCCGCGCAAACTATAGACCGAATTATCGACGTGTTCCCGCCCCACCAGCAGCAGCAGGTCAAGGTGCAGCTGGCCAACGTGCTCGAGGGGGTGATTTCGCAAATTTTACTGCCGCGCATCGACCGGCCCGGGCGCGCGGCCGCCGTGGAGGTCATGGTGGCCACGTATGCCATCCGTAATCTCGTCCGGGAAGGAAAGACCCACCAGATCGTCTCGCAGATGCAGACCGGGGGCCGTTACGGTATGCAGACTTTCGACTCCGCCTTGCGGGATTTATATAGGGCGGGGATCATCAGCCGGGAAGAGGCGGTGGCGTGGAGCCGCGACCCCAACTTTGAGCGTTCCCTGCTGTAAGGTAGGTCGAAATTTCGACTTTTGGCAGGAAACTGGCTGGATTTGCCGAAATAAAGTTGACTGTCATTATCGACCATGGTAAAGTTAACGTTGTTCGGATGCGTTTGGCTGAATATCTAAGCGGTTGGCTGGCCGCGAAAAGGCAAGCCCGCCGCGAGGCGGGGGCGTAAAGTCTCGGGCCCGGCGTTTGGAGTGGCTGAGTCGCCGGGCGGCCGGGCTGCCGAAGACCAGGCGGGCGAACGAGCGGGGTTGCCTGCCTCTGCTTTTGGAGGTGGTGCATGTGCGTTAGCATGCGGCCAGGCTTAACTTGGCGGCAAGCATAAGGATAAAGAACCATTCTGAAAAATCAAGGAGGGAGAGCGGTTTATGTGGTCGAGACTGAGCAAACGGGCCCGCGACCGGCGGGGTTTCAGCCTGGTGGAGCTCCTGGTGGTCATCGCCATCATCGGCATCCTGGCCGCCATTATCGTTCCCAACGCTTTTAAGGCGGTGGAAAAGGGCAAGGTGGCGGCGACCGTGGCAGACTTGAAAGCATTCAAAACGGCGGCCCTGAACTATTATGCTGACACCGGCGTGTGGCCAGAGGATAAGGGCCGAGGTGTAGACCCCGGGTTTATGACTGATCCGGGCGTAGACGGCTGGAACGGCCCTTACCTGGAGCGCTGGCCTGAAAAGACACCTTTTGGTGGGGAATATGACTGGGAAAACTGGCCTGACAGAATCGCAGTCACCATTCGTGACGCTTCTGCTTTGACAGAGGATCTTATGAAGAAGATTGACAGCGATATGGATGATGGTGAGCTAACTACAGGAAACGTAAGAAAGGACGATGGTGGACTCCAGATGATAATCCTGTGGAAGTAAGTATAACTCCTTGCGCTGGGAGCGGTTGCGAGATAAAGAGATAAAATATAAGGAAATAAAGGAGATAGCTAAGTAATGTTCGGTTTGCTGGATCTGCGCCGCGACAAACGCGGCTTCACCCTGGTGGAGCTCCTGGTGGTCATCGCCATCATCGGGGTGCTGGCGGCCATTATTATTCCCAGCGCTTTTAAGGCGGTGGAAAAGGGCAAGGTGGCGGCGGCAGAAGCGGATTATAAGGCGATTAAAGCGGCGGCGCTGAATTATTATACGGACGTAGGTGAGTGGCCGGAACATCAAACAGCTAACTCAGATCCCGGGTTCACCACCAATGTTGGTAACAAAACTGGTTGGAACGGCCCTTACCTGGAACGCTGGAAAGAGAAAAACCCGTGGGGCGGAGATTATAAATTCCAGAATGGCACATATATCGACTGGGGTGGAACCGACTCTAAAGATCCAGCAGTGTATCTTAAATTGACTGGTGTTCCCTTAAGTGCCGCAAACAAAATAGTAAGTGATCTTGGTGATAGTGTAGTCAAGTTCACCAATGAGACTAGTACTACCACCGATGTCAACATACTGATAGCGCTTAAATAGGAACTGTTAGAACGTGTTCCTGCTGTTGTATCTTGCTTTTCTGTCGGGTAAAAGAGCGGCTGGAACCGGTCACTAGCTGGTCGCTCGAGTAAAAGCAGTGAGCCTGCAACGGCGATATTGAGCGGTCGGAGCAGCCTGCCTGCGGCGTTCAGGCGCCGGGGGCAGGCTATCCGGCCCCACCTTAATCCGCCCCGTCTCTTTTCCGGCAGGGGGTAGATTGTTAGCAGATGCCTTTTCTTCTGGGGAGGACGTGAGCCGGTGAGGTTTGGTCTATCAAACCTGCGCTGCGACCGGCGGGGCTTCACGCTGGTGGAGCTTTTGGTGGTCATCGCCATCATCGGGGTGCTGGCAGCGATCATCACTCCGAACGCCTTCAGGGCGGTTCATAAGGCAAAAATTGCCAGGGCCATCAATGATTTAAAAGCTATTGCCGCGGCGGCAACGCAGTTTTATGTTGATGTGGGAACGTGGCCCAGCGATGCTGAAGGTGCTGATCCCGGCCTTGTTACCAAGCCGGCTGATGCCGGGAAAGGCGATGGGATGAACTTCGGGTATACGACTGACCTCGACAACTGGGACGGTCCTTATCTGGAAAAGTGGCCTTTGGAAAGTCCACTGGGCGGCGTGGGCCCCCTGGAAAATGACGGTGCTTACGGCTGGCATTTGGGGGCAAAGCATCCCAGCTGGGAAGGGCCGGCTTACTGCTGTGCCGCCGAGTTGCGTGGCGTGCCGAAAGATATTTTTCAGCAGATCGACAAGATTGTCGACGGCGGCGATGGCTGGACAAAAGGGAAGATAAGGTCCTGGGGCGACCCGGCCAACGTAGACTCCTTGCAGTATGTGGTAAGTGAGTGGAATTAGTAAAAAATTGGCGAAAGATGTTGTCAAGTTTACCGGGACTATTTTGATTTTAAGCACCGGTAAGGTGCTTGCTCGTGGCGCAAGATTGCTTGTATTGGTGAATGGTATTTTGCAGATTTAATTAAAGAGAAAAAGTCATGTTCTTGTTTTTCTTCTTAGTTGGTCTTTTTATCGGCAGTTTCCTCAACGTGGTCATCCACCGGCTGCCGCGGGGGGAGTCGGTGGTCCACGGGCGATCTCACTGTCCCGCCTGCGGGTACGTACTGGCCTGGTACGATCTCGTACCGGTGGTAAGTTACCTTGCCTTGCGGGGTAGATGCCGCTCCTGCGGCACGCCCATTCGGGTGCGGTATCTCCTGGTGGAATTGTTGACCGGCGCGGTGTTTGCCGCGCTGTTTTACCATTTTGGGCCAACCCCGGCGCTCGTCAAGTATCTTTTCCTCGCCGGCGTTTTGCTCGCGGCCGCCTTTATCGATCTGGAGCACTACCTGATCCCCAACCGCCTGGTGCTGGCCGGGCTGGCGGGCGCCGTGATTCTGGGTTTCGTGGCCCGGGACGTGGACCTCTGGTCGGCGCTGGCGGGAGGCGCGGCGGGAGCAGGGTTTTGGGCCGTGGTGGCCGTAATTAGTAAAGGTGGGGTGGGCGGTGGGGACGTGAAGCTGGCCGGAGTGGCCGGGTTTTTTGTCGGTTGGCCGTCTATCGCGCTGGCCCTATTTCTAACCGTGGCGGCCGGCGGTTTGGCCGCCGCCGTACTTTTACTGCTGAAAATAAAGGGGCGGAAAGACCCCATGCCGCTGGCCCCGTTCATCGCGGCGGGCACGCTGGCCGCCATCCTCTGGGGCCCGGCTGTCTTCGGCTGGTACCGGCAGGTTTTCCTGGTTTGAATCTGGAGAGGGGGCGGGCAAGTGGCCGTTTTCCAGAAAAAAAGGCGCGCGGGCCGGGGTGGTTTCACACTGGTGGAGGTGCTGATCGCCGTCCTGGTGCTCACGGTGGCGATTGTGCCCCTGATGACCGCCTATATTCACGGGGCGCGCTGGACGGCCGAAGCGCGGGATCTGATCACGGCCGTGAACCTGGCCCAGGGCAAGCTGGAGGAATTGAAGAACAGGGCCTACCATAGCCTGGAAGCGGGCGAGCCCACCGACCCCGAAGGGCCGCCGGGTTCTTTCCCCGGCCATCCGGAGTATGTTTACCGGGTGGCCGTCTTCGAAACCGACCTGTCCGGAGACGGAGAGCCGGACGTGAAAACGGTAACGGTGGCCGTCTACGAGGCCGCGCATGGGGCCGATGAGGTCGTCTCTTTGACCATGGACAGGGGGAAGTGGCGGTGAGGCGGGGGCGCGCAGGGGACGGCGGTTTTACCCTGGTGGAGGTCGTCGTGGCCGTGTTGATCTTCAGCCTGGTGCTGGGGGCGGTGCTGGGCCTGTACCAGCAGGGTGTGCTGTCCTGGCACCGGGAAGCAGCACGGGTTGACGTCCAGGAAAACCTCCGGCTCGGCCTGGACCGGATGAGCAGGGAGCTGAAAGCCGCGGTGCGGTTAGACGAGGCGCAGAGTGCCGCGGTTGGGTTTGAAGCTGCTGACGGGCGGCGTGTGCGCTACTATCACATGGCGGATAAGAAACAGTTGATGCGCGAGGTCGACGGCGGGCACAATCCGGTGGCCAGTTGCGTGACGGCTTTACTCCTGACGTATTACGACCAGGCGGGCCAAGAACTTGATCCGCCGGTGGCGGAAGAGAAGTTGAGTAGTATTCGCCTGGTCCGGATCACCCTCACCGGGCAAAAAGGTGACGAACCTGCAATCACGATGAGCACGGCGGTGCGGATAAGGACCCTCGGCTGAGGAGGGGGGCAAAGCGTTTGCGGCGGAAAAACACCGGGTCGGAGCGGGGGAGGCGCGCGGAACGGGGACAGGTTCTCGTCCTGGTGATACTTGTGCTGCTTGTCGTCGCCGTACTCGGGAGCGCAGTGGTGACGCTGGCGGCAAGCCACCGGCTCTCCAGCGCCCGGCAGGCAAGCCTTGTGCAGGCCTACTACGCAGCGGACGCCGGCGCAGAAAGGGTCCTGGCGCGGATCAGGCACGAGCCCGGTTGGTTTGACGGGTTACCCTTTAATGATGAGCAAACCGTTTTTTCGCACGTACCTTACGCCGGCGGAGAAATCCAGGAGGTAACGCTGAAGAAGGTTCCGGCAGGAATGGCGACGCGTGTCGAGATAACCTCCCTCGGAATAGACGGCCCGCGGGAAAAACCTTTGGCGCGGAAGACGCTGGAAGTGTGTGCCCTGGTGTTCCCGCCGTCCGATCTGCTCAGGGGCGTGAGCATATTGCCGGAGAATCCCACCAGTCTTAGCCTCAAGGGAAATTTTTTTCTTGAACCGGCGGAGGGCGTTGGCGGCGTAAAATTCGTTTTAAACGGTGATCTCGACCTGGGAGGAAATAGTTACATAAACGGCGATGCTTATGCTTCGGGAACGGTTGAGGTTGGGGGAGCGGGCGAAATAACGGGAGAAATCCATGAGCACTACCCCGGCATACCCGCTTTCCCGGTGATCGAGGAAGAGTGGTACCGGACCGAAGCAAAAGAAAAAGGCCAGCACTACCCGGGCGACGCGGTGCTGGGGGGGAAGTCGGGGGTCACTTCGTACGCCGGCATTTACTTCGCCGAGGGGACAATCGAGATTTCGGGGGAGTACAGCGGCCGGGCGGTTATCGTGGCCAAGGGCGGGATCACGGTCGAAGGAGATCTTGAGGCCCAAAGCGAAAACGACCTCCTCGTTTTGATTTCCCTTGCTGACGTTTCTATTAAAAACTTTAACGTTGACGCGGTGGTCATTGCCGCTGACACCTTCAAGGCTTGGGGTAACGCGACCCTTAACGGCGCCCTGATTGCGCGCGGGCTCGATCTCCCGGGCGCGGGCGCAGGCGCAGGCGCGGGCGCAGGGACGGTTGAGATTGTCTGCAACCCCGGGCGGAACCTGCCGCCGGAGGTCGCGCAAGGTGTTCCTCCGAGTATAAAAATCGAGTCCTGGCGGGAACGGTATCCAGTATTGTAAGAAGGGGACGGTAATGTTCGGGGCTTTGGGTAGGCTACGGCGTATAAGAGCGCATAAGACCGGTCGCTTCACGGGCGTTGATCTCAGTCCACCGTATATCAGGGTGGCCGAGGTCTGCCTTACCCGAGATGGGCTCGCGGTAACCGCTGCCGGTCAGTTTTCCCTCCCGTTTTCCGTACATGATGAAGTCATCTTTGCGGAAGAGATGGCCGGCGCGCTAGCGAGAGCCGTACAAAATGCGGGCGCCGGTACTAGCTACGTCGTTACGGCTATCCCGGGGGAGAAGGTTATTACGCGCCACATCCGCATTCCTCCTGTGCCGCCGAAGGAAATCGCGCAGGTGCTCAAGTGGGAGGCAGAGCGCTATATTCCCTTACCGGTTAGTGATTTAATTATCAGGCACGTTAATCTCGGGGAAGTTAATGGTGCTCACGGACCAGAGTTACACTTATTGCTGGCCGCCGTACCCGAAACTCTGGCGCGGGAATGCCACCGCTGCTTTACGGAAGCCGGATTGCGCCTGGTGGCTGTTGACTTGCGGTCCCTGGCTTTGTGGCGGGTTTTTGCCGGGCTATCCGGGGACGGACCCCAGGACCCTTCGACTTGTGCCGTGCTCAATATCGATGTGTCCTACTCCCAACTAGTGGTTGTACGGGAGGGACGCCTGCAATACACGCGGTCCTTACCGCAGGGCCTCCAGGTAGCGGCTGAGGTTGATGAAAAAGATGGTGCGCGCGGATCCGACCAAAAAGAAGACGTTATTTACCGGGCCGCCCTGGAAGAGTTGGCCCGCGAAGCGCAACGCTCGTTTAGCTGGTACCAGGCCCAGGATCGGGAACATCCGGTTACTAAAATAGTTCTCACCGGGGTGGGGAGCAGAATCCAGGATGTGGGTCCTTATCTCGCCGACCGGCTGGGTATACCGGTGGTAATGGATGAGCCTCCGGTCCAAATTAAGACCCAAGGTGATTACGATCCCGCATTTGCCCTTGCCATCGGCCTTGCCCTGTGGGGGGTCCAATAACGTAGCGAACCGGTTACGCGAAAGGAAGGGGAGGTCTTGACGCTAAAGAAAGTAGCTGTTAACCTCGGCCGGCACAGTTACCTGGTCTGGATCGGTACGGAATTACTCCCCCGTTTGGGCGAGTTCTTGCGCGCCAGCTTCACCGCGTCAAAGGTCCTGGTTATTACCAACCCCAGGGTGCGGGGCCTTTACGGAAACGTGGTCGAAAGAGGTTTAGGCCGGGCGGGGTGGGATACCGTCTGGGCCGAGATGCCGGACGGTGAGGAGTACAAGACGCTGGCCACCGTACAGTGTTTCTACGACCTGGCGCTGGCCAAGGAACTGGACCGGGCGTGCCCGGTGGTTGCTCTTGGAGGCGGCGTCGTGGGAGATACGGCGGGGTTCTTTGCGGCTACCTACCAGCGCGGCGTGCCCTTTATCCAGGTGCCGACCACGCTGTTGGCCCAGGTGGATGCCAGCGTGGGTGGCAAGGTGGGGGTTAACCACCCCCGGGGCAAGAACATGATCGGGGCCTTCTACCAGCCCCGGCTGGTGGTCGCCGATCTGGATACGCTGGCCACCCTGCCCGCGCGTGAAATCAGGGCCGGTTTGGCCGAAGTCATCAAGTACGGGGTCATCAAGGATGCTGTTTTCTTTGCCTGGCTGGAGGAGAGCATTGACCGCCTCCTACGGCTTGAACGGGACGCGCTGGCACAAGCCGTGGCCACCTCTTGTCGCCTCAAGGCGGCGGTGGTGGAGGAAGACGAAGTGGAAACGGGCCACAGGCAGATTCTGAACTACGGACATACCGTGGGTCACGCTTTGGAGGCCCTGACCGGCTACCGGGTGTACCACCACGGTGAAGCGGTGGCCATCGGGATGGCGGTAGCCGCCCGGCTCGCTGTAGCGATGGGGCTTCTGGCGGAGGAACAGGCGGTCAGGATTACCGCTCTTCTCCAGCGTGCAGGTCTGCCCAGCAGGGTTCCGGCGAAATTTTCTGCGGATGAGCTGGTCAAAGCGATGCGCCTCGACAAGAAGGCGCGCGGCGGCGAGCTTACTTTTGTGCTGCCGGAAGCAATCGGTAGAGTACGCCTTGTCCCGCGAGTCGACGCCCAGCTCGTAAAGTCTGTTTTGTCGGTTTGTTGATCGACCCGGCATGTCCAGGTTTCGACTTTTAGCAGGAACCCGCAAGGAATTTACCGAAATAATCCCGGTAGTGTATTTTGGCAAACCTTAAACGGCGGGATCAAATGTGCCTGAGACTTTTGTGTACCGGGCCCGCGACCTGACCGGTCGCTTGGTCCGGGGACAGCTAGAGGCCGAAAGTGAAGCCCGGGCGGTAGCGCTTTTGCGGGAACAAAACTATGTCGTTGTTGATCTTCAGGCGGCGCCGGCCGGGGCAAAGATCGGGTTCGGGCATGCCGTTCTGCGGGAGCGGCCGGTGGGGGCCCGCAGTCTGGCGGTTTTCTGCCGCCAGCTGGCGACGCTGATCGAAGCGGGCGTGCCGCTGTTAAGCGCGCTCGTGACGCTGGGGGAGCAGACGGAGGACCGGGTTCTGCGCCGGGCAGTGGCCGGGGTGGCGGAACATTTGCGGGGCGGGCGCGGCCTGGCCGAGGCGCTGCGGTTTTACCCGCGGGTTTTCCCGCCGTTGATGACCAACATGGTTGAGGCCGGCGAGGTGGGCGGCGTGCTCGACCGCGTACTGGAGCGCTTGGCGCTGCACTTTGAAAAGGAACACGCGCTTGCCAGCAAGATCAAGTCTGCGGTTACCTATCCGGCCGTGGTGATTTCCGTTGCCGTTCTGACCCTGCTGGTGATGGTTACCTTTGTGCTGCCGGCGTTCACCGACATGCTTTACGCGCTTGACGTACCAATGCCCCTGCCCACCCGGTTGGTGATCGCCCTGAGTGAGGGCTTGCGCATGTACTGGTATCTGCTGCCGGTTGTGGTTGCGGGCTTGTTTGTTGCCTTGCGGGTGGCGTATACCTCACCGCGCGGGCGCAAGCACTGGGACCGCCTGGTTCTCCGGCTGCCGGTTTTTGGGAAATTGGTGCACAAGACCATCATCGCCCGTTTCTGCCGCACCCTGGGCACGCTCTTGCGCGGCGGGGTGCCGATTCTGCGTGCCCTGGATGTTGTGCGGGCGGTGGCGGGGAACACGCTGGTCGTTCAGGCCGTTGAGGAGGCGGCGGTCAACGTCCGGGCGGGAGCCAGCCTCGCGGAGCCCATGGCGCGAAGCGGGGTTTTCCCGCCCCTGGTCACCCAGATGATCACGGTTGGGGAAGAAACCGGGGCCCTCGACACCATGCTGGAGCGGGTCGCGGCCTTTTATGAGAGTGAGGTGGAGACCCTTGTGGCCCGCCTGGCCTCGTTAATCGAGCCGGTGCTGATCGTCGGACTGGGGGCCATCGTGGGCTTCATCGTAATTGCGATCCTGTTGCCGTATTTCCAGATGCTGGGAAGCTTGTAGTAAGGGCCCTCCCCAGCGGCTTCTGATCTACGGCCGGCTTGGTGGTGCTTACCTTGCGCTCGAGTCGGCGTCAGGTTATGGTGAGGGGAAGGCGGGGCGCAAGTTTTGGGAAGCTTGAAAAGTAGTTGTCCGGGGATGAGGGGCCATACACTGCTCGAGGTTGTCGTCGTGCTGCTGATAGTGTCTACGGTGCTGGCTGTTGCTGGGCCCGAACTCGCGAAGCCGCTTGCCGCCGCCCGCCTGGAGACCGTGGCCCGGCAGATGGCGGCGGACATCCGGGCGGTGCAGCAAAGGGCCCTTAATGAGGAAAGCGCGGCCTATTTTATCCGGTTTTACCCCTATGGCGCCCGGTACGAGGTTAGAAAAGCGGATCATCCGACGTACGTGGTGCTGGACAAGGTAACCCTGCCCGGCACCGTTGAGCTGGTGGGAACCACTTTCAGTCAAGACTGGCTGGCGTTTGCGGCGGGTGGTGCGCCCGTCCAGGGTGGCACCGTAATGCTGCGGGATCAATGGTCGGGACGTTTGCGCTACGTGATTGTTACTCCCGTCACGGGGAGGGTGCGGGTAAGTGACAGACCCCCGGAAAACTGGGAAAAATAGCTCGCGGCCGCCTCCACGGAAGGTGTTGGATTAATGTACAAGGTCAACCTGCTCCCGCCGGAGCTTGCCACCGAAAGAAGAAAACAGAGCCTTGCGGACCTGCTGCCCGCCATTGCCTGGCGCGCCGGGGCGGCGGTGGTGGTGCTTGGCTACAGCACCTTCCTTTTCACCCTGTTTTCAGCCAAGGGCGTCCTGGAGGAAAGACGGACGACGCTTGAACGTTTAGCCCCCGAGGTTGCCGCTGCTCGGGAACTGCAGCAGGAGCGGGAAAGAGCGGAGGCCGTGTTGGCGGCATGGCGGAAGGTGCTCTTGGAGCGCGAGGATTTGGTCTACATCCTGGAAGACGTCAACGCCGGCGTTCCCGCTGCGGTCTGGCTCACGGCCCTGGAAATCGCCCCGGGAGAGGAAACGGAGGCGGACGAGCAGTATCCCCGGCCCTCGATCCTGCGGATCGAGGGCCGCAGCCGGTCGCTGGCGGCGGTGGGCGCCTTTGTGCAGAATTTGAACCGGATGCCTCATTTCTCCAGCGTGGGGTTGCAGGAAGTCCGGGAAGAAGGTGATGGTGTCCTATCCTTCAAAATAAGCACTCAATTGGCGAGGAGCAGCGAAAATGTGGCCGCGCCTGATTAAACGGGAGCGGGAGCGGAAACTGGCTCTGGTGCTGGGCGCAAGCATAGCGGCGGCGCTGTTTTACTTGTATTTGTTGTCTCCCCAGCTGGCTGCCCTCGGGGAGATCCGGCGCGAAGTCGCCGCCGTGGAGCGGGAGCTGGCCGCGGCCGAAAGCATTCTCGCCAGGGCGTCTGCCCAGCGGGAGGCGCTGGCGCGAGCCGAAGCGGAGTTGCAGCAGCTGCGGGATCTTTTTGCTGCGGACGTGCAGGACGGGGCGCTGATCGTCGACGTCGGCCTGCGGGCAGCCGAGGACGGGGTGCAAATCGTCCTTTTCCGGCCGTTGCCAATTGTGGAGGCGGATCACCTGTTGACCTTGCCGCTCGAGATCGGGGTGCGGGGCGCGTACCCCGCGGTGCTGAACTACCTGAAAAGCCTGCAGAGTCTGCCGAACATTTCGGAAATCCGGCAGCTGTCCGTGCGGGAGGAAAACCAGTCGTCTCCCGCAGTGGTCCGGGCGGACCTCCTGCTCTTGGTCTATGCCGATCCGTCGCCTGCGGGGCGCCGCCAGCTTGCCGAGATGGGACACTGGTTGACGGGGCGCTACAACGCTTTCCAGCCGTCTGTTGGTTCTCCCGCGCCGGAGGTCGGGCCGGTGCCCGCCGGGCCGGAGCTCGGGCTGTACCCGCTTAAGTAACGTGAATGCCCGGTCATATTCTAACTCCGGTTAGAAAAAGCTATACCCGACAGCTAAAAAATCAAGCCAACCCTGCGCACGCTTTGCGGGTAGGGGGAGGTGTTCTGCTTTGATAGATAAGGAGTTGCTAAAGGAAACACTGGCGGCGGCCTTGGCGTGCGGGGGCGATTTCGCGGAGGTTTTCGTTGAATCCCGCCAGGTTACCGGCATCGGGTTGGAGGGCGGTAAGGTGGAGCGCATGCAGTCGGGTGCCGAAGCCGGAGCGGGGGTCCGGGTGCTGGCCGGCGAGGCCACGGCCTACGCGCACACCAACGACTTGAGCCGCGACGGGCTCCTGCGCGCGGCGCGCATCGCCGCGCGAGCGCTGGACCAGGGGCTAAAAAAGTATATAACCCTGGATCTGACCACCTTGCGGCCGCCGGTAAGCTTTGCGGTGCAGCAGCCGCCCGAAACCGTACCGGCCGCGCGCAAGGCCGAGATGGTTATGGCCGCCGATCAAAGTGCCCGTGCTGTTGATGAAGCGGTGATCAAGCAGGTCATGGTCGGCTACGGCGACCTGGTGCAGGACGTGGTGATCGCCAACAGCGCCGGCGTACACGTCGAAGACCGGCGGGTGCGAACCAGGGTGGTGGTCAATGCGGTGGCTGCCGCCAACGGCGTGATGCAGACCGGCACCGAAGCCGCGGCAGGAGTTATGGGTTTTGAGTTGTGTGAACGTCACGATCCGGCGGAAATGGGGGCGGTAGCGGCCCGGCGGGCCAAAGCCCTGTTGACGGCCAAGCCGGCCCCTTCCGGGCGTATGCCGGTGGTGCTCGCGGGGACCGCCGGCGGGACCATGGTCCACGAGGCCTGCGGCCACGGCCTGGAGGCCGACCTGGTGCAGAAGGGGCTCTCGGTTTACGGCGGTAAACTGGGCCAGGAGGTGGCCGCCCCGTCCGTGACCGTGGAGGACGATCCCACCCTGCCCGGCCGGTATGGTTCCTATGCTTTCGACGACGAGGGTACTCCCGCCCGCCCGGTGACGCTGATCAAAAACGGGGTGCTGGTGGACTACCTCTATGACCGGCTTTCGGCGACCAAGGACAAGCGGGAGTCAAACGGCCACGGGCGGCGGGAGTCCTACCATCACAAGCCGCTTCCGCGCATGGGCAACACCTACATCGCGGCGGGACGGGACGACCCGGAGGAAATCATTCGAGAAGCCGGCGAAGGGCTGCTGGTCCGCAAGATGGGCGGCGGGCAGGTAAACACCACTACCGGGGACTTCGTGTTTGAGGTGGCCGAGGGCTACCTGATCCGCGACGGAGAGATCGGCCCCATGGTCCGGGGCGCGACCCTGACCGGTAACGGTCCGGAGGTGCTGCGCCGGGTGTCGATGGTCGGCGGCGACCTCGGTTTTACCATCGGTACCTGCGGCAAAGACGGGCAGGGCGTGCCGGTGAGCGACGCCCAGCCCACCATGCTGCTGGGCCGCCGCGGCGAGGACGCCCCGATCGTGGTCGGCGGCACTCAGGCCACCGGCGCCGACCGCGCCTCACGGGCGGTGGAAGCACTGGATCCGTGGGGGCCGGAGTTCCGGCTGCGGCGCATACGGCGGCTGTAACCAACTTTTTTCCGAAAAAATAACCGGGCCAAGGGAGACTAACGGCCAAAGGATTTGGGGGAAAGGAAGCGCATCACATTATGTCAAACGCAGATTTCCTCTCGATCGCCGGGGCCGGCGTCGAAACGGCTCTGAGGGCGGGGGCCGACGCCGCGGAGGCTTTCGTGACCAGCGGCACCAGTATTGAAATCGACGTGCGGGACGGCGAGGTGGACACCATCAAGAGCGCCGCCGAAAAGGGCTTGGGCCTGCGGGTTCTTCGCGGACGGCGGACCGGCTTTTCCTACACGACCGACCTGTCGCCCCGCGGTTTGGCGGCGGTGGCGCAGCGGGCGGTGGCCAACGCGGGACTCACGGCTGCGGACGAATTTACCCGCCTGCCGGAAGCGGCGCCGGGTTATCCCGAAGTAGACGTTTTCGATCCGGCGCTTCCCGGAAAACAAATCGAGGAAAAGATCGGTCTGGCGCGGCGTATGGAGGCCGCGGCGCGGGCCTACGACCCCCGGGTCACGATCGTCGAGAGTGCCACTTACCAGGACGGCACGGTGGAAGTGGGCCTGGTGAACAGTAACGGCGTATCCGCCTACTACCAAGGCTCCGTATGTGGGCTGTCTATCGCTTTGACGGCCCGGGAGAAAGACGATCACCAAACCGGTTTCGCCATGGATTTCCGGTTGCGCTTCGCCGAGCTGGAGCCGGAAGCCGTGGGCCGGGAAGCGGCCGCAAGAGCGGTCCGGATGTTGGGCGCGCAGCCCCAGAAGGGCCTCGAGGCGCCGGTGGTTTTCGATCCCTTCGTGATGGTCAGCCTGTTGGGGGTGCTGGCCCCGGCACTGACGGCGGAGGCCGTGCAGAAGGGCCGTTCCCTCTTTGCCGGCCGGGTGGGCCAACGCGTAGCCTCGGAATTGGTCACCATCGTGGATGACGGCACGCTGGCCGGGGGCGTTCGCTCGGCACCCTTTGACGGTGAAGGGGTGCCTTCGTCCCGGTCGGTTTTGATCGAAAAAGGTTACTTGCGGGGTTATCTCCACAACACTTACACGGCGGCCAAAGACGGGGTGGTGTCCACCGGTAACGGGGTACGGGCTTCCTTCAAGGGCGGCCCCGAAGTGGGCCCCACCAATTTCTACCTGGAACCGGGAGACAAAAGTCCCGCAGAAATCATCGGCGAGATATCATCCGGGCTTTACGTGGGTGAAGTTCTGGGCATGCACACCGCCAACCCGATCTCGGGGGACTTTTCCGTCGGCGCCACGGGGTTCTGGATTGAGCAGGGTAAAATGTCGTATCCGGTCCGGGGCCTGGCGATCGCCGGAAATATCCGCGAGCTTTTGGACGCGGTAGATGCCGTCGGCCGCGACCTGCGCTTTTTCGGGGGCAAAGGCGCCCCGACCGTGCGGGTCCGCAAACTCGCTGTCAGCGGCTGAAAGGGAGACTTAAAGGAGCAAGGTCATGCGCGTACTGGTATTGCACGGACCGAACCTGAATCTATTGGGTACCCGGGAAACCGCGATCTACGGGACGGCGTCCCTCGAGGACATTGACGCGCGGCTAAAGGCCCTGGCGGCCGAACTCGGCATCGAAGTGGAATGCTTTCAATCTAACTCGGAGTCCGTCCTGATCGAGCACCTGCATGCCGCCCGGGGGCGCTTTGACGCCGTCGTTTTCAACCCGGCCGCCTTTACCCATTACAGCATCGCCCTGCGGGATGCCGTGGCGGCCGTCGGACTGCCGGTGGTGGAGGTGCACCTGTCCAACATCCACGCCCGGGAAGATTTCCGGCGGCGTTCGGTGATCGCCCCGGTCGCGGCCGGTCAGATCAGCGGTTTTGGGGTGGACAGCTACCTGCTGGGGCTTCGGGCGGCCGTGGCCGTGGCGGCGCGGGAGGTCCCAAGCCGGTGACGGAGCGTGTCCGGCGGTTAAGACAATTGCTGGCCGAAGCCGGGGTGGATGCTTTTCTGGTGAACGCGCCGGATAACATCCGTTACCTGAGCGGCTTTACCGGATCGGCGGGAGTATTGCTGATCGCCCCGGAGGAGGCGCTGCTGCTCACCGACGCCCGCTACACCGTGCAGGCGGGTGCCGAGGCGCCCGGGTTTGAGTTGGTCACCGTGGAAAAGAGTTGGGTGGAGTCGCTGGCCGAAATCCTCGGGGACCGAACCTATCGCCGGGTGGGCTTTACGGCGGCGCACGTTACCCACGAGCAGTTTCTGCGGATGCAGGAATTGTGGTCAGGTACCGAACTCAAGCCCCTGAAGGATCCGGCGGCGAAGCTGCGGGTGGTTAAGGATGAAGAGGAAATCGAGGCCATTCGGCGGGCCGTACAAATGGTGGACGCGGCCTTTCCCCAGGTCCTGGAGGCCATCCGGCCCGGCCGGACCGAGCGGGAGATTGCCCTGGAGTTGGAATATGACCTGCGGGCCCGGGGCGCGGAGCGGATGGCCTTTGAAATGATCCTGGTTTCCGGGGCGCGGTCGGCCCTACCGCATGGCAGACCGTCCGAAAAGGTGGTCGAGGCGGGCGACCTGGTTTTGCTGGACGTTGGTGTGGTCTGCGACGGGTACTGTTCCGATTTTTCCCGGACCGTGCTGGTGGGGACCGTTCCGGAGCCCTGGCAGGAGGAGATTTACCGGGCGGTGCTGGCGGCCCAGGAGGAGGGCCTGAAAACCGTCCGGGCTGGTGTACCGGCCGCCGAGGTGGATGCCCGGGTCCGGGAGGTCATTGAGGAGTACGGTTACGGCGCCTACTTCGGCCACAGTACCGGGCACGGCCTGGGGATCCAGGTGCACGAACCGCCGCGTCTGGGGCGTTTCAGCGAGGAAACCCTAGAGGCCGGCATGGTGGTGACGGTGGAGCCCGGCATCTACCTGCCGGAGCGCGGCGGCGTGCGCATCGAGGACGTGGTCGTGGTCCGCGAAGACGGGGCCGAGGTCTTGACCACGGCCCCCAAGGACCGGCTGTTGTGCCTTTAGAGTTTATTTTCCAATGGGGAGGCGGAAAATTTGATTTCCACCAACGATTTTCGCACCGGGTTGACCATTGAGCTTGATGGGGATCCGTACCAGGTCATCGAGTTTATGCACGTGAAACCGGGAAAGGGCTCACCCTTTGTCCGGGCCAAGATCAAGAACCTGCGCACCGGGACTATCGCCGAGCGCACCTTCAACGCCGGGGAAAAAGTGCCCAAGGCGGTACTCGAGCGTAAAGAGATGCAGTACCTGTACAACGACGGCACTAATTACTATTTCATGGATAACGAAACGTACGATCAGGTTGGGCTGAGCGCCGCGCAGCTTGAAGAGGTGGTCAAGTACCTGAAAGAAAACATGAATATACATATTATCTACCACCGGGGCCAGGTGCTGGGCATAGATTTGCCCAACGCGGTTGAGTTGACGGTGACCGAAACCACACCGGGGATCAAGGGTGACACCGCTTCGGGCGGTTCCAAGCCCGCCACCCTGGAGACCGGTCTGGTAATCCAGGTGCCCTTCTTCATCGAGGAAGGAGACGTTATTCAGGTGGACACACGCACCGGACAATACATCAAGCGGGTTTAGCCGTTGTGTTTAAAACCCCCTTGCCGGAGAGATACTAGGGTTGGCAATAAGAAGGGGGTATGGCAATGGCGAATCTCAAGGCGCGGGTGGCCTACTTGCAGGGTCTGACCGCCGGCTTGGATATGCCGGGCGAGGCCAAGGAGGCGAAGCTCCTGGCCGGGGTAGTGGACGCTCTGGCCGAATTTGCGGAGGCCGTGGATGACTTGCGGCTGTCCCAGGAGAGGCTGGAGGATTACCTCGAAAGCATCGACGAGGATCTCTACGGTCTGGAAAGAGACATTTACCCCGATGACGATGATCTTGACCAGAACCTTATCAGTATGGAGAGTGATTTGGACCAACCGGCTTTGGGGGACCAGGAGGTTAACCGGGGTCCCGGTGGGGAAACGGTTTAAGCCGTCCCGGGAAAAGACCGGGGCCTGTTTACCGGCCGGCAAGTATTAGCGTTTAGTTGGTTTCTGCTGAGAAACTCTACCCGGCACAGCACACCGCTCCTAAGGCTACTTTTTCAGTAGAATCTAGTTAAATAAGGTTGAGGCCTGGCTGGTCTGAAAAACGGCGCTTAAATGAGCGCCGTTTTTTCATGCTCTACATGGTCTACCCCGGCCCGGCAGGCATACCTATGTAACCAGGAGGGGACAAACCGTGGCCTATATCAGCCAGTTGACGGAAACAACCCCGCAAACGCGGCTTTGGCACGAGGTCACCAGGTTTTTCCCGGCGGCGATCCGGGCTCTCTTAACCCAACTATCCGCGGCCGACTGGGCCGCGCTGGAGGAGATCCGGCTGCGGACGGGGCGGCCCCTGATGCTCAGCGGCGCCAGGGGAGAGTACATGCTGACCCCGGAGGGTGTGCTTACCGGCAATCCGGAGCAGGCTTACCGGGTCAGTGCGGACGACATGCTGCGCACGGTCGAACTGGTGACCGGGTCTTCTCTGTATGCCGTGGAGGACGAACTCCGCCAGGGATTTGTGACCGTTCCCGGCGGACACCGTGTTGGACTTTGTGGGCGGGCGGTGGTCGACGGGGGGAAAGTAAGAACCCTGAAATACCTCACGGGGCTTAATTTTCGTATCAGCCGGGAGGTCCGCGGCGCCGCCGACCAGGTGCTGCCGTGGCTGGTCCGGGGACCGCGGGCGGTGTATAACACCCTGATCATATCCTCGCCACGCTGCGGCAAGACCACCCTGCTGCGGGACCTGGTGCGTCAGATTTCTAATGGGATTCCGCGCCTGGGTTTTGCCGGCCTGACGGTGGGGGTGGTGGATGAACGTTCCGAAATCGCCGGTTGCTACCAGGGCATCCCCCAGCGGGATGTGGGGTTGCGCACCGACGTGTTGGATGCTTGTCCTAAAGCGGAAGGAATGATGATGTTGCTGCGGGCGTTGTCTCCGGCGGTGATCGCCACCGACGAGATCGGCCGGCGGGAAGACGTGGAGGCCCTGGAGGAGATGCTGAACGCGGGGGTGAGTATCCTGGCCACGGCGCACGGCGCCTCGGTGGACGACCTGCGCGGGCGGCCGGTGCTGCGCGACCTCTTGGGGCGGCGGATTGTGGAACGCTTCGTGGTACTGGAATACCGGCACGGTCCGGGCGCGGTGCGGGCGGTGGTTGACGGCGGCAGTTTTCAAGCATTGGGGGCGGTAAGGTGTTCAAGGTAGCCGGGGCGCTGCTGGTAATCGTGGCCGCGGGAGCGTTCGGGTTCCTGGTTGCCCGAAATTATGCCCGGCGTCCCCGGGAACTGCGGGCCCTCCAGTCGGCCCTGAGTCTATTGGAAACCGAGATAGTGTACGCGGCCACCCCTTTGGCCGAGGCGCTGGACCAGGTGGCGCGCCGGGCGGACCCCTGTGTGGCCGGTTTGTTCGCCCGGGTGCACGCCACCCTGGCCTCCCGCGTGGGCACCACGGCGCAGGAGGCCTGGGCGACGGCCCTGGACGGTTACTACCCGGAATCGTGTCTTAAGACCGAGGACCTGGCCGTTTTACAGAGTATCGGCCAGATGCTGGGTGCCTCCGACCGCCAGGATCAGGCCAAGCACCTGCGCCTCGCGGGGGAGCGTCTCCGGGCCCAGATTGTCAAAGCGGAGGAGGAGGCGCACCATAACGTGCGCCTGTGGCGGTACCTGGGCCTCTTTGCCGGCCTGGCCACCGTGCTGATTCTGGTTTAGAGGAGGGTAAGCGTGGGGGCAAATATCGATATCATCTTCAAGATTGCCGGGGTCGGCATTCTGACCGCGGTGCTGCACGCCCTGCTGAAACACGCCGGCAAGGAGGAACAGGCCCATCTGGCCACGCTGGCCGGGGTGGCAATCATCCTGATGTGGGTGATTGACCTGTTGGGGAACCTTTTTGAGCAGGTGAAGACGGTGTTCAGGCTGTTTTAGGCAGGTGGGCGGCGTGGAAATCACCCAAATCGTAGGGTTCGCCCTGGTGGCGGCCGTCTTGGTCATCATCCTCCGGCAGTACAAGCCCGAGATCGCCCTTCTGGTCAGCATCGCGGCCGGGGTGGCGCTTTTCCTGGTGGTGCTGGGCAAGATCGGCGCCGTGATCGAGATTCTGCAGGACCTCTCCCGGCGGGCGAATGTGAACATGGTTTACCTGGGGGCGGTGCTGAAAATCGTCGGTATCGCGTACATCGCCGACTTTGGGGCCCAGGTGTGCCGGGATGCCGGGGAGGGGGCGCTGGCGGCCAAGATCGAGCTGGCCGCGAAAATCCTGATTCTGGTGCTGGCCATTCCGATCGTGATGGCCGTCCTGGAGATTCTTATGAAAATATTGGATTAGGTGGGAGTTGGGCGTGACAAGGGTCTTGGTGGCATTGTGTTTGGCCCTGGTGTTTTTCCCGGGGGTTTCCTGGGCCGAGACCGGCGGGGGTGTGGACCGTATCCTGGACGAGATTGATTTGGGGCGGCTGGACGACGCGGTCAAGCTACTGAACGAGGAAATTGAAGGTGCCCTGCCGGAGTCGGACTTTCGGGACCTGGTCGTATCCCTGGTCCGGGGCGAGTTGGGCTATCGCCCCACAGATCTCCTGGGCGCCGTCTGGCGTTACCTGTTTCAGGAGATCATCGCCAACGCCGCGCTGCTCGGCAAGCTGGTTGTTTTGGCCGTCATCTGTGCGGTGTTGCAAAACATCGCCAGCGCCTTTGAAAAATCGAACATCAGCCGGATCGCCCACGCCGCGGTCTACCTGGCGTTAATTACCATCGCCGCCGGGTCGTTTATGATCGCCCTGAAGACCGGCCGGCAGGCGGTGGAAAACATGGTTGTGTTCATGCACGCCATGCTGCCCGTGATGCTTGCCCTGCTGTGTGCCGTGGGCGGTTTTGCGTCGGCGGCGCTGCTACACCCGCTAATTGTGATCGTGATGAACGGGGCGGCCAACATCGTGAAGAACGTGGTGCTGCCGCTGATCCTCTTTTCAGCCGTTCTAGGGATGATCAGTCACCTGGCGAGCGGGTTTTCGCTTGCCCGTCTGGCCGACTTTCTCCGGCACGTGGGTATCGGCATCATGGGGGTGCTGACCACCGTCTTTCTGGGGGTGATGACCATCCAGGGGGTAGCCGGTGCGGTGACCGAGGGGGTGGCCTATCGTACCGCCAAGTATGCGTCCCAGGCCTTTCTGCCCATCGTGGGTAAGATGTTTTCGGACGCCATGGAGATGATCGTGGGTTCGTCACTGCTGGTGAAGAACGCGGTCGGTCTGGCCGGGCTCCTGATGATTTTTTTGATGGTGCTTTTCCCCCTGTTAAAGATCATCGTGCTGGTGTTTATTTACAAGCTGGCGGCCGCGCTGGTCCAACCCCTGGGGGAGGCCAGGCTGTCCGATTGTCTGAATACGCTGGGCAACAGCATCGCCGCCGTCTTCGGTGTGGTCGCCACCACCGCGCTCCTCTTTTTCTTTGCGCTGGTTTTGATGACCGGCCTGGGCAACCTGGCGGTCATGCTGCGGTAGGAGGTGTCTACCCTGGACACGCTGCAGAACTTGGTGCGGGAACTGGTGATCCTGATCATCCTGGCCGTTACCCTGGAGCTCTTGCTGCCGCACGGGGATATGCGCCGTTACGTGCGCATGGTTTTAGGGCTTTTAATCATCGTTGCCGTGCTTCAGGCCGGAATGAGTTTCTGGCATCGCGAACTGGCTGCCGACCTTTCCTGGCTGTCGCTGGGACCACCCGATCAGGCCGCTACCGCCGAGATTCTCCGGGAAGGGGAACGGCTCTGGCAAGCGGGGCAATCCCGGGCGCAGGCCGAATACGAGCAGGGTTTGGCCCGGCAAATCCGGGGCCTGGCCGGCTTGAACCCGGACGTGGCGGTGACCGCGGTGCGGGTGCGCACTACGGCCGGGACGCCCGATGGCCAACCGGGACGGCTGGAGGAGGTGATTCTGGTCTTGGAAGGGGAACCCTTGGTCGGTGAAGACCGGCCGGTTTGGGCCGCACCGGCGGAGCGTTCCGACCCGGAGGCCGTAGAGCGGCTGCGCCGGATCGTGGCCGACTTTTATAGTTTGAGCCCTGCACAGGTGACCGTGGAGTATCAAGAGTAAGTTGTTGTACCCGGCACCTGGAAAAGAGGAGGTGGAAACTTATGAAACTAAGGGATCTTTGGGGCGGCGGCAAGCACGGGCGGCAGGTTCTCCTGCTGGCCATGGCGGTTCTGGGCATCTTTCTGCTGCTTCTGGGCCACCTGGACACCGGCACCAGAGAGGCCAAGCCAGCGGATGTCGTGGGGTCTCCGGAAGTGAAGACGGGAGGTAAACCGGTTAGCCTGCAGATTCAATCCGAAGAGGAATACCTGGCGCAAAGACTGGAGAACCTGCTCCAGCAAGTCTCCGGGGTCGGAAGGGTGGACGTGAGCGTCCGCCTCGAACACTCAACCACTTCGGAGTACGCCGTTAACACCACCGTGGGGCGAAAGATCAGCGACGAAAGCAGTGAGAGCGGTACCACCCGGGTCACCACGGAGGTCAGCGAATCGGGCCAGTTGGTGGTGGTCCGGGGAGAGCGGGGTTACGAAATCCCGGTGGTGGAACGCGAACTGGCCTCCCGGGTGACCGGGGTGCTGGTGGTGGCCGAAGGTGCCCGCGATCCGGCCATTAAGGCCGAGTTATTCCGGGCTACCCGGGTGGCTCTGGGGGTGGAACCGCACAAGATCTTGGTGTTGCCGAAGAAATTTTAGGAATCGGAAAACCGTTGCCTGTCGCCTTTTAAAAATGCGGTTTTGAGGAGGGAGAAAGATGCGTTTTGTGACCATGGACCGTAAATTGTTCTGGACCGCCATCCTGGTGCTGCTGGTCATAATCCTGGCGGCGGCCTGGCTTATATCTCCCGGTGACTACTGGACGCGGGTTTTTGGTCCGGAAGATCCCGGCGAACCGGACACCGTACCGGTAGCGGCCGAAGAACCCAAACCGTCCGAACTCCAGGCGCCCCAACCCGGACCGCAAGTCATCGTGCCCAGCCGGACCGACTTTTTCGTGGAGTGCCGTCTGGAACGGGAGATGAACCGGGGCCGTCAGGTGGAACTGCTGCAGTCGGTGGCCGCCGATGCGGCCGCCGGCGAAGCCCAACGGGCCGCGGCGCAGGAAAGGTTATTACAGCTCACCCGTGACTTGGAACGGGAGATGGGCCTGGAACACATCCTGCGGGCCAAAGGCTTCCGTGACGCCGTGGTGTTTTTCCAGGATGACCTGGTCACCGTCATTGTGCCGGAACCGCTTTCCGAGGAGGAGGCGGTGGACATTATTAACCTGGTGGCCCGGGGGGCCGGGACAACCGCCGAGAACGTGATGGTTATCGAACACGCCGCCGAAACTTCGACCTAATTTTTGCATTTGGCGGTACAAGGGCCACAAACGCGGTGTGTTTTTTGTATACTTTTGTCCGAAGTATTCCCAAAGGCTGCCTGTCTCCGGTATAATCGACTACATTAGTAATCCTGATCCAGATTCAGATTACCACGGAAGATGTGCGTAAGTTGGATTGTTGTCAAGATTACAACCCAACTTGCGTGGGGAGGATTAGTGACTTGGGACAACAGGTGCGCATCACCGACACCACCCTGCGGGACGGTCACCAGAGTTTGTGGGCCACTAGAATGAAGACCGCCGATATGCTGCCGATCCTGGAGAAGCTGGACGCCATCGGGTATCACTCCCTGGAGGTCTGGGGCGGGGCTACTTTTGATGTCTGCCTGCGCTATTTGCGGGAGGATCCCTGGGAGCGGTTGCGCCTGATCAAACGGCACGTCAAGAAGACCCCGTTGCAGATGCTCCTGCGCGGCCAGTCCCTGGTCGGGTACACTCATTATCCGGACGACATTGTGGAGGCCTTTGTGCACAAGGCGGTGGAGAACGGGATCGACATCATCCGTATCTTTGACGCCTTGAACGATATTCGCAACATGGAGGTTGCCATGCGTGCCGCCCGCGCGGCCGGTGCCCACGTGCAGGGTACTGTGGTGTATACCTTGAGTCCGGTGCACACCACCGAGCACTACCTGGAGACCGCCAAGCGATTGGCGGAGTTGGGTGCCGACTCCATCTGCATCAAAGACATGGCCGGCCTGCTCGCCCCTTACAAGGCCTACGAATTAGTCAGTTTATTTAAAAAGGAACTGTCCCTGCCGGTGCAACTGCACTGTCACTTCATCGGTGGCATGGCCGTGGGCGCCTACTTAAAGGCGGCCGAGGCCGGCGTGGACGTTATCGACACCGCTTCGGTGCCGCTGGCCTTCGGTGCTTCGCAGCCGCCGGTGGAAACGGTGGTGCGGGCGTTGCGGGAAACACCCTACGACACCAAGCTGCGTATCCGGATGCTCTTTGAAGTCGCCGAGTATTTTGAGGAACTGCGCCGCCGCGAGGGTTATGAGCGCGGCGTGACGCGCATTCACGATATGCGGGTATTTGAGCACCAGGTGCCCGGCGGCATGATTTCCAACCTGGTCTCCCAGTTGGAGGAGCAGAAGTCACTGCACCGGCTGGAAGAGGTGCTGGCCGAGATTCCCCGGGTCCGGGCCGAACTCGGCTACCCGCCGCTGGTCACTCCGACCAGCCAGATCGTGGGGACGCAGGCCGTCCTGAATGTGCTCACCGGGCAGCGGTACAAGCTTGTGCCGGGCGAGGTCAAAAAATACGTCCAGGGCCTTTACGGACGGCCGCCGGGGCCCTTGCATCCCGAAATCGTGCGGGACATTCTGGGGGACGCCGAGCCGATCACCGTACGGCCCGCCGATTTGTTGGAGCCTGGGTTGGAAAAAATGAGAAAAGAATGTGCGGATTTGGCAACCTGTGAGGAGGACGTATTAAGTTACGCCCTTTTCCCGCAGGTGGCCCGAAAGTTTTTTGAAGCCCGCCGCCAGGGGGCACTCCAGCCGGTGGAGTTGCCGAAGGGCCCGGCTGCACAAGGCCGGGCGGCGGGTGCAGCGCAGGGCAAGGAGGCGAAGAGCATGAACCTGGAAGAAATCAGGGAATTGGTCAGGCTGCTCGACCAGACCGACATCAAGGAATTTTCGATGGAGAGCCAGGGGATCAAGATCACCATCAAAAAAGGCAAGGCGGCGGACGATACCCAAGCGGCGCCCGAACAGGCCGCCCTGCCGGCCGCACCGGCGGAGGCGAAAGAGCAGTCGGCGCGGCCGCAGCCGGCGCGCCGGGAAGGGGTGACGGTGGTGGCACCGATGGTGGGCACCTTCTACCAAGCGCCGGCTCCGGACGCCCCGCCGTACGTTCGGGTGGGTGATCGGGTCCAGGAGGGACAGGTGCTCTGCATCATCGAGGCCATGAAGCTTATGAACGAGATAGAGGCGGAAGTGAGCGGGGTGATTACCGACATCCTGGTGGAAAACGGGCAAGCGGTGGAGTACGGACAACCCTTGTTTATCATTGCGACCGACTAGGTTAGGGAGAGTTATATGGAGAAAGTACTGATCGCGAACCGCGGGGAGATCGCCGTAAGAATTATCCGTGCCTGCCGGGAACTGGGGCTGGCCACGGTCGCCGTGTACTCGGAGGCCGACCGTGACAGCCTGCACGTTCGGATGGCGGACCAGGCCTTTTGCATCGGTCCCCCGGACGTCAGCCGGAGTTATCTGAACATCACCGCCATCATCAGTGCTGCCGAACTTTCGGGAGCCGATGCCATCCACCCGGGCTACGGTTTTCTGGCCGAGAACGCTCATTTCGCCGAGGTATGTGAAAGCTGCGGGCTTACCTTTATCGGTCCCCCGGTGGAAGCCATCACCAAAATGGGGGCCAAGGCGGAAGCCGTGGAGATCGTCCGCAACGCCGGCGTACCCATCGTTCCCGGCTCGGGCGGCCCGGTGACCGATGAGCGGCAGGCCTTCGCCGTGGCCGAGGAAATCGGCTACCCGGTGCTGATCAAGGCTTCGGCGGGCGGCGGGGGGCGCGGCATGCGCGTCGCCCACGACAAAGCCGATCTTGCCCGCGCCATCCAAACGGCCCGCAGCGAGGCCCAGAGCGCCTTTGGCAGCCCGGACGTCTATTTGGAGAAATACGTGGCCGAACCCCGGCATATTGAGTTTCAGGTGTTCGGAGACCGGTACGGCAACCTGGTGTACCTGGGAGAGCGGGACTGTTCCATCCAGCGCCGCAACCAGAAACTCCTCGAGGAAGCACCTTCGGCGGCGCTTACGCCGGAGTTGCGCCGGAAAATGGGCGAGGCGGCCGTCCGGGTGGCCCAAACGGTTGGTTATCAAGGCGCCGGCACGGTGGAATTTTTGCTGGACCGGGACAACAACTTTTATTTCATCGAGATGAATACCCGGATCCAGGTCGAGCACCCGGTCACCGAGATGGTTACCGGACTTGATCTCGTGAAGGAGCAAATCCGGGTGGCGGCCGGTGAGCCGTTGTCCATCCGGCCGGACGAGATCACCATCCAGGGATGGGCGATTGAGTGCCGGATCAACGCCGAGGACCCGTGGGCCAATTTTCGCCCGCAGGCGGGCGTGATCACGCGTTACCTGCCGCCGGGGGGGCCGGGGGTGCGGGTGGACAGCCACCTTTACCAGGGTTACACCATACCGCCTTACTATGATTCCTTGCTGGCCAAACTGGTGGTCTGGGGGTCTACCCGGAACGAGGCCATTGACCGGGCGCGACGGGCGCTCGAGGAATTCGTCATCGAGGGTGTGCCCACGACCATCCCCTTCCACCAGCGGGTGTTGGCCAACGCTTTCTTCCGCCGCGGTGAAGTGTACACCAATTTTGTCCAACGGCGGATCTTTGCCGACAATATTAACCCTTCCTTCGGTTGAATTGGTTCGTCGCTATGGTATATACTAACAACCAGAAGCCTAACTTACAGGAGGTGTTAGCTGATGGCCGAACAGGTATCGGAACTACAGGGTGAAATGGGCAAGATTAGGATTGCCAACGAAGTGGTGGCCATCGTGGCCGGTCTGGCGGCCACCGAGGTTCCGGGCGTAGCGGCGATGAGCGGCGGGATCGCCGGCGGTATCGCCGAGCGGCTGGGCCGCAAGAACCTTTCCAAGGGCGTCAAGGTCGAAGTCGGGGAAAAAGAAGCGGCCGTGGACATGTACCTGATCGTAGAGTACGGGGTCCGGATTCCGGAAGTGGCCAACCAGGTGCAGAGCAGCGTCAAGAGAGCCATTGAGGCGATGACCGGACTGCACGTGATCGAGGTCAACGTGCACGTGCAGGGTGTGTCTTTTGCCAAAGAAGAAGAAGTCGTAGAGGAAGAAGCAAGGGTGCGCTAAGTACTCAAGGGGGCAGGAGATATGGGGCCGTTTGACCGCGGCCTGCTGGCTATATACTCCCTGGTGGCGTCGGCAAGTGCCCTGATCGGGATATTGGTATGGACCGGGGTGGTGGCGGCAGCGCCACTGCAAATGATAATCTTCCGCCCGGAACACAGAGAGGTGGCGGTAGCTGTTCTGGGCGCTTTCTTTTTGGCCGGCATGCGGCTTTTGTGGGTCAGTTTGCGCCGCAAGAAAGAAAGCCAAGCCATTGTGGACGAGAGCGCGCTCGGGCAGGTGCGGGTTTCGCTGGTGGCCCTGGAAAATCTGATCAGCAAAGCCGTCGGGATGGTACCCGGGATACGGGACGTGCGTCCGCAGGTCGGGGCGGAGAACGGGGGCCTGGGCATCCGTTTGAAGGTCATCGCCAGCCCGGATCTGAACATCCCCGAACTCTCACGGCAGATACAGCAGATCGTACAGGACCAGATCCGGGACGTCACGGGGCTGACCGTAAACCGGATCAAAATCGAAGTCGAGAATTTTGCCATCGCCAAGGGCCGGGTTGAGTAGCGAGGTGAGGCGCTTGTTACCAAAACCGCTGGATATCCTGGACGGCCACTGGGGCAAGGTCTTCGGGGTACTCCTGGGGCTTTTGTTTGGTTGGTTCGCGATCACTTACGGTTTTTGGCGGGCGGTGTTCGTGGCCGCCACCGTGACCGTGGGTTACTACATCGGCCGGCAAGTGGACGAACGTACCGATTGGCAGGCCTTTAGCAACCGGTTGCGGCGCAGGGAGTAGGGGAGGGGCCTTTGAGCAGGAGACAACAGCGTAAACTGGCGCTGCAGGCTCTTTACCAGGCCGATCTGGCTAGGATTTCGGGCGAGGAAGCTATTGCCAAAACGCAGAGCGTTCTGGGCGTGGAAAACGAGGATTTGAGCTTCGCGTGGGGTCTGGTGCGTGGGGTGCGCGCCCACTTGGCCCAGATCGATCGCGTTATCAGCCAGGTCAGCCGTGATTGGCGCCTGGAGCGGATCGCGGGCGTAGACCGCAACATCATCCGCATGGCGCTTTACGAGTTGTTTTACTGCCCGGATATCCCCGCCAATGTGGCCGTCAACGAGGCCATTGAACTGGCCAAGCTTTTTGGCACCGAGGACTCGGGACGTTTTGTGAACGGGATTTTGGGAAAAGTGGTGGAGCAGCCGGATAACTACCGGCCCGGTGACGCCGGTTGATGGCTGGACCTGGGGGCGTCTTATTCTTGGGGGGCGGTGGTGGCGCCTGCGGATTCTAACGGTTGGGGAATTAACAAGCTACATCAAAGACCGCCTCGAAAGCGATCCCCTGCTGGCCCGGGTGTGGGTCAGGGGGGAGGTGTCGTCCTGTGTGTACCACCCTTCCGGCCATCTTTATTTCGAAATCAAGGACGAAAACGCCCGGCTGCGGGTGGTGATGTTTCGTTCCCAGGTGGAACGGCTTAGAGTCCGGCTGGACCACGGCACCGCGGTGGTGGTGCGGGGAAGTCTGGGCGTTTACGGGCGGGCGGGGACCTACCAGCTTTACGCCCAGGCCGTGGAGGCCGAGGGGGCCGGGGCGCTGCACGAAGCCCTGGAACGCCTGAAAGAGCGTTTGCAGCGGGAGGGTTTGTTCGATACGGCCCGCAAGCGCGCCCTGCCGCCATTTCCGGCGGTGGTCGGCCTGGTAACCTCGCCCGCGGGCGCGGCCGTGAAGGACATGCTGACCGTGTTGCGCAAGCGGTGGCCGGTGGCCCGGGTGGTGCTGGCGCCGGTGTCGGTGCAGGGTGAAACCGCGCCATACGAGATCGCCCAGGCCATCCGCCACCTGAACGAGACGGGTGCGGTGGACGTGATCATTGTGGGGCGCGGCGGCGGCGCGCCCGAAGAACTGTGGGCCTTCAATACCGAGTTGGTGGCACGGACCATTTTTGATTCCCGGGTGCCGGTGGTATCGGCGGTCGGGCATGAAAAGGACGTCACCATTTCGGATTTGGTGGCCGACCGGCGGGCGCCGACGCCGTCCGCGGCGGCCGAGATGGTGGTGCCCGACCAGCGGGCGATCCGGGCGCAGTTAACGGCGCTGCAGGCCGGCCTGGGCCGGGCCGTGAAGCGTCACCTGGATTGGCGCCGCCTGCGGCTGGAGGCCCTGGAACAGCGACCGGTGCTCGCCGAGCCGGCGGCCTGGATCTCGAGGCCCCGGCGCGAAAAAGTGGTCCGGCTCCAGGGACGGTTGCATAACGCCGTGGCGCATCGGCTTGCGGAACACAAGGCACAGTTGGCCTTTCTGGCGGGAAGGCTGCAGGCCTTGAGCCCCCTGGGGATCCTGGCCCGGGGTTTCAGTGTCTGCCGCCGGTCCGACGGAAAAATTCTGAGGAATGCCGGCGAGGTTAACCTGGGCGAAAAGGTCACCGTCCGGCTGTACGTGGGAGGACTTTTGTGTACGGTGGAAGAAAGGTACCTGGATGGAGAAGGAACTCCAGAAGCAAGAAAAAGGGGACAGGCATCTTTTGTGGATAACCCATCCTAATTGTGGATAAGCGGGCAAGGAAAAGGCTGAAGCGGTGTTCCAAGCAACCAGTCTTAACACAATTGCCTATATAGTTATCAACGGAGGAAAAATGGCCACCATTTTAGACGGAAAAGCTTTAGCGGCCGGCATCAAAGCAGAAATCGCCGCCAAAGTTGAGACTTACGTGCGCCGGGGGATAAAACCCCGGTTGGACGCGGTGTTGGTGGGGGATGACCCGGGATCACACTGCTACGCCCAGGCCAAGGAACGGGTGGCCGGCCAGGTGGGAATCACCTTCCGGTTGCACCATCTCCCAAGTGGCACCGCCGAAGAAGAATTGCTGGAACTGGTAGCGGACCTGAACAAAGACCCTTCCGTGCACGGGATCATGATCGAACTGCCCTTGCCCCGCCATCTCAACCGGGTCCGGGTGCTAAACGCCCTTTGCCCCGATAAGGACGTGGACGGGGCTCACCCGGTCAACCGGGGGCGGCTGATGACGGGGGATGGCGGGTTGTTTCCGGCTACGCCGCTTAGTTGCCTGGAGATCCTCCGGCGGTACGGCATCAGGGTGGCCGGGCGGGACGCGGTGATCGTCGGCCGGGGCGAAACGGTGGGGAAACCACTGGCCTTGCTGCTGCTCCGGGAAGATGCCACCGTGACCATCTGCCATACCCGGACGCGCGACCTGGCCGCCCATACCCGCCGGGCCGACCTGCTGGTGGCGGCTGCTGGCTGCGCCGGGCTCATCCGGCCCGAAATGGTCAAGCCGGGGGCCGTGGTGCTTGATACCGGGACCAATCCGGTCTCGGGAGGCGGGATCTGCGGTGACGTGGACTTCGAGGCCGTCCGGGAGGTGGCCGCCGCCGTGACGCCGGTGCCCGGCGGGGTTGGCAGTATGACCACTACTTTGGTGATGCAAAACCTGCTCAAAGCGATCGAACTGCAGTTGGGGGAGGCCAAACGAGGCGTATGAGCGACGTTTTCGGTTGGTCGGTGCGGGAATTCCTGGAACGGGCCGGCAGCGGGACACCGACGCCCGGGGGTGGTTGTGTGGCCGCCCTGGCGGGTGCGCTGGCGGTGGCCATGGTCACCATGGTGGCCAACCTGACGCTGGGGCGCGAAAAATACCGGGATGTGGAGCCGGTGGTGCGGTCGGTTTTGCATCAAGCCGGCGGCCTGGCTCGGGAATTCGAGGCCCTGGCGGGCGATGACATTGCCGCCTTTGACCGGGTGATGGCCGCCTACCGTCTGCCGCAGGATTCGGTTCAGCAAAGGGAAGCGCGCAAAAACGCCGTCCAGGCCGCCTTGCGCCAGGCCACGGAAGTCCCGCTGGAGACGGCGCGCGCCGGGTTGGCCGCCCTGCACCAGGTCGAGCGCCTGACCGAGGTGGGTAACCGGCTGGTGTTGAGCGACGCGGGGGTGGCCGGTTACCTGGCCCAGGCGGCGGTCAAAAGCGCCCTGGTGCACGTGGGCGTCAACGCTCGCTTGCTTCAGGACCGGGATTATATCGAACGGGTGCTAAAGGAAAAAGAACGGTTGGAGACCGAAGCGGCGGCCGTTACCGCCCGCGTGGAACACATTATGGCGATGCGGTTGGGCCTGGGCCCCGGAAAGGAAGAGCGGCCGTGACCGGGAGGACCTTCGAAGCGGCGCTTGGCCGCCTGGAGGAAGTGGTGCGCCGGCTGGAAAGCGGGGACATCCCTCTGGAGGAGGCGCTTGAACTGTTTGCCGAGGGCGCGGAGTTGGCCCGGCACTGCCACGAGATCCTGGACCAGGCCGAGCAGCGCTTGGAAGTGCTGACTGGGACCGGATGGCCCGGCGCAAAGGCCGGGAAAGGGGAGAACGAGCTTTGAGCCAGTTCTTGGCGCTGCTGGCCCAGAAGGCGTCCCTGGTGGACGAGGCGCTGGACGCCTTTCTGCCGCCGGCGGACCGACACCCGGCGATCATCCACGAAGCGCTCCGGTACAGTGTATTTGCCGGCGGCAAGCGCCTGCGGCCCGCCTTGACCTTGGCGGCCGCCGAAGTGGCGGGTTGTCCGGAACGAAAGGTGCTCCCGGCGGCCTGCGCCATCGAGTTGATCCACACCTACTCGCTGATTCACGACGATTTGCCGGCCATGGACAATGACGACTGGCGCCGCGGTAAACCCACCAGCCACCGGGTCTTCGGAGAAGCGGTGGCCATCCTGGCGGGGGACGCGCTGTTTGCCCTGGCCTTCGAGCTTTTGACCCGTGGCGGCCGGGATGCCGGGTTTGAGGCCGGGGCCATCCTGCAGGTTACCGGAGAGGTGGCGGCGGCCTGCGGCACCTCCGGCCTGATCGGGGGGCAAGTCCTGGACGTTGTGGGCGCCAACCGGGGGATCGACGCCGCCGAACTGGAATTCATCCACCGGGCCAAGACCGGGGCTCTATTTCGGGCGGCGGTGCGCGCCGGGGCGATCCTGGGGGGTGCGCACCCGGACACACTCCGGCGGCTGACCGTATTTGGGGAGTATTTCGGTCTGGCCTTCCAGATTGCGGACGATCTGCTGGATGTGACCGGGGATACCGCGACGCTTGGCAAGCCGGCGGGGAGCGACGCCCGGAATCATAAGCATACCTATGTGTCCCTGTTTGGGGAACGCGAGGCACGCCGCCGCGCCCAAGAGGCCTGTGCCGAAGCGTTGGCCGCGCTGGCCGAATTCGGCCCTGAGGCCCATTTTCTTCGTCACGCCGTGGAATTCGTCGCCACGCGCGATTTTTGAGGGCGAAAGTATTGGTCAGCGTTTGCATTCACGCGCCCGGCGGGTTAGCGGAAGACAGCCAGGTTTGCCGGGCGCGTGGGCGTGTGCTATCATTAAAGTAGCGGTTGGGCGTAAAATTCGGTTAAACGCCTAGATGAATAATGGGTAAGTGACGCAGTATCCTAGTCGGAAACCCCTTTTCCAAAGGCGGGCCTAAAAATCCGCTGCGGGCACATCGATGAAGTTCCTGGTGCTGGCTGCCGACGCCCAGTCGGGGGCTGGTACTGGGAGTTAAGGGGATGGGGCGACCCGCAAGGGCATGCGGGCGTGGACCCTGTCCCCGCGGAGACCCAAGTGCGTGGGGAGCGCGGCGAACTATGGCTTGGGGTATAAACCTGTACGTGGGAAAAAGCTGCGTACAGTGTAGCCTGCCTTGAGTGGTAATGGTGGATTCCCGACAACGCATCCTGGACGCGGGGGCCCCCGCCGACGGGGTGTGGGCTGAAACCATTACTGCAAAAGAGGCTAGGGGAAGGGGTCTTCCGCCGAAGAAAATTCCTAGGCTGTCCGTAGGGGGCAGGCCGGGGATTGCAGTGTAGTCTAAGTGGCAGTCCAGTATCGGTAACGGTAACGTTCCGAAAACGGCCTTAAAGGGGAACCGCCCGTACGGCGACGGCGGGTGGCCGTTTGGGAAAACCTACTGGACCTCAAGCTACAATATTTACCCGGTCTGCTGTCACTTACCCAATCCCATTTTTAGAGGTGTCCAGGTGTATTGAGTAACGGCAACGACCGTCTGTTTGGCCGGCACCTGTTCATAGTGGGCCTGGGAACGTTGCTCGTGACCTTGGCAATCAGCTACATTGCCGAGACCCTGGTCCGGCAAATGGCGCAGATTGGATTGGCCCTGTTTTTTCTGGCGTTTATCATCGTTATCAACGTCCTTTTTGACGTTATCGGCACGGCCGCGACGGCCTCCCGGGAGGCACCCTTTCACGCCAAAGCGGCCAAAAAGGTTTTCGGGGCGCAACACAGTGTTTACCTGGTAAGAAACCGGGACAAAGTGGCAAACTTTACGCAAGACGTAATCGGTGACATTACCGGAATCCTTGCCGGGGCGCTGGGGATCATCGTGGTTTTCCAGGTGACCCTCCGCCACCCGAGCGTGGACGCTATTGTTCTCAACGTGATCATCACCGCCGTCATTGCCTCCCTGATCGTGACCGGCAAGGCTTACGGCAAGCGGGTCGCGGTGGAAAAGGCGCACGGCATCGTGTTCACGGTCGGTAAGATCTTGGCCGGTGCGGAGCGCCTCAGGTTGTGGCGGACGGGGGCCGACAACCGTAACAACCGTAACAAC
>DFNH01000024.1:0-74078 GCA_002375985.1 Firmicutes bacterium UBA3572 | reverse complement strand
ACCGTAACAACCGTAACAACCGTGAAAAGTTCCGGTAAAGGATGAGCATTTTTGGGTAGACTGCTTGACGGCATCAACGAGCCTTCCGACCTGCGCCGGTTAACGCCGGACCAACTCGAACAACTGGCCGCCGAAATCCGCCAGCTTATCATCGAGACCGTGGCGGGCGTCGGTGGGCACCTGGCCCCCAACCTCGGCGTCGTGGAACTGACGCTGGCCTTGCACGCTGTTTTTCAGGCGCCCGAGGACCGCATTGTTTGGGACGTCGGGCACCAGTGCTACGTGCACAAGATCGTCACCGGCCGGCGGGCGCAGTTTGGGACGCTGCGCCAGCACGGGGGCTTAAGCGGTTTCCCGAACCGTAATGAAAGTCCTTACGACTGCTTTGGCACCGGGCACGCCAGCACCTCGGTCTCTGCGGCTCTGGGCATGTCGCTGGCCCGGGACTTGAGCGGTGGCCGGCGCCACGTGGTCGCCGTGATCGGAGACGGGGCCCTGACGGGGGGACTGGCTTACGAGGCGTTAAACCATGCCGGACACCTCGGCCGGCGCCTGATCGTGGTGCTCAACGATAACGAGCGGTCGATTGCCAAGAACGTAGGGGCGATGGCCCATTACCTTTCGCGGCTGCGCACCGACCCCGTGTATTTCCGCAGTAAGGAAGAGTGCGAATCGTTGCTGCGGCGCATCCCGGCCATCGGACCACAGGTGCTCCGGTGGGTGGGGCGCGTGAAGGACAGTGTGAAGTACCTGGTGGTTCCCGGGATGCTGTTTGAGGAGCTAGGCTTCACCTATCTGGGCCCGATCGACGGGCACAACATCCCCGCCATGCTCAACGTGTTTCGGCAGGCCCAGGCCGTGGAAGGCCCCGTGGTGGTGCACGTGCTTACCCGGAAGGGTAAAGGTTACCCGCCGGCCGAAAAACGACCCGGGAAGTTCCACGGTATCGGACCTTTCGACGTGGCCACGGGCAAGACGTCCCCGGCCGGTCGTGTTTCCTATACCGAAGTGTTCGGCAATACCCTTGTCCGTCTGGCCCGTGAAGACGAGCGGATTCTGGCCATTACCGCGGCTATGACCAGAGGCACCGGCCTGACCGGTTTTGCGCAGGAGTTCCCGGAACGGTTTTTTGACGTGGGCATTGCCGAGCCACACGCCGTCACCCTGGCCGCCGGTCTGGCGGTCGAAGGATTCCGCCCGGTGGTGGCCATTTACTCCACCTTTCTGCAGCGGGCCTACGACCAGGTTCTGCACGACGTTTGCCTGCAAAGGCTGCCGGTGGTGTTTGCCCTGGACCGGGGCGGGCTGGTAGGCGAAGACGGTCCGACCCACCACGGCCTTTTTGACTTTGCTTACTTGCGTTCGATACCCCACATGGTGGTGGCGGCGCCCAAGGACGAAAACGAATTGCAGCATCTTTTAAAGACCGCCGTGGTTCACGAGGGGCCGATCGCGATACGTTACCCCCGGGGTGAAGGCACCGGTTGCGCCCTGGATCAGGAACTCCGGGTCCTACCCGTCGGGCAGGCGGAGGTTTTGCGGGAAGGTGACGATATCACCCTGCTGGCCATCGGTAATATGGTGCCCCTGGCCTTGGATGCCGCCGCGCAACTGGCCCGGCGGGGCGTGCACGCCGGCGTAATCAACGCGCGTTGGGTGAAACCGCTGGACGAGGAGAGAATTTGCCGTCAGGTGCGCCAGACACGGCACCTGATCATCATCGAGGAACACGTGGCGAGCGGGGGCTTCGGCGGGGCGGTGCTGGAGATGCTGGCCCGCTGGGGGATCTCCGGCGTGCGGGTGCGCTTGGTCGCCGTGCCGGACACCTTCGTGGAGCACGGGGCGCCGGAGGTGCTGCGCGCCAAGTACGGTTTGACTGTCGAACAGGTGGTGGCGATCGCCGAGGAAGAAAAGCGGAAGCGGGCGAGTTTGAAGCTCGCGACGCGGCCGAGGTAGACCCGTGGGCCGCAAGGAAAGGTTGGACGTTCTGCTTTGTGCCCGGGGGTTATTCCCCAGTCGCGAGCGCGCCCGGTCGGCGATCATGGCCGGGATTGTTTTTGTCCGGGGGCAGCGGGTGGACAAACCCGGCACGAAAGTGGATTGGGATGTGCCGGTGGATGTGCGGGGTACCGACCAGCCCTATGTCAGCCGCGGCGGGCTCAAGCTGGAACGAGCGCTGCGCCGCTTCGGCATCGACCTCACCGGCAAGGTGGTGCTGGATGTGGGTGCCTCCACCGGAGGTTTTACCGATTGCGCCCTGCGGCACGGCGCCGCCAAGGTGTACGCGGTGGATGTCGGTTACGGCCAGTTGCACTGGACCCTCCGTCAAGACCCGCGGGTGATTGTCCTGGAACGGACCAATATCCGCTACCTGTCCCCGGAAACCCTCGGAGCGAAACCCGATTTCTTCACCGTGGACGTGGCCTTTATTTCCCTGCAACTGGTGTTACCGCAGGTGGACGTGCTTACTGCCGCCGGCGCGGCGGGAGTGGTCCTGGTCAAGCCCCAGTTTGAGGCCGGGCGGGAACAGGTGGGCAAGAAAGGTGTGGTGCGCGACCCGGCCGTCCACGGCCGGGTATTGACCTCCGTGTTGCACACGGCCTGCGAACTTGGCTGGGGGGTCCTGGGTCTGGACCACTCACCCTTCCGAGGCCCCGAGGGAAACATTGAATTTCTGGCCCACCTCCAAAAAGGGGTGGGGAGCGCCATTGATTTGGCGACCCAGATTCCCCGCGTGGTCGCGAAAGCCCACGGCAACTTGTAAATGGGCAGGATTAAAATCTAGAATCGAGAATCCAGAGTTAAACCGCGGATATCGCCAACTGATTTCTTGTCCTGGCATTCTGGTTCTGGATTCTGGATTCTGATTTCTTGCTAAAGGTGTGTCATCTTGAATTGAAGACGGTAATTCTGGTCATTAACCGGTTGATCCCCCGGACGCGAACGGCGCCGGTGGTGGCGGAGATCTCTGCCTGGCTGGCCGCAAACGACATGCAGGTCCAAACCGTTACTAACGACGGGGACAGGTGGCCGGATCTACCCGTAGCCGACCTGGAAGGGGCCGTGCTGGTCGTGGCCCTGGGCGGCGACGGTACGGTACTGGCCGCCAGCCGCTTGTTTGCGAGTCGCGGCCTTCCTATCCTGGGTGTGCAACTCGGACAACTGGGTTTCCTGAGCGAGGTGGAACCGAACGCCGTGACCGGCGCCCTTCGGGAATGGGCCGGGGGACGGTTCAGGACGGAGAGCAGGCTGATGCTGGAATTGAGCGTGTTCCGGAACGGGGCGCGCGTATATGGTGGTGTCTGCCTTAACGATGTGGTTTTGTCGCGCGGCGCCACCCTGCGGGCCGTGGAGATGGCCTTTGAAATCGACGGTGAACCGGTCGCCCGCTACAGCGGTGACGGGTTGATTGTCTCTACCCCCACCGGCTCGACCGCCTACTCTCTCTCGGCCGGGGGGCCGATTCTGGCTCCCAATCTGGAGGCCATCCTCGTGACGCCGCTTTGTGCGCACAGCTTGTGGCTGCGCCCATGCGTAATCAGCCCTGATAGTACGCTGCGGCTGTACCTGACACGCCCGGCGTTCGAACCGGTGGTGGTACTGGATGGGCAGGAGAGTTTCTGCCTGGAGGAGGGGGACGAAATCTGGGTCCGGCGGGCCCCGTTCGCCTGCCGCCTGGTGCGCTTTGCGCCCGCGGGTTATTTCCAGAGGCTGAAGCGCAAACTTCAGGGGGAAAGAGACGCATGAACCGCCTGGACAGCGTGGTGTCCCTGGTGCAGCGCTACATTGGCGAAGTGGTGCGGGATGGTGGCCGGGCGGTGGATGCTACCGCCGGCAACGGGCACGATACGCTGTTCCTGGCGCGGTTGGTCGGCACGGCCGGGCGGGTTTGGGCCTTTGATGTCCAGGTGGAAGCGCTGGCGCGCGCCCGGCGGCTCCTTCTGGAAGAGGGATTGGCCGGGCGGGTGCGTTTTATCCAGGCGGGACACGAGTCCATGGATCGCTACCTGGACGGGCCGGTGGACGCCGTCATGTTTAATCTTGGCTACCTGCCCGGCGGGCCTCGGGCCATCACCACCCGGGCGGAAACGACGGTGGCGGCCCTCCGGCTGGCGCTCGACGCGTTGCGTCCGGGGGGCCGGATAAGCCTTGTTTGTTATCCCGGCCATCCGTCAGGCGGACCGGAAACCGAGGCCGTGACCGCCCTATGTGCGACCCTGCCACCGCGTTACTTCGCGGTGGTGGGCTTGCGGGTGCTCAACCGGGAGGGGCGGCCGCCCCTGGCGATTATCATCGAAAAGGTTGGTGGAACGGGTGAAGGCCAGGCGCCAGCGGCAGATCCTGGAAATAATTCACCGGCAGCCGGTCGGTACCCAGAGTGAACTGGCCGCTGCCCTCCGGAAGGCCGGATTCAAGGTCACCCAGGCCACCGTTTCCCGGGACATTAAGGAACTGGGACTGGTGAAGGCCTCCGACGGGCGGATGGTGCGCTATCTGGCCCCCGGTGAATCCCCGGCGGCGCTTACCGAGGACCGGATACGGCGTCTATTCCGGGATTACGTCTGCGAAGTGTCCGCCAACGAGAGTCTGGTTGTGGTCAAGACCCTGCCGGGGGCGGCCCAAGGGGTGGCTTCGGGCCTGGACCACGCCGGGTGGCCGGAGATTCTGGGTACGGTGGCCGGTGACGATACCATCTTTGTGGCCGTTAGGTCCCAAAAGCTGGTGCCCGCACTAAAAAAACGGCTGGCAGCCCTGCTGGAGGGGTGAAGCGATGCTCCAGAGATTGGTCGTACAGAATTTTGCCTTGATAGATGACCTGGAGATTGAGTTCGGCCCCGGATTGAACGTGCTGACCGGGGAGACCGGGACCGGTAAGTCCCTGCTCATAGACGCTCTGCAGGTCGTCCTGGGCCGCCGGGCTTCGGCCGGCTACGTGCGGACCGGTGTCGCCCGGGCCTACCTGGAGGCGGTATTCGACCTGCAAGGGCGGGAAACCGTGGCCGCGCCGCTGGCCGCGGCGGGGATTGAACCCGATGAAGGCCTCCTGATTTTAAACCGGGAACTGGGTGCCAACGGGAAAAGCCTGTACCGGATCAACAGCCGGACCGTACCGGTCTCCCTCTACCGCGAAATCGGCCAGCGCCTGGTTGATTTTCACGGCCAGGGCGAACAGCAGCTACTGCTCCGGGAGGCGCGGCACGGCGAACTGCTGGACCAAAGCGGCGGCCCGGAGTTGCAGGAGGCGGTGCGGCTTTTGACGCAAACGTTCCGGGAGCTCGCGGCGGCCCGGAAAGCCCTTGCCGATTGCCAGGCTACGGCGATGGAACGGGCGCGGCGCCTGGACGTGCTCCGTTTTCAGGTGGAGGAAATCGACCGCGCCGGCTTGGAACCCGGCGAAGAAGAGCGGCTGCGCAAGGAAAGGGACTTTTTGGCCCACGCCGAGTCGATCGCCCGCCTGGCGGATGAAAGTTACCAGGTGCTGTACGGCGGCGAGGACTACGCGGAGGCGGCGGTGGCGCAAATTGGGCGGGCTCTGAAGAATCTGCACGAACTGAACCGCCTCAGCGGTGCCCTGCGGGAGAGCGCCGAGACCCTGGAAGCGGTGCTGAGCCAGGTGCAGGAAGTTGCCCGGGAACTGGCGGCGGTGCGGGAACGGGCCGCGTTTGATCCGCAGCGGTTGGATGCGGTAGAGGCGCGGCTGGCCCTCATTGAGAACCTGAAACGAAAGTACGGGGTGACGGTGGAGGAGATTCTGGCCTTCCGCGAAGAGGCGGCGGCCGAACGGGATCGCCTGCTGGGGAGCGAAGCGGAAGTGGAAGGCCTGCAGGACCGCATTGCCGCCCTGCGCAAAGAGTGGGAAGGCTTGGCGGCCCGGATTTCCGCCCTGCGGGAGCAGGCGGCGCGTGAACTGGAGAGACGGGTCACGCGGGAACTGAAGACCCTGGAACTGGGCAGCGTGCAATTCCGGGTAGACTTGCGCCCCCTGGAAGGGCCGAACGCCCGCGGCGGCGAAGAGGCGGTCTTCTTGTTTTCGGCCAACCCCGGCGAACCGCCCAGGCCTTTGGCCCGCGTGGCTTCGGGCGGCGAACTTTCCCGGATAATGCTGGCCTTAAAGACCATTCTGGCGGCTTTGGACGAAACCCCGACCCTCATCTTTGACGAGGTGGACGCGGGAATCGGCGGCCGGGCGCTCCAGGCGGTCGGCGAAAAGCTTTTGGCCATCGGGCGTTACCGCCAGGTGGTATGCGTGACGCACGCCGCGCGCATCGCCGCCTACGCCGACCGGCACCTGCGGATTGCCAAAGCGGCGTCGGACGGCCAGACCCGCACCCTGATTGCGGTACTGGACGCGGACGACCGCTTAGAGGAACTGGCCCGGATGCTGAGCGGCGGACGCCGGATCACCGAAACCGCCCGGAAACACGCCCGCGAACTCCTCGCCATGGCCAAAGCGTAAGAAGCGGTCCGCGCAAAAAGTTGCCTGTCCGCGCCTTCCGCCCTGTGGATAAACCGCCATTTATCCACAAAACATGCCTGTCCCCTTTTAAAGCTTTGTCCTCTCTGCTTTCAAAGCTTGCTTGGGGCACCAGGAATTGATATAATAATACCGCATTTTTGCGGGGGTGATGGGTATGTTGACGAAGGACCAGGTGGAGCACGTAGCCTTGCTAGCCAGACTCGCGCTGGACGAGGAGGAAAAGGAGCGCTACACGACCCAGTTGGCCAAAATTCTTGAATATGCGGCCATCCTGAACGAACTGGACACTGCGGATGTACCGCCCACCGCCCACGTCCTTTCCCTGCAGAATGTCTTCCGTGAGGATCATGTGGGTCCGCACCTACCGCCCGACGCCGTAGTCGGCAACGCTCCCGACAAAGAGGACGGGTTTTTTAAAGTGCCCCGGATTATCTAACGGAAGCCTGCGCATTTTTATACTGGGAGTGATTTCCACCTTTGGATCTTTATTATCTACCGGCCCACGAGTTGCACAGGTTACTGGTGCGCCGGGAGGTTTCAGCCGTCGAGATTTGCCGGGCCGTCTTTGAACGTATCGCCGCCGTAGAAGAAACGGTGCGGTCCTATCTCACCCTGGACCGGGACGGTGCCTTGGCCCGCGCCGCCGCGGTCGACCGGGAATTGCGTGCCGGCGGGGAGTTGGCGCCGTTGGCCGGGATTCCTTTCGGGATTAAGGACAACATCTGCACCAGGGGTCTCGTGACCACCTGTGCGTCCAAGATGTTGCACAATTTCGTACCTCCTTACGACGCCACCGTAGTCGAAAGGCTAAACGCTCAAAAAGCGGTGCTCATCGGCAAGACCAACATGGACGAGTTTGCCATGGGATCGTCCACCGAGCACTCCGCCTATTTTGCGACCCGCAATCCCTGGGATCCGAACCGGGTGCCGGGCGGGTCCAGCGGCGGTTCGGCGGCGGCGGTGGCGGCCGGTACCGCCATTTGCGCCCTGGGCTCGGACACCGGGGGTTCGATCCGGCAGCCGGCCGCCCTGTGCGGGGTGGTGGGGATGAAACCTACTTACGGCCTGGTTTCCCGCTACGGGCTGGTGGCTTTCGCTTCTTCCCTGGACCAGATCGGTCCCATTACCCGGGATTTCACGGACTGCGCCCTCGTCTTGAACGCCATCTCTGGACACGATGCACGCGACAGCACTTCTGCGCCGGGTGAGGCGGTGGATTACACCTCCTTCCTGGTGGACGATGTCCGGGGTCTTCGGATCGGTCTCCCCCGTGAGTACCTGGACTCCGGCCTGGACGAGGGGGTGCGGCAGATCGTGAAGGAGGCCGCCGCGGTACTGGAGGCGCGGGGCGCCTGCCTGGAGGAGGTCACGCTGCCGCATACCGCGTACGCCCTGCCGGCCTATTACCTGATCGCGCCCGCCGAGGCCAGCTCCAACCTGGCCCGGTACGACGGAGTGCGCTACGGGTACCGGATGCCGGATCAAGACAACGTCATCGATATGACGCGGGCGACGCGCCGCCGGGGATTCGGGGCCGAGGTGAAGCGGCGGATCATGCTGGGTACTTACGCCCTGTCCGCCGGGTACTACGATGCCTATTACCTGAAGGCGTTGCGGGTGCGTACCCTGATTCGCCGGGATTTTGAACAAGCCTTCGAAAAGTTCGACCTGCTCCTGGCGCCGACTACGCCGGAGCCGGCTTTTCCGATCGGGGATAAAACCGAGGATCCCATCAAGATGTACCTTTCGGACGTTTTTACGCTGGCCGTGAACCTGGCCGGGCTGCCGGCGGTATCCCTGCCGGGCGGTTTTCTGAACGGGTTGCCGGTTGGGATTCAGCTTATCGGTAAGCCCTTTGCGGAAGGCACGTTGCTCCGCGCCGGGTATACTTTTCAACAGAGTACCGATCATCACCGGCGGCGGCCGCCGCTTGGCGGGGGAGGAGTGAGTCGATAATGCGTGATTACGAAGCGGTCATCGGTTTAGAAGTCCACGTGGAACTAAAAACCGCTTCCAAGATCTTCTGCCACTCCAGCACCGCCTTCGGCGGCACCCAGAATACGCACGTCTGTCCGGTCTGCCTGGGCCTGCCGGGCACCCTCCCCGTGCTGAACCGCCAGGTGGTGGAATACGGTATCAAAGTGGCGCTGGCATTAAACTGTGAGGTGGCCCGTTTCTGCAAGTTCGACCGGAAGCATTATTTTTACCCGGACTTGCCAAAAAATTACCAGATTTCCCAGTATGACCTGCCCTTGTCCTATGACGGCTATCTGGATTACCAGACCGACGACGGCCGGACGCACCGCTGCGGGATCGTCCGCGTGCACATGGAAGAGGACGCCGGGAAGCTGATTCACCGGGAAGGGGGAAAAGGGTCCTACGCACTGGTCGATTACAACCGCACCGGCGTGCCGCTATTGGAGATCGTTTCTGCGCCCGATATCCGGTCGGCGCAGGCCGCCCGCGCGTACCTGTCGGAGTTGAAGACGGTGATCCAATACACCGGGGTTTCCGACTGCAAAATGGAGGAGGGCTCGCTGCGCTGCGACGCCAACGTGTCGGTACGGCCGCGGGGAAGCGACGTCCTGGGCACCAAAACCGAGATCAAGAACCTGAATTCCTTCCGGGCGGTGGAAAAAGCCCTGGAGTTCGAAATCGCGCGCCAGATCGAGGTGTGCGCCGCAGGCGGCCGGGTCGTGCCGGAGACGCGGTCGTGGGATGAGGAAAAGGGCATCACCGTCTCCATGCGGAGCAAAGAGGAGGCGCACGACTACCGCTATTTCCCCGATCCCGACCTGGTGCCCCTGGTGATCAGTCCGTCCTGGATCGAACGCGTGCGCCGGGAACTGCCCGAGTTGCCCGCCGCGCGGCGGCGCCGCTACCAGGATGAATTCGGCCTTTCCGAATATGACGCGCGAGTGCTCACCGCCGCCCGCGAAACGGCCGACTATTTCGAGGAATGTGTCCGTCAATATCCGCACCCGAAAGTGGTGGCCAATTGGGTGATGGGCGACCTGGCCCGTTTGTTGAACGCCGCGCAGGTGGAAATCGGGGAATGCCGCGTGCGCCCCGGCGGCCTTGCCGCCCTGCTGCGACTGATCGACGACGGCACCATTAGCGGCAAGATCGCCAAGGGAGTCCTGGAGGAAATGTTCGCCACCGGTAAGGAACCACAGGCGGTGGTGGCCGAGAAGGGGTTGGTGCAGATCACCGACCCCAAGGTGCTGGCCCCCGTGGTGGACAGGGTGCTGGCGGCCAACCCGGGTCCCGTGGCGGACTACCGGCAGGGCAAGAGTAAGGCGCTGGGCTTCTTGGTGGGCCAGGTGATGAAGGAAACCAGGGGCAAGGCCAATCCGGGCCTGGTTAACGCCCTCTTAAAAGAAAAGCTGGATCAATAAAAATAAGGTTTGATTGCTTTTAAGTTATCGGGTAAGGTAGTTGCAGGAGGGGTGGGGGTATGGAACAGCAAAGAAACATTCAGATCGTGGACACGACCCTGCGCGACGGCGAGCAGACGGCAGGGGTGGTGTTCGCTAACCACGAAAAGGTGCGGATCGCCAAATTGTTGGACGAGCTGGGCGTGCACCAGATCGAGGCCGGTATCCCGGTGATGGGTAGCGACGAAGCGAAGGCCATCCGTAAGATCTGCACCCTCGGTCTTAAGGCCAGCATCATGGGCTGGAACCGGCCGGTGATCAAGGACATAGAAGCCTCTTTGTCCTGCGGTGTGGATGCGGTAGCCATTTCGATATCCACTTCCGACATCCACATCAAACACAAGCTGCAGGCCAGCCGGGAGTGGGTGCTGGAACAGATGGTCAACGCCACCGTGTTTGCCAAGCAACACGGGGTGTACGTGTCGGTCAACGCCGAAGACGCCTCCCGCAGCGATCCGGAGTTTTTGGTCCAGTTCGCCCGCGCGGCCAAGGAGGCTGGGGCCGATCGCCTGCGGTATTGCGACACGGTGGGCATCTTGGAACCTTTTACTACCATGGAGTACATCCAGTATCTCCGCACCCAGGTGCCCGATTTGGACATCGAAATGCACACCCACAACGACTTCGGGTTGGCTACGGCCAACGCCCTGGCCGGCGTCAAGGCCGGTGCCAACTACGTCGGGGTTACCGTATTGGGCTTGGGCGAACGGGCCGGCAACGCCGCCCTGGAAGAAGTGGTCATGGGGCTGAAGTACCTCTACGGCATCGACCTTAACTTCAACACCGAACTATTCCGCGAGGTGGCGGAGTATGTCTCCCGGGCCTCGGGGCGGGAACTCCCGGCCTGGAAGGCCATTGTGGGGTCGAACATGTTCGCCCACGAATCCGGGATCCACGCCGACGGCGCCCTGAAATACCCGGGCACATACGAGGCCTTTTCGCCGGAAGAGGTGGGTCTGCAGCGCCAGATCGTCATCGGCAAGCATTCCGGTACGGCCGCCATCCGCGCCAAGTTTGCCGAGTACGGTATCCACCTGTCGCGGCACCAGGCCCAGGAGCTGCTTCCGGAAATCCGGGCTGCGGCGGTGTCCCTCAAACGCTCATTGTTTGACAAGGAACTGATGTATATGTACGCAGATCATTTCGGACTTGGAAAGAGGGTGAAGCATGGGGCAGACGATTATTGAGAAAATCCTGTCCCGCAAATCCGGCCGCCAAGCGTATGCCGGGGATATTGTGATCGCCGAAGTGGACTTTATTATGGGCCAGGACGGCACTTCGCCTCTGGCTATCAACGCCTTCCGGGAAATGGCTGGGCGTGCGCTTTATGACCCGTCCCGGGTGGCGCTGGTGATTGACCACAGCGCCCCCAGCCCGAACGAGGGCGTGTCTAACCTCCACAAGCTCATGCGCGACTTTGCGCGGGAGACCGGCTGCCGGCTGTACGACATAGGCGATGGGGTTTGCCACCAAGTCATGCTGGAATCGGGCGTAGTGGGGCCGGGTTCCCTGGTGGTCGGTGCCGATTCGCATACCTGTACTTACGGTGCCTTAAACGCCTTTGCCACCGGGGTGGGTTCCACCGACCTGGCGGCGGCCATGATATCGGGCCGGATGTGGTTTAAGGTGCCGCCGACGCTGCGGTTTGAGTGTCACGGGGTACTGCCCCCCGGGGTTTACAGCAAAGACCTGATCCTGTATTTGATCGGACAGGTTACCGCCGATGGTGCCACCTATATGTCCGTCGAATTCGGTGGGGAAGCCGTCCGGAACCTGTCCATGGAGGCCCGCTTTACCATAGCCAACATGGCCGTGGAGATGGGGGCCAAAGCGGGGCTCATGGAGGCGGACGAAAAGACGGCGACCTGGGTGCAGCGGTACGGCCGACGGACGTTTACGCCGGTGGCCCCCGACCCGGACGCCGTTTACGCAAAGGTTCTGGAATACGATGTTACGACGCTGGAACCGCAAGTTGCCCGGCCGCACCGCGTGGATAATGTGGTTCCGCTGCGCGAAGTGGCCGGCCTGACGGTGGACGAAGCCGTTTTGGGCACCTGCACGAACGGGCGGCTGGAGGATCTGCAGGTGGCGGCTTCCATCCTGCGCGGCCGGCGGGTATCCCCGTCCGTGCGTTTCATCGTCGCGCCCGCCTCCCGGCAGGTTTACCTGGACGCCCTGCGCGACGGCACCCTGGAGACGCTGGTCCGGGCCGGCGCCGCGGTGGTCACACCGGGCTGCGGGCCGTGCGTCGGTACCCACAACGGGGTGCCGGCGGACGGGGACCGGGTGATCTCCACGGCGAACCGGAATTTCAAGGGCCGGATGGGCAACCGGAACGCCGAAATCTACCTGGCGTCGCCCGCGGCCGTGGCCGCGGCGGCCATAACCGGAAAAATCACCGATCCCAGAGAATTCGTGAAGTAGGTGACACAAAAGTGCTGCTGGCGGGTAAAGCGCATACCTTCGGCGACGATATCAACACCGACTACATCATCTCGGGCAAGTACAAGTTCAAGACCCTGGACATGGCCGAGCTGGCGCGGCACGTGATGGAGGACTTAGACCCCAACTTCTACACCAAGATCACCCCCGGGGATTTCATCGTGGCCGGACGGAACTTCGGCTGCGGTTCCTCCCGGGAACAGGCGCCGCTGGCCATCAAGCACGCCGGCATCTCCGCCGTGATCGCCCGTTCTTTCGCGCGCATTTTCTACCGCAACGCCATCAATACCGGCCTGCCGGTGGTAGAGTGTGACACCAGCACTATCGGGCCGGGCGACCGCCTGGAGGTCGATCTGGCGGCCGGGATGCTTTACAACCGGACGCGGGGGCTGGAACTCAAGATCACCCCGCTGCCGCCGGTGATGCTAAAGATCCTGAACGACGGCGGGCTCGCCGCCCACTTTCGCAAACACGGCGGCTTCCACCTCGACTAAAAAAGGACGGGCCGGAAACGCGGAACCGGGGACTGGCTCCTTTTCCGGAAGATAGCTTATCTCTTGTTGGTACAAGGGACATCCGGAAAAGGTGCCTGTCCCCCTTTCCGGCCCGGAAAAGGAGATAAGGCTCCGAAAAGGAAAGGCCCCGGAAAACGGGTACAGGCACCTTTTTCCGGCGTCAGGTGCGATCAGGACGCCCTGATGGTTCCCGGCAGTCTCGTGCTCTCAAGGCGTTAGGGAAGTTTTTGAAAAAGGAGCCAGTCGCCGTTTTCCGGCCCGGTGCGGGAGCCGGTTTCCGTGTTCCCATTCTAACTTCTGACTTCTGAATTCTGTATTCTGGGGGTATTATCTTGACCCACAAAGTAACCTTAATCCCCGGTGACGGGGTCGGGCCCGAAATCATGGCGGTGGCGCGGCGGGTGATCGAGGCTTCCGGCGTCTCCGTGACGTGGGAGGTGGTGGAGGCCGGCGAAGCGGTGATCCCGGAGTACGGCACGCCGCTTCCGGAACGGGTGCTGGAATCCATCCGGACCAACCGGGTGGCCCTGAAGGGGCCGCTGACCACCCCGGTGGGACGTGGTTTTCGGAGCGTGAACGTGACCCTGCGTCAAGAATTGGACCTTTACGCCAACGTCCGGCCGGCCCGCTCCCTGCCCGGGATCAGGTCCCGGTACCAGGATATCGACCTGATCGTGGTCCGGGAGAATACCGAAGACCTGTACGCGGGTATTGAGCACTGGTGCGGGCGCGATGCGGCCGAGAGTATCAAGCTGATCACCCGGCCGGCCTCGGAGCGAATCGTCCGTTTTGCTTTTGAGCTTGCCCGGCGTGAGGGGCGCTGCAAGGTAACCGCCGTACACAAGGCCAACATTATGAAATGCACCGACGGGCTGTTCCTGGAGTGTGCGCGGAAGGTGGCCGGGGAGTACCCGGACATTGACTTTGAGGAATGGATCGTGGACGCCATGGCTATGAAACTGGTGCAGGCGCCGGAGAATTTTGACGTGCTGGTCATGCCCAACCTTTACGGGGACATCCTGTCCGATCTGTGTGCCGGCCTGGTGGGCGGATTAGGTGTGGCGCCCGGTGCCAATATCGGTGATGAGGCGGCGGTGTTTGAACCGGTGCACGGCAGCGCGCCGAAATATGCCGGGCAGAACAAGGTCAACCCCCTGGCCGCTGTGCTCTCGGGGGTGATGATGCTCCGCCACCTGGGCGAGGCCGAGGCCGCCGACCGCATCATGCGGGGCGTGACCGCCGTGCTCACCAAAGGGGAGACACTCACCTACGACCTGGGCGGCACGGCCGGCACCGCCGAGATGGGTGAAGCGATCATCAGGGAAATGTAGACCGAATGTAGAACCGGAGGCCAAAAGCCTCCGGTTTTTATGCCTCAAGCCCGAGGCTCACTTTGATGGCCCGGTTGATCATAACCTCAAACATACCAGAGTCTATTTTTTCATCATTAGCGATAATCATAGATTCTGCCAATCGGCGCAGAATAAAACTGCCTTCCCGTCAGGCATGCTATAGCCATCAGCACAAGAAAAAACGGCAAGGGGGAACCGTGGCCAGCATGCGTGTCCTGATGTTGTCTTGGGAATATCCGCCAAAGACGGTGGGCGGGCTGGCTCAGCACGTCTACGATCTTAATAGCGCGTTGAACCGGGAAGGCATTGAGGTGCACCTGCTCACCTGCTCTGCGCCGGGAGCCCCGGATTACGAAGTCCAGGGTAACATCCACATCTACCGGGTGCAGCCGTTCCAGGTTTCGGCCCCCGACTTTACCACCTGGGTGCTGCAGTTCAATTGCGCTCTCCTGGAGCGCGCCTTGAGCCTGTTCGAGGCCGTGGGCAATTTCCGGTTGGTTCACGCCCACGACTGGCTGGTGGCCTTCGCCGCCCGGGCGCTGAAACACGCCCGGCGGCTGCCCCTGGTGGTTACCATTCACGCCACCGAGTTCGGGCGGCACAACGGCCTGCACAATCCGACCCAGAATTACATCAGCAACGTGGAGTGGTGGCTGACTTACGAGGCCTGGAAAGTGATTGTTTGCAGCTGGTACATGGAAGCCGAACTGAAACACATTTTCCAGCTGCCGTCCGATAAAATCGTCATCATCCCCAACGGGGTGGTGCCCGAAAATTTCGCCCCGCCCCAGAACACCCGCTTGCGACGTGATTTCTACGCCGCACCCACCGAGAAGATCGTGTTTTATGTGGGCCGGCTGGTGCGGGAAAAAGGTGTACAGGTGCTGTTGGAAGCCGTGCCCCGGATATTGTCCCGGATGCCCAGCGTCAAGTTTATCATCGGGGGCAAGGGGCCTTACGAAGGGGAACTGCGGGCCCTGGCATCCAACCTGGGCATCGCCTCCCGGGTGTATTTCACCGGTTACGTGGATGACGAGGTGCGCAATGCCCTCTATCACTGGGCCGACGTCGCCGTATTTCCCAGTCTTTACGAACCTTTCGGCATCGTCGTTTTGGAGGCCATGGCGGCCCGCACGCCGGTGATTGCCTCGGACACCGGCGGGATCAGTGAGATTATCGAACACGGGGTGGACGGCCTCAAGGTGCCGCCGGGTGACAGCGGCGCGCTGGCCGGGAGCATCCTCGCGGTGCTTTCCGATCCCGCCCGCGCCAAACTGCTACAGGAGCGGGCCTACCGGAAGATCCGGCAGCAGTACGACTGGCAGAAGGTGGCCCGCGACACCATCGCGGTGTACCGGGAGGTCTGGAAGGCGCGCCAGGAAGCACCCTGGCCCGCCCGCGAGGACCGGCCGGGCCGGATCCTGGGCCGGGTATACCAGCTTTTCGATAGATACTCTTAAAACGATGAGACAACAAAGCGTTAACGGAGGGATTCTGTGAAAGCAATCATTATGGCGGGCGGTGAGGGTTCCCGGCTGCGCCCGCTGACCTGCAACCGTCCCAAACCGATGGTGCCCGTATTGAACCGGCCGGTGATGGCCTACTGCCTGGACCTTTTAAAGCAACACGGGATAAGCGAGATCGGGGTCACCCTACAGTATCTCCCCCAGGCCATCCAGGACTACTTTGGGGACGGTTCCGACTTCGGGGTGCGGCTGCACTATTTCGTGGAAGAAACACCGCTGGGCACGGCCGGCAGCGTCAAAAACGCCGCCGCTTTTCTGGACGAGACCTTCGTGGTGGTCAGCGGAGACGCCCTGACCGATCTCGATCTATCCCAGGCCATCGCTTTCCACCGAAACCGGGGCGCCGCCGGCACCTTGGTGCTGACCCGGGTGGACTGCCCCCTGGAGTACGGGGTCGTCATCACCGCGCCGGAGGGCCAAATCGTCCAGTTCCTGGAAAAACCCTCCTGGAGCGAGGTCTTCAGCGACACGGTCAATACCGGTATATACGTGTTGGAGCCGGAGGTGCTGGACTATTTCGCTCCCGGCCAGAAGTTCGATTTTTCCCAGGATCTGTTTCCCCTTTTGCTGCGGGAAAAGAAGCCGCTTTTCGGCCTGGTGCTTTCCGGATACTGGTGCGACATCGGGATAGCGCAATCAGATATAGCACAACATATTCTCGACTATCTAGATTCTGCCCTGAAAATAGTCGTTAGTCGTTGGTCGTCAGTCGTCGGATTACTGGTAGGAATTCATATCAGCGAATTCCTGGCTGGCCCATTTTCATCCTCTGGTGGTGTCACCCGTCAAGGGAGACATGAGCGTCTGCTGAAAAAAGCAGTTTTGCCGCTTACCTTTCGGCAGGTCTATGGTGGGTACCCGGTTTGGTGGTGGGTAGGATCTGTAAATCATAGTACCGGACTGCCTCCCATAGGCGTACATCCCAACATCCCACGGTAATGGGCTTCTTGACTTGCTGGCTTAGGATCAAAATGGCTGCCAGGTGCATTGCGTCAAAACCACGAAGCGCGTGTTTTTCTGCCAGGTCGCCAGCAAGCTTGACAAGTAGGTCGGAAACCTCCAAGGAAAGAAAACTACCCCACTCGTGCTGAAAAGCGCCGACAACCAGATGGTAGCCCTTTTCATCCAAGATTCCTTCGCGGTACCCTCGGGCCAGGGCCGCTCTTGCTTCAGCGTAAGCCACCTTGCAGGTTGCCACGACAAGGGAGGTGCTCACCAACTCGCGGACGCTTTCTGAGCCTTCTTCCCCCACATATAACTTCACCAGGGCACTGGTGTCCAAATAACAGATCACCGACGATCCTCCGCAACCATGTCTGCTAGCGTTTTAGTTCCCTGCGTTGCGGGACGGCTGGTCAATCCTTGCGGTTTACCACCTCTCCAGGAAGCCAGTCCGGCGGTTACCAAACCCAGAATTTCCGGCGGAGCTTGTTCTTGTATCGGTACCAGCTTTGCTACTGGAGTGTTACGCTCGGTAATAATCAGGGTTTCGCCCTGTTTTACGCGTGCGAGATAACGACTGAAGCGGCTTTTTATTTCTCTAATTCCCACATCCATGTTCTTCACCTCCAGGTGGCCACATTATATCATCCATGAGGTCACAATGCAATGCCCCGGCTGCGGTCCGTTTTGATCATTACCCTTCCCCCGAAACGCAGGTCACTTCTCCGCCGGCACCCGCAACTCTACGGTGCGGCAGTTGGGGCAGGCCCAGACCTCCAGCGGAATCATCTCTTCGCCGAGCTCCGCCCATTCGCCGAAGATCAGCTTGCAGCCTCCGCTGGTGCCGCCGGAGCGGAACTTTTCGACGCCAAGGAGTTCCAGGCCGCGCGAGCAACGGAGGAACTGCCTGCCGGCGCGCTTGGCGCCGCGGCCGGGGAGCGCTTCCTGGACCGCCATTCACGGCCCCTGTTTAAAGATTTGGCGATAAAATAACCGGCAAGACCAAAAATAAGTATAGTAAGTAAAATAAAGTGAAGAATTTGAGCGCAGTTTTCACCTCCTCCTCCTCGGCTTATTGCGTCTGATAATACGTGTGATTCCTACGGGTCGGTCCCAACGCCGACGACGTACCAGCCCCCACACCGCAAGGCCCAGCGGAACTGCAAAGAGAACCCACAAGATCACGGTGAGTGACTCCAGAAACATGTTCAGCGCACTCCTTCACTCGCGCTGCTGCGCCTGGAAGCTTTGGTATCCGCACACCCGCCGGATAACAAAGGCGGCTGCGGACACCAAGAAAGCCAGGCCGCCCGCCACCACCGCCGCCGAGGCCGCAAAGCGCCACCACACCACAGTGAAGTGGCACTCCCACGGGGAAAGGAAGCGGGTGGTCCACACGTCGCCGGGCGGGGTGTACCTGCTCTGGTCCTGCACCACGAACCAGAAAGGCCGCCCGAGCCGCACCTGGCGCAGTTCCTCACTCCCCGTGCCCGTCTCCACCGGCAGGAAGAGCGTCGCCAGCACCACTCCGGCTGCGGCCGCCAGTAAACTTGTTACCAGCACCACCTTTTTCCCCACCGCCCCAGCACCTCTCTGGCGATCATTACCCCCTGGCCCAAACCCGAAATCCCGGAGTTTCGTACGGTCAGAGAATGCTTCGCCGCTTAGCACTACTTCCCCTCCTGGGCATTGGCGATACGACATATCGGCAACGGAACCAGATGCCTTCGGGAGAGCCCTACGAAAAATGCCGTCGGTGGAATACTTCTATTGCTTGCACCTCTCAGTGGTAATATACTTGAGATATACCCGCTTCTACCTGAGATATAGCCGCTTCCTGCATGCGGAGAAAGGAGGTTTGTGATGAAGATCGAACGGATTACGGTAGACCCGCAAGTATGTATGGGGCAGCCTACCATTCGCGGTATGCGTATCACCGTTGCCTTTGTCTTAAAGCTTTTGGCCTCAGGCATGAGTGTCCCCGCCATTCTTGAGGCCTATCCGGAGTTGGAAGAGGAGGATATCCGCCAGAGTCTTCTCTATGCTGCCTGGCTTGCAGCAGAACAGGTACGGCCGTTTCCTGAGGAGGCCCTGGGTAATTGAGAAAACCAAGGTACTTAGCGGATATCCATATATCGCCATTAACCTGTTACCTCCTGCACAAAGCAGGTTACCAGGTTACCCGGGTAGCCGACATCCTGCCGCTTACCGTTCCTGACTGGAAGGTTATCGAATATGCCCGTAACCACGAAATGATAATCATAACTCAGGACCTTGATTTTTCTGCACTTCTGGCAACTACAAACGCCACCAAGCCGAGTATCGTCTCCCTTCGCCTATCTCAAACTGAACCGCAAGCCATAGCCAAGCTGCTAATCCGTATCCTGCCTACGGTAGAAGTAGACCTTATCAAAGGTGCAATAGTTTCCGTGACAGAAGATAAAATCAGGGTGCGACCACTTCCTGTTCACTGAGTTCCACATGGCAGCTCCCTGAAGCTGGACTGGCCCCAATGGGTGGTCATCCCTGCCTGCTGCAGGCAGGGCCGGGATATTCGTTGGCGCGCTTGCGGTCCGTGCCGCCCACCCGGAGCGGATGCCGCTTGACCGGGCATTTTTCGCGCCGGTGAAGCGCACCAGAGAATCAGGCCGCATCCCGGTGACTCGCTCAAACGAACATCTCCAGGTTGATACCTGCGGTCTGGTGCGGCGTAAGAGTGGCTGGGGGTATCTGTTCGCGGTCATTGATGCCTTTGACCGGGAGATTAACGGCTTGAGCCTTTTCCCAACGCTGTACCACCGATATCTTGCTGGAAGCCGTGGATATGGCCCTCAACTACCGCTTCCCTCACGGTTCCTAAATGGTTCAACGACCTGGCTGAGGCGAAGCAGGTGAATTTTTCCCATATTCTACAAGCGGCCCTACGGGATTATCTCGGAGTCAAGGACCGTAATCGGTAGATTTAAGCTGTGATTCTTCAAGGACGCGCTTCGGCTGAAGAGGCCGGAACAGAACGCGGCACAGCCGCCGTCGGGGACCGGATTCCCGGCGGCTTTGCTTTTGATTCCGACGTCAGAAAGAAGGAAGAAGGGGGAAGCCGGAGCCTGACTCGCCGGTGGACGGTGCGCGCGGTTTTTGGCGAACAGCCCTGAGGTGCGGGCCGCCCAGAAATACGGCACTCCCAGGGATCGGGCGCTATCGGCCCTTCTTCTGCACGCTGGCCTGCGGGTGTCCGAGGCGGTGAAAAAAGAGAACTTAGAGAACTTAATAAACCTTTTCAAGTTATCCACAAGGACTTTCACGGTCTTGTCGAAGTGAATACAGCGGTATTAAACCACAAACAGTGACGGCAATCTGCTAGAAGCTGGAAGCAAAATCTCATTGGAATACCACAGCAAGGCTAAGATACTGGCTTTTGCAGCATTCTCCTAGACCAAGTACTCAAGGCCACCGTGGTACACTTGTTCCACGTCCTTGAGAGTTCACCGGCCTGGCTGCCGTTTATCTGTGTCGAGAACTACGCTCCGTACCACGGTGTGAGCCCCCTGGTCCCGCTCCTGGTATGCTTGCCGCTGCTGCCGCCTTCGTGATTCTATCAAGGGGCCACGCCTGGCACCTGCGGTTTGCCCTGGGGGCGGTTCTTGCGCTTGGCGGCACCGGGAGCAGCGCGGTGAACTGGCTGATCCCGGGGTACGTTTGGGCTACCTACGTGTCCCCTTTACGGGCCCGGCGTTTAACTTTGCCGGCGTCTTTGCTCTGCTGGGATTCACCCTGGCGTGTTCGGTTGCAGTATCGGGACGGCGTCCAGCCCAAGCCGGAACCACTTGATATTCTGACAGGGAAAGGTGAGAAAGTGCTCGATAAACGTGTATTCAGGCTTCTCCCCTGGCCGGTTACCCTGATCGGGGCCTGCCACGAAGGCAAGCACAATGTTATGACTGCCTCCTGGGTCAGCCAGGTCTCCTTCAGGCCGCCCCTGGTGATGGTGTCCATCGCGCCGGAGCGGTACACCTACGGGCTGATCGAAAAGAGCGGGGAGTTCGTCGTCAGCATCTTGGCGGAGGACCAGGCCGAAATTGCCAACTTCTGCGGCACCCACTCCGGGCGGGACGTGGACAAAGTCTCTGCCCTGGGTATCAGGACGCGGCCCGGGAAGGCAGTTAAGGTTCCTATCCTCGAAGACTGCCTGGCCAACATCGAGTGCCGTGTCGCGGCTACCTACCCGGCGGGGGACCACGTCCTGTTCGTCGGGGAGGTCGTCGGGGGCTCCGTTACCTGCCCGGACGCTTTCCCGCTGTTGATGCTGGATTGGAAGCCCGGGAAGTTCAACCCCATCGCTGAGAAGTAGGCGATGCAAGCGGCGTACGGGCTTGAAGCGGGCCACGCCGACCCCGGGATCAGGGACTACCTCTCTGACCTGTTCGCCGGGAAGCCGTGTTCCGGCGGAAAGCGGTCGCACCCGGCGTCCGGCGGGGTGTAGACTCTCTCTGCGTCGATGATGTGGATCACCCTCCAGCCCTTCGCGGCCATGGCGGCGGCGATGAACCGGCGGTGGCACTTCCACGGCAAACGCTCGCTGCAGACAATGGCGGTCGGGCCACTTTTGGCCAGGGGCGCCAGCTCTTCTATACCCTCGTGGAAGGCGGCGGTTCGGGTGTAAGCCTCGTAGCCCCCCGTCCGGTAGCCGCCCAGCTTCTCTCCGAGGTAGTGGTAGGCGATGCCATTGGCGGCAAGTTGCGCCGCCAGGCCGGGGCGGTTGAAGTGGGGGTAGCGCCTGCTCGCCGGGAAGCGCCGCACATCGGCAACGAGGGCGATGCCGTAATGCTTCAATATCTCCATGAATTCCTGGAGCGTCCGCGTGCTGGTGCCCAGGGTGTAAATAACGGGCTTCCAAGAGTGCTTGGATTGGCCAGGCAAATGTTTCACCTCGAGTTGGAATGATAAACTTAAGCTTCGTTTGGGCAGTGCGCGGAACCTTCCCGGGAAGCCAAAAAACGGGGTGGTAAAAGTGCCGGATGAAAGCACGTCTTTGAAGGAGCTACGCGAACTCGTCGCCGCGTTTGTGGCTGAGCGAGAGTGGGAGCGTTTCCACACTCCGAAAAACCTGGCCATGTCTATCGCCATCGAGGCTGCCGAGTTGATGGAGATCTTCCAGTGGCGCGGCGGGGAAGAGCCGCTGGACGACGCGGAGAGAAGGGAACTTCAACGCGAACTGGCGGACGTGGTGATCTACTGCCTGGCGATGGCTAACGCGGCGGGCATCGACCTTGCGGACGCGGTGCGCGAAAAGGTCGGATTGAACGCCCGGAAGTACCCGGTCGATCGGTACCGCGGCAGGTACAAAATCGGGGAGTGAGTGCAGATGGCTGGAGAAAACCGCTGGCGGTTTGCTTTGACCTGAGCGGCGTCCTGATCGATCACATCACGCTGAAGCCGTTGCCGGAAATGGTGCGATTGGTACGGAACCTGCACGCCGACGGCAGGTACCTCGCCGTCGCCACCAGATACCCCGAGCAGAAAGCCGGGGAACTGCTGGGGGCAGAAGGCGGAAGTGAAGCCAGCGCAAGAGCGATTTGTATTCCCGGGAATGATACTTTCGGCAATGCCTCACATAAGTGCATTGCTTGTAAAGTTTGATATCCGGCTGTAGCGAGGGGGAGGTTTATACGTGCTGGACCGGGAGCGTACGGTCTTGGTAGTTGTTGATGTGCAGGAGAAACTGGCACGTGCCATGTACGCTGAAGAAATGCTCTTCGACAATCTTCAGCGGCTTATCAGGGGGGTAAAGGTGCTGGAGATCCCCGTGCTCTTAGTTGAACAGTATCCCAGGGGGCTCGGCTCAACCGTTGATAAGGTTAAGGAACTTCTACCCGGCATCCGGCCCATTATCAAAGATACCTTTAGCTGCTGCGACAACGATGAGTTTATGAAAAAACTAGAGGCATTGAACCGCAGGCAGGTACTGGTGGCCGGCATTGAGGCACATATTTGTGTCTATCAGACGGCCGTGGGACTGCGGGAACGGGGTTATGAGGTCCAGGTCGTTGCAGATGCCGTTTCCTCGCGCACTTTGGAAAATAAGGAAATCGGGCTGGCGAAGATGAAAGGTTACGGAGTTGATATCACCAGCGTGGAGACGACGTTGTTTGAACTGCTGCGGGTAGCCCGGGGGGAAAGATTTAAAGAAATTTTAAACATAGTAAAATAGGAACTTCCTCAGTTTGGCCTTTGCGAAACAGATAACCTGTATACTGACCAGAAGATCAGCGAAGGATCCATCCGACTGAAGCCGGGCAAGGCGGAAAGCGTCTCCGGCCCCACGTCCGTGGGCACGGGCACCGCCCGGGGTGAGAAGATAGAGCTTTCCAAGTGGATCGACATCCTCAACGAGCGGTTCGGCACGGAGTTCAAGCCCGGAGATCAGCTCTTCTTCGATTCGATTCGCGAAGATGCGGTGGCCGACTCTGACCTCCGGCAAGCTGCTCTGACCAATACGTTGGAGAACTTTAGTTATGTTTTCCTCAAGGCGCTGGAGGGGCTTTTCATCGACCGGATGGAGCAGAACGAGGAGATCACGGCGAAGTTTCTGAACGATAAGGAATTCCAACGTATTGTGGGGCAGCACCTTTTGAAGGAATAGTGTATGAACAGGGGAAGCAGCGGACATTAAAGAACAAGGCTTGGCCTACGTGGAATAGGGCACGGGTGTGGGAAACCGAATCGGTTTCCCTATTGTTTTCCAAAATACTCTACAGCACGGTTCACGGTGGAGGACGCGGGCGCTGACCCGCGCTTTGCGCTTTTTAAGGGCAGGACATGGCCCGCCAAAAAGCGAAGATAAGGAGCGGTGCGATGCAAAAACGTCCGGCCCCTGGGCAAGATAACCGGGGGGTGAAAGGAGCGGTGAAAGTGCGCGTTGTGCCGGCACAGGACGGAAAGGATGCAAGACCGGAAGCCTACCGGCTCCTGGCGGAGTTTTTTCGCCGCCGGGAGCGGGGAGCGGGTGAGGCCGGTTGAGGGCGGCCGCCTACATCAGGGTGAGCACCGAAGACCAGGCCCGGCACGGCTACTCTCTGGATGCGCAGCGGGAGGCGTGCCGCCGGCGGGCGCTTGAGGTCGGGGCGCAGACGGTCGCCGAGTACGCTGACGAGGGCGTGTCCGGGGCGACCCTGGAGAGGCCCGGACTGGCGGCCCTGCGGGAGGCGTGCCGCGCGGGTGTGGTGGACCTGGTGGTGTGCCTCGACCCCGACCGGCTGTCGCGGAAGCTGGCCCACCAGATGCTCCTCACGGAAGAGTTTGAGAGGGCGGGCGTGCGGCTGGAGTTTGTCAACTTCGACTGGCAGAACACGCCGGACGGCCGCTTGTTTTACGCCCTGCGGGGCGCGATAGCGGAGTACGAGCGGGAGAAGATCAAGGAGCGCACCCTGTCGGGCAAACGGCAGAAGGCCAGAAGCGGTATGATGCCTATCGGCGCGGTGCCCTACGGCTACCGCCTGGAGAGCGGCAGGCTTGTGGCCGAGCCCGCCGAGGCCGAAGCGGTGCGGCTGGCTTTCGACCTTTTTCTGAGGGAAGACCTGGGCGTGAACGGCGTCGCGGCCCGGTTGACAGCTCTAGGCGTGCCCACGCGCGGCGGTCGTCCCTGGAACCGCGCCACGGTGCGGGGGATGCTCCGGAATCCCGTTTACGCGGGGACGTTTCTTTACCGCCAGGGCGGCGAGGTGATACCCGTCCCGGTTCCGGCGCTGGTTGAGCCCGAAACCTGGACGAATGTCCAGGAAAAGCTGGCCGAGGCGCGGCGGCTGTGGTCCGGCTGGTCGCGGGAAAAATACCTCCTGTCGGGCCTGGTCACCTGCGCGGACTGCGGCTGTACCATGCACGGGGCCGTGCGGCGCGGCCGGAAAGGAGGCCGCGGGCGGTCCTACACCTGCGTCCGCACCCAGGCCGGGAGACTGGCGCAGGGGTGCAGGCCCGTGAAGTACGTGGACGCAGATACTTTGGAGGCCGCGGCCTGGGAGCGGGTGACGGCGTGGCTCGACGACCCGGCGGCGTTCGCCAGGGAGCTGCGCGACGGGGGGCGGGTGGACGAACTGGCCCGCGATCTCGCGCGTGTGAGGGAGCACCTGGCGGCCGCGAGGAAGGGCGTGGACAACATCCGGCGCGCTCTGGCCGGGGGTTTGCTGGACCTGGACGAGGGGACGGCGGCGGCCCTGAAGGACGCCAGGGCGCGGGAGAGGGCGCTGCTAGCCCGGAAGAAGGAGCTGGAAAGGGAGCTTGCGGCGGCCCGGGCATCCGAGAAGGGCGCGCGGGAGATGCTGGGCCAGGCGAAGAGATGGCTGAAGGAGCTCGACACGCTGGGCTTCAACGAGAAAAAGGCCCTGGTGCGCGTTCTGGTGCGGCAGGTGATCGTCAGGGGCCGGGGCCGGGACGTGGAGGCGACTCTGGTGGCCAACCTGGGCGCGGCGGACGAGGCGGAAAAGCCGGGTAAAATCTAGACTTTCGGGTGTTGCTACATCTGATTGCGACATCGGCAACCTTCAGCAGTATCTCCAGGCGCAGTGCGACGCCCTGGACGGCAAGGTGAAGCTGACCATTCCCGGCCGCGAGATCCAACCCCAGGTCCGGGTGGGCGAGAACGTTGCTTTGGATCCGGACGCTTCGGTCCAGGGACCGGTCCTCATCGGTGACCACAGTCAGATTGACCGGGGCGCGACCCTCGCACCTTTCACCGTGATCGGCGCCGGTTGTTTGGTGCAGGCCGGTGCTTCGGTGAAGCGGAGCGTGCTCTGGGACCGGGTGTTTGTGGGCCGGCACGCCGCCCTGCGGGGGGCGGTATTGTGCAGCCGGGTGCAGGTCCAGGCCCACGCCGGGGTCTACGAAGGCGCCGTGGTGGGCAGTGATTCGGTGATTCGGGAACGGGGCACCCTGAAACCGGAGGTCAAGCTTTGGCCGCACAAGCTGGTGGAGATGGGCACTACGGTTTCGGAAAGCCTGGTCTGGGGTACGCGGACGCGCAAGACGGTGTTCGGTGCCGAAGGGGTCACCGGGCTGGTCAACGTGGAACTGACGCCCGAATTCGCTGCCCGGGTGGCTTGTGTGTTCGGTTCGACCGTAAGCGACGGTCCGGTGGCCGTTTCCAGTGATCCCTTTCCGGCGACCGGCATGCTCGCGCAGGCGGTAGTCAGCGGCCTGCAGAGCGCGGGGGCGAGAGTATTCCTGCTGGGCCGGGGCACTTTGCCCATGCACCGTTTCGCCGTGCGCTTCCTGGGATGCGCGGGTGGGGTACACGTGCAGTTCTCCACCCGGGAGGGCGGCAAGGCCACACTGGTTTTTACCAATCAGGATGGCGGCAATATCTCCCGTGCCCGGGAGCGAAAAATCGAAAACCTGCTGGCCCGCGAGGACTTCGCCCGCGCACATCCCGGACGCGTTTCGGAGGCCCGGTCGGTGTCCGCCATCGGGGAGGCCTATCTGGCCCACCTGCTGCGGCAGGTTAACCGCGACCGCGTGCGGGAGGCCGGTTTTCGCTTCTTGCTGGCCTACGACGAAGCGGGCCCGGCAGAAATCGTATCCTCTTTGACCCGCGAGCTTGAACTGCGGGTGGAGAAAGTGGGCGCCGCACGGCCGGGGAGTACCCAGCCGCGTAACTGGCACGACTACCAGCGCGAACTGCCGCTCTTGGCCCGGACCGTCGTCGAACGCCAGGCCGACGGCGGTGCGATCCTGGACGCCAACGGCGAGCACCTGATCCTCATCGACGACCGGGGCCGGATCATCCAGGACGACCTGCTGACGGCGCTGATCGCGCTGTACACCTTCAAGACGCGGGGCGGTCCGGTGATCGTGCCGGTGAACACCTCCCAGGCGGTGGAGGCCTTAGCCGCGCGTTACCGGGGGCGGGTAGTGCGGGCCAAGGCGACGCCGCGGGAGTTTGTGGAAGCGGTCTTAAAACAGGATGTTTCCCAGTTTTTCCTCCGGTTTGACGCCTTGGCGGCCCTGTTGCGTATCCTCAGTTTGTTGGCCGAGGAAAAGACCACGCTCTCACGGCTCGTGGACGAAATTCCCGACATGTACCTGGCCAAAAAGGAAATCCCGGTTTCCTGGCAGGCTAAGGGGCGGGTCATCCGCAAGCTGATCGAAAACGAACGTCCCCGGGAGTTGGAACTGACCGACGGGGTTAAAGTCATTCACCAGCAGGGCTGGGCGCTGGTGCTGCCCGATCCGGATAAACCCGTGTGCCGCGTGTTCGGTGAAGGGGCCTCCATGGAAATCGCCGAAGAGCTGACCCAGATGTACGCGGATAAAATCCACCACATCATAAACAGCAGCGAATAAATCCGGGCGAACCCAACGAATTAATCCGGGGGCGTGCCCCCGGATTATCGTTGGGCGTAAACGGTGTATTCCAGGTCGGGAAAGGGATTGTTGCGGTCTTCCAGTTCCGCCAGCCAGCCCGGTTCAAGGCGGTTTTCCCGGAGTTGATGCCACAGTCCCTTGAAGTTCAGCAGGTGGTTTTTCGTGCGGCGCGCGGCGTACGCCACCATGGTGTTCGTTGCCATGATGAACGCCCAGTCGCTGGCCTGGGCCAACAATAGCTCCCTGGCGGCCTGGTTCAGGGCGCGGCGCCGGAGTCCCTCGGCCCTGGGGTGTTCCCGGGCCAACTCGATCATCCGTTCGGCCGCCCAGTGTAGGTGCCGGTAAATCCAGTCGTTGGCTTGGTTCAACCAGACTTCGTGGTATCCTTTGTCGCCCCAGCTTGACGCACAAGGAGTGGCCAACTGGTTGCAGGGAAACCGCCGCAAGTACTCTGACGGGGTGATCGGTTCCAGGGTGTGCTGGTCGTAAGCGATCCGCCGCATGAGCGTTTCCAGCCAGTGCGGGCCTTCGAACCACCAGTGGCCAAAGAGTTCGGCGTCGTAAGGGGCCACGATGATGGGTGGCCGGTCCATGATCCGGGAAAGGTAGTGGACCTGGTGTTCCCGGTTGAACATAAAGTTTCCGGCGTGCGCCTCCGCGGTGGCCCGCGCCCATTCCGGCACGTAGGGTTCCTTGTGCTGTCCCTTGCCGGTGATCCGGTAGTATTTGAACCCGGTGTTGACTCGTATACCGTCGGGGTGGATATACGGTTTGATATAGTCGTAATCCAGGTCAAAGCCGATGTCCCGGTAGTATTCGCGGTAGTTATGGTCCCCCGGGTAGCCTTCCTGTGCGCTCCAGACCTGCTTGGACGATTCCAGGTCGCGGCCGAAAGCGGCTACCCCCGAGGGGCAGTAGACCGGCGCAAAGATGCCGAAGCGGGGCCGGTGGGAAGCAAACAGCAAACCGTGGCTGTCCAGGAAGAAGTAGCGCAGGCCGAATTCCTTCAGGATCTCGTCCAGGCCGGGCGTGTAACTGCACTCCGGCAGCCAAAGCCCCGCCGGGTCGCGGCCGAAAGCGCGCCGGTAAGTCTGGATGCCGGTCGCGACCTGGGCGCGTACCGCCTCGCGGTGGATCATCAGCAGGGGCAGGTAGCCGTGGGTGGCCGCCGTGGTGATGACCTCCACCCGCCCGGAGTCCAAAAAGCCCTTGAAGGCCCGGACCAGGTTCTTGCCGTAGCGGCGGGCGAAGGTGTCCCGGGCGCCGTGCAGGCGGTCGTTATACATCCGGGCGGTGTCGTGGAAGGGCGTACCCCGGGTGCGGTGCACCTCCCGCGCCCCCAGATCGATCATCTTATCCAAATGTGCCAGATAACGGTTTTGCAGAAAATCGTCCTGCAGCATGGCGATGAGGGTTGGCGAGAGGGACAACGTCAGCCGGAAAGGCACGTTGTCGTCCAGCAGGCTTTCCAGCATCCAAATCAGAGGAATGTAGGTTTCGGTGATGGCCTCGTACAGCCACTTTTCCTCCAGGGAGTAACCGTGTTCCGGGTGGCGCACGTAGGGCAGGTGTGCGTGCAGGACCAGCGCCAGGTATCCTTTGGCCATTACCGGTCATTCCCCCTCTCCAGAAGCGCGGTCGAACTGATGCCCAGGGGCGCAACGCCCAGGCGCTCCCGCATTTCGGCGATGAAAAGGGGCGAGCTGACGCCGGTTTGCAGTCTGGTCAGCGTGCGATACACGCCTTCGATCCACATCCATTCCTCGTCCAGGCGGTCAGAGAGGGTGGCCCGCGGCGTATGGGCGACATTGGAGCGGAGCAGGGTCACGAATTCACCGCTGGGCAGCACGCGGCCCAGGTCGACGCAGAAAGCGCGGTCCGGTTCCCCGACCTCGATGTGCCAGCTGTCCGACTCTTCGTTTACCGGGATATCTACGTAGCTGAGCGCATTGCCGCCATTGAATTCGGGTACGCCGGTGACATCGTAAAGGCGGAGCACGGGCCTGGAGGCGTGCCATGCCTCCGGTCCGTACTGCTCCTTAAAATCCTCTTGCCGCGCGGCCGAGATTTCCCAATAAGCATAAAGCCAGTATGGATCCCGGGCCATCAATACCAGCCGGTCCTGCCCGTACCGGTGCGGCAGGTCCATGGCCGGTGTGCCCGGAGGCAGGTCGTGCTCCGGGGCGAACATTTCCCGGGCCAGTTCAAACGTAAATTCCTTCTGTTCCGGAGGCGTCTCGGTCTTCACCGGTTTACCGGTACTGAGGCGCCGCCATAAAAAAACACCCACGGCCAGGGCCACCACGAAAGCGATAATGGCCCAGATCAGCGCAGTCATACGCTTTCCCCCTCTGCCACGATGCTGAAAATATTGCTCATCTGTAGTAAAGACTAAAGAATAATGCCAATGAAAACTGCCGTAGAAATAATGCCGTAAAAACGCTTTTTTAGTATTCCCGCTCCGGAGGGGTTTATTTAACAACTATTTTGCAGAACTGGGAGGGCGCCGGCTTGCCGTGCGCACCTTATGGGGCGGTGCCGAACGTGCGTTAACCTCGACCGGTGTTTGCGTGTGCGGAACATTCGTGGACCTTATAACCTATAAAACGGTGCTTGTTTTCGGGATGCCGGCTACGCGGGGAAATGGCACTTTCGCCGGGACTTGCCGGTCCCGGTGCGGCGGATTATCATTTAAGGAAGCGGTAGGCAGAAAAACGGGGGACGTGTCCTTTTCTGCGAAAATTTTCCTTGTTAATCGGTGCCAAGCACAAACCTACGGTCTGATTTCAAGACAGGAGGAGAAATGAATGGCTGTGTTTGACCACCCCGACGACCGGGAGATGCGCGCTCTGCTGGAGACGTGCCGGACGGTGGCCGTGGTCGGCTTGTCGCCCAAGCCGGACCGGGACAGTCACCGGGTAGCCGCCTACCTTAAGGCGCAGGGATACAAGATCATTCCGGTGCACCCAAAAGCCAGGGAGATCCTTGGGGAAAAGGTCTACGCGCGCCTGGCAGAAATCCCCGAGCCGGTGGACGTGGTGTACATCTTCCGGCGGGCGGACCAGGTACTGCCCTTTGTCGAAGCGGCGCTGGCGCTAAAGCCCCGGGCGATCTGGCTGCCGCTCGGGGTGATCAGTCCCGAGGCCGCCGCCCTGGCCCAGGAACACGGGATCACCATGATTATGGATCGGTGTATGATGATCGAGCACCGCCGCTTGCTGGGGGCCTAGCCGCATGTTCCACGTGGTCTTGGTGGAGCCGGAAATTCCCCAGAATACCGGCAACATCGCCCGCACCTGCGCGGCCACGGGGGCGACACTGCACCTGGTGCACCCCTTGGGTTTCTCGCTTTCCGACCGCTACCTCAAGCGCGCCGGGCTGGATTACTGGCACCTGGTGGAGGTGCACCAGCACCAGAGCTTCGACGACCTGCGGCGGCGCTATCCCGAAGACCTTTTCTTCTTCGCCACCGCCCGCCGCGGCCGCCGCTACACCGATTTCCACTATCCGCCCGGTTCCTTTCTCGTTTTTGGTAAGGAGACCGCCGGCTTGCCCGACGCGCTGCTGGAGGCCAACGCCGAGACCTGTGTACGCCTGCCCAAGCGCCCCGCGGCCCGGTCGCTGAACCTGTCCAACGCGGTGGCCATCTTGCTTTACGAAGCCCTGCGCCAGCAAGGTTTTCCCGGGCTTGAGTAGCCCCGCGCAAAAAGGGGACGGGCTACTTTTTCCAGGGGTAAGGTTTCTTGCAGGGTAACAAAACATCCGGGAACCACCGGTTCAGTTAAAGATTAAGGTGGGTCGGAAAAAGTTGCCTGTACCCTTTTTGCGCTCCAGCAAACGAAGAACAGCGGGAAACAGGGATACTTTCCCCGCGTACAAGGGGAACGCCGCTCCCGTAGGCGGGCGGCGTGGCTGGAGGGTCTTTGCGGGCTTGTGGATAAATAGGCACTTATCCACAAAACATGCCTGTCCCCTTTTTGTGTGCCCGGCTTTTTGGCCACCCTTCGGCCCGGCAGGAAATCCGTACCGGACCCGCGAACCTCTTTCTGGGAGGCATCTACATCTTGAAAGAGTTCGTTCATCTGCACACCCACACCGAATACAGCCTGCTGGACGGCGCCGCCCGGATTAAGGACCTCGTCCGCCAGGCGGTCGAGTTCGGTATGCCGGCGCTGGCGATCACCGACCACGGGACCATGTTCGGGGTGATCGACTTTTATAAGGCCTGCCGCCAGGCCGGCATCAAGCCCATCCTTGGCTGCGAGGTTTACGTGGCGCCGCGCACCATCCACGACCGCCAGTCCGGCATCGACGACAAGCTGGCGCACCTGGTGCTTTTGGCCGAAAACGAACCGGGCTACCGGAACCTGCTCCGGCTGGTGTCGCTGGCTTTTACCGACGGGTTTTACTACAAGCCGCGGGTCGACCGTGAAACGCTGGCCCGCTACAGCGACGGGCTCATCGCCCTGAGCGGCTGCCTGGCCGGCGAGATCCCCGCGGCGATCCTGGCCGGGGAGCACCGCCGGGCGCGCCAGATCGCCGGGGAGTACCGTGAGATTTTCGGGGACCGGTTTTACCTTGAACTGCAGGACCACGGCCTGGCGGGTCAGGCCGAGGTCAACCGGGAGCTGGTGGTGATCAGCCGGGAAATGAACATCCCGCTGGTGGCCACCAACGACGTACACTACGTGCGCCGGGAAGAGGCCGAGATTCAAGATATTCTGCTCTGCATCCAGACCGGCAAGACGGTGCACGACTCCGGACGCCTGAAGTTCGAGGGCGACCAGTTCTACTTCAAGAGCGGAGCCGAAATGGCCCGCCTGTTCGGCGAGGTGCCCGTTGCGCTGGCTAATACCGCCGTGGTTGCCGCGCGCTGCGCGGTGGAACTGGACTTCGCGTCGGTACACCTGCCGGAATACCGGGTCCCGCCCGGGTACGACCCGGATAGCTACTTACGGGAACTGTGCTACCGGGGACTTGAGCGGCGTTATGCCCAGATCCAGCCCGCAGTGCAGGAACGGCTCGACTACGAACTCCGGGTCATCGCCCAGATGGGGTACAGTTCCTACTTTTTGATCGTCTGGGATTTCATCCGCTTCGCCCGTGAGCGCGGCATTCTGGTCGGTCCCGGACGCGGCTCGGCCGCCGGAAGCCTGGTGGCCTACGTGCTGGGGATCACCAACATCGACCCGCTGGCCTACGGGCTTTTGTTCGAACGCTTCCTGAACCCGGAACGGGTGTCCCTGCCGGACATCGACATCGATTTTTGTTTCGAGCGTCGCGGTGAAGTGATCGACTACATCTTTGAAAAGTACGGCCGGGAGTGCGTGGCCCAGATCGGCACCTTCGGGACCATGGCCGCCCGGGCCGCCGTCCGGGACGTCGGGCGGGTACTGGGGATGCCCTACGCCGAAGTGGACCGCGTCGCCAAACTGATTCCGCCGGAATTGGGGATGACCATCGAAAAGGCCCTGGCCACGCCCGAGTTGGGCGCAATCTACCGCCGAGACGAGGACGTCCGCCAGCTGGTGGACAAAGCGCGCGCCCTGGAGGGCATGCCGCGGCACGCGTCCATTCACGCCGCGGGTGTGGTGATCGCCAAAGAGGAACTGACCAACTACGTGCCCCTGTACCGTACCGCGGACGGGGTCGTGGCCACCCAGTTCGCCAAGGAGGGCATCGAAGAACTGGGGCTTTTGAAGATGGATCTTTTAGGCCTGCGCACGCTGACGGTGATCGGCGACGCGATCGATCTGATCCGGCGTCACCGCGGTGTGAAGGTGGACATCGACGCTATCCCCCTGGACGACCCGGCCACCTACGAGCTTCTGGGCCGCGGCGATACCATCGGGGTGTTCCAGCTGGAGTCCAGCGGCATGCGCGGTATCCTGCGGGAACTCCGCCCGGAGGTGTTCGAGGACGTGATCGCCCTGGTGGCCCTTTACCGGCCCGGTCCGCTGGGCAGCGGGATGGTCGAGGACTTCATCCGGCGCAAACATGGCCGCACCGAGGTGCAATACCTGCATCCTGCGCTCAAACCCATTCTGCGGGACACCTACGGGGTGATCCTTTACCAGGAACAGGTCATGCGCATCGCCAGCGACCTGGCGGGGTTCAGTCTGGGGGAGGCCGACCTCTTGCGCCGCGCCATGGGCAAGAAGAAACCGGACATCATCGCCGGCCTGCGCCAGCAGTTCCTGGACGGCGCCACGGCCCGCGGCGTGGACCCGGCTGTGGCCAGCCAGATCTTCGAGCTGATGGCCTACTTCGCCGGTTACGGTTTCAACAAGTCCCACAGTGCGGCGTACGCCCTGATCGCCTACCAGACGGCCTACCTGAAGGCCAACTACCCGGTCGAATTTATGACCGCCCTCCTGACGTCGGTGAAGGATAACGCCGAAAAAGTGGGCGCCTACGTGGAAGAATGCCGCGCACTCGGCCTGGAGGTGCTCCCGCCCGACGTGAACGAAAGCCGCCGGGACTTCACGGTGGTGGACGGCCAACGCATTCGGTTCGGACTGGCCGGCGTGCGCAACGTGGGCGCCAACGCCGTCAACGCCATCATCGAGGCCCGGGAGCGGGACGGCCCGTTCCGGGATCTCCTCGACTTCTGTTCCCGTTTGGATGCCCGGGTACTCAACAAGCGGGCGCTGGAGAGCCTGATTCGGGCGGGCGCCTTCGCTTCGCTCAAGAGCTCGCGGCGCCAGCTGTTGGCCGTGCTGGACGAGGCGTTGCACCTGGCGCACCGGCGGCAGAAGGAAAAGGCCTCCGGACAGGTAAGCCTGTTCGACGACTGGGGCGAGGCGGCGGGCCTCGTGCCGGAGCTGAACCTGCCGGACGTGCCGGAGTTTACCCGGCACGAGATCCTGGCCATGGAAAAGGAAATGCTCGGCTTATACTTAAGCGGCCATCCCCTGCAGGAATACCGGGCCAAGCTTAGGGCGCTCACCACGGCCAACGCCGCCGAGGTCCCCCAACTGGTGCCCGGGCAACAGGTAATCCTGGGCGGACTGGTGGTCGGGATGCGTACCATCACCACCCGCAAGGGCGAGCCCATGTGTTTTCTGACCCTGGAGGATCTGACCGCCCGGGTCGAAGTGGTGGTCTTTCCCCGGGCGTACGCCCGCTTTCGCCGCCTCCTTGTCCCGGACGCCGTGATACTGGTCAACGGCACCGTCCATAATAACAACGGCGAAGGGAACAAAGTGATCGGCGACTACCTGTCCAGCATTACCCAGGGCGCCGAAGGCGACCTGATCGCCCCGTTTTAAGCGCGGCGGCGGGGCGGGCGCTTGCCTTTTGTATCCTTGTCAACCAGGTTTTGCGTGTGTTATCATGCAGTCCAAGACAGCGAGGTGGAGACGAGATGGCCGAGAACTGGGCATCGGAATACGTGATCATTAAAGCCCTGGAAAACGGCGTAACCATCATGGGGCTTACCCGGGGCCGGGAAACCAAGTTTCACCACAGCGAAAAGCTGGACCGCGGTGAGGTTATGGTGGCGCAGTTTACCGAGCATACGGCGGCCATTAAGGTGCGCGGCCGGGCCGAGATTTATTCCCGGCACGGGGTCGTGAAGACCGGCGAAGAGGCAATCCAGGGCTAAAAAGTCCTGGGTACGCTTTCTTTTGCAAAAGAGTTTCCGCTGAAAAACTCTACCTGGTGCGCCCCGGGAAAACACACCGCTTATAAGGTTACTTTTCAGCGAATCCAAAGAGGTGAGGGGCCGTTTTTGAGCTTTTTAAAAAATCAAAGTATTTTACGGTCACTCCGGAGACCAAGCGAGACATACCCGAGGGGCTCTGGACGAAATGCCAATGCGGCGAGATCATCTTCTCCAAGGACCTGGAACGCAACCTCAAGGTGTGCCCGAAGTGCGCGCACCATTTCCGGCTGACCGCCAGGGAGCGGCTCGAGATCACCCTGGACCCGGAGACCTTCCACGAGTTTGACGCCGAACTGGAGCCTAAAGACATCCTCGCGTTCCCCGGGTACGGGGAGAAACTGGCCAAAGCCCAGGAACAGACCGGCCTCAAAGAGGCCGTGGTCACCGGTACGGGCACCATCGGCGGCCACCAGGTGGTTATTGCGGTCATGGACACCCACTTTATCATGGGCAGCATGGGCACGGTGGTGGGGGAGAAGGTGGCCCGGGCCGCCGACCAGGCTCTGGAAAGGCGGGTGCCGTTCGTCACCTTCGCCGCCTCCGGGGGCGCCCGAATGCAGGAGGGGATTCTTTCCCTCATGCAGATGGCGAAAACGGCGGCTGCGGTCGGCCGTCTGGACCGGGCGGGTTTACTCTACCTCTCGGTACTGACCGATCCCACCATGGGGGGCGTCAGCGCCAGTTTCGCCTTTTTGGGGGACATCATCCTGGCCGAACCGGGGGCCCTGATCGGCTTTGCCGGACCGCGGGTGATCGAACAGACCATCCGGCAAAAACTGCCCGAAGGCTTCCAGCGGGCCGAGTTTTTGCAGGAACACGGTTTTGTAGACAAGGTTGTGCCCCGCAGCCAATTACGGCAGACCATTATCACCATTCTCGACTTGCACGCGCGGGGTGATTAATAAACATGCCTACCGTTTTTGATTTTGAAAAACCGATTTACGAGTTGGAAACCAAGATCGCGGAACTGAAACAGTTTTCCGCGGACAAGGAAATAGACCTGAGCCAGGAAATCGAAAGTCTGGAGCGCCGGGTCAGCGAACTGAAAAGAAAAACCTACGGCAACCTCAGTCCCTGGCAGAAGGTACTCATTGCCCGGCACCCGGAACGGTTGGGGGCCCGGGACTACATCGAACGGTTCTGCACCGATTTCATCGAGCTGCACGGGGACCGGGCCTTCGGCGACGACCCGGCGGTGGTCGGCGGCATTGGCCGCATGAACGGTTACGTGGTCACCGTGGTCGGCCACCAGAAGGGCCGCGGCACCAAGGAAAACCTGGTCCGCAACTTCGGCATGATCCATCCCGAGGGCTGCCGCAAAGTGCGCCGGTTGATGCGGCAGGCCGAGAAATTCGGCCGTCCGCTGGTCTGTTTCGTGGACACCCCCGGTGCGCACTGCGGGATAGGGGCCGAGGAGCGCGGGCAGGCCGAGGCCATCGCCCGCAACCTGATGGCCCTTAGCACCCTAGAGGTGCCCGTGGTGGTGGCGGTCATCGGGGAAGGGGGCAGCGGCGGGGCGCTGGCCCTCGGAATGGGCGACCGGGTGCTGATGCAGGAGCACGCCGTGTTTTCGGTCAGTTCGCCGGAGGCCTGCGCCAGCATCATCTGGAAGGACGCGGGCCGGGCGCGCGAGGCCGCCGAGATGTTGAAGCTGACGGCCCAGGATTTGCTGCGTCTGGGTGTCATCGACGCCATCGTCCCGGAACCCCTGGGCGGGGTGCACCGGGACCCCGAACAGGCCGCGGCGCTCTTGCGCGAGGCCCTCTTCCACCACCTTGACGAACTCATGCGCCTGGATCGCCAGGAATTGCTCCAGGCCCGCTATCATAAATACCGCGCAATCGGAAATCTATAATTGGGAGTAGTCCACGCCAGGCGGAAGGAGCAGGGCAGCGGTGCAAAGGATCGGCGTTTTGACCAGCGGCGGCGACGCTCCTGGGATGAACGCGGCCATTCGGGCCGTGGTGCGCAAGGCCATCTACCACGGAATGGAAGTAATCGGGATTAAGCGCGGGTTTGCGGGTTTTATCGAGGGCGACATGGAGCCCATGCAGGTCGGTTCGGTGGCCGATATCATCCAGCGGGGTGGCACCATCCTGCGCACCGCACGTTCGGAGGAATTCACCACCCGCGCCGGCCGGGCCCGGGCCTACGCGAACGTGGAACGGTTTGGCCTGCAGGGCCTGGTGGTCATCGGCGGGGACGGTTCTTTCGAAGGGGCCAGGCGGTTTCACGAGGAGTACGGGCTGCCGGTGGTGTGTATCCCGGGCACCATTGATAATGACATCCCCGGCACCGACATGACCATCGGCTTCGACACCGCCGTCAACAACGCGGTGGACGCCATCAACAAAATCCGGGATACGGCCACCTCCCACGAACGGCTGTTTATCGTCGAGGTCATGGGCCGCAACACGGGGTTCATCGCGCTTGAGGCCGGACTGGCCGGCGGCGCCGAATCCATCCTCCTGCCGGAATTGCCGTTTTCGGTGGAAGAAGTGTGCGACCGGTTGATGCGCGGTTACCGGCGGGGTAAACTGCACAGCGTGATCGTGGTCGCCGAGGGTGCGGCCAGCGGCCTGGAAATCGGCCGCCAGATCAAACAGATTACCGGTTTTGACACCAAGGTCACCGTTTTAGGCCACCTCCAGCGGGGCGGCACGCCCACAGCGCAGGACCGTATCCTGGGCAGCCGGCTGGGCGCCCTCGCCGTGGAACTGCTGCGCAAGGGACACCGCCAACTGGCGGTCGGGGTCCGAAACGGCCGCGTGGGTGGTTTCGCTTTGGAGCAGTTTCTCCAAGGGAAGAAAATGATTGACCTCGAAGCGTATCGGCTGGCCGGAATTTTATCGATTTAGGGTGAGGAGAAATGGCCTTACGTCACACCAAGATCGTCTGTACCATTGGTCCGGCGTCCGAAACGGTGGAAACTCTCCGGGCGATGGTGGCCGCCGGGATGAACGTCTCCCGCCATAATTTCTCCCACGGGACACATGAAGAACACCGCCGGCGTATCCAGAACGTCCGCCGTGCCGCGGCCGCCTTGGGGAAGACCGTGGGGATCATGATCGACCTCCGGGGGCCGAAAATCAGGATCGGCAGGCTGGACCCCGAGCCGGTGGCGCTGCGGGCCGGCAACGAGGTTATTTTGACCACCGAAAAGGTGACGGGGAACCAGGACCGGATCCCGGTCGACTACCCGCAACTGCCCCGGGAGGTACGCCCGGGCAACACCATCCTGCTGGCCGACGGGACCCTGGGTCTGGAAGTGCTGGAGGTCGGACCGACCCAGGTGCTCTGCCGGGTGCAGAACGACGGCGAACTCACCAGCCACAAGGGCGTGAACCTGCCGGGGGTGCGCACCTCCATCCCGGCCGTGACCGAAAAGGACGTCCGGGACCTCCGTTTCGCCCTGGAGCTGGGGTTTGACTTTGTGGCCACTTCGTTTGTGCGCCGGGCGGAGGACATCTTTCCGGTGCGCAAGATCCTTGAGGAAGCCGGGTCGGAGGCGCACATCGTGGCCAAAATCGAAACCTGGGAGGCCCTGGAAAATCTCGACGAGATCATTAACGTGGCCGATGCGATCATGGTCGCCCGGGGCGACCTGGGGCTGGAGATCGCGGCCGAGGAAGTACCCCTGGTGCAGAAGAAGACCATCAACAAGTGCAACCGGGTCGGGAAACCGGTGATCACCGCCACCCAGATGCTGGAGTCCATGATTCACAACCCGCGCCCCACCCGCGCCGAAGCCAGCGACGTGGCCAACGCCATCCTGGACGGTACGGACGCGGTGATGCTCTCCGGGGAAACGGCATCCGGGGCCTATCCGGTGGAGGCCGTCCAGACCATGGACCGGATTGCCCGGCGGGTGGAAGCCGATCTGCCTTACGCCACCCTGTTGGCGCAGCGCCGCAAGGAGATTTCCCACCGCACGGTGACCGACGCGATCAGCTACGCCACCTGCGCCACCGCCGCTGACCTGGACGCTGCCGCCATCATCACCGCCACCCAGACGGGCTACACGGCGCGCATGGTGGCCAAGTACCGGCCCGGACGGCCGATCGTCGCCGTCACCCCGCAGGAAGCCGTGGTGCGGCGCCTGGCCCTGGTCTGGGGCGTGCAGCCGGTGCGGGTGGAAGAGGAGATCGAGGACACCGACCGGATGATTTCGGCCTCCATCCAGGCCGCCCTGGGCGCCGCGCTGATCCGCGGCGGTGACCTGGTCGTGATCACCGCCGGGGTGCCGGTGGGCATGCACGGCAGCACCAACCTCCTGAAGGTGCATACCGTGGGTAACGTGCTGGCACGCGGGACCGGCGTCGGCCAAAAGGCGGTGACCGGCTGCGTCAAGATCGCGCTCACGGCCGAAGAAGCCCTGCAGAAAATCGGGCCCGGCGACATCCTGGTGACCCGGGCCACCAACCGGGACTTTGTCCCGGCCATGGAGAAGTCCTCGGGGGTCATCACCGAGGTGGGCGGACTCACTTCCCACGCGGCGGTGGTGTGCCTGCAGTTTGGCTTGCCGGTGATCGTGGGGGTGGCCGGCGCCACCCAGATACTGCAGGAAGACAGCATCGTCACCATTGACGCCTTGCGCGGCCTGATATACAGCGGTGCCGCCCGGGTGCTGTAAACCTTCCTTGTTTCTTCCGCGGATTGGGACGAGGCTCATAAGGGCATCATAACTCCCAGGGGAGGAAGATGCCTTTGGAGTCCGTGCTCAACTACTTGGCGGCGTTCGGGCTGGGCGGTGTGGTGGTCGGGACCGTGCTGGAAGCCTTGGGGGTGCCTTTTTTCCCGGGGGCGGTGGTCATGATCCTGGCCGGCATCCTGGTGCACCAGGGAACTTTAAGCTTTCCGGTTACTTTGGCGGCCGCCTTTACCGGTTTTACCCTCGGTTCGGTATTGGCTTATCTACTGGGGAAAAACGTGGGCACCCCGTTTTTCCAACGTTACGGACGCTACTTGCGCCTTTCACCGGAACGGCTGGCGCAGGCCCAGGCCCTACCGGCTTACTCGGCGGGTGTGTTTGTATTCCTGGGGCGTTTCATTCCCGGCCTCGGGAACCTGACCCCCTATCTGGCCGGGTTGGCCCAACTGCAGGTGGGCTGGTTCCTGGTGTATAATTCGCTTTACGCGTTGGGCTGGGGCACGGTGTACCTGGGCGTGGGGATGTTTTTCGGGGCCAGATGGCCGGCCATTTTGGCCTTTGTGCAGCCGCGCCTGCTGGGGCTCGCGGTGCTCGGCGGACTGGCGGTCCTGGCCGTGGTCCTTTATCTGGACGGGCGGCGCCGGTTTCGCCTTTAGCCGCCGGGGTTTAAGACTGGGACCGGGCGCAATAAGCCTTGATGCAGTTCCCTTTGGAGCCCCGGAAAAGGTCCTTAAATAGTTGGTCAAAAGCCTCCCGGCCGAGGTACAGCAGTCCGCCCAGGTTAGCCAGGTTGCCGTTTACGAAAAGGTTGAAGTAAACTCCGTCTTCGGCCTCTTTGACTACGGTGAGCGTGTACCGGTTCATCCCGATTACCCTCCTTGGTCCATTATATCGTTTCTCGGCCAGCGGTTTCCAGGGTATAAAAAGCTGGTGCTGCCAGGTTTTCCCGGCGCGCCGGAGCCGCTTGGCCGGAACGAAAAAGAGTCCGGCCGCGAAAAGGCGAAATCTGTTTTGATACCGGAAAGGAGCGAACCGTAATGAAATACCTGTTACTCGTCGGGGACGGCATGGCCGACGAGCCGCGCCCCGAACTGGACGGGCGGACCCCGCTGCAGTACGCCGCCACGCCGCACATGGACCGGGTGGCGGCCTGCGGCGAGATCGGCTTGGTGCGCACCGTGCCGGAAGGGTATCCGCCGGGGAGCGACGTGGCCAACCTGTCGTTGTTGGGATACGACCCGCGCCGCTACTACACCGGGCGGGCGCCCCTGGAAGCGGTGAGCATGGGGATCGACCTGGCCGACGACGACGTGGCCTTTCGCTGCAACCTGGTCACCCTTTCCGGGGACGGCGCTTACGCCACCCGGGAAATGGCCGACTACAGCGCCGGGGAAATCAGTTCGGCCGAGGCCCGGCAGCTGATTGACCACCTGAACGAGAGTTTGGGGTCGGCCGAACTACAATTCTACGCCGGGATCAGTTACCGCCACCTGTTGGTTTGGCGTGGGGGACCGGGCCGGACGGTGCTTGTGCCCCCCCACGACATTTCCGGGCGGGTGGTGCAGGACCACCTGCCGACCGGCGAAGGGGCGGACGTGCTCCGCCACCTCATGGTGGCCAGCAGCCGGCTACTTCCCGAGCATCCGGTGAACCGGGAACGCCGGGCGCGGGGCCTGCCGGAGGCCAACTCGGTCTGGTTCTGGGGGCAGGGCCGGCGGCCGGCGCTCCCGGCTTTCGGCGACCGCTGGGGGCTGGCCGGAGCGGTGATCTCGGCCGTGGACCTGATCAAGGGCATCGGACTTTGCGCGGGCATGGAAAGTATCGACGTAGAGGGGGCCACCGGCACCATTCACACCAATTTCCGGGGCAAGGCCGAGGCGGCGCTGCGGGCCCTGGCGGACAGGCGGGATTTTGTGCTGGTGCACGTGGAGGCGCCGGACGAAGCCTCCCATCAGGGTGACCTGGCCACCAAGATTCGGGCGATCGAGGAAATCGACCGGCAGGTGTTGGGGGAGGTGCTATACGGGCTTGAGCAGATCGGTCCGTTTCGGGTGATGGTCCTGCCGGACCACGCCACCCCGCTGCGTACCCGCACCCACGCGGACGTACCGGTGCCCTTTGCGTGCATGCAGGGTGACCGGCGGGAACCAAATCCCGCCCGGAGCTTTGACGAGGTCTGCGCTGCCGGCAGCGGGCTTTTCATCCCTCACGGCCACGAACTACTGTCCCACTTCCTGCAAAAGGGGACAGGCATGTTTTGTGGATAAGTGGTCGCTTATCCACAGCCGGCGGGAGAGGGGGACGAGGCGGGAAACGGGGACGGGCTACTTTTTCAAGGTGAATATGTTCTGAGGAAGTAACGCCACATCCGAGGACAAGCGGTCCAGGTTTGGGACGCAGGGAATCGCCGGAAAAAGTTGCCTGTACCCCTTTCCCGCCTTTGAAAAAGGAGCTACCCACCGGCCGCCGGAAAACGGGTACAGGCACCTTTTTCCGAAGGTGCCTGCGTGGGAACCGTTCTGATTGTTGTTCGGTAGTGTCGTGTATTTTAAAATGGTAAAGGCGGTTCTTGAAAAAAGAGCCAGTCCCCGTTTTCCGGCAGCGTTTCGTTTTGCAGCCTAACGTTGGGCGGCCTGCAGCCGGGCGTTTACGCTGTCCCAGTTCACCAGGTTCCACCAGGCTTCGACCCAGGCCGCCCGGCGGTTTTGATACTTTAGATAGTAGGCGTGTTCCCACACGTCACAGGCCAGGAGCGGCACCGTGTTCCAGAGCGCAAGGTCCTGGTGTTTCTCCACCGTCAGGACGTCCAGCCGGTTGAAGTCGCGGTTCCAGCATAGAAGCGCCCACCCGGAGCCCTCAACGGCCACCGCTGCCGCCGAGAAATGGGCTTTGAAGAGTTCGAAGCTGCCGAAGTCTTTTTCGATCTGCGCGGCTACCGGTCCGGTGGGCGGGCCGCCCCCGGCGGGGCGCATGTTTTCCCAGAACAGCGTGTGCAGTTGGTGCCCCGCGCCGTGGAAGGCCAGTTCCCGTTCCCAGTGTTTGACCAGGGCGTAATCGCCCTGGGTCCGGGCTTCGGCCAGTTTGGCCTCCGCGTTGTTCAGGCCGTTGACGTAAGCCTGGTGGTGGGCGTCGTGGTGCAGGCGCACCGTCTGCTCGTCCAGGTGCGGTTCCAGAGCGTCATAGGGGTAAGGAAGCGGGGGAAGAGTGTGTTTCACGGCAGACCACTCCTTTGGCTGTATTTGTCATGATTGTCTCACAGTTCGGCCTGGCCTGCAAGCGGACCATAAGGCTCGACCCCAAAAGATGGAAAAGAAAGGGGCGGGCGTACCATGAGTTGAACCTGGTGGTGGCCCACCTGGGGAGCGGCATTTCGGTCTCCGGGCACCGCGCGGGGCGGACGGTGGTGGTGATCGATTTCACCTGCCGCCGGGGTTGGCGGGTGGTCTGGCGCCGTACAGGGGTCAACTTGCAGCTGCGGATTCTGGCGGTGGGGCAACTTGCGGGGGGACGGCCGGGGTTTCGCCGCGATGCCCGTGTCCCCCCTCAGTTGACGGCCTGCGCGCTAAGCAAACAAAAAGGCTCCCTTTCGCGGGGGCCGTTGATTTTCCTGGTGCCGAAGGTGGGAGTCGAACCCACACGGGTGGTTAGCCCGCCGGATTTTGAGTCCGGTGCGTCTGCCAGTTCCGCCACTTCGGCCGGTGATTACGTAGTGATTATACCATGTTCCCACGGTTCGGGCAAGAAAATGACCTTCCGAAAGCATGTGCATTATTTGCGGTTATCAGGTAAAATAGGGGTAAAAATGTTGCTGTACAAGGGGGGCCAGATGTTGAAGTTGAAAGAGAAAGTGGAGAAGGTCATCGGCCAGGTGCGTCCCCTTCTCCAGCGGGACGGCGGGGACGTGGAACTGGTTTCGGTGGACGATGACGGCGTGGTAAAGGTCCGGCTGAGGGGCGCCTGCGCCGGTTGACCCATGTCCACAATCACCCTCCGGCAGGGGATTGAGCGGTCGCTCAAGCAGGCGGTACCCGAGGTAAAGCGTGTGGAACAGGTCTTTTAACCCCCGCGAGCGGGGGTTTTTCACTTTTTTGACTTCTTGGACACGGGGTTACGCCTGTACGGATACGGGCAGAATACCGTACCAGAACAGTAAAAACATGTTGCCCAATAGGGGCGTTAAGAGTCGTTTGGGCGCCAACGGTGAGATTATTGACACCTAAACCGAATATCCGTTAGAATAAACCTTGGGAGAAAATAGTATTGGCATTTACCTTATCGGTTTAATTATAAATAACCGAATACGGGTATCACGGAAGCGTACCGTTTGGACGCAGCCGGGGATTCCTCCGTGGTGAGTGCCAGTCATTTTCTGCCGGGGAGACCTCGGTTTTTTGTGTCTTATCCACATTTTTTAAATTATGCGCATAGGAGGTGAAAATGTTGCCTGAAACTACCGTCTTTTTGCTTGCGTTCGCCGCCGCATTTATTGCCTTTATCGCTGGGTACTTCCTGCGCAAATTCTTGGCCGAAATGAAGATTTCCTCGGCCGAGGAACGGGCCCGGAAGCTCCTCGAGGACGCGGAGCGCGAGGCCGAGGCCAAAAAGCGGGAGGCCGTGGTCCTGGCCAAGGAAGAGATCCTGAAACTCCGGAACGAGGTCGAGCGGGACAGCCGGGAACGGCGCGCCGAACTCCAGCGCCAGGAACGCCGCCTCGTCCAAAAGGAAGAAAGCCTGGACCGCAAGCTGGGATCCCTGGAAAAAAAGGAGGAAATGCTGGGTAAAAAGGAGGCCGAACTGGCCCGGCTGCAGGATGAGTTAAAGGCGCTGTACCAGAAAGAGCTCCAGGAATTGGAGCGCATCTCGGGTTTGTCTACCGAGGAGGCGCGCCAGCAGCTGTTGCAGGACGTACAGCAGGAAATGCAGCAGGAAATCGCCCTCTTAATCAAGGAAACCGAAAACAAGGCCAGGGAAGAAGCGGAACGCCGGGCGCGGGACATTATCTCGCTGGCCATTCAGCGTTGCGCCGCCGACCACGTGGCGGAGTCCACCGTTTCGGTGGTGCCGCTACCGAACGAAGAAATGAAGGGGCGCATCATCGGACGTGAGGGTCGTAATATCCGGGCGTTTGAAACCCTGACGGGGGTGGACCTGATCATCGATGATACGCCCGAGGCGGTAATCCTCTCCGGTTTTGACCCCATTCGCCGCGAAACGGCCCGGCTGGCCCTGGAAAAATTGATTGCCGACGGCCGTATTCACCCGGCGCGGATCGAAGAAATGGTGGAAAAGGCCCAGAAGGAAATGGAGGTTCAGATTCGGGAACAAGGGGAGCAGGCCGCTTTTGAGGCCAACGTGCACGGCTTGCACCCGGACCTGATCAAATTATTAGGACGCCTCCGGTACCGGACTAGCTACGGTCAAAACGTGTTGAAGCATTCGGTGGAGGTGGCGCATCTGGCGGGGCTGATGGCTGCCGAACTGCGGGGGGACGAGAAGCTCGCCCGGCGCGCCGGGCTGCTGCACGACATCGGCAAGGCGGTGGATCACGAGATGGAAGGGCCGCACGTGGCCATCGGCGTCGACCTGGCCAAGAAATACGGCGAGAGTCCGGAAGTGATTCACGCCATCGCCGCCCACCACGGTGACGAGGAACCGGAAACGGTGGAGGCGGTGCTGGTGCAGGCGGCCGACGCCGTTTCGGCGGCGCGCCCGGGAGCACGCCGCGAGACCATCGAGGCCTACATCAAGCGATTGACCAAATTAGAAGAAATTGCCAACTCCTTCCCGGGAGTTGATAAAGCCTTTGCCATTCAGGCCGGGCGCGAAATCCGGATCATGGTCAAACCAGACAAGGTGGATGACCTGGGTGCGGTGCGCTTGGTGCGGGACATTGCGCGCAAGGTGGAAAATGAACTCGATTATCCGGGTCAGATCAAGGTGGTCATCATCCGGGAGACCCGGGTGGTTGAGTATGCCAAATAAATGCCCCACAAGTCTGTCGGAAGAAGGATAGGGGATTAGTGGTGCGTTTACTGATGATCGGAGACGTGGTAGGCCGGCCGGGAAGGCGGGCCTGCCGCGTTGAATTGGGGCCTTTGGTACGCGAGTACGGGGTCGAACTGGTGATCGCCAACGGTGAGAATGCAGCCGGCGGGAACGGGCTCACCCGGGAGGTGGCCCAGGAACTTTTCGCCTGCGGCATCGACGTGCTCACCATGGGCAACCACGTTTGGGACAAGCGGGAGATCCTGCAGTTTATCGATGAGGAACGCCGCATTGTGCGGCCGGCCAACTATCCTCCCGGCACTCCTGGTGTGGGGTATGCCTGTTACCGCACCCGGACCGACCAAAAGGTGGGGGTGGTGAACCTTTCCGGACGGGTGTACCTGGCCGATTTGGAATGCCCGTTCCGCACGGCGGACGCGATCATTACCGAACTTGGCCGGCACACCAAGCTGATCATCGTCGATTTTCACGCCGAGGCCACGTCGGAGAAGATGGCCCTGGGCTGGTACCTGGCCGGCCGGGTGAGCGCGGTGCTGGGCACCCACACTCACGTGCAGACCGCCGACGAAAGGGTTTTGCCCGGGGGAACGGCCTACATTTCCGACGTCGGCATGACCGGACCCCGTGATTCGGTGATCGGCGTTAAAACCGAAAACGTGATCCGCAAGTTCCTCACCCAGATGCCCACGTCGTTTCAGGTGGCCGCCGGGCCTTACCAACTGAATGCCGTGCTCCTGACCCTGGACCCTGTTTCCGGACAGGCCCTGGACATTGAGCGCCTTCAGCGAATCGAGCAGGTGTGACATAAAAATTTTTCCAAATGCCTGAAAGGAATTTTTTCCTCCGCTGGCGAATAGTCTCTTGAAATGGCAGTGTTTGTTGCGGTAACCGAAGCCTTTAAGGAGGTTAGGAGTTATGGAGGTTTTAAAAGTTTCAGCAAAGTCCAATCCAAATTCCGTAGCCGGAGCCTTGGCCGGCGTACTGCGCGAGCGCGGCAGCGCCGAACTGCAGGCGATCGGGGCGGGGGCGATCAACCAGGCCGTGAAAGCGATAGCGATTGCACGAGGGTTTGTAGCGCCAAGTGGTATGGACCTGATTTGTATCCCGGCGTTTACCGACATCACTATTGATGGGGAAGAAAGGACGGCGATTAAACTCATTGTTGAACCCCGTTAACAAGAAATTGCCCGGCCGGGGAGAGCCGGCTGGTGGTGGATGGCATTGGGGCGTCCGTTTGACCCAGAAAGCACGTGCGGCCACCTTGATCTGTCCCGTTTGCGCCGGGGAGGGGTCAAGGTGCAGTTTTTTGGGCGGCCTTTGTCCACCCGCGGGGGCGGAAACCGGGGACAGACTACTTTTTTCAAGTTGATTGTATCTTGAAACAGTAACTTAGCATCCGGGGGCTATCAGTCCGGGTTTTAGAACCAGGTACCGGCGGAAAAAAGTTGCCTGTCCCCCTTTCGCGCCTGGAAAACGGTGTTTATCCCCCTTCTCCGTCCGAAAACGGTTACAGGCATCTTTTTCCGGAGTCACACAATGATGTAAAGGCGTCCCGGTTGTTCCCGGGATTATCGTATTCTTTAATGCGTCAGGGGACTTTTCGAAAAACGAGCCAGTCCCCGTTTCCGCAGTCCCCGTTTTCCGTGAGGTAGGTGACATCCCTTGCCCGCCGATTTACACGTACACACCACGGCCTCGGACGGTACCGCCAGCCCGGCCGAGGTGGTGCGGCTGGCGCGCGCCGCCGGACTGGATGCGATCGGGATCACCGATCACGACACGGTGGCCGGGGTGGCCCCCGCCCGGGAGGCCGCCCGCGGCCAGGACCTGGAAGTGGTGCCCGGCATCGAGATCAGCACCGACTATCAAGGCCGGGAGGTACACGTCCTGGGCTACTACGTGGACGAGGCGCACGCCGCCTTTCGGGAACAGCTCGACCGCCTGGTCGCCGCCCGCGCCCGGCGCGTGGAACGGATGGTGGACCGTTTGCGCGCGCTGGGCTTGGCGGTCACGGTGGAAGACGTCCGGCGGGTGGTGGGCGAAGCCGCCCCCGGCCGCCCCCACGTGGCCGAGGCCCTGGTGCGGCTGGGGATCGTGCCCCACTGGCAGGAGGCCTTCGCGCGGCTGATCGGTCGCGGCTGTCCGGCGTACGTGCCGCGGGAGACAATCACGCCGGTGGAGGCCGTCAGGCTGGTGCGGCTGGCGGGCGGGGTGGCCGTGCTTGCCCATCCGGGCGTCGCCGGTGCCGACCACCTGATCCCGGAATTGGTGCGGCAAGGGCTGGGCGGCCTGGAGGTCTACCACCCGGAGCACACGCCGGCAGAGATCTCGCACTACCTGGCCCTGGCCGCCGCCTTTCGCCTGCTGGTGACCGGAGGCTCGGACTTTCACGGGGGCGGCCTGCACGCCGAGCTCGGGGCGGTGACCGTTCCCACCCAGATGGTGCACGCCCTCAAACGCCGCGCTGGGACATAGTCTATCACCGGCGCAAACTACATACACTAAGGGTAACATCCTTAGTGCGGGAGGCCGGCAGATGTCGCACGACCAAGACTATCTGGAGAAACGCGTGCGGGAATTGGAGGCTAAGGTTTTGCAACTGCGGTTGAGCCGGAGAGTACTGATGCTGCTGCTGGAGCGGCAGGAGCAGCAAACGGCCACCTTCCGGGAACGACTTGAACGCGAAAACCGGCGGCTGATGCGCGCCAACTACCAGTATGCCCAGAGCCTTTTGCAAAAGAACCGGCAGATTCACGAATTAGAGTCCCGGCTGCAGACGGGCGGCGCCGGTAAATCGGGTCATTAAGCTGCTTATCCACAAATCTGTGCACATACTGGGAATAATTTGTAACAAATTCATAACATGGTAGCAAAGGTCGAGGCCGGTGCGGGTCTCTTTTTTTTCTTATGCGCCGTATGCTATAATGCAGGGCGAGAGGTGAGGGGACGGGTGCGCATCGCGGTAATTGACGGCCAAGGGGGCGGCATCGGGAAACACATCACGGCGCGCCTGCGGCAAGAACTTCCGGAGGACACCGAAATCCTGGCCCTGGGGACGAACGCTCTGGCTACCGCGGTGATGCTGCGGGCGGGCGCAAACGAGGGAGCCAGCGGCGAAAACGCGGTGGTGTTTAATGCCGGGCGGGTCGACCTGATCGTGGGACCGGTGGGGATCGTGGTCCCTCACGCCATGCTCGGCGAGCTAACCCCCAGAATGGCCGAGGCGATCGCCCAGAGCCCGGCGCCCAAAATACTTTTGCCCCTGATCCCGGGCCAGATCAGCCTCGTGGGGTTGAAGTCCGAGCCGCTCCCGCATCTGATCGAAGAATTGGTGGGCAGGGTGCGGAACCTGTTGCCCTGACGAGGGACGCCCGGCACAAAGGAGGAGCGGCGTGGGGTGCAAGATATTTCTGGTCAGGCACGGAGAGACACTTTGGAACCACGCGCGCCGTTATCAGGGGCACGCCGATATTCCCCTCAGTGCCTCTGGTGTGGCTCAGGCCCGGGCGCTGGCCGGGCGGCTGGCGTCTCAGTCTTTCGCCGGCTTTTACGCCAGTGACCTGCAGCGGGCCTACGCCACCGCCCTGATCCTGGCGGCGCCGCACGGCTTGGCGGTGCAAAAGGTGCCGGCCCTGCGGGAAATTGACTTCGGCGACTGGGAAGGGCTGACCCGGGAGGAAATCATCGAGCTTTATCCGGACCTTTCCCGGCGGTGGTGGTCACAGCCCCGCGATACCCGCCTGCCGGGCGGGGAAACGCTGACCGAGGTGGCAACGAGAGCGGTGGGGGCACTGCGGGAGATTGCGGCCCGTCATCCTGACGACCAGGTGGTGGTGGTCACCCACGGCGGCACCATCCGGGCCGGCATCGCCTCGCTAATCCACATGGACTTAAACCAGTACTGGCGGCTGCGCCAGGACAACACCGCCCTGAGCATCATCGAGTTTTTTGCGCCCGACCGCGCCCAGCTGTTGTTGTTTAACGACACCTGTCACCTCGAAGGATCTGATTCCCATAACATACCAATAAATGGATGAACATTTGACACCCGGTGCGGCCGGGTGTTATAATGGCCTCAGTAAAAAGACGCGCTGAGTTCTCAGGCATTGAGAAGCGGGGGACCCGTCAAAAGGGGTGAATCCCGGCCGTGGTGCCGGGTAGGGTTACCTTCCGACCCGAACCCGTCAGCTAACCTCGTAAGCGTGGGAAGAACGATGCTCGTTACGACCCTTGGTTAAATTTTGGCGAAGGGTTGTGAGACGTGCGTCCTTCCCCCGGAGCGGCGCAAATCCGGGGGTTTATTTTGGCCGCAGGTTAAGGGGGTGTTTTGGGTGGCCATCGACCACATCAACGGTGCGGTGCTCACCGCAGAGGAAGAAAGGCGGCAGTCCCTAAAGCGGGCCGCGGAGCTGAGAGAGCGCATTACCGACTACCTGGCCGTAAAAGACAGCATTCCCAGCGGCCGGGAATTGACGGCGCGCATTGCCGCCCACAAGGCCGAACTGCTTTCCCTGCTGGGCGGCACCGAAGAGAATTGGGCCGACTGGCGCTGGCAGATGCGTCACCGGATCAACAGCGTGGAGCTGCTGGCCAAGCTGGTGCCGCTTGACCCCCAGGCGGTAAGGGATATCGAGCGGGTTTCCCGCCAGTACCGCTGGGCCATATCGCCGTACTACGCCGCGGTGGTGGCGGCGGGGGGCGTCGGTGGGCCGGTCTGGCTGCAGGCCGTGCCGTCGCTTGCCGAAATTACCGATTCCCGCGGCAGCTTTGACCCCATGGCCGAGCGGCTTACCAACCCGGCGCCCGGTATAACCAGGCGTTACCCGGACCGGCTGATCATCAACGTGACCAACCAGTGCGCCATGTACTGCCGGCACTGCCAGCGGCGGCGCAATATCGGGGAGGTTGACCGGCACCAATCCCGGCGCGTCCTCGAGGCGGCGCTCAACTACATCCGGGCCAACCCGGAGATCCGGGACGTTTTGATCACCGGCGGGGATGCCCTGCTGCTCAGCAACCGCACGCTGGACTGGTTGCTGGGCGAGCTACACGCGATCGAACACGTGGAAATCAAGCGGCTGGGCACCAGGACGCCGGTCACCCTGCCGCAGCGGATCACCGCCGAATTGTGCGCCATCCTGGAGAAGTATCCGCCCATCTACATCAACACCCAGTTCAACCATCCGCTGGAGGTCACACCGGAGGCGGCTGCGGCCTGCGCCCGGTTGGTCAAGGCCGGGGTGGTTTTGGGCAACCAGGCGGTGCTGCTCAAGGGGGTCAACAACGATCCCCACGTGATGAAAAAGCTCAACCACGAATTGCTCCGGATCCGCGTGCGGCCTTACTACATCTTTCACGCCAAGGCGGTGCGCGGCACCAGTCATTTCATCACCACGGTGGACGAGGGCTTGGCCATTATGGACAAGCTGCGCGGGTACACCTCCGGGCTGGCCGTGCCCACCTACATCATCAACGCGCCCGGGGGATTCGGCAAGACGCCGGTGACCCCGGCCTACGTCCTCGAGCACACTCCGGAAAAGCTGATCCTGCGCACCTGGGAAAACCGGGTGATCCCCTACCCCAACGGCTAAAACGGCTAGAAAAGAAAAAGGGAAGGGAAAAAAGGGGACGGGCTACTTTTTCGCCAGAAAAAGTTGCCTGTACCCTTTTTTTGGTTGGAAGGGTATCCTTACGCGAGTTGCGGCCCCGCTCCGGCGGGAACGAAGGAAATGGGGACTGGCTCGTTTTTTGAGGAGAAACCCTGCTGTTGTAGGAAACGACTACCATCTCAAAAAAGGTGCCTGTCCCCATTTCCGCTTGAAAAAGTAGCCTGTCCCTTTTTTGCGGGAAACGGGTACAGGCAACTTTTTCTGGTGGTACTTTGATTTTCGCCTGAACTGGTAGTTTGCGGATGTTTTGTTAGTAAAACATGGCCGTCTTACCTTGAAAAAGTAGCCTGTCCCCTTTTTTGCGGGGAACGGGTACAGGCAACTTTTTCTGGTGGTACTTTGTTTTTCGCCTGAACTGGTAGTTTGCGGATGTTTTGTTAGTAAAAACATGGCCGTCTTACCTTGAAAAAGTAGCCCGTCCCCGTTTCCCGCCCGTTCCCGTTTCCGGCCCCCTCTTCCTTTTTCGCGGCCGTAATAGTGTGCGCTCCCGGACGCATAGGATTAGCAGGAGACCGTAGCGAGTGGAGGCGGGGCGGTGGATGGACTCTTGACCCGGTTGGTGCTCATCTTCTTTACCGCCTGTGGCATGATCCTGGGCGCCGCGGTGCTGGGGGCGCTGGGCGCCGCCCTGGTCCGGGAACCGCCGGTGACCGTCATGCTGCGCATTGCCCAGGAGGTAAAAATCTGGGCGATCGCCGCCGCCATCGGTTCCAGTTTCTACATTTTTGAAGCCTTTGAATCGGGTCTTTTCCGCGGCGAGGTCTCCGCGGTGGCCCGGCAGCTGTGTTACGTGTTGAGCAGCCTGGCCGGGGCGCAGCTGGCCTACATGCTGATCCTGGCCCTCACCGGCGGTGGCCGGGAATGAGGCGGGCGCTGCGGATCATAAGCATCCTGATCCTGGGCGCCCTGCTCGGGGCCAGTGCCATGTCCGTACACACCAGCCGGCAGATCGAACAGTTGATGTACTCCGTGCGCGTGCTGAACGAAGAACTGGCGGCGGCGCGGCAGGAAACGGCCGAACTGCGGGCCAACCTGACCTCCGAACGCCGGCAGGTGGTCACCGGGATCAAGGTGGAGATCGAATTCGCCGATGACCTCACGGCGCACCAGGAAAAGGAAGCGCACCTGGCCGTCGAAAAAAAGGTCAAGGAGTGGTTGGCCCCGCTTTACGGCCAGGAAGTGGCGACGTTGAACCCGCGGCTGGTGCCGCGCATCATCGACGGCCGGGAGGTCGAGGTGGAAAACCTGCGGTTTGCCCTGACCACCCGGATCGTCTTTGCCGGCGAGGAGTTCCTGGTGCTGGTGGACGCCGAAATAAAAGGGGACAGGCATGTTTTGTGGATAACCGCCCACTTACCCACAGAGACTACCGGTTAAGCGAAAGAGAAAAGAGAAAAGGAGTGGAACCTATGACCACTGACGACCACCGCCAGGAGACTTGGGCGCGGGCGCCGTGGAGCACGCAGCCCAGCCTGCAACTGAAGACCGAGGAAGTGGGCGTGGACTTTGACCGGTTCATCGGCGGCCTGCGCCTGAACCGCTCCGACGCCGACATGGCCCGCGAGTTCGGCGTGCCGGTGGGCACGATCGCGGCCTTGCGCGCCCAGTTCATGCGCTACGGCCTCGACTCGGTCCAGGGCCAGGACTAGAAAAATCTGGGTCGCCGCTAGAGAACCTGGATGGTGGGGTCGTGTTCCCGGGCCAGGGCGGACATCCGCGCGGTCCAAGATTTGAGCCAGGCCGGCGCGGGACCGACCCCGGCAAACCACCGCACGGCCTCTTCAAACCGTCCCAGACGCCGGTTTAATTCTCCGAGCAAATAGAAAACCCGCGCCCGCTCGAAACCGGAAAGATCCTGGGAAAGCGCCCGTTCGAACCAGCGGATGGCCTCCTGCTGGAGGCGCTGTTCCACTTCGGCCGCCGCCTCGTAGCGGGCGCACCACACCCCGCGCAGGTAAAGGTCCCCGATGCCCAGCGGCGGCGTGCCGGCACGCGCGTAGGCGTGCGCGGCCAACTCGTATTTGCGCGAACCGGGGTAAAGCACCCGCTGTTCTTCCAGGTGCTCGCGCAAGGCTTTGGACAACTCGGAGTCCGAATAGCGCGGGAGGTAGGCCAGTTTTTCGAAGTCGTGAATATAGGCCGCCCAGTGGCAGCACGGGCAGACCGCCACCAGGTAGGGGTAAGGAAAAGTGGCGTAAGACCGGTAACAGAGATCGCTTTCCAGCCAACCCCCGGTGCCGAAGGTTTTCACGATCTCGGCGGGGAAGGTGGCCAGACAGGCCGAACACACGAGGCGGCACGGAATGGGGTTCGTGATCATCAGTCTCACCGTCCGTGCCTACCCTTTCGCCGCGGGCCCCGGAAATCCTTCCCGGAATTCTTTCCTCGAAAACTGGCGCGCTCCCGGGGCTCCGGGTCTCCCTTCTTCGAGTCTTGCTGCCCGTGTACCAGAGACGGAATCTTTATTTTTTGTTTGGGCGGCCAAGTGACGGAAATCTCCCCTTGTGCTATACTGTGCTATAATGATTTATCCGAGTAGGGGGCGGGCTATCAAGTGTTTCCGGAACGATTCAAAGAAGAAGGCCTGACATTCGACGACGTGCTGTTGGTGCCGGCGGTTTCCGAAGTGCTGCCGGCCGAAGTTGATACCAGCACCAGACTGACCCGCAACATCACGCTCAACATACCCCTGATGAGCGCCGGTATGGATACGGTCACCGAGGCGCGCATGGCCATCGCCCTGGCGCGCGAGGGCGGTATCGGCGTGATTCACCGCAACATGAGCATCGAAAAACAGGCGCTGGAGGTCGACAAGGTCAAGCGGTCCGAGCACGGCGTAATCACCGACCCCATCTACCTCTCCCCGCGCAACACCATCCAGGAAGCGGTCGTGCTGATGGAGAGGTACCGTATCTCCGGCGTACCGGTCACCGAGAACGGCAAGCTGGTCGGGATCATCACCAACCGGGACATCCGGTTCGTACAGGATTTCAGCGGCCCGATCGAGCCGGTGATGACCAAGGAGAACCTGATCACCGCGCCGGTGGGCACCACCCTGGACGAGGCCAAGGAGGTCCTGCGCCGGTACAAGATTGAAAAACTCCCCCTGGTCGACGCTGAAGGAAACTTGCGCGGCCTGATCACCATCAAGGACATCGAAAAGCTGCAAAAATACCCGCGCGCGGCCAAGGACCCCCAGGGACGCCTCCGGGTGGCCGCGGCCGTCGGGGTGGGCAAGGACTATATGAGCCGGGTGGACGCCCTGGTCTCCGCCAAGGTGGACGCCATCGTGGTGGATACCGCGCACGGGCATTCCCGGCGCGTGCTGCAGACGGTCGCCAAAATCAAAAACAAGTACCCCGACACCTGCGTCATCGCCGGCAACGTGGCCACCGCGGAAGCCACGCGCGATCTGATCCAGGCCGGGGCGGACGCCGTGAAAGTGGGCATCGGTCCGGGTTCTATCTGCACCACCCGGGTCATCGCCGGCATCGGGGTACCCCAGATCACCGCGGTGTACAACTGTGCCAACGAAGCGGTGAAGCACAGTGTGCCGATCATCGCCGACGGGGGCATCAAGTACTCCGGGGACATCGTCAAGGCCATCGCCGCGGGGGCCGACGTGGTCATGCTGGGGAGCCTCCTGGCCGGCACCGAGGAAAGCCCGGGCGAAATCGAAATCTACCAGGGCCGCAGCTACAAGGTCTACCGCGGTATGGGCTCCCTGGGCGCGATGCACCTTGGCTCCGGCGACCGCTACTTCCAGGAGGGAACGAACACCGCCAAGCTGGTCCCCGAAGGCGTGGAAGGCCGGGTGCCCTTCAAGGGGTCGGTGTCGGACACCGTCTACCAACTGGTTGGAGGACTGCGGGCCGGCATGGGTTACTGCGGCGTGCGCAACATCCAGGAACTCAAGACCAAGACCAAGTTCATCCGCATCACCACCGCCGGCCTTATCGAAAGCCACCCGCACAACGTGACCATCACCAAGGAGGCGCCCAACTACAGCCTCCGCTAAACGCCCTAATCCCGAAAGCCCTGCGCCTGAGTGCGCGGGGCTTTTCTTTTGTAGAACGGTGCCGGAAAAAAAATTAGAAGAAATTTCCTTCCCCCGCAAGGGTTTAGCGCCCGGGCGCGGAAGTAAATGTAAGGACCTGGCAATCATAGCAAAAGAAGGGGGAAGGTGAACAGCGCGGTGAGTGGCACCCTGCATTCCCTGACGGACGTGCTGAAGAGAACCCTGTACTTCTTCGAGGCCATGTCGGCCAAGGAACTGGCCCCGTACGTGCGCCGGAAGATGCTGCAGGACTATTCCCTGGCCCGGGTGGAGGAAAAGGTGTACCTCTGCCTGCGCCAGCACGCCTGCTTTACCTTGGGCGAGGACAAGCTCTGGCGGCTGAACCTCGAGGGCAACCGGGAGAACGACCGGTTCTACCACCTGCTCTTGAAGCGTCAGAGCCCCTTGAGCCTCTGGGAGGTGGTCAGCGCCGGAGGCAAGAATACCAACAAAAAAAAGAAACTGCGGCGGATGATCGCCGACGAGGCCAATCTGATTCTGGACGGCCGCTTCATCCAGCTCAGCGACGGCACCTGGGGCCTGACCGAGTGGGATACCGACGCCGCCAACTATCCGCTGAAACACCTCATCATCAAGGCTTTTCGCCAGCACCCGGGGGGCTTGTCCCTGCCGCAACTCGTGAGCCTGGTCAACAAATGGCGCCTGAGCACCGAGACTTCGGTGGAGGCCGTCCTCCGGAAATTCCCCTACTTCGAAGAGCAGGGCGACGGCCTGTGGACATACAACCAGGCCGCGCACCGGGTTTACGACGAGGTCATGAAGAAGTACCTGGGACTCCTGCGGGAGCAGAAGAAGCGCTGGCAGTGGGAACGGGAACAGTGGCTGAAAAAACACCAACAGCTAAAAACCCAACTGCACGAGGTGACCGCCGCCCAGAAGGAAGCGGCGGCGGCCGTGGCGGCGCACGCCATGGTGCGGGACCAGCGGGACCACTTGGCCACCCAGCTTTCCGAAAAGGATCTTTTGCTGTCGCTGCGCAAGAAAGAAATCTTCTACTACCAGGAGCAGGTGAAAAAGCTGGAGTCCAAGGCCAACAGTATCCTCCACCAGTGCCGCTTGTGGGTGCAGCGCGCCCGGGGAAGCCAGGAGGAACTGGCGGCCTTGCGCAAAACCCTGGAAGACACGCAAAAAAACCTGGAGAGCATGTTCGCCAAGGTGCAGCAGTACCGGGAGGCCAACCGGGAACAAAAGGCGCGCCTGGCCCAGCTGAAGGAGGAACACAGCACGCGCGTGGCCGAACTGCAGGGAGAAATCATCGATCTCAAGGTGCGGATGGACAAGGAGCGGTTCGCCGCCAGCCGCCGGGAACGGGCACTGCAGGAGGAGGTGGCGCGCCTGCAGACCGACCTCAAGGAGGCCCTGGAGACCGGCGAGGACCTGCAGCGTTCGGTGCGGTTCCTGCAGGACGAGGTGGCGCGCAGCCGGGAGGAACTCCGCCGCCTGCAGCGGGTCAACAACCACCCCCTGGTGCGGCTCGCCCGGCGGCTCTCCAACCTGGTGACGCGCCTGCGGGCCGGGGCTTAGGTGTACACCCGGAGGCCCCGTTCGCGCGCCAGTTGGATCGCCGCGTGCAGTTCCTCCCGCGTGGGGCGCCGGTCCAGCGGCGGATAGCGCCGCGCACGGTAGGCCGGGTAATACTGGCCCATGACGTTGAGGAAGCAGTCCGGGGAAATCTCGGTGGCCAGGAAGTCCACCAACTCGGCCGTACCGGCCAGGCCGCCGGGCAGGACCAGGTGCCGGACCAAAAGGCCCCGGCACGCGATGCCCCGCCGGTCGGTCACCAGATCCCCGACCTGACGCTGCATTTCCGTCAGCGCCGCCTTGGCCACCGCGGGGTAGTCGGCGACCCCCGAAAGCCGCTCGGCCACCGCGGCGTCCATGTACTTCACGTCCGGCATGTAAATGTCGATGATCCCGTCCAAAAGCTTCAAGGTCTCCAGGGCGTCGTAACCCCCGGTGTTGTACACCAGGGGAAGGTTTAGCCCGTCACGGGCGGCCAGGTACACCGCCGCCAGGATCTGGGGGACGTAGTGGGTGGGGCTGACGAAGTTCACGTTGTGGCAGCCGCGTTTCTGCAGGACCAACATGATCCTGGCCAGGTCGCGCACGGTCACCGCGTTCCCCGCGCCCTCCCAACTGATGTCGTAGTTCTGGCAGAAGACGCACTTCAGGTTGCAGTAGGTGAAGAAAATGGTGCCGGAGCCGTGCTGCCCGACCAGGGGCGCCTCCTCGCCGAAATGCGGGCCGTACCCGGAGATCAGGACCTCTTTGCCGGCCCGGCAGACGCCGGTTTCTCCCAAGATCCGGTTCACCCCGCACCGCCGGCCGCACAACCGGCAGTGCTTGAGCTGCCGGTAGGCCTCCCCGGCGCGCCGGCGCAGCGCCTCCAGGCCGAGTTTCCGGTAGGCGGGTACGAACCCCTCTCCCATCCTGATCACGCTCCTGCGCATGTGCTTGTGGTGTATATTATACTGCAAACACCGGGGACAAACCCGGCGGTATCGCCGGGAAAGAGGAAAATTACCGGGGCCGGCGAATATGTTCCCCATTATGCCTTTGCGTGGCCCTGTAGGGGCCGCACGGCAACCTGCCAACGTTTAAGGAACCGCGGCTGGCGCCGCCGTTCGGAGAGGGGAGATCAAGGTTTGTCGCCAAGAGTCATCAAGGTCGGCCTGCTGGGCCTCGGCACGGTGGGCGGGGGCGTGTACCGGGTCCTGCATAAAAACCGGGAACTGATCGCGCGCAAGACCGGCGTGGGGCTCGAAATCGCCAAGATCCTCGTCCGGGATCCCCACAAGGACCGGGGACTGCCGCTGGCGCCGGGCGTGCTGACCACCGACCCGCACGCGATTCTGGACAATCCGGAAATCGAGCTGGTGGTGGAGGTCATGGGCGGCACGGGGGCGGCCCTGGAGTACGCCCGCCGGGCGCTGGCCCAGGGTAAGAGCCTCGTCACCGCGAACAAGGACATGCTGGCCGCGCACGGCAAGGAACTCTTCCGCCTGGCCCAGGAGCGGGGCGCCGACCTTTTGTTCGAGGCCAGCGTGGCCGGGGGCATCCCGATCATCCGCGTGCTGAAGCAGTGCCTGGCCGCCAACCGCATCGAGCAGGTCATAGGCATCCTGAACGGAACCACCAACTACATGCTCACCCGGATGACCGCCGAGGGGAGCGACTTTCAGGAGGTGCTGCGGGCGGCCCAGGCGCTGGGCTACGCCGAGGCCGATCCGACCAACGACGTGGAGGGTTACGACGCCGCCCGGAAGACGGCCATCCTGGCGTCCATCGCTTTCAACACCCGCATTTCCTTCAAGGACGTTTACGTGGAAGGAATCACCAAGATCACCGCCGCGGACATCACCTACGCCCGCGAGTTGGGCTACGTGATCAAGCTTTTGGGGATCGCCAAGGACACGCCGGAGGGCATCGAGGTGCGCACCCACCCGGCGCTTTTGCCGCAGACCCATCCGCTGGCCGCCGTGCAGGACGCCTTCAACGCGGTCTTCGTGCGCGGCGACGCCGTCGGCGACACCATGTTCTACGGCCGCGGGGCCGGGGACCTGCCCACGGCCAGCGCCGTGGTGGCGGACATGATGGACGCCGCCCGGAACATCCTGCACCGCGTGCCGGGGATCATCAGCTGCACCTGCTTCGAGGAGCGGCCCCTGAAACCGATGGGCCGGGTGCGGTGCAAGAACTACGTGCGCCTGCGGGTGGTCGACCGGCCGGGGGTGCTCGCCCAGATCGCCAAGGTCTTCGGCGACCACCAGGTCAGCCTGGCGGCGGTGACCCAGAAGGACACCCGGGGCGACCGGGCCGAACTGGTCCTGATCACCCACGAGGTGGCCGAACAGAACCTGCGGGACGCCCTGGCCGACCTGGGGCCACTCGAGGTGGTCGAGGAGATCGGCAACGTCCTGCGCGTGGAGGGCGACGATTGATAAACAGCAGAGTGACCGTTCGGGTTCCGGCTTCGTCCGCAAACCTCGGCCCCGGTTTCGATTGCCTGAGCCTGGCCCTGGGACTTTACAACCAGGTGGAGATGGAGATCCTGCCGGAGGGCTGGGAAATCCGGGTCGCGGGCGAAGGCGGGCCGGACATCCCCACCGACGAATCAAACCTGGTGCTGCAAGCGGCGCGACAGGTGTTCAGCCGGATCAGGGTGCACCCGACCGGGCTGCGACTTTCGCTCAGCAACAAGATTCCGCCGGCGCGCGGGCTGGGTTCCAGCGCGGCCGCCGTGGTCGGGGGGCTGGTGGCCGCCAACGCCCTGTCGGGAAGCCGGCTGTCCACCGGGGAACTGTTGAAACTGGCCGCGAAAATGGAGGGGCACCCGGACAACGTGGCCCCGGCCCTCCTGGGTGGACTGACCATTGCCGTCCAAGAGGGCCCCGAGGTGATCGCCCTAAAGCTCGAACCGCCGGCCGGGCTGATTGTCCTCGCCGCAGTGCCGGCTTTTCCGCTGGCCACCCGCCGGGCGCGGCAGGTCCTGCCCACCCGGGTGACCCGCGAAGACGCCGTGTTCAGCCTCGGCCGGGCGGCCCTGCTGGTGGGCGCCATGACCACCGGGCGCCTGGACCTGCTGCGCACCGCCATGGCCGACCGCCTGCACCAACCGTTCCGGGAACAACTGGTTCCGGGGCTGCGGGACGTGATCGCGGCGGCGCTGGACGCCGGGGCGCTGGGCGTGGCCCTGAGTGGGTCCGGACCCAGCGTGATCGCCCTGAGCGACCGGTCCGACAAGGTGGGCGTGATCGCCGGCCAGATGCGGCAGGCTTTTCGGAAACACCACTTGGAAGTGAAGATATTCACCCTGGCGCCCGACAAGCACGGCGCCAGTTTGATTGATCACCAAGACGGAGGTAGAGCATGCTGATTGTCCAAAAGTTTGGCGGGAGTTCGGTGGCCGATCCCGCGCGCATCGGCCGGGTGGCCGACCGGGTGGCCGCGACCGTGCGGGACGGGCACCAGGTGGTGGTGGTGGTCTCGGCCATGGGCGACACCACCGACGACCTGCTGGCCCTGGCGGGTGCGGTGAGCGCGAATCCCGCCCCCCGGGAGCTCGACATGCTGCTCTCCACCGGGGAGCAGGTGTCCATCGCCCTCTTGTCGATGGCCCTGGCCGCGCGGGACTGCCCGGCGGTGTCCCTGACCGGCGGCCAGGCCGGGATCCGCACCAACGGGTTTTACGCCAAGGGTAAAATCATCCAGATTGACACGCGCCGGGTGCGCGCCGAGCTGGAAAAAGGCCGGGTGGTGGTGGTGGCCGGCTTCCAAGGGGTTTCCGAAGACGGTGAAATCACCACCCTCGGCCGGGGCGGATCGGACACCACGGCGGTGGCCCTGGCCGCCGCGCTCGAGGCCGGGCTCTGCGAGATCTACACCGACGTGGACGGAGTGTACACGGCCGACCCGCGGGTGGTGCCCGACGCCCGGAAGCTGGAAGTCATCTCCCACGACGAGATGCTGGAACTGGCCAGCCTGGGGGCGGTGGTGCTGCACCCGCGCGCCGCGGAGCTGGCCAAGCTGTACGCCGTGCCCCTGGTGGTGCGGTCGAGCTTTAACAACGGACCAGGGACGCTGATCAAGGAGGTGGACGACATGGAACAGGCGGCGGTGGTCAGCGGGGTGGCCCACGACGCCAACGTGGCCAAAATCGGACTTTTCGACGTCGAGGACCGGCCGGGCATCGCCTCCCGCATTTTCCAGGAGTTGGCCCGGGAATACGTCAACGTGGACATGATCATCCAGGGCGCCATGCGGGACGGCCGCAACGACATCGCCTTCACGGTGAGCCGGGACGACCTGCCGCGGGCGCTGGAAGCGGTGCGCCGCATCCAGGACCAGGTGGGCGCCAAGGGCATCACCTACGACGACGGCGTGGCGAAGATCTCCATCGTCGGTGCCGGGATGGTCAGCCACCCGGGCGTGGCGGCGGCCATGTTCGAGGCGCTGGCCGAAGCGGGGATCAACATCGCCATGATCAGTACCTCCGAGATCAAGGTCTCCTGCGTGATCCGGCGGGAGGAAATCGAGGAGGCGGTACGGGTTCTGCACCGTAAGTTTAAGCTGGGCAGCGGCTCCTGACGCCATCCGGAGGCGGTCACGTTCTCGCGGTAACTTGTTGCCGGCCCCGGCACCCGGGCCTGAGAACCGGTTTCACGGGGTGCTTGGGCGCGAAAATGAGGAATCCGGCGGGATTCGCCCCCCGGAGGCAGTGACCCGGATACTACGCGGTGCGGGCAGGATTCCGGCAAACCAAGGTTGACGAGCTGGGATTTCTCTGGTATATTAGTTAACCGAAGAAATAGGGATCTTTGGGACTATCTAGTTCCATAAGTCACAAACACATCTTCCAAAAATTTTTATTCAGGAGGGAAAAATCTTTATGGCGCTTCCAAACCCGCATGGCCCCGAGAAGAAACTGAAGCCCCTGTTCCTGGAAGGCAAGGCGAGAGAAGAGGAGATCGCCCGCGCGGCCAGTCTCCCGAAAGTTTACCTGACCTCCAAGGAAACCTCCGACATCCTGATGCTCGGCATGGGTGCCTTCACCCCGCTGAAGGGCTTCATGAACAAGGCCGAGTGGCAGGGGTGCGTATTCGACCTCAAGCTTCCCGACGGCACCATGTGGCCGATGCCGGTGACCGTCTCCATCACCGCCAACGAACTGCAGGCCGCCGGTATCAAGGAAGGTATGGAAGTGGCGCTGCACGACCGCGCGTCCGGTGAACTGTACGCCACCATGCTGGTCGAGGAAATCTACCAGATCGACAAGGAAGCCGAGTGCCGCGAAGTTTACAAGACCCTGGACGCCGAAGGCCACCCCGGCGTGGCGAAGACCATGGCGCAGGGCGAGTACAACCTGGGCGGCCCGATCAAGGCCCTCAACGAAGGCAAATACAAGGATAAGTATCCGAAGTACTACTTGTACCCGGAGCAGTCCCGGAAGCTGTTCGAAGAAAAAGGCTGGTCAAACGTCGTCGCCTTCCAGACCCGCAACCCCATGCACCGGTCCCACGAGTACCTGGTGAAGTTCGCCCTGGAGAGCGGTTTCGTGGACGGTGCCTTCATCCACGCCATCGTCGGCGCCCTGAAGAAGGGCGACATCCCCGGCGAGACCCGCGTAAAATGCTACGAGGTCCTGATCGAGAACTACTTCCCGAAGGAAGTCATCGCGCTGGGCGTCTACCCGATGGAGATGCGCTACGGCGGCCCGCGTGAGGCCCTGCTGCACGCCGTCTTCCGCCAGAACTTCGGCTGCCGCTACCTGATCGTCGGCCGCGACCACGCCGGCGTGGGCGACTACTACGGCCCGTTCGACGCCCAGAAGATCTTCGACGAACTGTGGCCGGGCGCCCTCGAACTCGGTCCCATGAAGATCAACTGGACCTTCTACTGCTACAAGTGCGAGAGCATGGCCTCCCTGATGACCTGCCCGCACGGCAAGGAAGACCGCGTCGTCGTGTCCGGCACCCAGTTCCGGCGGGCGATGCAGGAAGGCCAGGAACTGCCGAAGGAATTCGGTCGTCCGGAGGTCCTGGAGATCCTCAAGGAATACTACAAGACCGCCGAAAAAGTCGAGATCAAGAAGGGCGCGTACGAAGACATCACCCCCGAGATGCTCGCCAAGATCAAGAACCAGAAATAACGTCGAACAGACTTTACGCCACCAAGGCTCACCTCCGGCACGGCCCGGCGGTGGGTCTTTTTCTTTGCCGCCCGCGCGGCCCGGGCCGCAAACACCTGGGCGTTAAGCCGGGAAAACTTGACGGAGCGGATCCGATGGTTTAGAATAAGGGATGCATAAAGATAAGGTTGCATAAAGGTGTCGGGGCGTAGCTCAGTTTGGCTAGAGCGCTACCTTGGGGTGGTAGAGGTCGCAGGTTCAAATCCTGTCGCTCCGACCATTTAAGACCGCCAACCCGCGATTTGAAGCGCGGGTTTTTCTATATCCGCCATATATTGTTACTTTTCGCTTTACGTTGACAAGCCTTCCAGTTTCCCCTATAGTAATTACCAGTTGAACGTTTAATTGGTGAACGGTGGTAGCGAGCGTGCAAAGCGAGTACCAAATCCTGGTCCACCTGGCCCGCCCCGGATCAACATTCTAGAAATGGTGTAATTTTATGCCGTGGTTTGCGGTAAACACCAAACCGAAAAGCGAAGACTTCGCCGCTTTGCAACTGGAGCAGAAAGGATTCGAGGTCTTCCTGCCCAAGATCGAGGTGCCCCGGAAGAGGGGAAGCAAGCGTGTAAATCTCGTGCAGCCCCTCTTCCCGGGCTACCTGTTTGTCCGGCTCCCGCCCGTCCTGCAGGCCGTAAAGCAGGTGAACTGGACCCCCGGCGTGAAGTACCTGCTCTGCGCGGGTGAGACCCCGGTGCCGGTGCCCGAGGAGGCCATCGCCCTGATCCGGCAGCGCACCGGTCCCCGGGGGCACATCACCCCGGGAGCGCAAGTGCAGTTTCCCCCGGGCACCCGGGTGGCGGTGCGCTTCGGCCCCTTCGCCGGACTGGTGGGCGTGGTCGAACGCCCCGTACCGGGCCGGAGCCGCGTCCGGGTCCTCCTGGACCTGCTCCGGCGCCAGACCCCGATCGAATTCGACCCCGTCGACCTGGACCGGCTGGCCGGGGCGCCGGGGGAGTAGTTTGGGAGATAAACCGCGCGGACCTGATCCAGAAGTGGTGGGCACATGACTTTATTAATCAGGGTTGACGCCGGCAAAAGAATGGGTACCGGTCATTTTATGCGCTGCCTGGCTCTGGCCCAAGCCTGGCTGGAAGCTGGTGGAAAAGTTGTTTTTGTATGCGGAGAAAGCTTAGAGTTTCTGAAAGATCGCTTGAGGGTAGAAGAATTGGAAGTTAACTTTTTATCTACTACACCGGGCAGCAATGAGGATGCGATCCAAACGGCGGAGTTGGCACAAGAACTCAAAGCTTCGTGGGTAGTAGTAGATGGCTATCATTTTAGTGCTGAGTACCAACGAGCGATCAAGCAGCACGATTTACGCCTTCTCTTCATTGACGATAACGGCCATTGCGATCATTATTATGCCGATATAGTCCTGAATCAGAATGTCCATGCCTCACCAGAACTATATGCTAGCCGCGAGCCATATACCCGGTGCCTGTTGGGTACTCAATATGTGCTTTTGCGCCGGGAATTTTGGGGTTGGGCAGACTGGACACGCACGATTCCTGAAGTCGCCCGAAAAATACTAGTCACCTTAGGCGGTAGTGATCCAGAGAATGTGACTATGAAAGTAATCACCGCAGTGGAACAGGTTGAATTGGATGGGTTAGAAGCAACGGTGGTGATAGGCGGGGGCAATCCTTACAAAGATCAACTGCAGTTAGCGGCCCAAGGATCAAAAATCCCTATACATATAGAAAGCAATACTACGCGTATGCCCGAATTAATGGCTTGGGCTGACGTTGCTGTTTCTTCCGGGGGCAGTACTTGTTGGGAGCTGGCGTTTATGGGCTTGCCCCATCTGATTCTGGTGGTGGCCGATAACCAGGTACCTATCGCACGGGAGTTGGATAAATTAGGCATTGCGAGATGTCTCGGTTGGTATAGCACGGTCTTGCCTGAGGACATCGCAAGTCATTTGGAAGAATTATTGCCAAAAATGAAAGTACGTTCCGAAATGTCCGGATATGGAAGGCAATTAGTTGATGGTAAAGGGGCAAAGAGAGTCGTAAAGAACTTTCTCGATTTTACTTTGACCCTGAGGCCCGTTCGAAGAGAAGACTGTGCTTTGTTATGGAAATGGGCTAACGATCCAACAGTACGCGAAGTTTCATTTTCTCTTGATCCGATACCTTGGGAAAAGCATGTATATTGGTTTGAATCTAAGCTTGCTGACCCGTTATGCTTGATTTTTATTGGCGTAAGCCAAAACGACGAACCAATAGGTCAGGTGCGCTTCGAATTATCGGATAATGATAAGGCAGAAATTCATGTCGTCATTGACGAAAGTTATCGAGGGCAGGGATATGGTTCTAAGCTAATCGATTTGGCAGTAACAGAATTATTTCGGAATACCTCGGTGCAAAGTGTCAATGCCTTCGTTAAATCCACTAATCATGCTTCGATGCGGGCGTTTGAAAAGGCGGGATTCAAGAAAATAGGCGCAGTTACGATTAAAAGATGTGAATCGCTGCACTACAAAAGAACCAGGAGTTACCAGTGAAGTAGTAATAAGGGAAAACCTGACCCATATTCTTGGCATAATTCCCAAAATGGGAGGTTCATAATTGAGTACTTTAATAGTGGGTTCTCGTCGTATCGGTCCGGGTGATCCTGTGTATATCATCGCAGAGATTTCTGCAAATCATAATCAGGACTTCGACCAGGCCGTCCGTTTAGTCAAAGCGGCCAAGGAATCCGGAGCAGACGCCATCAAACTGCAGACATACACGCCTGATACCCTGACCATCAATAGCGACCGGCCGGAGTTCTTGATCAGGGGGGGAACTATCTGGGACGAAAAAAAGCTTTACGATTTGTATGCCGAAGCGTACACCCCTTGGGAATGGCAGCCCAAAATCAAAGAAATGGCCGCAAAGTTGGGCTTGGACTTTTTTTCCACCCCTTTTGACCCCACCGCGGTCGATTTCCTTGAAGACCTCGGGGTGCCGGCTTACAAGGTCGCTTCCTTTGAAATCGTGGACATCCCGCTGATCGAAAGGATAGCCCGCACCGGCAAGCCGTTGATTATTTCCACCGGCATGGCCAGCCTCGGCGAAATCGACGAGGCGGTGCAGGCTGCTTATAATTCTGGGGCCAAGCAAATAGCTTTGCTTAAGTGTACCAGCGCTTACCCGGCGCCACCCGAGGAAATGAACCTGCGGACCATTCCGCACCTCGCCCAGGCGTTCGGCGTGCCGGTAGGGCTTTCCGACCACACGCTGGGTATTGCCGTCCCGGTGGCGGCCGTCGCCCTGGGCGCCTGCATCGTGGAAAAACACCTCACCCTCTCACGCTCCGTGCCGGGACCGGACAGCGCCTTTTCCTTAGAACCGCACGAGTTCAAAGCCATGGTGGAGGCCGTGCGGACCACCGAAAAAGCCCTGGGCCGGGTGCACTACGGGGCAAGTGCCAAGGAGGCCGGCAGCAGGGTCTTCCGGCGCTCTCTGTTCGTGGTGCGGGACATGGCGGCGGGAGAGGTGTTCACGGCAGAAAACGTACGCTCGCTTCGCCCCGGCTACGGTTTGCACCCGCGCCATTACAAAGACGTTCTCGGCCGGCGCGCCGCGCGGGACATCTCCCGCGGCACGCCGCTCCAATGGTCCCTGATCACTTGATGCTCGCCCGGGAAGGGAGATCAACACGGAGGTGCCGTTTCAATGGATTGGTCGGAAAAGAGTGTGTTAGTCACAGGTGGTACCGGTTCTTTCGGGCAGCGGTTTGTGGAAAAGGTTCTGAAAGAGTGCTGTCCCAGGCGGCTCATTGTTTTCAGCCGCGACGAGCTGAAACAGCACGAGATGCGCCAGGTTTTCGGCGGCGGCACGGCCGGGTCTCCCTTGCGGTATTTTATCGGCGACGTGCGGGATCGCGAACGGCTGTATCGTGCCTTTGACGGGGTGGACATCGTGGTGCACGCCGCCGCGCTCAAGCAGGTGCCAGCCTGCGAATACAACCCCTTTGAGGCGGTAAAAACAAACGTCATCGGTGCGCAAAACGTCATCGACGCCGCCATCGACCGCGGCGTGAGGCGCGTAATGTTCATCAGCACCGACAAAGCGGTAAACCCGGTCAACCTTTACGGTGCCACCAAGCTGTGTGCCGAGAAAATGTTCGTGCAGGCCAACGCCTACTCCGGCGGGAAAGGCACGCGCTTTGCCGTCTGCCGCTACGGCAATGTGGTGGGGAGCCGGGGAAGCGTGATTCCCCTCTTCGCCGCCCAGCGCGAAAAGGGCGTGATCACCGTCACGGACCGCCGGATGACCCGGTTTTGGATCACCCTGGATCAAGGAGTGGGCTTCGTCCTGGACTGCTTGGAAAGGATGGAGGGCGGTGAGATTTTCGTGCCCAAGATTCCGAGCATGCGGGTGATGGACCTGGCCGAAGTGCTGGCTCCGGGCTGCCGCATCGAGTATATCGGGATAAGACCGGGAGAAAAGCTGCACGAAGTCCTGCTTTCCGAAGATGAAGCCCGCCACGCCGTCAGCTTGGGTGACAGGTACGTCATCCTGCCTTTGCACCCCTGGTGGGACACGGGCCACTGGGCGGACGGAAAGCGCTTACCCGAAGGGTTCCGCTATTCAAGCGACCAGAACGAAGCGTGGTTGAGCCGGGACGATTTGCGCGCGCTGGTGGAAAAAGAGGGTTTTTTGGCGGCCACCACCGGGGGTAGGGTTTAAATGGCGCCGCGCTTTCTTCCTTACGCCCGCCACGCGGTGGACCAGGAGGACCTCGCGGCCGTTTGCGCGGTCTTGTCTTCGGACTGGCTCACCACCGGGCCCGTGGTCGACCAGTTTGAGGAGGCGGTAGGCAACTTTGTGGGTGCCAGGGAGGCGGTCGCCCTTTCGAGCGGCACAGCCGCTCTGCATAGCGCTATGGCCGCTTTAGGGATCGGGCTCGGGGACGAGGTGATCGTTCCCCCCATGACCTTTGCCGCCACGGCCAACTGTGTGGTGTTCCAGGGGGGGACCCCGGTCTTTGCCGATGTTGACCCCGAAACCCTGCTTCTTGATCCCGGGCAGGTGCGGCAGCGGATCACCTCCCGGACCAAGGCGGTAATCGCGGTGGACTACGCCGGTCAACCGTGTGATTATGACGCCCTCCGGGAAATATGTGCCCGGCATTCGCTGGCCCTGGTGGCTGACGCCTGTCACGCCCTGGGGGCAACCTACAAGGGGCGGAAGGTGGGCACCCTGGCGGATATGACTGTGTTCAGTTTTCATCCGGCAAAGCACATCACAACAGGCGAAGGCGGGATGGTGGTTACCGGTGACCCGGAATTGGCCCGCCGGATACGGCTTTTCCGCAACCACGGCATAGCCGCCGACCACAAACAGCGGGCCTTATCCGGGACCTGGTACTACGAGATGACCGCTCTGGGATACAATTACCGTCTCAGCGATCTGCAGTGCGCCCTGGGAATGAGCCAGCTGCGTAAGCTGCCGCGCTGGCTGGCCCGGCGCCGGGAAATAGCGCAGAAGTATGCAAGCCGCCTGCACAACTCCGCGAGGGTTCGGCCGCTAAAGAAACGCCCGGAGAACGAACACGCCTACCACCTCTACGTGATCCGCCTTCTGCGCCCGGACCTGGGGATCTCCCGCGAGGAGGTTTTTAAACGGCTGCGGCAAAGAGGTATAGGGGCAAACGTGCACTATATCCCGGTGCATCTTCATCCTTTCTACCGGGAGACTTTCGGCACGCGGCGTGGCCTTTGCCCGGTGGCGGAAAAGGCTTACGACCAGATCATCTCGCTCCCGCTGTTCCCGGCCATGACGGATGACGAGGTAGAATATGTCCTTGCTTCCCTGGAGGCCGCCCTGGGGGCATGGCGGGCGAAGGAGCGCTGAAGTGGCTTGATGAAGAAAAAGGTGGTTGCTGTAATCCAGGCGCGCATGGGTTCTACGCGCCTGCCGGGCAAGGTTTTAATGCCGGTTCTGGGCCGGCCGATGCTGTGGCATGTGGTGCGGCGCACCGGGCAGGCCCGGCTGGTTGATCAGGTTGTTGTCGCCACCACGCGTGGTGTTGCCGACCAGGCCATTGTTTCCTTGTGTGAAGCGGAAGGGTGGGCGTGGTTTCGCGGCAGCGAAGAGGACTTGTTGGATCGTTATTACCAGGCGGCCTTGTCTTACCAAGCCGGCATCGTGGTGCGCATCACCGCCGACTGCCCCTTGATCGACCCGGCGGTGGTGGACCAGGTGGTGGCCGCCTTTTTACAGGCCCAACCGCTGGATTACGCGAGCAACACCTTACCCCCCCGCACCTTCCCGCGGGGACTCGATACCGAGGTGCTCTCCTTCGGCGCGCTGGCCCGGGCGTGGCAAGAAGACACCAATCCGGCGTGGCGCGAGCACGTCACCCCCTACATCTACAAAAACCCGGGAAAATTCCGTCTGCGGAGCGTGGCCGGCGCTGAAGATTATTCCGCCCTGCGCTGGACGGTGGACCGGGAGGAGGATTTGGCTTTTGTGCGCACGGTTTTCGCTCATTTCGGCACCTGGCGGTTTACCTGGCAAGAGGTGCTGCAGGCGCTCGCCGACCACCCGGAATGGTTGGCCATAAACCGGCATGTCCGCCAAAAGACGGTGCCTTGAACCTTTTTCGAGACGAACCGGCATTTCGCCCGGTACGGCCTGAAGACCCTTAAGCCTGAATAACCGCTTAACCACCTACGCCCCACGGATCCCCGGATCAGAAGAAGATTAAAAATAAGGAAGGGGGAGAGGTGTAAGTGATTATCTAGCCCGTAAAAGAGAGAGTATAGGAAGCGAACTATCATGCGCACCATCCAGATGACCATTGACGAAGGGTTGCTGTCCGAGGTGGACCGGGTCGTGCAGCAACTAGGAACCACGCGGTCAGCATTCATAAGGAATGCCTTGCTGCTTGCTCTTCAGCAACAGAAGGTCTTGTTGTTGGACCTCTTTTCTAAACGAGGTTACTATTACGCCTATCACTTCAAATATCCGGGATATCCCTTCGGAAGTCGTCCTTGGCCCGGAAGATGGAATGCCGTTCACCTGTGCGGCAAACTTTGATCATATCCAGACAGTCAGTAAAAGCAGGTTGGGGGAACTGATCACCTCTCTTTCCGCTGAAAGAATGGCCGAAGGTGGACCGGCCAATATGTTTTGCCCTGGGGATTGGATAAGCTTACAGGATGAAGAAGTGAAGTAAGGATGTGCGGCACGCCATGCGGAATCTTTTGCTACCCAGGCGAAAAAACCCGGCAGACGGAGAAAAACGGTCTTGCGCGGGTGCAACTTAAACGTAACGAACTATAGCCATGTTTGACCCCCCAAAAAAACCGAGTTATTCTTTTTATGAGCTTTTTTTACTGTTGTGGTAGAACCAGCCAAGGCGGTGTCGCTTCTCGACTGATGCTTTTCAGGAGAGAAATCGTGGATAAGGAACATGGGAAGATCACTCCACAGCAAAGACCCCTTCGCCTTCTGGTGGTGCTCTTTACCGTACTCTTGGTCGTGAGCTTAGCTTCCCCCGCCCTGGCGTCTCGTGATGAGGTAGCGCGGCTTAAGCTGCGGGACACCGTGAGGGAGTACCCGGGTGCCTTTGTCCCGGGGGAGGTAATCGTCAAGTTTAAAGCAGGTGAACGGGTAGCCGCGGCGCTGCGGACCCTTGTTGCTGATCACCGGGTGCTTGGTTTGACCGCGTTGCGGTCGCTTCCCCACGAAGCAGCGCTCTTCACCACCACCGCCGGAGTGGAGGCGGCAGTTGCCGCCCTCAAGCGGGATCCCCGCGTCGAGTTCGCCCAGCCGAACTACATCTACCGCCTGTGCACTAACGACCCATTGTGGGACGAGCAGTGGGGAATGCACCATCAGACCTACGGCGTGCAGGCTGAAGCCGCCTGGGCTTACACCGAGGGCTCGGCCGCAATTATTGTCGGCGTGATTGACAGCGGGATCGACTACACCCACGAGGACCTGAGGGCCAACATGTGGACCAACCCCGGTGAAACCCCCGGCGATGGGGTCGACAACGACGGCAACGGCTACGTGGATGACTTCTACGGTTATGATTTCATCTGCCCGGACCCCGACCCGCGGGACGATAACGGTCACGGTACCCACGTCGCTGGGATCATCGCCGCCACGGCGAATAACAACAAAGGCATCGCCGGTACCGCCCCCGGCGTGCGACTGATGGCGCTAAAGGCGGCCGATGGGTATGGTTTTCTAACCACTGTCACCACCGTCGAAGCCATTCATTACGCCGCCGCCAACGGGGCGAAAGTCGTAAACATGAGCTTCGTCGGCCCTGAATTTGACCCGTTGCAATACGAGGCCATCGCCGCCCATCCGGAGATCATCTTTGTCGCCGCCGCAGGGAACGAGAGCACCGATAACGACACGAATCCTTCTTACCCGGCTTGCTACACTGTGGACAACACGGTAAACGGCACGTTTTATCCGGCGCTGCCCAACATCATCAGCGTAGCTGCACTGGCCCAAACCGGCAGCCTTACCGTTTTTTCTAACTACGGTGCGGTATCTGTCGACCTTGCCGCGCCCGGTGAGGCCACCGTGAGCACGGTACCGCAGTACCCCAATGCCGGGGCAGCCATAGCAGTCGACGGCAGCTACCAGAGCGTCTTCTGGGGCTTCGGCGCCGAGGACCTGAGCACGGCCGATGAAGTCTACGACAGCATTGTGCGCACGGTTTACGATTTCTTCAGCCTTACCCCTGCCGAGACTGTGGACAGGCCGCTGCTGGTGGTGGACGACGACCAAAGTGAAAGCGGTTTTTTGGACGCCAGTCCGCTTTACCTCAATGCTCTCAGCACTGCCGGTTACGTCTATGACCTATACACCGTCGGGTTTGGCGCTGACGGCCCTGCGCCGGACGCAACCCAGCACAGCGCCGTAATCTGGTTTACCGCCTGGACCGCGGGGAGCGATCCGCCAGGCTTCAATCTCCCGAATCTCACCCCGACCGACCAAGGTAATCTCATAACGTACCTTGACGCCGGCGGCAAGCTTTTCTTAAGCGGTTGCGACGCGGGCTTCGCCATTGAGGACACTTCCTTCTACCGGGACTACCTGAAGGCCGACTTCGTTGCAGAGTGCGGCGGTTTGGTAGAGCTTCAGGGTGCGGCTCATCCTTATGACGGTGCTACGTACGAGTTTGCCCCGGGGACGATATATATCGACATCCTTCGACCACGTGACGGGGCCACGGTGGTGCTCCAGCCTGATTACTATGCCTCTTGGGACGGCACTTCGATGGCCGCGCCCTTTGTCGCCGGCGGCGCCGCCCTGGCGTTCTCTCTGAGTGACAGCCTTTCTCCCGAGGAGGTGATTGATCTCTTCAACGGTAACGTCACTCAACTAACCGCCCTGAGCGGTCAGGTGCTCTCCGGCGGGACCCTCAACTTAGCGCAGGCACTCGCCGCTATCGACACTGAAGATATTCCTGGTGCCACCGTGACCGGGCGGGTCGATCTGCCCGGTAGGGCTGACGATGGCGGCGTGACGATTACCGCGGAAGGTACAGGGATCTCGGCCACGAGCGCCGCTGACGGCAGCTTTACCCTGACCGGTGTGCCGGCGGGTGCGCAGACGCTGGTCTTCTCTAAGGAACTCTTCCTGGTACAAAAGCTGACCGTGGACGTGCTCGCGACCGGTACGTTGGCACTGCCGGAACTCGTAACGCTCAAACCGGGTGACGCGAACGGCGATAACCAGGTCAATATCCAGGACCTGACCCTGCTGGCCAATGCCTACCACACCGTAGAAGGAGAAAACCGCTACAACCCCGACACCGACTTCAACGCCGACGGCCAAGTCAACATTCAGGATCTGACCTTACTGGCTGGCAGCTACCGGGAGGTGGGAGAGTAGGTGGAGTTGCCGCGGTGGCAACTCCTCAGCTAACTAACTACGTTGCGGCCAAGGCCAAAAGACTTACTTGTGAGTGGTCTTGCCGGGGCCGGCAGCCTTCGGCGCGTGGGTGGTTGCAAAAGCTTTCGGACTGCTATCGTGGTGCGGTATAGGTTTCTTGAAATTACTTTTTGGGGGGACCGAAAAAATGAAGCTGAAAGCAAAAATGAGCGCGATTTTGGCTGTTCTACTAATGGCGGTCATGGTGCTGGTGCCGGCGGCAGCCGATGCGGTTCCCGATGGTCGGTCAGCGCCGGACGAGTTTCGCACGGAGATGAAGCTGAAAAGCAAGGATACTATGCGTGATTATCTGCTCGGAGAAAAGGTATCCTCACCCGTGAAAAATGTGCTGTCAAGTATGACTGTCTCCGCAGCGGCAGCGGTTTATGAGGAAACGGTGGTGACCTTTGCGGACGCTGCTTTAGAGGCTGCGGTGCGGGAGGCGCTTGCCAAACCCACAGGCGATATCACGGCTGCCGATATGGCGATGATAACTGGATTGACTGCGCGGGAGCGTGGCATTACCAGCTTGGCCGGGCTGGAATATGCGGTCAACCTGACTGAGCTTGACCTTAGCTGGAACCAGATCACCGATCTGGGGCCGCTGGCCGGTTTGACCAATCTGCAATGGCTCTACCTTTGGGAGAACCAGATCACCGACCTTACGCCGCTTGCTGGTCTGACCAATCTGACTGGGCTTGACCTCGGCGGCAACCAGATCACCGATCTGGGGCCGCTGGCCGGTTTGACCAATCTGCAATGGCTCTTGCTTGATGGCAACCAGATCACCGACCTCACGCCGCTGGCCGGTTTGACCAACCTGACCTGGCTCGGTCTTTGGGAGAACCAGATCACCGACCTTACGCCGCTGGCGGGTTTGACTAACCTGACTGGGCTTGACCTCGACGGCAACCAGATCACCGATCTAGCCCCGCTGGCCGGTTTGACCAACCTGACCTGGCTCTACCTTTGGGAGAACCAGATCACCGACCTTACGCCGCTTGCTGGTCTGACCAATCTGACTGAGCTTATCCTCGGCGGCAACCAGATCACCGATCTAGCCCCGCTGGCCGGTTTGACCAACCTGACCTGGCTCGGCCTTTGGGAGAACCAGATCACCGATCTGGCCCCGCTGGTAGCCAACACCGGGCTGGACGCGGGTGATGAAATCTGGCTGTATGGCAACCCGCTGGATTTAACCCCCGGCTCGCAAAACATGCAGGATATCGAAACCCTACAGGCCAGGGGAGTAACCGTTTATGTTGATGGTACAGACCCGTGGCCGGATGAGGAAACGGTGGTGACCTTTGCGGATGCTGCTTTAGAGGCTGCGGTGCGGGAGGCGCTTGCCAAACCAACAGGCGATATCACGGCCGCCGA
>DFNH01000033.1 GCA_002375985.1 Firmicutes bacterium UBA3572 | reverse complement strand
GGTCGGCCTGGTGGACGCCCGCCTGGTGAGCCGCGAGGTCACCACCTACGAGTTCGGGGCGTAGCCCCACACGGGGAGGGGTCGCACCCCTCCCCTTTATTAATCTTTAAACGGAGGTGAAAGCGCCGTGGAGGAAATGCTTGCGGCGTTCGGCAACTACGGCTTCCCGATGGCGGTGGCCGCCTACCTCCTGGTGCGTATGGAACCCCTGATCCGGGAGCTGCAAAAGTCGGTCGCCCTCCTGACCGTGGTGGTCGCCCGCTCAATCGGCGGGGTGGACGTGGCCGAGGCCCGGCGCATCGTGGAGGACGGCAGCCTATGAAGTGGACGCACATCGTCATCCACCACACCGGTGCCGAGGAGAAAAACGCCCGGCAAGTGTGCGACTACCACCGGCGCCTGGGCTGGCAGGACGTCGGCTACCACTACCTCATCGAGCGCGACGGAGTGGTGGTGCCCGGCCGGCCCCCGTCCATGCGCGGGGCGCACTGCCTGGCCGGCAGAATGAACCACAAGGCCCTGGGCATCGCCCTGATCGGGAACCTGGAGAAACGCCCGCCCTTCCCCGCTCAGCTGGCCGCCCTGAAGGGCCTCTTGAAGCGCCTGATGCGGGAGTACCGCATCCCCCCGGCCAATGTCCTCGGCCACCGGGAGGTGCCCGGCGCGGCCACCGCCTGCCCGGGCCGGCACCTGGACCTGGCGGCCGTCCGCGCCGCCCTTCAGCCCGACCGCACCCCCCTCTACCGGGTGCAGGTCGGGGCCTTTACCGACCGCGCCCGGGCCGAGGCGCTGGCCGCGCGCCTGCGGGCGAAAGGCTTCGAGACCTGGATCGCCGGCGAAAGCTAAACGGCGGATGTAGCGGCGGCAGTCCGTACGGACTGCCGCCGCTGCGCACTACTACAGCCACCTGCAGTAGGTGTATTCGTCATACTCCGGTTCGGCATCTTCAAAGGCCATTCTGGCAACGCGAAGATCGCTCCTTGCTTTATCAAGCCACTTCTCAGCCTCTTGTTCCCGCTCCCTACTGTTCATACAGCCTCAGGTAAACCGTATGACTGCACCCATTCCAGCAAGGCTTGCACCTCGTCGTCCACCTCCGCGGACAGGCGCGCACCTGCCGCGGGGAGATCCGTTGAGTAATCGACCGCCACCGGAGCCGTGGCGGAACCCCGGAAGAGTTCTTCCAGGAAGCGGTTGGCCGCCGCCGCCGCCAAGAGGCGCCCCGCTGCCCCAGTCCAGGGAACCGGACACTCTGGTCAGCAAGTAAAGCATGGGGTAAAACCTGGCTCCCAAACTCCAGCCGGCAAAGTCTTCCGGGCGCACCTCCAGGCTGCCCCGGGAAAGGCGGAGCTGCGCGATCAACCGGTCCAGGGCTTCATCCGCCGGTTCCAGCACCCCCAAGTCCTGGTTCAACACCGTTTCGGTGGAGCCCGCAAACCGGCCCCAGAGGAAGCTGTGCACATACCAGTACAAAAGCCGGTCGCGTTCCCGGGCATCGTACAACCTGCCGCCCCGCAGCACCAGGTACCTGGTCATCACCGGAAAGGCGTACCGCACTCCACCCATAAATTTAGTTGTGGATCGTATCCAGCATATCAGAAGCCGGTATTTTTTAGGGAAGGACAATCGATGAGGCAAATAGCGCGGGAACTCGGGATATCCAGACGCACAGTGCGGCGGTATCTAGGAAAGTCACGCTAGGGCACATTAACATAATCATCAAGAAGGAATACCTCCGGCGTATCAATTCTGGACCAGGACTGATCGTTTCCAATAATTGCATCGCAACCAGCTGCCTGAGCCGTGGCAATGATGAGCGCATCGGGCAGAGGCAAATTAGTTTCAACTCTGATAGAAGCGGCCATCTGGCCAATCTGACGCGAAATCGGGATTACTTCCAGACCCGGAAACTCATTGAGCAACAGCCTAACTCTTGCTAAGGCTTCTTTGTTATTTTTTTTAAGCGGCCCAACCAGGAGTTCGGCTTCAGTAATCACAGAAATGACAGCTTGTAGTCTTCCTTCTTCAAAAAGATGGAATAAAGGATTTAAAACGGCGTCGTAAGGGCTAAAACCTTGTAAAAAATAGATTATTGCATTGGTGTCGAGTAATAAGCGTTTGACATGGGCAATTCTGTTCAAGAAAGCGCCCTGTCCCATGTCTCACGTTCCTTCCTGATATAAGCGTTGACCTCTTCTGGGGTTCGGCCATAGATGTTCTTCAATGAACCGGCCAGGAGTTCCGTATAACTTGTAGTTTTCGGCGAAAGAATAATTTTGTCCCCTTGAACTTCTAATAACAGTTTTTGTCCCGGCTGGATGCCGAGCTTTTTATAAATTGAAGCAGGCAAGGTTATCTGCCGCTTACTGGAAACTTTTACGATGGCCTGTTTCATTTCATATCCTCCAAGTAGTTCTTTCTTATAGCTATTATAAGCCCAGTAAGTGGTTATGGCAACAGCTTACCGAAAAGAGTGTCTTCGCAATCTTCCACAACCTCTTAATTCCCTTTCCCTGACACGAAGGCCGGCGCTTCGTCACTAAAGCTGGAAACGGCTTCCCGGCAAGGTCTGGTGGGACAAGAAAAACGTCCCCCTGTTCCTATCTATCCTAAAAGAATGCGATAAGCCCAGTGATGCCTTGTTTTTCAAGAAAAATCTCAAGGGTCAACTGCCTTCTTCTCAAACAACCTGCTCTTCCGCTTCCACCCGTAAATCCAAAAACTTTTCCAGATAAACCTTCAGGTCCTCCACCCCTGTGAAAATGAGGTGCCCGGCCTGGTTCAATATGTTGATTTGGTTTTGGTCCCCCGGCAAGATCAAGGCCACCGGCCGGCTGAATCCTTCCTGGACTCCGGCAGGCCAGGCCAGGTCCACTACGGTCAGCACCTCTCCGGTCGGACTGCACACTTCAAAGTTAAGCTCCGGCTTAGGTAAACCGTATGACTGCACCCATTCCAGCAAGGCTTGCACCTCGTCATCCACCTCCGCGGACAGGCGCGCACCCGCCGCGGGGAGATCCGTTGCGTAATCGACCGCCACCGGAGCCGTGGCGGAACCCCGGAAGAGTTCGTCCAGGAAGCGGTTGGCCGCCGCCGCCAAGAGGCGCCGCCGCTCCGCCAAAAACTCTTTGTAGTTCTCCAGCTTCCACAGGTCCGGATCCCGGGGAACCCACTGGGAAGCCAGCGCCCCCGGATACCTGGCCTCTACCTCGCGCAGGTAAACCTCGGGCCTTTTGTCGCTGATGGACAGATTGGCCGCCTGGGTGAGAAAACAGTAATTCGCAAGCGCGTTGACCTCCGGCCTCTGGTCATCACCGGAAAGGCGTACCGCCCGCCCAGCACCCGATCGTGGTCCAGTCCCAGCCGGCCGGAAATCATGTTCAGCAGGTAATTGCAAGCGTTTTGGGTCTGGGCCAGCCCCGCGCGAAATTCATCGGGCGTAACCTTCCGCAGCGCCGAGAATAGCGCCTCCCCGGTCAAGATGGCCGTGATATTCCGCAACAGCCATTCCAGGTTGAAGTAAAAGCCGGCCCGCTCCCAATCGGCCAGCACCCTTTTCATCTCCTGCCTGGCCTGGGGCCACGCGGCGCAAATCTTGGCCAGGGCCAGGTCACCCTTGGAGAGCTTGGTGCCGCCGCTGTTCACCCGGTTGAAGATCTCCACCACCACGTCAACCGTTTTGTCTTCCCCCGTCACCTCTTCCACGTGCAAATCGATATTCTTAATTCCCTCAATAGTGGTCAGGCGTTGGATATACGTCTCCATCCGGGGCGCCAGTTCCGGGATCGTAAAGAGCCGCCCGATAAACTTGCCCACCCCGGTTTGCATCAGCTCCGTAACGTTGACCCAAAGGGGGTTGTCCTTCATTTTAGAGGGCATGTAAAACTCGAAGATTTCGTCCTCCAGGTGAAAATAAAGCCCGGTAAAGGCCTGGTGGTTGCCGTCAAAAAAGCGGGGCGGTTTGCCCCTGATAATGCCGTATAAGGAAGTCATCCGCTGCTGGCCGTCGAGCAGCAGCTTCACCACCCCTGGTGCCGGGGCATGATCACCCCTTGAGCGGCCGGCGCTTTCCGACCCGGTGACCCATACCAGCAGGCTGCCGATCGGATACCGGCGGTAAAGGGACTGCATCAGGCTGCGTACCTGGTCACGGTTCCATACATACCCCCGCTGAAACTCGGGCAGCGCGACACTGCCCAGGTCGATCTGGTCCAGAATGGTAGCGATTTTCACGCGCGCCTCACCTCGTAGACAGGAATAATGGACCGTTTCTCCGCCATGTGCCGATTAGCCCAACTTTACCCCAAGTAGGCGAAGCATCGCAAATGTATCATATGTTTCATATCAGGGCACCCGCCTGTCCAAGAGGTTCCGCTCGTATTCCGCACGGCGATTGGTCAGGAAGGCAATGGTGTTCTGCTCCACGTCGGTCTTCCGCCCGCGCGCTGCCGAGGGCGTCAACACCACCGGAATGGTCTGTAGCAGTATCTGTAGGTCCAGTAGGAGAGAGTAGTTCCGGATGTAGTAGAGATCAAAACGAAGCTTATCCTCCGCCGAAGTGTCATACCGCCCCTGCACCTGGGCCAGACCGGTCAGGCCGGGCTTAACCAGGTGCCGGTAATGATACGCCGGATTCTCCGCCTCAAACTTCTCCACGAATTCCGGCCGCTCCGGCCGCGGCCCCACGATGCTCATATCCCCTTTGAGCACGTTGAAAAGCTGCGGTAGTTCATCCAGCCGCGTGGCGCGCAACAAACGACCCACCCTGGTCACCCGCGGGTCGTCCGCCGTGGCCAGCACCGGGCCGGTATGTTGCTCGGCGTCCGCCACCATGGTGCGCAACTTGTACAGCCGGAAGACACGCCCGTGCTGACCAACCCGCTCCTGCACGTAAAACGGCGATCCCGGCGAGGTCGCGGGTATCAAGAGCATCAGGCAGGCCAGTACCGGCAGGCCGACAATCAATCCGACCAGGGCGACACTGACATCCATCAGCCGCTTGCCCAGAGCCTGGAACCAGGAAAGCTGGAAACGCTCCAGCTGCAGCACCGGCAAATCACCAATCTGGCTCACCCGCGCAGTGTTCACCATCACCTCGTAGTCGCTGGGTACGAGATAAACCTCCCGCCCTTTCTCCAGGCTGGCCGCCACCACCTTCCGGCGGACCTCCGAAGATGCCGAGGGCATCACCACTACCGCGTCCGCCCCGGCCAGCCGGTCGGCAAGCTGGTCCGCCCGCTCCGGAGGCAACACGCCCACGCTCCAAAACGCGCCGCTGGGCATCCCCCACAGCTTGCCCCAAAAGGTGCGCGCCTCGCCGTCATCCCCGACAATCAATAACCTTCGACGGCCGTGCAAGCGGCAGTCCGCCCGCCACACCAGCCAGCGCCACCCCACCAGGAGCGCGAGCTGAACACAACCCCCGATCAGGATAATGCTCCGCGGAAAAGCAAACTCGCGGAACCAGTAGCTTGCCGCCGCCGTAGCCAGTCCGACCAGGATCACCCCGGTCAACAACCCGCGCAAAGTGGGCACGAAACCGTTCAGCCGGCGGTCATACAGCCCCAGGCCAGCCAGTACCAGAAGCGTCCCGACGGCCAGCCAGGGACCAAGGTCCAGGAAAGTATTCCAGTTAGTCGGCGGAATGTCGGGCCCAAAGCGAATCACGAAAGCCAGGTAAAACCCGGTCAGCACCAGGGCGACGTCACCGAAGGCCACAACGAACCGCGGGAAGTACCGTAGCGCCCGCCGGCTTCCGCCAGCTACGGACTCAACAGGGTCTATCCCCGCCCTATTCTTCCTTTTTTCCGACAAGCCCGGCACCTCCGTGCCGCTCCGGCAGCGGCTCCAGATATTTCGACAATTTTCGGCAATCTTTGCCTGAACTGGTCACACTCACCAACCACATCCCTGTTTTCGCTCCGGATCTACCAAAATCCTGCCTAATACCTCAACTCCCTCTCCCTCAAACGGCTTGCGTTTCGACCCTTAAATCCAACAGCGTTTCCAGATAGGCCCGCAGGTCTTCCACCCTCGTGAAAAAGCGGTAGCCAGCCTGGTTCAATATGTTGATTTGGTTTTCGTCCCCCGATCAACCCCACTTCTAAGGAAAGGTTCCTCTTTCCTTTCTACGCTTGACCCCCCTCCCCGGACCTCATTTGCCCGGAACTATTTTATTTTACTCGTAGTTACCTGTGACGTTTCAACCTGGGTCACTCCCAAACGGTGGAACTCAGGGAACTGATCCGCTCCTGGAAGTGGGCGGCTAGGGAAAACCGAACTCTTTGACCCCTACCTGAACGGCAGCGATACCACCGTCCAACTCGTAGCACCGGACATCCGCCAGGCCCAGCCGGGAGAACAGGTCCCGCATCTCCTGCTGGTCTGGCAGCTTTTGTAGTGAGCGGGCGAAGTACTCCAGGAACCCGGGAGGCCCCACCCGCAGCCGCCTCAGAACCCGCCCCGTGAAGGGCATCACCCGGCCCAGGTAAAAGGAATAAACCTGCTTGAGCTCTGGAATCCGCGGCCTGGCCGATTCCAGGTTGACCACTCGGCCGCCGGGCCTGACCACGCGAATCATCTCGGAGAGGGCCTTTTCCAGGTCAGGCACCGTATGCAGCGTAAAAGCCGTAGCCACGCAGTCGAAGCTTCCGTCCGGAAACGGAAGTTCGACGGCCGTACCCTCCAGAAACTCCACCGCGTCCCGGAACGGGGTGCGCGCACACTTCTCCCGCGCCCGCGCCAGCATCTCCGGGCAAGGGTCCAGGCCGACTACCCGGCCGGTGGAACCGACAATCCTGGCCAGTTCAAAGGTGAAGAGGCCCGTACCGCAGCCTACGTCCAAGGCGTGCTCGCCCGGCTCTAGCCCGCTTTTGGCCGCGGCGAAGCGCCGCCAGTGATTGGTGCGGGTAGCTTCTGGCCCCTGCCCGGGGGCAGGAACCGGCAGGGGTTGCGTGGAGTTTACCAGGAGCCGGCGTCCTCGTCAAGTTCCGGTCTTTCGGCCCGGTAGGGCTCTCCGCCTTTTTGAACGTACCAAGCCGCATTTCCGCCGGACTTGGGGAACGCCGAGCCCCTTCCCGCCGGTCAAGCCCTAACCCAAGAAAATAACCCCTGGCATCCAGCTCGTCCAAATGGCGCAGGAAAAATTTGAAACTCATGCAATCGCAGGCAATCCTCTTCCAAAATGCTATTGATAATCAACCCGTATTGCCTCCCAGGAATACCCCGGTATGGGCCTGCCACCAAAGTTTACCCTCCGGCGCCGCCCATCACTTGACCTGCCCGGCGTGCCCGCATTACACTGGATGTATCTTACATGCCTGTGTACGCCGCGGCGCGGTGGGGTGACGAAAGTGGTACGCTTGTCCCGGAAACTGCGGATGATTAACATCGAGTCCCGCCTGCCGGCCTTAGAGAAATATTTCGCCGGCAACCCGGACATCATCGCCGCCTACCTGTACGGTTCCTACGGTACCAGCACACAAACCGTACTGAGCGACGTCGATCTGGGCATCCTTTTGCGGGAAGGGATGGATTACTTCGACCTCTATCTGGCTATTCAGTCCGCCGTAATTGAGGTTACCCGGGAGGAAGACGTCAACGTGCTGATCCTGAACGATGCCCCGGTCATCATCCAGTACGAGGTGATCGCCACCGGACGCCTGCTCTACGAACGATCCGCGGCCGCTCATCTCGATTTCATCGAACGCGTCCTCAAGCGCTACCCCGATTTCGCCCTGGACTTTCGCACTTTCTGCGCCGAATACGACCAATCCCTGCGGGAGGCCTATTTACGTGGTCAGCAAGAATAAACTCCGTCAGAAAATCACGTTCATCGAAGAAAACCTGCGTCACCTACGCCGGTTGGCCCGCCTGCCCGAGGCGGAGTTCGTGGAAAGCGTCATTTATTGCAACGCCGCGATACGCATGTTGCAGGTAGCCATCGAGGCCATGATTGACGCTGCCAGCCATATCGCCGCCAAGGAACGCCTGGGTTTTCCGAAAACCTATGCCGAAACATTCAAACTTTTGGCCGACGGACAAATCATCTCCCGGGACTTCCTGAAGACAGCCCAACGCATGGTCCGTTTTCGCAACCGCGCGGTACATCTTTACGAAGAAATCAGTCCGCAGGAGGTTTACCGCATTCTACAGCACAACCTCCCCGACTTCGAACTGTTCATTCGCTTCATCGTGCACAAGTACTTCCAAGAACCGGCGCCATAGCCGATAAGAAAGGGGTCTGACCCCTAACTTACCTATCCCCGCCGTCAACCCCCAAAAGGCTACTGATATTTACAGAGATCCGCCAAGCACCCCGCCCCCCGAAAGCTATTTCCCCCGAAACAAGAATTTCGCCCGGTTGACCGCCATCCGGCCTCTGCTACCATGTAAGTGAACCGCGGACAAGACCGGCGGCCGCCGCACTGCGGGAGCGACGCATCCGTAGATACCGGGCGCACAAGCCCGCATCGACCGGCGGCGACCCGGTCGGCCTGGTGGACGCCCGCC